>JANLVC010000094.1:0-154783 GCA_031363815.1 Gemmatimonadota bacterium
TGCTGTCCACGGCGCGCGATTACGCGCGATTCCTCGAGATGATTCGCAACGGCGGCACGCTCGGCGGCGTCCGCGTCCTTTCCCCGCGCACGGTCGATCTGATGACGACGAACCAGTCCGGCTCGCTGAATTCGACCACCGGCCTCGGGTTCGGTCTGGGTTTCGAAACCACTGATCGATTCGGCGCCAACGGCCTGGACGCGGTCGGCGCGTTCGGCTGGGGCGGCGCCTACGGATCGAACTACAAGGTTGATCCCGCCGAGGGACTGGTCATCGTGTTCATGATCAATCAGCTCCCCAGCGGTACCGAGGTGGCCGGTCGATTCCAGACCATGCTGTACAGCGCGCTTATCGAGGCGCGCGCGCCTCGATAAGCAGGCGACTACTCGCCCTATGATTGATCGAGCAGACTCCGCACCCGGCGTGACAGCTCCTGAATATCGAACGGCTTGGTGAGCAGTTCGACGCCGTCCGGCACGATGCCGTGCTGGGTGACAGTCCCCTCGGGATAGCCCGACAGATACAGTACGCGCGTGGTGAGCGATTCCGCGAGATACTCGCGCGCCAACGTCACGCCCGTCATGCCGGGCATGACGACATCCGTCACGAGCAAGTCCACTGGGCGGCCGAGGGCGCGAGCGATGCGCAGGGCCTCGAGGCCACCCGGTGCTTCGAGCACGTGGTAGCCGCGTCGGCGCAGCGTCGCCGCCGTCACGCGGCGAACGGGCTCGTCATCGTCGACCACCATCAGCGTCTCATGGCCGTCGGCCGCCGGCGCTTCCGGAACCACTGCCAGGTCAGCCGCACCTTCGGCGGCGGGCAGTACGATCTTCACGACCGTACCCTGCCCCACGACCGAGCTGATCGTCATCGTGCCACCAGCCTGCGTCACGATACCGTAGCTCGTGGCAAGCCCAAGTCCAGATCCCTTGCCCGCGTCCTTGGTCGTGAAGAACGGCTCCAGCGCGCGGAGTCGCGTCTCTTCGGTCATGCCCGTACCGGTGTCGCTGATCACGAACACGACGACCGCGCCGGTTGGGGGATGGGGAAGTGCCATCGATGAGTCAGCCTCGGCGTGCCGGCCACAGTGGATCGAAAAGACACCACCGTCCGGCATCGCATCGCTGGCGTTCACGGCCAGATTCATCAGCACCTGATCGAAGAGCGCAGGGTCCACACGCACGCGGCCGGCATCGCTGGCGATATCCAGCTGAAGGCTGATGCGCTCGCGGAGCAATCGCCGGATCAGCGGGATCGCACGATCCACGATCTCGGTGACCTCCACCGTACGCGGTGCCATCACGTGACGACGGGCAAAACCGAGCAGTTGCCGACTCAACGCCGCACCGGATTCAGCCGCCGCGCGAATCTGCCCGGCACTGATGGCGACATCACCCCCGGGCTCCGCATCGAACGCCAGCAGGCTGGCTTCGCCGATGATCGTCGTGAGCACGTTATTGAAATCGTGCGCGATGCCGCCGGCCAACTGGCCGACGCTCTCGATGCGCTGCACCTGGCGCAACTCATCTTCCAGCCGACGACGATCGGTGACGTCGATGAACACACCGTTCCACAGCGTCGTCCCGTCAGTGCTGCGTTGCGGTGACGCTTGTCCGCTCAACCACCGCCAATGCCCCTCTTTCTGGCGGTCGATGACGCGGAAATCGTATACCCAAGGCGTGAGATCGCGTTGCGAGCGGGCGGTCGACTCAAGCAAGCCCGGCATGTCGTCGGGGTGAACACGACGCCAGACAACGGCGGGCGAACACATGATCGTTTCCACGTCCACGCCGATCGCATGCTCGGCGAATCGACTGATGAACGGAAAGGATTCCTGTCCGTCGGCGGTACGGGCATACTGATACACGATGCCCGGCATCACCGACGTGATCTGTTCGAGCCGCTTATCGCGAGCCCGCAGCTCGCGTTCCGCCACGATGACGTCCGTGATATCGGTAACGCCGAAGACAATCGCTTCGATCACGCCGTGCTCGTCAAACAGCGGCGCGCCGTTGATCGACAAGAGTTTGCGTCTGCCGTCGGGCCATTCGATGCCGTGACGCACATCGAACACGGGCTCTCCTGTACGCAGCACTTGCGCGAACGGCTGCTGCTCAGCAGGCCACGGCCCTCCGTCCAGGTCGGTATGATGCCACTCCGGCGCATCGAACCGGCGACCCTTCATCTCGCTCGCCCGCAAGCCCAGCACGTCTTCCGCGCGCGCATTCCCAAAGATGATAGCCTCGGCGATATCGACCACGATCACACCCGCGATGCTCGTGGCGAGAATCCCCTCCAGCAGGTCGCGCTCGGCACGCTGCCGGACATGAAGTCCCTGTGTCGTCGTGTACAGCTCCTGCACCCGCACCAGCGCAGCGGCAAGTCGCGATTCGCGCTCAAGCGTGCGTAGCCTACTGGTTCGCAGCCGTCCGCCAAGGAACGCGGTGACCAGAGTCAAGGCGTAGTAGGTAGCCAGCCGGTAGCCCTCGGGGCTCGGTACAATCGCCTGCGCATACTCGGCGTCGAACAACGTCATCGTGGCGGCGCCCCAGCCAGCGAGGAGCAACGGCCCCATGCCACCGGAGGCCAACAGCACCATTGTGAAACCAGCCAAGGAGGGGAACAGCACGCCCCACTTGTGGAAGGCGATCAAAACCAGGGCGGCGCCACCCACTGCGGCCAGTACCGCCAGCGCATACCAACGTACCCTGGCGCGCGTGCCCGTCATTTCCTCACGCAACGCCGCCGCCGCTGCGAGATGCTCGCCCGTATACTCTCTGCCCTCAGCGGCGAGAGCAGTGTCGAGATCGATCGGCTTGGGGGTGGGAGACGGCATCCACGGAGATTACGTCCGGCCACGCGTGCCAGCCAGTGTACGCGGCGCGAGAACTTTGTTTGCTCCCGCTGGTGCGCGCAGCGTTCACCGACGACAATTTCCGCCATGCAGATCGGGGTTGACTTGGGCGGCACCAAGATCGAGGCGGTTGCGCTCGACGCGACGGGACGGGAGCTCGCGCGTCAGCGCGTCGCCACGCCTCGCGCCTACGACCAGACGATCGTCGCTATTGCATCGTTGGTCACACAGCTGGAATTGGCCACCGGACAGCGCGGCACCGTCGGCGTCGGCATTCCCGGGGCCGTAGTGCCGGACACGGGTCGCGTGAAAAACGCAAACTCCGCGTGGCTTATCGGCCAACCGCTCGGCGCTGATCTCGCCGCGCAACTCCAGCGCGAGGTGCGGCTCGAGAACGACGCCAACTGCTTCGCGCTCTCCGAGGCGAGCGATGGTGCAGCGGCCGGCGCCGAGGTGGTGTTCGGGGTCATCATGGGCACCGGCGTCGGCGGGGGCATCGTCGTGCGCGGACGCTGCCTCTCAGGGCGCAATCTCATTGGCGGTGAGTGGGGCCATAATCCCCTGCCGTGGCCGCAGCACCATGAGTTGCCGGGTCCGGCCTGCTATTGTGGCAAGCACGGTTGCATCGAGAGCTGGATCTCAGGGCCGGCGGTCTCGGCCGACCATCAGCGTGTCACTGCTCAGCTGCTTTCGGCGCCCGACATCATGGCGGCCGCCACCTCCGGTGATGTCGACGCGATGGCCACGCGTGCCCGCCTCGTCGAGCGCAGCGCGCGCAGTCTTGCCACCGTGATCAATCTGCTCGATCCCGATGTGATCGTGCTCGGCGGAGGACTGTCGAACGTTCCCCGACTCGCCGAGGACCTCGCGGCCCAGCTTCGCGCTTGGGTGTTTTCCAATGAGCTGCGCACGTCGATTGTGCGAAATCGTCACGGAGATTCGAGCGGCGTTCGCGGCGCGGCGTGGCTGTGGCCCGCGTCGTAGCCGCGCTCCTGTCGCTGTTGGTTGTGGCCGGCGCCCTCTGGGCGACGCGCCGATTCGCGCACGGGTACGCCCGGCGCGCCGGACGACGTACGGTGATGCGAGCGCGCGTGCGTATCGATCGCTACAAGCTCACGCGAAAAGCGTATGTGATCGATGCCTTGCTCGCCGACGAGGCCATCACCGTTGCCGTTCGCGCGCATGTCGCAGACACCGGGGCGTCCGAGGACGACACGTGGCGTCGCGTGCGTCGCTATCTCGATGAGATCGTTCCGTTCTTCAACATTCTGGCGTACTACCGACTCGGCTACTGGGTAAGTCGCGCCGCGCTGAGCCTGTTTTACAAAGTGTCGGTGGAGTATGAGCGGCCCGATCCGTTCCGCGCTGTGCCGCGCAACTCCATCGTGATCTATCTCATGAACCATCGCTCCAACGCCGACTACGTGCTGGTGGCGTACGTGATGATGGGCGCGGTCTCGATCTCCTACGCCGTCGGCGAGTGGGCACGTGCCTTTCCGCTTGAAGTGCTGTTCAAGAGCTTCGGTTCGTACTTCATCCGTCGACGCTATCGCGAACCGTTGTATCATGCGGTGCTGCAGTCGTACGTGCAGTTGATCACGCGCAACAGGGTGACGCAGGGCATCTTCCCCGAAGGTGGTCTCACGCGCGACGGTGCGCTCCGCCCAGCCAAGATCGGGCTGCTCGACTACGCGTTGGGAGTCGCGCGCGATCCGGAGGTGCGATCGCGCATGTACGTGGTGCCGGTGGGGATCAACTATGACCGCGTCATCGAAGACCGCACCTTGCTGCGCGAACTCGAGACCCGGCGGCCGGTGCCGGCCAGTGATCGGATCGCGCAGGCTGCCAACGTGGGACGCTTCATCCTCTGGAACCTCGGCCGCCTGGTGACCCGCCGGTGGCGCCGCTACGGGCGCGCCGCCGTCACGATTGGCACCCCCGTGTCCGTGGATGCATGGCTGACCGGCCTCGAGGCCGAGGGGGTTTCGCTGTTTGACGCCCCCCGCGGCGATCGCCTGTCACGGGTGCAGCACTTTTGTGATGACGTGCTGCAGCGGATCGGCGCCATCATCCCAGTAACGCCCGTTCCGCTGGCCTGCGCCGCCCTGCAGAGTTTCGATGCCGATTTCGTGTCGCGAGCGGCGCTGCTGGAGCGGATGTCGGCCATGCGCGACGTACTCAGGGAGTTCAACGGGCGGGTGCTGCAGGCCGACCGGGACATTGAAGAGACCTTCGATCGGGCCTACCGCATGCTTCGGATGCGCCGCGTCATCGCCCGAACCGGCAACGGCTTCTTGATCCTGCCGAACGGTCGGCCACTGATCACCTATTACGCCAACAGCATTGTCCACCTGTTGGGGCCTTTCGCGGAGGGGTTGCGGGCCCGGGACGCGCGGCTTTTGCACGACTGGGAGCGGGACGCGCTTGTCCGCGGTCCATTCGCAGGATAGCATACCTTGATTGACGGGTGGCCTATCGTATAACGGTTATTACCCCGGCCTTTGGAGCCGGAGATCTCGGTTCGATTCCGAGTGGGCCTATCAACTTCAGTACCATTGCGTTACGCCTCCTTGCGCGCGTCCGCTCCAGACGGCGCTGTTGTGTCAGCTGTTGTGGGGGTCGTCAAATCGCCCTCAGCGGTGCCCTGCAAACGGGCCCAATCTGCGTTCGTTTCCACTTGCAGCGTGGAGAACGGTTCGGCCACTTGCTGACGATCGTATGCCACAAAGGAGTGCAGTCGATCCTTCACCAGCGCACCGCCCATTGAACCGCCAAACTGCAGGTTGTCGAACGTGGTGATCTTCTGCCCGAGAAAGTTCGTGTTCGTGGCCAACGCCTGATTCCGGTTGTACACGTTCGGTCACC
Source organism: Gemmatimonadota bacterium (assembly GCA_031363815.1). Lineage (GTDB taxonomy): Bacteria > Gemmatimonadota > Gemmatimonadetes > Gemmatimonadales > Gemmatimonadaceae > Gemmatimonas. The sequence continues at coordinate 5,720 of JANLVC010000094.1, forward strand.
ACCGTGCTGCCCCCGATGCGCTCCGCGCGCTTGCTTTCGCGGTCGGCGCGCACATCGAGGGCCGCCAACGCAGTGGTCGATACCTCAACAAGGCCAGATCGAGCGTCACGCGATCGCCGAGATTGCGCATCAACCCGCGGCCCTGCGCCGTGCGGTATCCGCGTTGACGAACGGTCACGGTGGCGCCAACGACCGCCGTGCCCGAGGCCGACAGGACCTGACCGGCCACGAACCCCTCGGTGCCCTGCGCGCTTGCTGGCAGAGCAGATAGGCCGGTCATTGTGACCGAAAATAACGCGCACAGGACGTAGTGGACAGCAGGAGAGCGCATAGCACGTCAAGAAGTGAGAGAGAGCACCGCCAGTTGGCGCCGCGCCGTACATTTCGAACGCCGTGACGAGCTGATCCCTGCCCACTCCCTCTGCGGCGACCACCTGGCTATGCTTCAAGGCTGGCTCGGGACGGAGCCGCCGCGCCTCTCGCGAGGTACCGGCGACACTCCGCCCCATTTGTACTCGCTTCCGTATCAACACCCTTCACGCTGGTCGAGACCCTCGGATGACTCCGTCTATGGACGCTCCGTCCCCGTCCGCGCGCGGCTTCAAGATTCTCTCCGGCACGGCCAACCAGCCGCTCGCCGAAGAAATCGCGAAAATGCTGGGCACCGAGCTCTGCAAGGTGACCTGCACGCGTTTTGCCGACGGAGAAGTGTTCGTGCGCATCGATGAGAACATCCGTGGTGCGGACGTGTTCGTGGTGCAACCCACGAATCCGCCGGGCGAAAACATGCTCGAGCTGCTGCTGCTCATCGACGCCGCGCGCCGTGCCTCGGCCGCCCGCGTCACCGCCGTCATTCCCTACACGGGATACGCCCGCCAAGATCGCAAGGATCAGCCGCGCGTCGCGATCGGCGCCAAACTGATGGCCAATCTCATCGAGACCGCCGGCGCCGATCGCGTCCTCGGTCTCGATTTTCATGCGCACCAGCTGCAGGGGTTCTTCGACGTGCCCGTCGATCACCTGTATGCGGCGCCGGTGTTCACGAACTACTTCCGCAAGAAGGAGCTGAAAGACCTTTGCGTGGTGGCCCCCGACGTGGGATCGGCAAAAATGGCGCGTGGCTTTGCCAAGCGGCTCGACGCCACCTTCGCCATCATCGACAAGCGGCGTCCCAAGGCCAACGTGGCCGAAGTGATGAACGTCGTCGGTGAAGTCGAAGGCCGCGATTGTCTTATTCCCGACGACATGATCGACACCGCCGGCACGGTATCCGAAGCCGCCCGGGCGTTGAAAAATCTCGGGGCGAACGACATTTACGTGTGCGCCACGCACGCGCTGTTCAGCGGCCCCGCCGTCGAACGGCTCACCAACGCACCGATCAAGGAAGTCGTGGTCACCGACTCCATCAATCTCCCCCCCGAGCGTCGGTTTCCGTCGCTGCATGTGCTCTCGGTGGGCGAGTTGCTGGCGAAGGCGATCCGATTCACGCACGCCGATCAGTCGGTAAGCGTGCTGTTCGAATAACGGCCGGGCCGACCATTTCCGGTTACTCCCGAACCACTTTTTTCAGAGGTCTGTCCCAATGTCTACCGCTTCCCTCTCCGCATCCGTTCGCGCCGAAACCGGCAAGGGCGCCGCTCGCAAGATCCGTCAGGCCGGCAACATTCCCGCCGTGATCTATGGCCATGGTCGCGAGCCGCAGTCGCTCACGCTCAACACGCGCGATACCGACAAGCTCCTGAAGACCATTGCGATCAGCAGCACCGTGATCGAGCTCGACATCGACGGCAAGACCGCTCGTACGCTGATCCGCGAAGTGCAGCGTCACCCGTTCAAGCGCACGATCACGCACATCGACTTCCAGGAGCTCGTGGCTGGTGAGACAGTGTCGGTGCAAATCCCGATCGTGTACGTCGGCGTGCCGGAAGGCGTGCGTCTCGAAGGCGGTCTGCTCGACCAGATCATGCACCAGCTCCACGTTGAAGTCGATCCCTCATCGATCCCGAACCACATCGACGTCGACGTGTCGGCGCTGAAGGTCGGCAAGTCGCTGCACGTGTCCGATCTCGTGCTCGCCGCCGGCATCAAGGTGCTCGACGAGCCTGGCAACACGGTCTGCATCGTTCAGGTTCCGAAGGTCGCCGTGGTAGCGGTGGTCGACGGCGCTGCCGAGCCGGAAGTCATTCGCGCGAAGCCCAAGGCCGACGAGAAGTAATCTCGACGTTCGTTCGTTTCTGCTCGTTCGTACGGGGCGCGGAGTCCGTTCAGCATGGTCACCCCACGCTGGCGCATTCCGCGCCCCGCCCGTTTACCCCTGCGCATGAAAGTCATCGTCGGACTCGGCAATCCCGGCCGGGAATACGAACACACGCGGCATAACGTGGGCTGGTGGCTCGTTGACCACCTCGCCCGGCATTGGCATTTCGATCCGTGGAGGAAAGACGGCGATGCCGTCACCACGCAGGGAATGGTCGGCGGCAAAAAAATCAAGCTGGTCAAACCGCAAATGTTCATGAACCTCAGTGGCGCCGCGCTCCGCCCATATCTCAAGCGGGAAGGGTGGAAGGCCGCCGACGATCTCATGGTCATTGTCGACGAAGTCGCCGTGCCCGCGGGCGAATATCGCCTGCGCGCCGCCGGCAGTCCCGGTGGGCACAATGGTCTCAAGAGCATCGAGGCGCATCTCAAGTCGCCGGCCTACCCGCGGCTTCGTATCGGCATCAAGCCGGTCGATGAGCGTCGACCGATCGGCGATCTCGCCGACTTCGTGCTGCACACCATGCCGCGCGACGAACGCGAACTCGTGGAAGGGCTCTACCCGCGCATGGGCACCGCGATCGAACTGTGGATTGCCGACGGCACCGAAAAGGCCGTGAGCACCATGGGACGCTAACGCTGCGCCCCTGACGCGAAGCCGTCTATCGCTTCGCGTTGATGTGCTGCTTGGTCCAGAGCACCACCACCGCGCATTGATTGCCCGCCGTCTGAAAGCGCGCTGGGGCCTGCATTTCGTTGTTGAAGATCTCCAGGGCGGCGATTTCGTCCTTCGGCAAACGCGCGATCATGTTGTCGGGTGTATTCGGCTCGCGTACGGCGTTCACCCACAGCGACGCCAGGCAATCGCCACGGCCGCGAATGACGAAGTCGTTGGGCACGCGCCCAACCTGCGTGCGAATGCCGGGCAACAAGTCGAGCGCCTGCCGCGTGCGATCGTATTTCGCGAAGTGCGTTGAATCCACGAACCGGCCAAGCCTCGACGACTTCCGTTCGTCGAGTTCCGTAGCGTCACGAGACTTGATCCGTGTGGAGCGGATGTTCACCTGCTCGACGATGGTGCCCTTCTCCACGACCACCTCGAGTCCGGTCACGCCCTTCTCGAGCACGTCGAGCTGCTTCGCCACCGTGACGTAGCCGATTTTGCGCGCCGAGACCATGCGGCTGCCGGTCGGCACGTTCGCGATCGTGAAGCGACCGTTGGGGCCCGACATGATCTCCGTGGCAAAGCCGCCGAACGTGACCGTGGCCGCCGGCACCGAGGCGCCCTTCTCGTCGACCACGCGCCCCTGCACCGTTCCCGCCGACGTCGGGCCGGCGGTCGCGCCGAGCACCAGATCCACACGACGCAGTGAGGCCGCGTCGGCATCGACCAGCACATTGTCGGTGCGGTACTGCGATGACGACGCCACCAGCGCCGCCGGTCCGAACTCCTGCACGCCACAGAAGATGTAGTTGCCCAGCGAGTCGCTGCGCACCGTCATGGTTTCGAACGTCGGGGTGGTTTCGAGCAGGCTCTTCACCGCCTGCCACTGCAGCACGAGTCCCACGCCCGCCACACGCGTGGTGCCGTCGGCCGCCGTGGTGGACCCGAAAAGAATGCCGCCCATCCCGTTGGCCGGCCTGCGCTGTCCCACACAGAGCCGCGCCCACGCCGTGTTCATGCCGGGGGTCGCAACGATTGGCCGCAGCCACGGGCCGTCACCGTCGGGCCGAAACGCGACCAATTCCCCCAGGCCAAGTCGATCGGCACGCTCGTGAAACGCCACCAGTCGGGACACGCGCTCGGTGCTGTAGATCGTGAATCGGCCGAGCGAGTCGCTCGCCGCGGTGGCTCCACCAGGTTCCGCGGTAATGAGCGCGCCCGCCATCGGCCGGAACGCGAGGCTGTCGTATGCCAATCCGCGAATCGTGTCCGGACGCTGCGACGCCGGCGACCGCTGCGCGCCCGCCAGTGGGACCGCCACCAGACCCGCCATCACGAACAACGACCCGGTCACCCACTGCCAGCATCCACAACGCATCACACGCTATCCCCGAAAAAAAGTTCTTGGTCCATCGCCCAGCGTCGGCGCCCCGGATTCGGATCCAATCGATGCCGAATGGTTGATCAGGACGGGCCCGCAGCGCAACGTTCGTTCATGCTACCCCACTCTCCGGTTCGCAGCCTGATTCTCGCCAGTGCCATGATCGCGGCCGCCGCCTGTGGCACCGACAACGGTTCCACGGCATCGTCGTCGACCGCCATCCTCGGCGCCGTCGAAGAAATCGCCAGCCCCGCACCACCCGGCAGCAAGACGCCGTTCGTCACGACCGATGAAAGCGGTGCGGCCTACGTGTCGTGGACGGAGCAACGCGCCGACTCCTCCTTCGCGATACGGCTCGCCAAGTGGAACGGCGCGACCTGGGATTCCTCGCGCACGATCGCCGCCGATCGGCCGTTCTTCGTGAACTGGGCCGACTTTCCGGCGATTACCACACTCGCCAACGGCGATCTCGCCGCGCACTGGCTCGAGCGCGAGGCGGCGTCGAAGTATGCGTACGGCGTGCGGGTCGTACGCTCCAGCGATGAGGGGCGCACGTGGAGCGCGCCGGTCACTCCGCACACCGACGGCCTGCCGGCGGAGCACGGATTTGTGTCGCTGTGGGCGGAGGGTGCACGAGACGTGGGTGTTGTCTGGCTCGACGGCCGAAAAAGCGCCATGAAAGATTCCACCCGCGAGATGACGGTGCGCACCGCCGTCATCCGTGAAGGCGGCACGCTGACGCGCGAAACCGTGCTCGATGCACGCACCTGCGATTGCTGCCAGACTTCAACCGCCAAGGGTTCGCTGGGCCGTGTGATCGTCTACCGCGATCGCTCCGACAAGGACATCCGTGACATCGCCATCGTACGGGAGCTGGTGGGCGGCTGGAGTGCGCCGGTGCTCGTGCACGCCGACGACTGGTTCTACCCCGGCTGCCCCGTCAATGGCCCGCAGGTGGCCGCCAGCGGCACGACGGTGGTGGTGGCCTGGTATACCGCCGCGCACGACACGGCCCGCGTGCTGGTGGCCACCTCCACCGATGGCGGGGCCACCTTCGGCACTCCAATACGGATCGATGAAGGGGATCCGATTGGCCGAGTGTCGGTAGTACTCGACAGTCGGGGCGAGCCGATTGTGGCGTGGCTCGAGCAGCGTTCCACGGATGAAGCCGAGGTGCTGGTCCGTCGTGTCACCGGCACGACGGTGAGTGAAACCCGCAGTCTGGCCCGTACGTCGGGAGCACGGCAAAGTGGCTTCCCGCGACTCGCGGTACTGCGGGATACCCTGTTGGCAACCTGGACCACCACGAAACCCGCACCGCAGGTGCACGTGGCACGTCTTCCTCTGTCTTCGAGCGCTCGATGAGTTCTGTTGTGTTCCGTTCGGTGCAGCGCACCGTCTCGATAGGCGGCCTGTTGGTCGCCGGCGCACTGGCAACGGCTGCCTCGGCCACTGCCTCGGCCACTGCCGCTGCGCAGGACGCGCCCAAGCCGCCGCCCATCTCGGCCACGGCCGCCCCACGCGCACCGTTACCGCTCAAACTCGCGCCGCGCCCGACCACGAGCGCGATCACGGCCGACGACCTGATGACGCGGCTGTATGTCTTCGCCGACGACTCACTCATGGGACGCGAGGCCGGTACCGAGGGCAGCTTCAAGGCCACCGAGTTGCTCGCCCGCGAAGCCAAGCGACTCGGCCTTCAGCCCGCCGGCGACAGCGGCACGTTCTTCCAGACGCTGCCGCTCAAGAGTAAGAAAGTCGATCCGATGTCGTCGTTCATTGCCGGCGGCGCTTCGTTCGAACTGGGCAAGGAGTGGGGCTTCAAGAGTGGCAGCACGATGACCTTCACCGACACGCCGGTCGTGTTCGGCGGCGTCATGGGCGAGGGTGCGCTACTTCCCTCCGAGCAAGTGGCGGGGAAGTTGGTGGTGTTCACCGTGCCTCTCTCGCAGGGCGCCGTGCAGCAGTCGGTGGAAGGTGATGTCGATGTGCCCGCCGGCGCCGCGGGCATCGTGCTCGTGGTGCCGGAGCAGGCCGCCGGCGTTTTCGGCTACGTGCTGCGCCCGAGTGTGTTCGTGGACGATCCGGCCTTCGGCGGTCCTCGCCTGTTCGTGGGCGCCGGCGCGATCTCGAAGCTGTTCCCGTCGCCGCTCAGTGACCTGAAGGCCGGTGCCGTTGGCGCCACCGTAAACGTGAAGGCGATCCTCGACGTCACGCCCTCGCCGTTCCCGGCCCGCAACGTCATCGCGATCCTGCCAGGCAGCGATCCGAAACTCAAGCACCAGTATGTCGCCGTCGGCGCGCACAGCGATCACGTGGGCATGTCGCGTCGCGCGGTCGACCACGACTCGGTGTTGATCTTCAACCGCATCGTGCGTCCGGGCGGTGCCGAGAACGACGACAAGATGGGCAATGCCGAACAGTTCACGCAGATCAACGCCGAGCTGGCCGAAATGCGGAAGTCGAGTCCGACCCGTCGTGACTCCATCTTCAACGGCGCCGACGATGACGGCTCTGGCTCGGTGACCGTACAGGAAATTGCCGAACGGTTCTCCACGATGAAGACCAAGCCGAAGCGGTCCACCCTGTTCGTGTGGCACGTCGGTGAAGAGAAGGGATTGTGGGGCTCGAAGTTCTTTACCGAACACAGCACCGTTTCACGGGACTCGATCGTCGCGCAGCTCAACATCGACATGGTCGGTCGAGGGTCGGCCACCGATCTCACCGGCATTTCCAAGGAAGGCCAGGATTTGCGCGGTGGCCCCGACTACGTACAGCTGGTCGGTTCGCGCCGCCTCTCGACCGAACTCGGTGATCTGGTGGAGAGTGTCAACAAGACGAAGCAGCACGGCCTGGTGTTCGACTACGGTATGGATGCCAACGACCATCCGATGAATATCTATTGCCGTAGCGATCACTACGAGTACGCCAAGTGGGGCGTCCCGGTCACCTTCTTCACCACCGGCGGCCATTCGGCGTATCACCAGCTCACCGACGAGCCGCAGTACATCGACTATCCGCACATGGAGCGGGTCGCGAAGCTGATTGCCGACGTAGCGCTGGAGCTGGGAAATCGGGCGGCACGACCGGTGGTAGATCAGCCGAAGCTCAATCCGCGTGGGAGCTGCAAGCAGTAACAACTCACGCCGGCAAGTTCGACTTCCTCGATTGCAGAGGGGCGGCAGCGCCCTTCAGCCACCACGCATTTCCGTGTCTAGGCGAGCGATCTCGGCGAGACCCAGACGATGGATCGAGTCGGCCGACAACTCGAGTGAAGTGTGCAGCCGCACCGTGGCGGCGTAGCAAGCCTGCCCGTTCGGTAACACGGACACACCGAGCGTCGGGCGAGCTCTCGACAAGTACTCGCCGCGCAAGAAGTCCCGGTACCGTCGCATCGCCGGATAGAGTGATGCGCCAAGGTCGTGGCTCAGTGCGGCGCGGAATGCGGGCGTCGAGTCGCCCGTCGATGGGGAGGCGAACGGAGATCGCGTGGGCGCGGTCGCCAGGATGTCAAAGAGTTGGATGAGCACCCCGCGAACCAGGATCTGCGGCGCGGCGTAACCGTGTGAGAGGCCAGCACACAGGTTGAGGATTCCCTGGTCGACATAGCGACCGCGTGCGCGGACGCGGCGCACGGCGGCCGCACGTTTCAATACGCTACCCGTCGGTTGCATGGCTGAAACACCGGCAGAAGTGCCGAGCCATCCGCCCGCTCCCGGCGAGATGTTCCACCACTCAAAGTGACACACGCGCGCGCCCACCACTTCAGTACGGTCGGCACCGCTGGGCACAAGTCCGATGCTTACCGGTCAGCAACAGTTCGTCGCGCGACTGCCGAACGCGAGCATCAGCGGCGGCGCGCAGCGCCGTCCGCTGCATGCTGTTGTTGGGCGGCTTCGTCGAGAAATTGAACAGGCTGTCACCGACCTCAAGCCACGTCATGCCACCACCCGGCCACGTCAGTCGCGCCTCTGCGGTAATGCAGTTCCCGCGAAGCCATACACAACCCCCACAGTGCGAGTGTCGCACCGGGGCGTTGTCCTAAACGGAGCCCCACGAAACCGTCGTACGCAGTACCCCTACTTGCGCACCATGAAATCCGCGCTGTTCCGGAACCCACGATCGCCAAGCAGGAACTCCGAGAAGTACTCCGCCTGCAACCTGAAGGCGTACTCTGTCGCATATGGTGTGTACTCGTGCCCCTGTCCCGGATAGAGGAAGTAATCGAAGCGCTTGCCACTCTGCATCAGCGCGTTGACAAGGCGAATCGAATGGCTCGGGTTGGTGTTGTCGTCTTCGTCGCCAGTCGTGATCATCAACTTGCCCTTCAGGTTGCTCGCGATGTCGATGTTGGTCGGGACGTAGATCCAGAACACACTGTCGGGCGCCGCATTCGCAGAAGACAGCGCAACAGCAGCGCGTCCACCGTTGCCGGCATTGCCGGTCGCGCCGCCACGACCGGCGACACCAGCGGTGCGATTACCGACACTCAATTTTGCAGCCGCGATTTGCTTTCCCGAGAAGAATTCAGCGGTGCGACCTTTTGAACGTGCTTCGGCCGTAAGTCGAGCGGTATCAGCTGCAGCTACCCATTTCAGACCGTGATACTGCTCCGGAAAGCCGAACTGGTAGATGTTCATGTCGTGACCACCGGCTTCGCTGACGCCGACCTTGAAGAACTCGTTGTACGGCGGAAGGAGTAGCGCGGTTGCCGTCAGAGAGCCACCGCCTGAGCGGCCGTAGATACCGACGCGATCGAGGTCGATCCATTTGTGGCGTGACGCCAGCTGCTCGATCCCGTACTTCTTGTCGGCCAGCGCGTAATCACGCCAATTGTAGTAGCCGAAATCCTGATATGCAGCGGAGCGCCCTGGTGAACCGCCGCGGTTGCCGATCTGGATGACAATGAAGCCAAGCTGCGCCAGCTGCTGGTCAGGCGGAACATTGAACGCGATGCCCACCCACTCCATCTGCGGACCGGGGTAGACGTGCGCGATAATCGGATACTTCTTCGTGGAATCGAAGTCGAATGGCTTCCACATGTTGCCGAAGATGCGCGTGACGCCATCGGCCGCGAGCACCTCGAATGTTTCTGCATACTTCCAGCCGGCTTCTTGAAGCCTGGAAAGGTCGGCCGTCTCGAGATCCATCACAGCCTTGCCATTGGACGCGTCACGCAGCTGCACCCGCGGCAGTGTGTCCATGCGCGAGGATAAGTCCACAATCCAGTTTCGATTGGTCGACAGCAGCGAGTTGTGGTTGAAGTTGCCGCCGTCGAGCAGCGTAATGCTGCCGTCGACAAGGCTGACGCGATAGAGATGCTGATAATAGGGATTCTCACCCTTCTCGCGACCCTGACCGCGGATCCACGCGATGTTGCGAACGCTGTCCAACGCGACTATTTGATCGGCGCGCCATTCACCCGACGTCAACTGACGCTTCAGCTTTCCGTCGTTGCTGTACAGGTAGTAGTGGCCCCAGCCGTCGCGCTCGGAGAACCAGATGAAATCTCCACCTTTCTTCACATAGATCGGCGCCTGGATCTCGATTGATCCAAAAGCTCCCTTCGTGTCGCTCACCAGCACCTTGCTCTCGCCACCGACGACATCGAGTTCGACAAACTCCACGTTGCGTTGAAGGCGGTCACGTCGAACGAAGCGCATTGTGGTGCCGCTATTTCCGACCCACTGCGGCTGGCCGGGGCCAGCAGCATTACCGCCACCGCTGACAACTCCAACCTGCGGCGTGCCGGCAAGTCGCTGATCACGCCACTTGTCGATCGGCGCCTTTCGGGCTGCGATGTCGCCGCGCACGTAGCTCCACACTTCCGGTCTCGCGATGCCGTCTTCGCCAGGCATCGCGTACTGGTAGGCCATCAGCGTGGGACGTGGCTCAGCGAGCGACCGTACGTTGTACCCGTTCTTCACTCCCCTGGAATCATAGCGCGTGATATGGAACGCCTTCGAGTCGCCCGACCACGTCACCGCTGCACGTCCAGGGCCCCCATCATCACGACCGCCGAAACTGGACGCGTTACTTCCTGCACGCGTCAGCTGCAGCGTGTCGTTGCTGCCTTTGTCGACGATGTACAGGTTGTGGTTGCGAGCGTACACGAATGCAGAACTGTCAGGCGAGTAGTTGCGGTAATCCTGAACTGCAGCGCGACCACTGCCGCCACCGCCACCGTCACCGCCACGACCAAATCCAATCGTGCCGTCGGTTTCTTCGTCCTTCGTGAGCATTGAGTCCTGGGCACCGCGATAGCGACCAATACTGGTCAGCGTTTCAGTTGCGAGATTCCAGTTGAAGCGCTGACTGTCGACAGAGAAACGAAGGTTTTTGTGATCCCGGGTGATGTTGATCATGTTCACTTCGTCCGAAAGCGCAAATGCCTCGACCGCTTTCTTGCTTGCAACCGACAGCTGCGTCGCGAGCTTGTGATGGTTGAACAGCGGCTGCTTCGTGCGCTTCCGCGCATCGACCAGGAACCAGCGCTCGCCGGTGTGATCCTTCCAGCTGTAGAACATCGAATCGGTTTCACCAATCCAGCGCGGAATGATGTTTGTACTGAACACCATGCCGCGCATGCTTGCGGGACTGAACTTGTCGAACAGCACCCAGTTCGCTTTAGGCGCGTTGGGATGCGGCGGGAGAACCTGCGCCTGCGCAACTGGCGCGGCAATGAGCAGAGCTGCTGTTAAGACAGGAACAAGGCGTCCGCCTGGAGCGCGGGAGCTCGTATACAGCATTTCTGGCCTGCCTGTTGAAGATATCCACCCGGCGCCGTCGAGCGACGCTTACTCCACCTGGTGGCCGTACCTGTACAGACGAGGGAGTTGTGCCTCGTGAGGCTCTTCGGCGGTACGTTGCGGTTGCGAAACGGTTTTAGCCAGATCCTCGGTCAGCGAAGCGTGATCAGGAGCAGCGGAATCCCTACGACCGGGCCCAATAAACCAGAAATCAGAAAGACGCTATCACCCCGCAGTCCTCTGCGCCCACTCGTCCCCTCCGCGTCCTTATGGTTACTCCGCCGCACGGGTAGGCGAGGGTTGATCGCTCACGAAGGTCCTGTGGCGGCTCCGCGCGCTCGTGCAAACCGAAGACGCGTGCAAGCCATTCGGCCGCGCGAGGCACGTCGGAGTAGGAAATCGACGGTACGATGTCACGAACACGCCACATCTTGCTGTTCGTCATATGACTTGTCCTTCCGCTGAGCCGCCCAACGCCCATTCGCCTGCGGGGAATGCCTGCGTGGCGGACGTTATACAGGCAATTCCCCGCAGCATATCGGGACGATGCCATCCCGCGCGCAACTCCGCAAACCACTGCAACACAACCACTTCGCCCGTGAACCGCGTTTCGTCCCGTCGCCGTTAGGCTGCGGGCGTCGCAGCCTAACCGGATCTCGGCTAGAGAGTCGTCAGGTGCGCACCCATCACCGCCCGATGTCGGGTAAACTCCACACCATCCAACGCGCCACGGTTCAGCATGTGCGGACGGTCATCCGCGCATCACGGATGGAGGGGTTCTTTCACCCTCGGGTTCGGGTCGAACGTCGCTCGCACCTCGCGTCGGCCAGCGCGACAGCCGTACAGCACCCATAAATTACTCCACCCCCCGCTACATTTCACCGCGGGCGGAGCGCGTCGCGTCTCCCTACCCCCCCACTCCTCCGTACTCCTTCCTTCGTTTTTAATCGTGCTTCAACTCGGCATCGTCGGCCTCCCCAACGTCGGCAAATCCACGCTCTTCAATGCGCTGACCTCGGCCAAGGCTGAAGCAGCGAACTATCCCTTCTGCACGGTCGACCCGAATGTCGGCATGGTGGAGGTGCCAGACGCGCGGCTCGCGAAGCTCGCCGAGATCGTGCAGCCCAAGCGCACGGTGCCGGCGGCGGTGCAATTCGTTGACATCGCCGGACTCGTGAAGGGCGCCTCGCAGGGCGAAGGACTGGGCAACAAGTTTCTGCAGAACATCCGCGAAACCCACGCGATCGTGCACGTCATCCGGTGCTTCGCCGACGACGACGTGACGCACGTCATGGGTTCCCCCGACCCGGCCCGCGACAAAGAGATCATCGAGCTCGAGCTCGCGCTTTCCGACCTCGCGACGGTGGAAAAGCGGCTCGACAAGGTCAAGCGCGCGGCGAAGGCGGCGGACAAGGACGCACTGGCCGAGTTGCCGGCGCTTGACGCAGCGTTCGCAGCACTTTCCGCAGGCACGCCGCTGTTGCGGGCGGGCCTCGCCCCGGAGCACCTGCACACGATCGCCGGCTTGCAGCTGCTCACGGCAAAGCCGGTGCTCTATGCGGCCAACGTCACGGACGCCGAGCTGGCGGGCGACGAAGGACCGTATCTGACGGCGTTGCGCGCGGCCGTCGCCACCACCGGTGAACACGCGGAGATCGTAGTGTTCTCGGCCAAGATCGAAGCCGAACTCTCAGAGCTTCCGCCTGAGGAGCGCAGCGAATTTCTCGCCTCGCTTGGCATCGAAACGGCCGGCCTCGACCGACTGATTCAGGGGGGTTACCACCTGCTCGGCTTGCAGACGTATTTCACCGCGGGAGAGCAGGAAGTGCGCGCCTGGACGATTCATTACGGGGACACCGCGCCGAAGGCGGCCGCCGTGATTCATACGGATTTCGAGAAAGGCTTCATCCGCGCCGAAACGGTGTCGTACACGGACTTCATCACGCACGGTGGATGGAAGAACGCGCGCGAGAAGGGTTCGGTACGTTCTGAAGGGAAGGAATACGTAGTGCAGGACGGCGATGTGCTGCTGTTCCGCTTTAACGTCTAGCCGACCCTTTTCGCCCGCGCTGGGTAGCAGGTCGCCATGAGGACCGTATCGATATGCTCGGCGTTGATGGCCGCGGTGGTGCTGTGGGGCGGTTCGTATCCGCTCACGGCGCAAGCCTCGGACACGGGGGAGAGTGGCGTCATTCAGCGACTCCCCGCCGGCGCGCTCGCGGTGCCGTTCAAGGTCGGTGAACGACTCGATTACGAGGTGCGTTTCGGCTCGCTGAAGGTCGGCAACGGCAGCATGGAGGTCCGCGAGATCACCGAGGTGCGCGGCCGTCCGGTATGGCACACCGTGTTCAAGATCACCGGTGGGATTCCGCTCTATCGGGTGAACGATCTGTACGAGTCGTGGTTCGACGTGAGCACGTTCAACTCGTTGCGGTACCATCAGGATGTCGATGAGGGCAGTTACGAGCGTACCCGTCGCTACGAGATCTTCCCGGAGCGCGGCATGTTCAAGGAGAACGATCGTCCCGAGGAGCCTACGGTGGCGAATCCGCTCGACGACGGATCGTTCCTGTACTTCGTGCGCACGTTGCCGCTTGAAGTGGGCAAGTCGTACGAATACGCGCGCTACTTCAAGGCCGCGGGGAATCCGGTACGTATCCGCGTCGTGCGTCGGGAGACGATCACGGTGCCGGGCGGTACGTTTAAAACCGTCGTGTTGCAGCCGACGTTTCAGACGAAGGGCATCTTCAGCAAGAACGGCAAAGCCGAAGTGTGGATCACCGACGACGATCGCCGCCTGATGGTGCAAATGAAGTCGAAACTGAGCTTTGGCTCGCTCAACCTGTATTTGCGCGGGTCCAGCGGCACGAAGTAGCGCCCGGCGAGTGCGAAGCGCCCCCCTCCGCACTCGCCGGGCTGCTGCCGCAGTTACTTGAGCGACCCTACATAGGCAATCGCGTCCACCGGCCCTTCGAACGCAATGAACAGCGTACACGGCTTAATGCCCGCACACTTCGCCGCATGCGGCAGCTTTGCCGGACCATAGGCGTATACTCCCGGCATTAACGCCGCCGCCGCCGCTCCCTTGTACGTGACAGTCAGCTGGCCCTCAACCAAGACCATGCGCTCCGCCGAGGTATGGGAATGTGCGGGAATGGTATAACCGCCAGGCACGCGCAGGAACACGTCGGCGTTCGGCTTCGACGGATCGCCATTCAGCACCGCGATCTGACACCCCGTGGGGAAGATCGCCGGGCACGGTCCCCACTGCAGCGCCGATGTCACGCTACGGGTGATCGGCGAACTCTGGGCATCCATGCGCGCGCCGGTAAGAAGCTGTGCCACGCTGGACAGCGAAAGAGCAATTCCGAATGCGGAAATCCGAATTTTCGTGATCATGTATTGTCCCGGTGTAAAGTGGGTGGTGCCGAATCGCACGTCCATGTGGAAAATTTATCCGGCGGCGGTTGTAGCCGCTTGCAGACAATCTGGAGATTCTCTGGAGAATTCGTGGGCGAAGGGATACTGTTGGGGGCGATGATATACCGATTCGCGGACTTCGAGCTTGACACTGGCCGGTATGAGCTGCGCGTATCAAGCGTTCGCGTGCCGGTTGAACCGCAAGTTTTCGCGCTGTTGCAGCTGCTCGTTGTCAATGCAGGACGGACGGTCACCAAGCAGGAAATCCGCGCCTCGGTCTGGGACGGACGGATCGTGTCGGAGTCGGCGCTCTCGAGCCGGATCAAGTCTGTTCGGCAGGCCGTCGGCGACGATGGACAAGCGCAAAGCGTGATTCGCACGGTGCACGGCATCGGCTTCTGCTTCATGGCTGATGTCACCACTCTCCTGAGCGTCTCGCTCCCCGATCCGGCGGGTGCTCCGGAAGCGGTGCCGATCCCGCATGCGCGGCCGAGTATCGCCATCCTGCCCTTTCGACACGTGGGCGCATCGGCGCAAACGTTGCTCATCGCGGAAGCACTGCCGTCGGATCTCATTGCTGCGTTGTCGCGGCTGCACTGGTTGCTCGTCATTGCCCGGAACTCGTCGTTCCGCTTCAGCACGCCCGACACGACCCCCGACGAAGTGCGCAAGGCGTTGAATGTGCAATACTGCCTCGCCGGAGTCGTCGAGATCTCAGGAAGCATGCTGTCGATTTCGGTCGAACTCAGCGACACGAGTGACCCCGGCATCGTGTGGAGCGAGCGGTTTCGCGGTACGCTCGACGCCGTGCACGAGATCCGCGAGCAGATCATCGGCGCCGTCACGAGTGCCGTCGAAGTCAGGATTCCTATCAATGAGGCGCAGCGAGCGCTACTCAAGTCGCCTGACAGCCTTGATGCCTGGGCGGCATATCATCTGGGTCTGCGTCACATGTACCGGTTCAACAAGACTGACAATGCCATCGCCACCGGCCTGTTTACACGGGCCATCACGATGGAGCCGGAGTTTGCGCGCGCGTATGCCGGCTTGTCATTCACGCACTTTCAGAACGCCTTCCTGCGCTATGTCGACACGCAGGACTCAGCACACCTCGCGCAGCGCTACGCCGCCGAATGTCTGGAGCGGGACCCACTTGATCCGTTCGGCCACCTGACGATGGGCCGCGCGCGCTGGCTTCAGGACGATCTGGAAGGCAGCCTGCCCTGGCTGCAGCAAGCCAACGCACTGAACCCGAACTACGCGCAAGCACGATACTCCATGGGATGGGCCGAGGCCCTGCTTGGGAGCGCGGACGCGAGTCAGCGAAACATCGCGGCAGCACTCGTCCTGAGCCCGCTCGACCCACTGGTGTACGGCATGCTGGGCGTGAAGGCCCTGTCGCACCTGACCCTCAACGACACGGCACAGGCCGCGAAGTGGGCGGAACGTGCGGCGCGGTCACCCGGCGCGCATCCGCTCATCGAAATGATCGCCGCCGCGGCGCACGGTCTGAACGACGACGAGCCCCGGGCCAAGGCTTGGGCCGTGTCAATTCGCTCACGGGCAGGCTACCTGAACAAGACCGATTTTTTGCGGGCGTTCCCGTTTCGTGATGCAGCAACACGGGAGCGCGTGGGGGGGATGCTGACGCGGCTTGGGTTTTAATCGCGACAGAGGGTCATCTGAACGGGGCGAGGCGTGAATCGCCGCGTCAGTCGTCGAAGAACTGTTCGCTGCGGTGCGCATCGGAGCGCACCAGTGGGGCCGCGCACTGCGCGTCGTCGTTTCGCGTCGCATTGACCCACGTCTTCACTTGGTACGCGTGCAGCGGCCCTTCGTACGGCCGGAGCAGCCGAGCGGCCTCCGCCGGCGACGTCTCGGGATCCAGCCACGCCTGTACGTCGCCAAGCGGCAGAATGACCGGCATGCGATGATGGATGGCCTCCATCGTCGCATTCGCGTCGGTCGTGATGATGCAGCAGGAGAGCACCGGATCGGCGATGGGATCGTGCTTGGGCTGCCAGAGGTCCCACAGCGCAGCCATCACGAACGGCTCGTCGTCGGGCAGTCGGATGCACCACGGCTGCTTCCCCTGATGGCCGGGCACCACCTGCCATTCGTAAAACAGATCGGCCGGCATGAGGCCGCGCTGCGTCTTGAACGCCGCACGGAACGCGGGCTTCGAGGCGATGCCGTCGGCGCGGGCATTGGCGAGCTTGTGGCCGATGCCGGGATCTTCTGCCCAGAACGGAATCAGTCCCCACTTAGCGAGGCGGATTTCGCGACGGTCGCCCTCGCGCAGCAGCAACGGGACGGCCTGGGAAGGCGCCACATTATAGCGAGGAGCGAGCGCCGGAAAGGTGACGCCCAGGGGGAGCGTTCCAAGTCGCGCGGGGTTGCCGAAGCCGTATCTGCCACACATAGGCGAGCAATGTACGGCACGCCTCCCTTCCCTTCCATCCCCCGTCTGGCTAGCGTTAAAGGCTCATCTGGAACTGCTCACCGTTCCTCTGACCCTCCTCCCGCGGATCGGCACTTCGGGGGGCACCTTAGACCACAGGGAGGATTGCCGAGTGGCAAAGCTCAAAATCCGCCGCAACCCTACGCGGCGCTACGAAGCCGTGTATATCGTCGATAGTGCTATCGAAGATGCGGCCATTCTGGAAAAGTTGGACAAGCTGCAGGGCCTTTTGCATCTCGCCGCACCGGCTGAGATCGAGCATTGGGGCCGTCGCCAGCTCGCGTACAAGATCGGCCGCCACGATACCGCCTACTACGCGATCGCCCGTTTTGAAACGACCCCCGCTGTGCTTCCCGAGTTCGAGCGTGCGCTCAAGCTCGACGAAGGGATCATCCGCTATCTCATCTCGCTGGCCGAGCATGAGCTGGGTGCCCCGAAGCTCACCGATGAAGAGCTCGCTTCGCGCCGTCGCGCGGGCGATGACGACGACGACGACGAGGATTAAACCATGCGCCGCCAAAAGAAGCCCTGCCCCATCACGGAAGCGGGAATCCGTTACGTCGATTACAAAGATGACCGCCTTCTCGCCCGCTTCATCACGGACTACGGCAAGATTTTGCCGAGCCGCTTGAGCGGTGTCGACGCGCGTCACCAGCGTCAGCTCTCGAAGGCCGTCAAAAAGGCGCGCTTCCTCGCGCTCCTGCCGTACGTGAAGGGTCAGACGGGCTGAGTATGAACGGAACGGTCGCGTCGGAGCTCGCCGCGACCGCTCCGCAAGAACGTGGGTGGCGGTGGTTCGTGCTGGCGTTGGTGCTCATGGTGCTCGTCACCGCCGCGCCGGTTTGGCCCGCGTCCCTGTCGCTTTTGGCCGGAGCGATCCGGCTGCTGCTGCCCGTGGAACAGTTTGCCCTGCTTGTCCTCGTCGCGATCGCGTCCTGCGCGATCATCGGTTGGTGGTCAGGTGGACGGCTCGTGATGGCCCTGCTCTGGGTCGCCGCCGCCGGATACGTGATCTGGAAAGTTCCGCTCCCGTTTTCGGGATATGGTGCCTTCGGACGCGGGTGGGCGCTCACGCTGGCGGCGTCGTTCGGACTCTTGTGTCTGGCGTCGCCGCACAAGGCGCTCTTCACTCGAGCGCTGGGCTCGATCGGGCTGGCGGCCATCGTCACGGCCGCCGGCTTCACCACCCGCACAACCGGTGGCAGTACGCTGTTCGACGGTCCAGCGCAGATGCTCTCCATGGAGTATCAGCGGCGGCTCGGCGAGTCGTTGCAAAGCTGGCGCGATCGGTCGGACACGGAGTCGTGGCGCGGGTTCGCCCAGCGCTTCCCCGAGGCCGCCGAGCGCGCCACACGGATGGAGAATCTGTTGGTCGCCCTGGCTGAACCGCTCTCCGGAGCGGAGTCAACTGGGGGACTTGTCCCCGGTCCGCTGGTTTCGATTGCGCCAGCATTATTGGCGCTCGAGTCGCTGTTGGCGTTGGCGTTGGGGTGGGCTGCCTATCACCGCTTGTCGAGGGTACGCATCGGCCCTCAACTGAGTGCGCTCCGTGATGTACGATTCAACGATCAGTTGGTCTGGGGGTTGGTCGTCGGGGTGACCATCCTGCTGTTGCCGACGCTCGCCGAGTGGCGAACGGTCGGTGCCAATCTGGTCTGTTTCTTCGGGTCGCTGTACGCCTTGCGGGGCGCCGGCGTACTCACGTGGTGGATCCCCGAACGACTCGCCATTCCGGCGTTGGTCGTGTTGGTGTTGCTGGTCCCGATCCTCGGTCCGGTCTGGATCGTGATCGCCGTGCTGGCGGTCACGTTCAGCTTGGGCTTGGGAGATACTTGGCGTGACTTCCGAGCCGGCGCGCAACCGCGCCGACCGTCGCCGCGCTGATTGTACACACCTTTATCGCAGGACCCGGAGCTCCCATGGAAGTCATCCTTCGTAACGCCGTCGACAAGCTCGGACATCCTGGTGACATCGTCTCCGTGTCCGCCGGTTTCGCTCGTAATTTCCTGATTCCCCGCGGCTTCGCGTTTGAAGCCACCACGGGCAACCGCAAGCGCATCGCGCTGGAACGGGGCCGTCTCGAGGCGCTCGAGTCGGAGCGCGTCGCGGCCGCCCAGACGATCGCGGACAAGTTGGCCGAGGTCTCCGTGACCTTCGCGGCACGCGTCGGTGAAGAGGGGAAACTGTTCGGTTCGGTCACCACGGCCGATATCGCGCACCAGCTGGAGGCGCAGGGCTTCCACATCGAGAAGCGCCAGATCGAACTCAACGAGCCGATCAAGTCGCTCGGCGTCTACCGCGTCGGCATCCGCCTGCACGCCGACGTCAAGCCTGAAATCAAGGTCTGGATCATCAAGCAGTAATCGGCATCACCATGCCGACATGGGGGAGTCCGGACTCGGACTCCCCTTTTTTTGCCCCTGTCCGAGTCGCTGTCCAATGCGCAACCTTCATTCACGCGGTGGGGTACCGCAGGAAGACCGCGGCTCGTCATCACTCGAATTCTCCCG
This sequence comes from Gemmatimonadota bacterium, assembly GCA_031363815.1. Lineage (GTDB taxonomy): Bacteria > Gemmatimonadota > Gemmatimonadetes > Gemmatimonadales > Gemmatimonadaceae > Gemmatimonas. Next base: position 25,161 of record JANLVC010000094.1, read on the forward strand.
ACTCCATTCCATGGCAGAACGTCCGCCAAGCCCCGGCGAGTCCATTGCTCGCCGCGCCGCTGCCCTCGCCAGTGACATGAAGGCCAACGATATCCTCGTCCTCGATTTACGCGGGGTGACGGATATGACCGACTTCTTTGTTATTGCCAGTGGGACATCCGACACGCATGTCCGCGCCGTAGCAGAACACATCCAGGCAGGGTTAAAGCAGGGTGGCGAGTCTACCACTATGACCGAAGGCCTCACGCAGGGGCGCTGGGCGCTGCTCGACTATGCGCACACCGTCATCCACGTATTTCATCCGACGTTGCGTCAGTACTATCAGCTGGAACGGCTGTGGGGTGACGCGACGCCGGTATCTCTGGACACCGACGCCACTTAGGGAGCCCGGTCAATGCCGCAGGCGCAGCGCTGGACACGATGGGGAGCAGCTCTGGTGTTCGCGATCACCGCGATCGCCTCGCCGCTCCATGCCCAATACTTCGGGCAGAATCAAGTCCAGTACGATCGGCTGCGCTGGCGCGTCATCGAAACCGAGCATTTTCAAGTTCACTATTACCCGCAGATCGCGGATGTGGCGCCCGATGCCGCGCGCATGGCCGAACGGTCGTACGCGCGGTTGTCGCGCCTGATGGCCCACCAGTTCCGCGAAAAGAAGCCGGTCCTCATCTTCGGCTCGTCGGGCGACTTCGCGCAGAGTAACGTCTTCGGTGATCTGGGCGAAGGCACCGGCGGTGTCACCGACCCGCTGCGGCAGCGCATGGCGCAGTTCTTCAGCGGCGACTGGGCCAGCTTCGAACACGTGCTGCAGCACGAAATGGTGCATGTGTTCCAGTTCGATATTTTCTCGCGCGGACGCGCGGGCGCGGGACTGCAGAACCTGGCGATGGTGAATCCGCCGCTGTGGTTCATGGAAGGACTTGCCGAGTACTTCTCGATCGGCGACAAGCACCCGTGGACCGATGCGTGGGTGCGCGACGCGGTGACCAACAACGCGCTACCGACCATCGCGCAGATGACGGAACGCCCCGACAAGTACTTCCCGTATCGCTACGGGTTGTCGGTGTGGCAGTACGTGGGCGCGCGGTGGGGTGACGAAGTCATTGGCGAGATCATGAACGCCGTGCCCAGCGTCGGCATTGATCGCGCGTTCCGTCGCGAAATCGGTCTGTCACTCGACGAGCTCAGCGCCGAGTGGAAGCAGGCGATGCAGAACAAGTACCTGCCCACCGTCGCCGAACTCCAGCGCCCGCGTAGCTTCGCCGAGCCCCTGCTCTCGCAGAAGCGTTCGGGCAGCATCGCCAGCCTGTTTGTGGCGCCCGCGCTCTCCGACGACGGCAAGTACATCACGTACATCGCGTACGGCAGCTTCCTGCGCGGGGAAGTGTTCCCCGAGATGTATCTCGCCAACGCCGAGACGGGCAAGCGCATCGCGCGCCTCGTGAAGACCACCACCAATCCCGACTACGAACAGCTTCGTTACATCTACTCGCAGCCGTCCTTCTCCCCCGACGCAAAGCTGCTGGCCTTCACTGGCCAGAGTGGCGGTCGTGACGTGCTGTACGTGATGGACGTGAAAACGCGAAAGATCTTGAAAAAGTTCGATTTTGAACTCGATCAGGTGCTGAGCCCGAGCTTTTCTCCCGACGGTCGTCGGATTGTATTTAGTGGCATGCGGCACGGCTCCAGCGATCTCTATATCGCGTCCCTCGACGCTGGCGGCTACACGCAGGTCACGAAGGATCCATACGGCGATCTGCAGCCGCAGTGGTCACCCGATGGGCGCACGATCGCCTTTACCAGTGATCGCGGCGACGACATGGACCTCGACATCCTGAAGATCGGCGCCTGGAAGTTGTCGCTGCTCGATCTGGAAACGCAGAAGGTCACGGTCGTCGAGGGACAAGGCGGACGCAGTCTCAATCCGCAGTGGGCGCCCGACGGCAAGTCGCTGGCGTACATCACCGATCGCACCGGCATCGCCAATATCTTTCTGTACGACCTTGAGGCCAAGCAGCACTTCCAGCTCACCAACGTGCTGGGTGCCGTGACGGCCGTGGCCGAACAGTCGCCGGCGATCACGTGGGCGCGCGGCGCGGACGTGCTGGCCTTTGTGTACTACGAGAAGACCGACCACGCGATCTGGAAGATCAAGAACCCGCGGTCGCTGAAGAAAGAGCCGTATCGCGAGCCGGTGGTGGCGCAGCTCAGTACGCCCGACACGCCGACCACTGGGCCAATCATTCCGGTCAAGGTCGATCCGACCGCGCATTTGAATCGCGCCACGCTCAGCGACACCGCAGCCGCGCGTCAATCGTTCTACCGACCCATCGTCGGCGTATCCGCGCGCGCGTCGAACGACCTTCCGGTATCCGTCGCGGCCCGTCTCTCGGAAACGGTGAGTGTGCGCGCGTTGATGGACAGCTTCGACTTCAATCTTCCCGACTCCACCAAATTCCGCGAGTACCGCTACAAGGCGCGCCTCACGCCGGAGTACGTGGCGCAACCGTCGATCGGATATCAGCAGGGGGGATTCGGCCAGGGCACGTTTGGCGGTACCACGGTCGTGCTCAGTGATCTGCTTGGTGACCGGCGTCTCGCACTCTCCGGCGCGATCAACGGGCAGCTCAGCGACGCGCAGGTGTTCGTGGGCTACACCAGTCTTGGCGGCCGTCTGCAGTACACCACCGGTGTGATTCAACAGCCGATCTATCTGCTGTCGAATTACGACCAGAAACCGCTCGGCAACAACCAGTTCTCGGAATCGCAAGAGATTACGCGACTTGTCGTGCGCCAGGTGTTCGCGGCCGGCCTGTATCCGCTCAACCGCTTCACGCGATTTGAGCTGGGCGCGCGCTTTCAGAACATCGATCAGCAGATGTTTCCCTTCACGCGCACGGTGGACTACACGCAGGGGTACGCCACGGGCTTTGAGCGGGGCCCCACGCGTAACGTCGCGTCGGCCAACACCATCTCGCCGTATCTGGCGTTCGTCACCGACAACACGCTGTTCGGGTATACCGGGCCGATCTCCGGGCGCCGCCTACGCCTTGAGGTGGAGCCGAGCGTGGGAACCTGGAAGTGGACCGAGTATCTGGCGGACATCCGCGGCTATTACCCGATCCTGTTCAATTACGTCACGTTCGCGACGCGCTTCACGGCCAATATGGCGGTCGGGCGTGACGAGTTGCGCTTCCCAAAGTGGATCGGTCGTCCCGATTTCATCCGCGGCTACAACCGCGAAGACCTTGGCTCGATTTCCTGCACCGGCCTGCCCACCGACGACGGCGCGTCGTGTAACTCCGTGGAGCTGATCGGCAGCCGGGTGGCGTTCGCCAATGCCGAACTGCGCTTCCCGATCATCAGGAGCCTCGGCGGCGGCCGCCTGCCGATCGGACTTCCTCCCATCGACGGCCTGTTCTTCTACGACGCCGGTGTGGCGTGGTCGAAAGGCCAGCAGGTCGTGGCCAACCGTCCCGAGGACTACAACTTCGAAAGGCAGCGCGCGCTGCTGCAGAGCTACGGCTTCGGCATACGACTCAACCTCTTTAACATCGCCATCGTGCGCTGGGACTGGGCCGTACCGATGAGCCGTCCCGGCACGAAGGGCTTCGGGACGTGGTTCTTCGGCGCGAGCTACTGAGCTGCGGCCCCCATCCGATCGCGGGATAGGCACGAGGGGGGATGGTGGGGGATTTCCCCTGCCGTCTCCCCTCCCTGCACCTGCCTTCGACAGGTACTTTTCGCCGGTGCGCACGCTCATTGTGACGGCGCTCGTGCTCCTCGCGTGCGGTGTTGCCGGCGGCTGTGCCGATCGCTCGTCCCGCCCTTCCGGAGCCGACGCCACTCCCAGTATTCCCGGTGGTCCGGACCCGATCGTGTTGCGCGTTTCGCGCGACGGCGGCGTGATGAGCGCTACCCGCTATCCTGATCTCGATTCCACGCTCTGGCGATCGAGTTCCCGTGTCCCCGCCCTCGATCGCGTCATCGCGTTCGGCGCCGAAGACGGGTATCTCGCGGCCGTGGACACCAGCGGTGCTCCCGTTCGCATCGATATGCGCCTCGGCACCGTGACGACGTCACGGACCGACGACGTGGCAGTTGCGTCGTCGGCCGACGGTGGCGCGATCTACGCCCTCACCACCAACGGCGAGATTACTCGCTATACGCCCAGCGGCGGCGACTGGCGCTTCACCCCCACGCTGCCCGCGCACGCGCTGTATGCGCAAACAGACGGTTCGCTGATCGTGGCCGGCGCCAAGGGCGATCGTGCCATCGTGTGGCGCGTACGTCCTCCCGGTCAGGAAGTTACCGACAGCTTGTCGTTCGACATCGGCGGCAACGAGACCACGTTGCGGCAGTCGCTCGGCGCCACCGCCGGTGCGGTCGGTGATCGCGTGTTCTTTGGGGGCAACGACGCAGTCATCGCCGTACGAACACGCGACCTGGCGAAGGCGCTCGAAATCGATATCGGCGATCCTGTAACGGCGATCGCGGCCACCCCGAGCGGTGACCGTCTGTTCGTGGCGATCGAAAACGAGGAACTGCTGCGCGTCGTCGATCGCTTCGAAGAAGGCGTGAAAGGCAAGATTACGCTGCCCGGCGTGCCGCGGGCGCTGCGAATGGACCCGCTGGGGCGCGTGCTGCTGGCGCGCGGCGGTGCCGACTCGGTGTTCGTGATCAGCCTTGGCAGCGACGCCGTGATCGGCGTCGTGCGTAGTGAGTGGCGTGGCGACTTACCGCTCGTGTTGCCTGACGGTGCGATCGCGACCACGCGTGGCGACGACGTAGTGTTTGCGCATCCGTCGTCGCTGGCTGACATGCGCACCGTCAAGGGTGGTGCGCGTCAGTTCTGGTACACATTGCGATGGAACGGCTTCCGCCCACGCGCCGCCGGACTCGACCAGCCCGTGCAGTTCCGCACCAGTGCGCCGCGCGACTCGGTAGACTATGCCGACAGCGCCGCCGCGCGTACCGTGGCGCGCGACATGGTGAGTGACACCGCGCGCCGGGATACCGCGACCACGTCGGCCTTCACCGTATCATTCGCCGCCGTGCTCGACGAAAAACAGGCGCGTCAGGTCGCGTCGCGCATTCGTGTGGATGGGGAATCGCCGCGCATTACGACGTCTGATCGTGCGGGGAAAACATTGTACCGCGTCGTGCTCGGTCCGTACCCGACTCGCGCCGACGCCGAGCGCGTAGGCAAATCGTCGGGACAGAGTTATTGGATCTTCGAGGGGGCACCGTGACGCCGCTCAGTCTGACCGAATCGTGGGAGATGGAGGGTCGCCGCCTGGCTCCTTTGCTCGACGGCATCTGCTCCGTGGTCATCGCCGCGACCGACCCCGCGTTGGCGGCGTCGATGGCGCTTGGACTCGCGCGGGCACAGGGACTGCGCCGACGCGTGGCCGTGGCCGACTTGATCGGCGAAGCGCCCGCGATCGAAGCGCTGCTCACAGGCGATGATCCGCACGGCATCTCCGACAGCTTTCTGTACGGCGTGTCACTCAACAAAATCGCGCGCCCGATGAACGGTGCCGAGAACGTCTTTTTGATGCCCAGCGGCACGGAAGCGGTGGCGCACGACGCCGTGTATGCGAATGAACGGTGGCGTCGCCTGGCTGCCGGGTTTTTTCAGGTCGGGGCGTTGCTCGTAGTCGTTGCCAACCCGGCGACGCCTGGCTTCGCCGATTTGTGCGCGTACGTTGGTGCGCTGATGCCCGTCGGTGACACCGTATTCCCCACGCCGCCGGGTGTGCCGCTCATTGCGCCGCCCGCACCGCCCACGCCCGAACCGCCGCCGTTAACGGCGCGGCCGAATGCGGCGCGCGCACGGGCTGCGGCCGCCCAAGACGAGTCGAGCCGCCGCCGTCGCTTCATCGCCATCATTGCCGTGCTCGGCGCGATTGCGGTCGCGGTCGGCACCCTGTGGCCGCAGCTCATGGCGCGTTTACCCGAGCCCATCGCGGAGCTGATTACCGGCCAGCAGCGTGAGCCCGACAGCACCGCGGTGGTCGTGCCACCGACACCCATGAACACGTCGATTCGCAGCGACAGCGCACCACGCGATTCGCTGCTGCGCGATTCCTCCGGCACCCTTATTCCGGTCTCCGACAGCGTCGTGCCGTCCGGACCGCCACTCCCCGTCGAGAACGCCGCCGACTCGGCGTCCGCGTCGCGGTACGCCGTGTATTTCGCGACGGCCAATACGCGCGCCGCGGCCATGCCTGACGCCCGCATCCGCGCGCTCGACGCCGTGGCGCTGTCGCCCGTGGCCGAGGGCAGCGAACAGTGGTTCCGCGTCACGGTTGGCGCGACATCGACACGCGCGCAAGCCGAGTCGCTGCTGACCAAGCTGCGCACGCAGAAAATCGTTGGATCGGGGAGCATCGTGTCGGTGCCGTACGCGCTGCGACTCGCGCGGAACGTCACGCCCACCTTGATCCCCACGCGACTCGCCGAGCTGGCGAATCGCGGTATCATCGCATACGCCCTGCTGCAAGCGGATGGCAGCGCGAATGTGTATACCGGCGCGTTCGAATCGCCGATGCAGGCCACCCCGCTGGCGGATTCTTTGCGCGCACTGCGCGTCGCGCAGGTGCTGGTTTATCGAACTGGGAGAGCGTTCTAGTGCGTTTGACGAAGCTCGAGATCCATGGTTTTAAAGCCTTTGCCGATCACGTGGAGTTTGTGTTCGAAAAAGGTGTGACGGCCATCGTCGGCCCCAATGGCAGCGGCAAGTCGAATGTATCCGATGCCGTGCGGTGGGTACTGGGCGAGCAGCGCGCGCGCGCAATGCGCGGCGCGAAAATGGAAGACGTGATCTTCCATGGGTCGTCGTCACGCAAGGCCGTGAACATGGCCGAGGTTTCGCTGCACTTCGACAACACCGAAGGCGAACTCCCGGTCCCCTTCAAGGAAGTCGTGATCACGCGGCGCCTGCTGCGCTCGGGAGAAAGCGAGTATCTCCTGAACCGTGCGCCGTGTCGTTTGCGCGACATTCAGGATATGGTGCGTGGCACGGGCCTCGGCGCCGATTCCGGCGTCGTGATCGAAAGCAGGATGATCGATGCCCTGCTCTCCGACCGCCCAGACGAACGTCGTGAGCTGTTCGAAGAAGCGGCCGGGGTCGGGCTGTATCGCGATCGCCGTCGAAGCGCCGAACGCCGTCTCGAAGAAACGACCGTCGACCTCGGACGCCTCGACGACCTCATCAACGAAGTGCAGAGCCAGGTGCGTTCGCTGGCGCGTCAGCGACGTCGCGCCGAACGACACGCCGAATTGATGTCGCGTCGATTCCAGGTCGAGATCTCGCTGGCCACTCGCGAGATGGCGGCGTGGCACGAGGAGCTGTCCGCGCTTGACGGTCGTCTCGCCGCACTGCAGCAGGACGTTCCGAGCGGTGAAGAAGCGATCGCGCAGGTGGAACTGCTGCGCGAGCAGGCGCATGGCGCACGGTCCGCTGCCGAAGCCAGCCGTCTCGAACTCGCGCGCCTCTGCACCGAGCAGCGCGACAAGACGCAGAAGCTCGAGCGCGAACTCGCCGTCAGCGAGGAGCGTCAGCGCAGCACGACCATGCGCAAGCAGCGCGCGGAAGAAGAGCGCAAGGAGAACGAAGCGTTCGGCCGTCGCCTGCGCGAAGACCGTGAACGCGCGGTCGGCGATCGCACCACGCTCGAAAAGGAACTGGTCGACGCCGGTGAAGCGCTGCACGAGCGCCTCACCGCCGAGCAGACCACGCGCGAAGCTGTGCAGCAATCGCGCGCCGTGCTCGAGCAGCTCGAGCGGCAGGTGCGTGAGCACCGCGATCAGGCGCGTCGCATCGAACTCGATCGCGATGGCGCCTCGCGTGAGCATCTCGAAACGCAGAACCGTCGCGAGGCGCTCGAGATCGAGCGTCAACAGCTGGCCGACGCCCTCGACGTGACCGAACGTGAACTGATCGCCGCGCGCGAGCAGGTGTCGATCACGCGAGCGAATGCGCAGGACGCGCTGCAGGCGCTTGAAGGCGCGCGCTTGGCGGCAGCAACCGCGCGGACCGCCGACGCCGAGTCACGCAGTGCACTGGCCAGTGCCGTGCAGTTGCGCACGGCACTCGAAGGCCGCTTGAACGCGTTGGCGGCGCTCGAGCGTGAGCGCGTGGGCCTCGCCCCGTCCGCCGCCAAGCTTCTCAAGGAACGTGAACGCTTCGGAGACGGCGCGGTGCTCGGCCCGCTTACCGACTTCCTCACCGCCGATGGCGATGCCGCGAAGCTCGTTGAGCGCTACCTCGGCGCCACCATGCACGCGATCGTCGTGCGCGATGCCGATGCCGCTGCCGCCGTGCGTCGATGGCACGCCGATACACAGCCCGGTCCGCTGTTGCTGCTGCCGCTCGATGTCGTGACTGATCTTGGGGCCGACGCCGATGCGCTCGCCGGCAGCGTGCAGTCGTCGGGCGCCGCGTCCCGCTGGGTGCGCGCGCTGCTGGGCAAGGTGCGCGCGATCGACAACGGCGAAGCGTTCATTGATGAGCGTGGCGCGGTATTCCTGCCCGGTACCGCCACGGGACCCGGCCCGCTGCAGCGTCGCGCCGAGATTACGCGACTCGAGTCGGATCTCGCCGCCGCCGATGCGCGCCGCGACGCATGCATGACGGCCGCCGAAGCCGCCCGCTTGGCGCTTGGAGAAGCGGAGCGTGCGCAGCATGCGGCCATGGAAACATCGAACCGTGCGCAACAGGAGTCGCGTCGGGCGGCCGATGTGCAGCAGGAAGTCGAACGGCGTCGTGAACGCGCCGAACGGGAGGTCCAGCAATCGAGCGCGTTGGCCGAACGGCTGATCTCGCGTCTCGAGGAGCTCGACTCGCGCACGAAGCAGCTGGCGCAGCAGGCCGAGGCGCTGCACGCTCGCGCCGGCGAAGCCGATGCCGATATCACCGATGCCCGTGAAGCGATGTCCGTGGCCGAACGCGACCAAGAGCAGGCGCGCGAAGCACGGGCCACGTGGCAGGTTGCTCAAGCCCAGGCGCAGGCGCGTCTCTCGGTCGCGATCGACCGTGAGAAGCGATTGAACGAAGAGGACTCCACCGCCGCCGCACGTCTCGAGTCGCTGGCGCGCGAGCTCACCAACCTCTCGGAAGCGGACCAACATCTGGCGCAGCAGCTCGACCGCTGGCGCTCGGAGCTTGAGACGGAACAGAAGACCCTCGCCGACGCCGACGCCCGCCTGGCCGACGCCGAGCGCGCGGTGGCCGCCGCGTCCAGTGCACTCGACGAAGCCGAGCGCATGCTTGATGACGCGCGGCGTCGCGCCTCCGCGCTGGGCGAGCAGCTGCACGGTGCGCAGCTGCGCCACACCGAACTCTCGGGCCGTCGCGAAGCCATCCGCCAGCGTCTTGAGACCGAATGGCGTCGCACGCTCGAAGACCTGCTGGCGGGATTCGAAGAGCTCGACCTCGAGACCGATGTCTTGCGGGCCGAGGCGCAGCAGTTGCGCGATTCGCTCACCGAATTGGGACCGGTCAATCCGCTGGCGATCGAAGAACATGAGGAAGAGCAGCGTCGCCTGGAGTTCCTGACCGGACAGCGCAACGACCTCGTGGCCGCCAAGCAGTCGCTGCATCAGGCCATCCGCGAGATCGACAGCACGGCGCGCGAGTTGTTCCTGGCCACGTTCTCGCAGGTGCGCGAGAACTTCCGTCAGATCTTCTTGCGCATGTTCGGCGGCGGCGAGTGCGATCTCCGACTCGAAAACCCGGATTCGCCGCTGGATGGCGACATCGAGGTGCACGCGTCGCCGCGCGGCAAGAAGACGCAACGCATCCACCTGCTCTCCAGCGGTGAACGGGCGCTCGTGGCGTTGTCGCTGCTCTTCGGCATCTTCCTGACCAAGCCGAGCCCCTTCTGTCTCATGGACGAAGTGGACGCGCCGCTCGACGACCAGAACATCGGCCGTTTTGTGAAGATGCTGAACGACTTCAAGTCACGCACGCAGTTCATCGTGATCACGCACAATCCACGCACAACATCCGAAGCCGCCGATGCGGTGTACGGCGTGACGATGCAGGAGCCGGGCGTCTCGTCGATTGTGAGCGTGCGCCTGCGTGGCGGACAGCAGGTCGATGAGACGGTCGTGCCCGACGACGCGATCGCCGGTGAAATCGGTGGGGAGAACGTCGACGAGAACGTCGACGACGAGAACGTCGACGATGAGGGCGGCGACGACGACGCCGCGGAACAGCCGCCCACGTGACTCCGGTCGCACGGCGGCGGTGGGGGGGCGTCGCGGCGCTCCTCTGCGGCGGGGCATTCGTGACCCTGCCCCGACTGCTGTCGGGGCAGTCCGTCGTGGTCGACGGTCCGACCGCCGTGGTATTGCCGTCGCTCACGCCGTCGCTCGTGGTGCGCGCCCTCGGCTTCGCCAATCAGCGTCCGCTCCGCGTGCGCGTGCAGATCGCGACGACGGTGGACTTCGCGGTGGCGTCGGTGGTGGCCGACCTGTCGGTGTCGACGTCGGACACGACCATTGCCGTGCAGATCACGCGCGCCCTGCCGAGTGAGGCCACGGTGTACTGGCGCGCGAGTGTGCAGGGAACCACCGGCGTCGTGGCCGAGTCGCCGATCACGGGTCCTCGCACCGTGCCCGCGTGGCTCACGCTCATCGCACCGAACTCCCCGACGGGCGACATCTTCGATGTGCGTCGTCCGTTGTTCGTGTGGAAGAGCGCGCGCGTGACACCCGCGGCCGGCCCGTGGGCATACACGCTGGAAATCACCAACGGAGGGCGCCCCGAACAAGGCGCCGCCGGACTGCTCGACACCACGTTCCGCGCCTCGACCAATCTGCAGGCGAATACATCGTACCGATGGAGCGTGCGCGCCTCGCTCCCCAACGGTGACGTCGTACGCGTGGCCAGTCTCGCCTCGTTTCTGATCGTCGATCCACCGCTGCCCACTACCACGATTCTCTATCAGAACTTCCCGAATCCGTTTCCGTCGGCCTCGGCATTCAGCACCTGTTTCTGGTTCGACGTCGGTGAGCCTGGGGGAAGGGTCACGCTCGATGTGCTCGACCTTCGCGGCAACGTCGTGCGCTCGATCGTGCCTGCGCTCGATGGCGTGACCCAGTTTCCGGCCGGCCGGTACGGTCGTGGCGTGCCGGGCGCCGGCAGCAACTGCGACAACCGCTTTGTGTGGGACGGCACCGCCAGCGATGGCCGCACCGTCGCTCCGGGCGCGTACGTAGCGCGGTTCCACAGCGGCACCGGCGCACCGACCTTCCGCCGTATTGTGTTCAAGGGGCGCTGATCACCGTGCTGATCCCATTGTCGTCTCCACTCGGCTTGTGAGGCTCACCACCGTCGGCACCGGCACCGCCGCACCGCATGCCACGCGGGTGAGCGCGGCGCATCTGGTCGAGAGTGCCGAGATTCGGTTGCTGCTCGATTGCGGCAGCGGCTCGGTGCACCGCATGGCGTCGCTCGGCATCGAATGGCAGTCGATCACACACGTGGCGATCACGCATTTCCACGCCGACCATATCGCCGACCTCCCCCTCCTGCTCATGGGCTGGCGCTGGGGCCAGCTGCCACCGCGAAGCGCCCCCGTCACGCTGTATGGCCCGCCGGGTACCGGCGCCCTGATTGAGCGCATGGCGGGCGTCTATGGCGCGTGGATGCTGGCCCCCGGTTTCCCCTTCACGGTCAGGGAACTCGTCCCCGACGAGATCGTGCGGGTGGGCCAGCAGGTCACTCTGAGCACGAAGCCGGTACCACATACCGCTGAGAGCGTAGCATATTCCGTGAGTGACGGGGCGCGCCGTCTCGTGTACACCGGCGATACCGGTGAAAGCGAGGCGCTCGGGGCGTGGTCGGCAGGCTGCGACCTGCTACTCGCCGAGTGTTCATTGCCGGAGTCGATGGCCGTTCGCGAGCACCTCACACCGCGACAGGCCGGACAGCTCGCCGCGCACGCCGCCGCGCATCGTCTCGTGTTGACGCATTTTTATCCGCCCGTGGAAGCCGTAAACATTCTCGGCGACGTGGCGGAGTGCTACACTGGTCCGACGGTCTTGGCGACCGACGGCTGGTCCATCGAATTCTGAGGACGTGACATGCTGGTCGTGATGCAGCCCAATGCGAGCGCCGCCGACATCGACAAGGTCTGCGACGAGATCGTGCGACAGGGCTTTAAGCCCCTCCCTATGCCGGGCGCCGTGCGCACGGCGATCGGTCTGCTGGGCGACGACGCCCAGGTGGACTGGTCGTACATCGAGGGGCTCCCCGGCGTTGCCAACGTCCTCATCGTGCAGAAGCCGTATCGTCAGGCCGCACGCGAATGGAAGAACGAGAACACGATCGTCGAGATCGCACCGGGCGTCCGTGTGGGCGGCACCGATGTCGTCGTGTTCGCGGGTCCGTGCTCGGTGGAAAGCGAAGCGCAGATTCTCGCATCGGCGCATGCCGTGCGGAACGCCGGCGCACATGCCCTCCGCGGCGGCGCCTTCAAGCCGCGCTCATCGCCGTATGCGTTTCAGGGACTCGGCCTCGAGGGTCTCAAGCTGCTCGCCCTCGCGCGCAATGAGACCGGGCTCGCGATTGTGACGGAAGCGATGGACGAGCGGGGCGCCGACATGGTGGCCGAGTATGCCGACTGCATTCAGATCGGCGCGCGCAACATGCAGAACTATTCGCTGCTGCGTCACGTGGGTAAACTCGGCAAGCCAGTGCTGCTGAAGCGCGGCATGGCGGCCACGATCAACGATCTGCTGCTCAGCGCCGAGTACGTGCTGTCGGAAGGCAACCCGAACGTGATTCTCTGCGAACGTGGCGTGCGCACGTTCGACAGCGCGACGCGCAACCTGTTCGATCTGACGGCGATCCCCGTGGTGCAGAAGCTTTCGCACCTGCCGATCATGGCCGATCCAAGCCACGGCACGGGACTCCGCGACAAAGTCACGCCGATGGCGCGCGCCGCCGTCGCGGCCGGCGCCGACGGTATTCTCGTGGAAGTACACCCCACGCCCGACATGGCGCTTTCCGATGGTGCGCAGTCGCTGTATCCGGAGCAGTTCACTGAGCTCGTTCATCAGCTCCGCCTCATCGCCGGGGCGATCGACCGCCAGTTGGCCCCCACGCCGCCGATGCCGGCGGCCCGAGGCTGATAACAGCGGGTCGCGTTGCTCCATGGTGACGGGCAGTACAGCAGGCCGATCGGCCGCTGTCCACTTCGGGCACCTGCTCTGCCCACGCGTGTAGTCAGACCTATGACCATCATCAATCGATTCTCCGCGCGTGCGGTGGCCGCTGTCATGGCCATTGCCGTTCCCGCGTGGGTTCCGCTGTCAGCGCAGAATCTCGCGGACGCCGAAGCGGCGTATGCGCGCGTGGCCAAGTCGTGGTCGACCACGCGCACACTGCAGGCGAACTTCGACCAGACGATTACGAACCCGATCCTTGGTCGCACCGTCGCTTCGCGTGGCGTATTCGTGCAGGAGCGCCCGAATCGTCTGGCGATCACGTTCACCGAACCGGCCGGCGATCGCATTGTGGGCGACGGTAAGAGTTTGTGGGTGTATCTCCCCAGCAGCACGCCGGGCCAGGTGCTGAAGCTGCCGGCCGATGCCGACGGCGCGATCGTGGCCGATCTGCTCGGTCAACTGCTCGACACGCCGCGTCGCGCCTTCACGATCACCGGCGGCGAGAGTATGCCGATTGAAGGTCGCAGCACACGCCGCGTGCAACTGGTGCCGAAGAGCCCGGGCTTGGTGCCGTTCAGCATGGCCGTTTTATGGCTCGACGACAAGGACGCGCGTCCCGTGCGCGTGCAGGTGCTCGATGGGCAGGGTGTCGATCGCACCATCACGCTTACCAGCTGGTCGCCCGGCGCGGTGCTGCCGAAGGATGCGTTCAAGTTCGTCACGCCCAAGGGCGTACGGGTCTCGACGAAGATCCCCGGCAGCCCTTAACGCGACGCGCTAACGCGACGCCGCGGGTACTTCGACCGCGCGCTTGGCGATTCTCGCGAACACCTCACGTGGACTGCGCACTCCCTGCAACAGCTCCATTGCCCGCTGCAGCGCACGGTCATCCTGCGTGCGCCGCATGAAGTCGGCATCGGCACCAAATGCCACGCGCGTCATTTCGTAGCCGAGCGATCGCGAGATCCATGGCGCGGCGCTATCAAACACCGAACGTGGCGGGGCAACGCGGCGATTCACCAGATCTGCGAACAACGCGTCGAGCATCGCCGGCGTGACCGGATCGCCCGGACCGTTCATCAGGCGCTTCTGGGCCTGCGCCTGCTTGGCCACGGCATCGCGATAGGCACCGGCGTTCTTGCCCATCGCCCGCGCCAGCGACTGCACCTGCGGAGGCGTCGTGGTGTCGCCGATAATGACGTCGGGCGTGATGCCACCGCCGCCGAATACCGTACGACCGGCATCGGTGCGAAAGCGCGGGCGGATGGTGTCGGGGAGCGACAGCTCGGCGTGATCGTCGAACTCCGCGTCGCGGTCCCGCGGCGAAGGACGATTGATGCTCCGCCCCACCGGCGTGTACCATCGCGCCGTGGTCAGACGCAACGCGCCGCCGTTCGACAGCGGATATACGCTCTGCGCACTGCCCTTGCCGAATGACGTCACACCCAGCACCATCGCGCGGTCGTGATCCTGCAACGCGCCGGCCACGATCTCCGACGCGCTTGCACTGGCGCGGTCAACAAGCACCGCCAACGGCAATGTAGGCCAGCGCTGCGGAAGACTATCGGTGAAGACCTGCGGCCGCGAGCCCGGGCGCGCGCGCAGCTGCACGATGCTCTGTCCGCGATCGAGGAACAACTCGGCCACCGCGACGCCCTGCTCCAGGAGTCCCCCCGGATTGCCGCGCAGATCCATCACCAGCGAACGCGCGCCAAGTTTTACGACGGAATCCACGGCGGCACTGAGCTCCGTCGCCGTTTGCGCGCTGAACACGTTCACGTCGACATAGCCCACGCCGTCCGGCAGCAGCTGCACGCGCTGCACGGCGCGCAAATGCACCTTGTCGCGCATCAGTGTGAAGTTCACGCGCGCATCACCGCGTTCCACGGTGAACGTGACGCTCGATCCCGGCGGTCCGCGCATCGCCTTCGACGTTTCATCGCGCGACCACCCGCGGGTGGACTCCTTCGCCAGCAACACAATGCGATCGCCAACGAGCACACCGGCGCGCTCCGACGGACCGCCCACGATCGGCTCGATAACGACCGGCCAGCCGTCACGGATGTCGATCTGCAAACCGACACCGGCATAGACGCCGCTGATCTGCTCGTTCAATCGTCGGAGACGGTCTTCGGCCAGATACGTCGTGTAGGGATCCTCGAGTTCCCGCAGTAACCCGGACACGGCCTTGTCGTAGATCGCGCTGCCATCGAGCGAATCCACATACTTCTGCGCCACGGCGGCCACAACCTGATCGAATAGACGCGCGCCACCGAGCGGAGCGCGCGCCTGACGCGTCGCCGGCGTGAGATCACGACCGGCCCACCATCCACCGAGCGATAACAGCGCCACGAACAGCGCAGCCGCTGCGATCGCGCGCGCGCGACGACGGGAACGGCGCGGCGCATCAGGCAGCTGTTCAGCCATGGGTCACCCCGATCTCAGGCAACAGACGCTCCACCTGCCCCCCGGAAAAACGATGAGGCCACTTCGTGGCCAGAGCCGTCAGACAGCGCCCCGTGACCACGTCCACGTCGCCGGCGGCATCAACCGCAATGACCGGACCGATCTCAGGATGCTGCGCCTGCCAGACCGGCTGCAGCGCATCGTCGAAGGCCGCGCGCACCCGACGATGGAACGCCTCCCCTTCGCGCTCCATGCGGTCGGCGCTGCCGCGCGCATGCATGCGCGCCATCGACTCGTCGAGCGGCAGCGAGAGCAAGAGCGTAAGGTCAGGGGCCAGTCCGCCCGTCGCGAACGCATTCACCGCACGCAGTGCATCCACCGACAACGCGCGCCCGCGACCCTGATACGCGTAGGTCGATAGCAAGAACCGGTCGACCAGTACCACGGCCCCGCGATGCATCGCTGGAGTGATCACGTCACGCACCAACTGCGCGCGTGACGCGGCGAACAGCAGCGCCTCGGTTTCCGGCGTCAACGCCGACGTCGGGTCGAGGAGCACCGTCCGCAGCGCGTCACCGGCCGGCGTACCACCGGGCTCCCGCAACGCCACCACATCATGGCCGGCCGCCGCAAGCCGATCGGCCACCCGACGCCACTGCGTCGTCTTGCCGACCCCCTCGCCTCCTTCCAGCACGATGAAGCACCCGCCAGCGACTCCCGACATGGCGATCGGATCAGCCAAGGATGATGGAGCTGGTGGCACCAGCGCGGATTCCATCAGCGATCCACTGATTCACGCGCAGCATCAGCTTGTCGAAATTGTCCTGCGCCGAGATCGCGGCCTGATAGGCGCTATTCACCTGGACCTGCTGCAGCAGCGTATCGAGTTGCTGCTCCATCTCGTTGGTCGGCTCCTCGCCGCGATCGATCATCGCCTGCGCATCCTGGCGGATCTTCTCCATCTGACGCAGCACCGTGGTCGCTTCGCGATCGGCGCTCATCGCCTCGCTGCTGCGCTTCACGGCCTTGTACTCTTCGCTTTGACCGATCGTGCGGCCAAGGTCCTTCGCCTTGCTTTCGAGCATGGAGATCGGCCTCCTCGGCCGAGTAGAAGCAATGAAGTGAGATTTACGCCGCGACGTGCTGCGCGAGCAGTACCCGTTCGCGACCCGTGAGATCGCGAACGACCTGCACCTGCTGATACCCATGAGTGATTGCCAGAGCCGCGATCTGCTGCGCGCGTCGGGCATCCACCTCGCATACCACCCAACCAAACGGCTCCAGGAGCCGGTGCGCGCCCGCCAGGATCGCCTCGTAGCGGGCCATGCCCTGATCGGCCGCCAACAGTGCCACTGTGGGCTCCCAATCCCGCACGCTGCGAGGAAGGGCGGCCGCTTCGCTGTACGCAATGTAGGGCGGGTTGGACACAATCACACGGGCCAGCACACCGACAAGCGGAGCCAGATCGGCCCCCTGCCGAAACTCCACCGACGCCGCCGTGGGCTGTGCGACGGCAACCTGCGCCGCATTGGCCGCGGCCACCGCCAGCGCGTCGTCGGAGAGGTCGGTCGCGATCACCCGCTCAAATCGCCCTTCCGTGGCGAGGCTGAGGGCGATGGCACCCGAACCGGTCCCGATATCCACCGCGATGCCGCCCGAGCGGTCGGCGGTGAGCCGCAATGCTTCACCGACCACGATCTCCGTTTCCGGACGCGGAATGAGCACGCGTCGGTCCACCTGCAGCACCAGATCGCGAAAGGGGGCGCTGCCCACGCAGTAGGCCATCGGCTCTCCGGTCACGCGGCGACGCGTTGCCTGATCGATCTGCGCCGCGTGGTCGTCGGACACCAGCTGGCCGACCGACAGCAGCCGACCCAGCTCGCCGGGCGCCACATCCAACACGGCCGCCACCAACCACCGAGCCTCGCGGTCGGCGTCGCGATCCGAACCCTCCGCACGGGCTTCGTCCGTCAGTGCCGACGACGCCAACAGCAGCCGCGCGGCGTCGTGCACCACGTCGCGCAGCAGCCGCGCGGGATCAGCCACTCAGGCTCTCTTCCGCGTTCGCCAACGCGATCGCCTCCAGGAACGGAGCCAGATCGCCGTCGAGCACGCGATCAATGTCGTACAGCGTGACGCCGACGCGGTGATCGGTCACCCGTCCCTGCGGAAAGTTGTAGGTGCGAATCTTGGCCGACCGGTCGCCGGTGGACACCTGCGATTTGCGCATGCGCGACCGCTCGGCTTCCTGCTCGGACAACCGAAGGTCGAGCAAGCGCGCACGAAGCACTTCCATACCCTTGGCCTTGTTCTGCAACTGCGACTTCTGGTCCTGCTGCGAGACCACCAGACCGGTCGGGAGGTGCGTGATGCGCACGGCCGAGTCGGTGGTGTTCACGCTCTGCCCGCCGGGTCCCGATGAACGGAACACATCGATTCGCAAATCTTTGTCCTCGATCTTCACGTCGACTTCCTCGGCTTCGGGCAGGACCGCCACCGTGGCCGCCGACGTGTGAATGCGTCCCTGCGATTCGGTGGCCGGCACGCGCTGCACGCGATGCACGCCCGACTCCCACCGCAACATGCCGAACGCCCCATCGCCGATCACCTTGAACACCGCCTCCTTCACGCCGCCCAACGTACCGTCGGAGTAGGAGATGCCTTCAATGCGCCATCCCTTCCGCTCGATAAAGCGCGTGTACATGCGCAACAAATCGGCGGCAAAGAGCGCCGCTTCATCGCCGCCGGTTCCCGCGCGCAATTCGAAGATGGCGGGGCGGTCGTCGAGCGGGTCGCGCGGAATGAGCAGCGGCAGCAGCGCCTTCTCGAGCGCGGTGCATTCCTGCTCGAGACGTTCGACCTCAGCCTTGGCCTCGGCGGCGAAGTCGGCATCGTCACCATTGGCCATCTCACGGGCATCGACGAGCTCCGCCTCAGCCTTGGTATAGCGGTTCACCTTTTTGACGACCTCGGCCAGGCGATGGTGCTCGCGACCAAGGGCAGCAAGCCGCGGCGCGTCCTTCACCGTTTCCGGATCGGCCAGCAGCTGCTCCACTTCGATGGCGCGGCGCAACGCGTCGGCCATGCGGTCGCGAAGATGGGTCAGCATTGAGTGGGTGTGCTCGAGTTCAAAGGTCTTCGTGATACCAGTCACGGCGAGGCACGTGACGTGCATCGTACCCTTCGCGAGGATCGGAAATATCGACCAAAGCGCGGACCTACGTGGACGTTGCGGGTATCACTCAAAGATAACCGCGTCATGCGATCCAGAGCAGGTTCGGAGTTCCCGGCTGTCCGCTTGCCTCCTGCTTCCACCTTGGTACCTTCACGGGATACCGCGAAGGCACCCGGCCACCCGAGGTGACACACGATGGTTACGTTCGGCACTACCCCCCTGCGATTCACGCCGCCCACGATGAGCGTTTCGCTCGACCGGATCACCGACTTTCTCTCCACGGTGCCGCTGTTCCGCGAGCTTGAGCGGACAGCCGTGCGTGGATTTGCCGAGCTCACCCGTGAGCAGCGTTTTGCCAAGGGGGCGATGATCGTCACCGAAGGCGACGCCGGCGACGCGTTGTTCGTCGTTCGCTCGGGTGAAGTGAAAATTGTCCTCATCGGCGACGACGGCCGCGAAGTCATTCTGAATATGCTGAACGTGGGCGACCACTTCGGCGAGCTATCGCTCATCGACGGACGTCCGCGCTCGGCCCATGTGGTTGCCACGCAGCCGTCCAGCCTCTTGGTTCTGCGCCGCGCCGATTTCCGCCGTCAGGTGGAAACGAGCCCACAGGTGGCTTGGGGACTCATGGTCGAGCTCTCACGCCGTTTGCGTCAAGCCGACGGCACGATCGGCAGCCTGGTGTTGCTTGATGTGCCCGGTCGTGTGGCGAAGGTGCTGCTGGAGCATGCCACGCCCGGTGAACCGGCCACGCTGGTGAAGCAGCTCACGCACCAGACGATCGCGCAGATGATCGGCGCGAGCCGAGAAACGGTGTCGCGCGCGATGGCGGAGTTTCAGGAGAAGGGACTGCTCTCCGTGCAGCGGCGCGTGGTCACGATCGTGGATCGGGCGGCTGTCGAAGCGCGCGCCCGTCCGCGCAGCTGATTTCGCCGCCGATTGCGCTGCTGATGCCACCAGGAGTTCCGTTACGGTACCGGATACGCTTCTGGGGAACCAGAGGCACCTGCCCCAGTCCGGGACCGCACACGGTGCGTTACGGTGGCAACACGCCGTGCGTGGAAGTGCGCGCCGCCGATGACGGTATTCTGATTCTCGACGCCGGCACCGGCATCCGCGCGTTGGGCGCGCAGCTCATGAGCGATGGTGACGGTCGCACCGTGCACATTTTTCTCTCGCATCGGCACAGTGACCATGTGTTGGGCCTGTCGCATTTCGCGCCGTTGATCACCCAGGCGCGTGACGTGGAGATCTGTTGCGGTGACGGTGAGTCCGCGTCGCTGCAGCCGTTCGTGGATGCTCTGCTGTCGCCGCCGATGTTTCCCTATGTCGGCGGCATTCGCAGCCGCCTTGGCGTGGGCGATTGGGAGCACTCCACGGCCCGACACGTCGGCACCTCACGCGTGCATCGCTTTGCCGCGCAACACCCCGGTGAAGCCGCCGTGTTGCGCATTGATGACGAGCGCGGCCCGGCGGTAGCCTATGCTCCGGATAATGAGTTGGGGTACGCCGACGAGTCGGCGGCGGCGAGCGCGTGGCGTGCGCGGCTTACGGCATTTCTGCGCGACGTCCCGATGCTCGTTCACGACGCCACGTATCTCGACAGCGAATTGCCCACGCACGTGGGGTGGGGCCACTCGTCATCACTGGAGGCCACGCGTTTGGCCATCGAGTGCGGCGCGGGGATGCTGGTGTTGTTTCACCATCACCCCGATCGCGATGATGAGGCGATCGAGCGGATGGTGGAGGAGAGTCGCGCGATGGTGACGCGGGCGGGGAGTGCGCTGCGCGTGCTGGCGGCGTGGGAAGGGTTGGCGCTGACGGTGTGAGGGCTGCTTGCAATGGCCCACCGAGTACCGATCAACTGCACAGATGTTTCCCTCTGCGTGCTCTGCGCCCTCTGCATCTCTGCGTGATCGGGCACTCGACGCGATCAATGGTGCCGCTGAACCGATCTCACAGAGTTAAGGAGAATAGGAGACCAAGGGGGCCGACTGAGGTTGACTCTTTTTCTCTTGCTCTCGTTTGCTCCGTGCGATCAGTTCATCGATGCACGGGATTACGCCACGCCCCACCCGCCGCCGCCCGGCGTCTCGATGGTGAGCACATCCCCAGCGTTCATACTCACACGACACTTGGCTGGCAGCACTTCGCCGTTCAGCAAGTTCCGCCCGGGCTGCGCATCGTGGCCGCCGTTCGCCCCGGGCGGTGCCACCCGGCGACGCTCGGTAAGCAGCGTGGCCGTGCACGGCACCATCGCCTGATACGCACGCACGATGCCGTCGCCGCCGCGACTGGCACCGGCGCCACCACTGCCGCGACGTACCGAGTACTCCACCACCCGCAACGGGTACGCGCGCTCGAGTGATTCCACCGGCGTGTTACGCGTGTTGCTCATGCCCACATGCACGGCATCCGGCCCGTCGCCACGTGCGCTGCCGCCCTGCCCGCCACCAAGCGTCTCGTAGAAGCTCCATCCGGGCGCCCCGAGCGTGACGTTGTTCATCGTCCCCTGCCCGCACGCAGGAATGGGCAAATCGTGTACGCCGATACTGGCCGCCGCCGCCGCCAGCGCGGCGAAGCACACATCGGTCATGCGCTGCGACAGCTCTACGTTGCCGGCCGCCACGGCACTCGGCCGCTTGGCGTTCGCCACGCAATCGTCGGGAATCGTGAGCGCCAGCGCGCGCGCGACGCCGTCGTTCACCGGCACATCATCGTCGCACAGCACGCGCAGCACAAACACCGCCGCTGCCCGCGCGACGGCGGGCGGTGCGTTCACATTGCCGCGCACCGCCGGTGACGTCCCGGTGAGATCGAGATGGAGCGTGGCGTCCTGTACGCGCACCTGCACCACCACCGGAATCGGCGCGTCGCTCACGCCGTCACCTTCCAGTGCATCGGCCGCGCGCCCCTCCGCGCCTTCCAACAGCTCCAGTCGCGCCCGCACGCGCCGCTCGGTGTAATCGAGCAGCGCATTCACCGCGTCGCCCAACGCATCGGCACCGAGCCTGGCATGCAGCGCCTGCCAGCCGGTGCGTCCGGCCGCGCAGGCCGCCCGTTGCGCGCGCAGGTCGCCTTCACGCTCTTCGGGTGTGCGCACGTTGGCGAGCACCAGCCGCATCACATCGTCCTGCGCTACGCCGCCGCGCTCGATGCGCACCGGCGGTACGATAATTCCCTCCTGAAACAGTTCGGTTGCTCCGAACGGCATACTGCCGGGGCTCATGCCGCCCACATCGGCATGATGCGCGCGCACGGCGGCATAGCCGATAATGCGTTGCGCATCGTGCGCGTCGGCGATCACTTCGACCATCGTGAGATCGGGGAGATGCGAGCCGCCGTGCGACGGGTCGTTCAGGAGAAACACATCGCCCGGTGCGGCGCTACAGGCACGCACCGCTGCCACCGACTCCGGCATGGCGCCGAGGTGCACGGGAATGTGCGCCGCTTGCGCGACCATGCGCCCGTCGGCATCGAACAACGCACAGCTGGCGTCACGACGCTCGCGGATGTTCGGGGAGATGCTGCTGCGCTCCAGCAGTCCGCCCATCTCCTCGGCCAGCATCGCAACACCCTGCGAAAACACCGTCAGTTCGAGCGCATCGAAGCGCGCGCGGGGGGACGTCATGAGTTGTCAACCTCAGGGGCAGGGTAACCGGCTTGCAGCACCGCGTATTGGCAACGCACCATCCACGCTTCCTGCAAGTCCGCCATTTTCGCACCCTTGCCGCGATCGGGTGCCATCGATAACAGTCCCTGCGCCGACGGATGCGGTAGCGCGCGACGCGCCAGTTCCGGCATCGGCGTGCGCTTGAACAGCGTGTCGATCGTGCGTGTCGCCACGCGGCCGAGTGTCACGATACCTTTGAGCCCACGTGCGCGCAGGGTGTCAATGTCGCGCGTGAGTCGGGCGAGGTTCGCGGGGCCTTCCAGCTCCGAACGCGTGGGTGCGCGGAACGTCGCCCCGTTATCGGTGGGGCAGCAGTCAAACGCGTTACCCAGCGCCACGCCCTTCGCCACGGGTACGATGCCGCTGGCGACAAACAGCGCGCCATCCCACTCCATGCGCTCAATCTCCGGCGGCAGCGCCATCGCCCCCAGTCGCACGAGTACGTCGTACAATCCCTTGCCGGCGGCATCTCCCAGAAACGGCACACCGCTCTTGTCGGCGCCGCGCGGGCCGGGCGCTTCGCCTACGAGCAGTACATGCACCGGGCCGCTTGACGGCACCAGCATCGGTACCGGCGTGCCGAGAATGCGTCCGATACTCGTGGTCTTCGACATCGTCATCGTTGCTGCTCCAGCATCCATCCTCCGATGTCCAGCGATCGCGCGGTCCAGCCGCGCGCGATCCGCATGGTCGCATCCGGCAGCCGCACCACCGCCGGACCTTCAAGCACCCGCACCATGGCGCGTCCATCGTCCATATCGTGTGGCAGCTGTCCATCGCGCGAAGGCCGTGCAAAATGCACCGGCCACGGCGCGCTGCTGAGCGTGGTGCGCGCGCTGATAAACTCCACCGGCCGGTCGAGCACGAACCCCGCACGCTGATCATGCCGCGCCACGAACCGTTCCGCGATCGCCGTTGGTGTGTCGCCCGGCTGCACGGGGATGTCGAGTTCATACCCCTGCCCTTCATACCGTGCGCGCAGCCACCAGCGCACGTCGAGCGACGTTTCCTCGTCGTCATCGGACCGCAGCGCCCGCGACTGCTGCTCGAGGAGCGCCGCCAATGAGGCCGTACTGAGCGCATCGGCGCGTTGCATCACGCTCACGAGCGCTTCACGGCGTTCGGGGGCCAACGCCAGACCGACGGCGCTCAGCACGCCGGCATGCGGCGGCACGATCACTTGGCGCATCCCCAACCGCTCCGCCAGTCCACAGGCGTGCAGTGGACCACCGCCACCGAACGCGATGAGCGGCACGTCACGCGGATCGACACCGCGCTCCACCGACACGCGACGCAGTGCGCGCGCCATCGTGGCATCGGCCGTGGCGATCATCGCCTCGGCCGCGCGTTCCAGCGACACCCCCAGCGGCGCGGCGATCGTATCGACGGCGGCACGTGCGCGTTCGAGACTGATGTGCACGCCGCCGCTCCACTCGCCCGGCGCGATCGTGCCCAGCACCACATGCGCGTCGGTGACCGTAGGGCGCACACCGCCACGTCCGTAAGCCGCCGGACCGGGCGAAGCTCCGGCGCTCATCGGCCCCGTACGCAGCGCGCCACCGTCGTCGAGCCAGGCAATGCTGCCACCGCCCGCCGCGACCGCCTCCACCAACACGCGCGGCAAAGCGATCGGCACACCGGCCACGGCACCGCCGCGCTCCACCAGTGGCTCGCCGTCGTCCACCAATCCCACATCGGCGCTGGTGCCGCCGATATCGATCGTGAGCGCCCGCGACACACCAAGGGCACGGGCGATCGCCGCGGCTCCAGTCACGCCGCCGGCGGGCCCCGACAACGCCAGCGCGGCCGCATGCGACGCGGCATCGTGCGCCGACAGCGTGCCGCCGGCCGATGTCATCACGCGCGGTGCGGGATACGCGTGCTGCGCCAGCCGCTCGGAAAGCCCCGAGAGATAGCGACGCACCGCCGGTCGCGCATACGCCTCGGCGACGGTGGTCGCCATGCGCTCGTACTCGCGGATCTCGGGCAATGCTTCGTGCGAGCACACCACATCGGCGGCCAGGCCGGCCTCCAGCAGCGCCTCACGCAATGCATCACGGAGCGCGCGCTCGTGCGACGGATCGCCGTAGGCGTGCAACAGCGTGATCGCCACGGTATCCGGCTGCTGCGCCTTCACCGCATTGACCACCTCGGCGATCGCCTCGTCAGTCAGCGCGAGCGTAACGCCGTCGGGCGTAATCCGCTCTCGCACCGGAATCACCTGCGCCGGTTCCACCAACGGACGCGGATGATGCTTCGCCAGGTCGTACAGCGCCGCGCGCTCCTGCCGGCGCAGCTCGAGCAGATCGGTAAACCCTGCCGTGGCGCAGGCCACGACACGGGCACCCGCGCGTTCGAGCAGCAAATTGGTCACTACCGTCGTGCCGTGCGCAATGTGCGCGATCTGCGCGCCGTCTAGCGAGGCCACGCGCAGCGCTTCGAGTACGCCGACCGCGCGATCACTCGCCACGCTGAGCACCTTCGATGTGTGCACGGTGCCGTCGGCGTGTAACGCGGCGAGGTCGGTGAACGTCCCGCCTACGTCAATGCCAACCGCGATGCGATGTGTCGTCATGGGGAAGTGCGCACGGAGCGAGGTGGAAGGCGCCGCAGCGCGATGGTGAACGCCAGGTGCACCGGTACCACCACCGCCAGCACGACACCGTTCTGTTGATACAACGAGGGCATGAGCGGGAGGACCAGACCGACGACCGAGAGGAGGGCGACCAGCGCCGAGACACCGACGGCGGCGCGGCGGCGCGTGCCCCGCCAAAGCGCCATGGTGACAACGACGGCGGCTACGAGCATGAGCGGATGCAGCTGCAGCATCGTGTGATTGGCGCCCATGTACGGCATATGCTTCGTGACCGTACCGGCCATCAGCAATGCCGTACCAAGTAGGCCACCAAGGCCAAACCAGAGCGCGGAAAAGGCGCCTAGCACAAACCGCGCGACACCCGCGCGCACGCCGGCCAGGAGCACGACGAGCGCGGCAAGCACGAAACCAAGTACCAGCGCCATCGGTACCCGCGACGGCGCCTGGTCGGGCATCGCAGGGCGATCGGCGGTAAAGAGCACGGAGTCACTCGCAATGAGCTTTACCGGCGCGCCGCTCGCATCGCTTACGGTAAGCGCGGCAAGGTGATTGGCCAGCAGCTCCGGCATGAATGACTCTTCCCACTTGGTGAGGATATGATCGGCATGACGTCCCAGCGCCACCTGAATACCGGGATACACGAGCGGATCGCTGGCCGTGATGCGCGCCGTTTCGTTGCGCCACGTGCGTCCGTTGCCGGGCACCTGAAACGGCGCTTCAAGTTGCCCCTGCAGTACCCAGTTCAGCACGTCACGCACGCGCGTGGCGCAGTTGTCGGCGTAGTAGTCGTAGCGATAGTACTTGTTCGCGTCCTGTGCATTCCAACTTACGTAGTCGGCAATGGCGCCACGCTGCACGGCGCTCAATTGCAGTTCCTGCCGGCGGATGGTGCGATTCTCACCCCTGTACGCGGCGTTGAAATCCGCGGTACGGAAGCCGGCCATCCAGTACTTGGTGTCACCGGTAAGAAAGCGCCCGAGAAAATTCGGCTGATTGAAGTCAAACATGCCCCAGTTGAAGGCGATGTCCTGACCGGTGCTGCTGTCGGTGAGCGCGAGGGCGATGTGTCCGAACTTCTCGAACACGAACTCGCCCGGACCGTACGTGATGATCGCCACCGACATGCGCGCGCCTCGCACCGCCCGCCCGCTGTCGAGCGGCGCCGATACACCGGGTGCGGGCGGCGGCGGCGTTTGCGCCAACAGAGTCGTTTGAGCCGTCAACGTCGACGATGCGAGAAGCATCGCCGCCGCCAGTGCACGCCGAACCGCCTTGACCGCCATCAGAAGCGGAACTCTTTCCCGTCGTCGGCGGCCTTGTAGATCGCCTCGATCACTTTCTGCACGAGCACTTGATCGGCAGGCGGTTCGTACGGTACGTCCCCGTTGATGACCGCGAGGAAGTGTGCGATCTCCGCCCGGTAGCTCTGCAGGAACGGGCTTTCGCGCGCCGCGGCACCCGAGGGCGACACATCGACCGGGCGTCCGTTCAGCTCTTTCGTCACCCGCAACGGGGCCAATCGCGCGGAGCCACGCGTTGCATGCACTTCGAACCACCAGCGGTCTTCGTCACCCACGTACGACCACGACACATCGATGTTGAGTACCAGACCGTTTTCACACTCGAGGAATACCTGCATCGCATCTTCCACCGAACCGGCGGCGCGGCCTCGGCGCATCGACGACACGACGCGGATCGGATTTGGGCCGTCGGCCAGCCACATGGCGAGATCGAGCAGGGGAAACCCGTGCTCAAGAAAAACGCCGCCACCCGACTCGGCGCGGCGATTTCGCCAGCCATCGGCCGTGTGCTTCACATGCAACGAACCGGCGCGTATCGACGTGACCTGCCCCAGCTCCGCGTTGCGGATGAACTGATCGAGCGCTTGCACGTCGGATCGGAACCGATGATTGTGCCCCACCACCAACCGGCGATCGGCCTTCTGTGCCGCGGCCAGACACCGCTCGATGCCGCGCGTGGAGAGCGACAGCGGGCGCTCGCACAACACGTGCAACTTCTTGCGCAGCGCCGACAGCACGTGCGGCTCGTGCAGGTGATTGGGCGTGGAGATAATGACCGCGTCGAGTTCGTCGCTGTCGAGCAATTCCTCGAAATCGGTGAACACGTCCGGCACGTCGAAGCGATCGGCCAGCGCACGCGCCTTGGCCGCATCATTGTCGCACAGCGCGACCAGCTTGGCACCGCGCAGCTTGGACAGAACAGGGATGTGCGTCAGCTGGGCAATTGCACCCGTGCCGACGACGGCAATACGGACGCCGTCTTTCATTCACGCCTCCGGAGATGACAGATCAGTCGGCGAACCCGACGACGGTCCCCGGATAGTAGTGACGCAGGATTGTGCGGGCGTCGATGCCGGCCCGTGACCGGCCGATCGCGCCCCACTGACACATCCCCACTCCGTGGCCGTTGCCGTGGCCGCGCAGGCTGACACCGGAGAGGTGTCCACGAGCACGGGATTCGCGGTCAACTGAAAAATACGTGCTGGACAGGATCGCGCCACGCGCATCGCGCAGCACATTGCGAATTTCGTTGTTGCGCACGGTCACGTCGCCGCGATCAGTGCGCAGTACCAGCGCCGTGGCCCGACCGGAGGCGGTCCGACCCTCCACACGCAGCTCGGTAACCATGCCCGGACGCGGATCGCGCGCACCCGCGGCCGCCAGCGCCCGTCGCACCGTTTCGCCGAGCTGCCCTTCGTCGAACGCCGCGGTCCAGTGGTTACGGGGCGAGAGATCGCAATAGGGGCGCCCGGTGCGGGGATCGGTGTCGTCTACCGACTGCAGATAGGGCTCCTCGCGCACATCGCGCCATGATTCCTTGGGAGCCGCCGTTCGACCGCCGCATGACGAGTAGTAGGGCGCGTCTACCAGCAGTCCGTCGTAGCGGATCACCAGCCCGGCCGTATTGTCGATCGCCTCGTTCACGATCGGTGCCTCTACGTCCATGCCCGCGTACACCTGATTCTGCACGGTGGCCACCATATGCCACCCCGACCGCGGCTCGATCGACGCGTCGGACGGCACGCGGATGTAGCTGTAGCTCCGCGCCGCGATGGCCTGCGCTTCGAGCGCCGCCCGATCACTGGGCTGGCGTGTGCCAAGTTCGATCGGTACCACGCCCCGGAGGTAATCCTCCACCGGCAGGCGGTTCACCACCAAAATGCCGCTATCAGTGGGCGTGAACCACAATTCGCCGCGATAGCGTCGATTGTCGTAGCGCAGCGTTGAGCCGCCATCAGACGCGCGAGCCACGAACGGACCCGCGCGCCACGGGGTGGCGTCTCCGTTGTCACCGGCCACCCGTAGCAACCCGCCGCGCTGCTCAATGCGCCATTGCTCCGCTCCTTGACCACTCACCAACTTTGTACGCCCGCCCTGCTCGTCGATCCGCCAGCGCCCGGTGGCCGACACCGGCGCCTGCTGCGCCTTGCCGGCCAGCGCGATGCGCGCCATCCGGTCGCGTCCGTCCAGTCGCCCATGCGCCTCGCCGGTGATCGGACCCGGAATCGCGCCCTCCACCACGGGCGTCGGCATACCAAGGCGAACAGTGCCACCACGTGGCGCGCACGCCACCGTGAAGGCGGCGGCCGCCACCAGCATACCAAAGGCACCTGCGATGAGCGCGCGCATGAACTCCTGGGCTAGTCCCGTTGCGCAACGGCCGCGGCAAGCGCGTCGTCGAGTCGGGTAAGTGTTTCGGCGATCTCCGCATCGCCATGCGCCGACGACATGAACGCCGCCTCAAACGCCGACGGAGCGAATGACACGCCACGTCGGCGCGCCGCATGGAAAAACCGCTTGAACAGCGCCGTGTCCGACAGTTTCGCGTCGTCGTACGTGTGTACGGGTTGGTCGCGGAAGAAGAAGCCCCACATCGAACCGGCATGATTAGCCGAGAACGGAACGCCGTGGCGCGCGGCGATGTCGCGCATCCCCTGCACCAGCACGGCCGTCTGCGCGGTGATCGCGTCGTGCACGCTCTGTGTCAGCGCGTTGAGCGTGGCGAGTCCCGCCGCCATCGCCAACGGATTTCCCGACAGCGTGCCGGCCTGATACACCTTGCCCGTGGGCGCCACGTGCTGCATGAGCTCACGGCGGCCACCGTAGGCAGCCACCGGCAGCCCCCCGCCAATCACCTTGCCGAGGGCCGTGAGATCGGGGGTGACTCCAAAGCGCTCGCGAGCGCCGCCAAAGGCGATACGGAAACCGGTCATGACTTCGTCAAAGACGAGCAACGCCCCGGTTTCGTCAGCGATCTGCCGCAATCCCGGAATGAAATCGGGAAGCGGCTCGATGAATCCACTGTTGCCCACGATCGGTTCGAGGATGATTGCCGCCAGCGGGAATTCGCGGGCGATGCGGGCCGCCTCCTCGAGATCGTTGTAGCGGCAGGTGAGCGTGAGCTTGGCCAACGCCTCCGGAACACCCGGCGAATCTGGCAATCCGAGCGTGGCCACGCCCGACCCTGCACGCACCAGAAAGGCATCGGCATGGCCGTGATAACAGCCTTCGAACTTGAGGATGTACTCACGCCCCGTGACCGCGCGGGCCAGCCGCGCAATGGTCATTGCCGCTTCCGTGCCGCTGGACGTAAAACGCATCATCTCCATGTGCGGCATCCGCTCGGCAATCTTGTCGGCCAACTCGACTTCGCGCTCGGTAGGCATGCCGAAGCTTGTGCCGTCCTGCATGGCACGCGAAACCGCTTCCAGCACCACGTCGGGCGCGTGCCCCAGTACCAACGGCCCCCACGACAGGATGTAGTCGAGATACTCGTTGCCGTCGGCATCCCATATGCGCGCACCCTTGCCACGCTTGGCCACGAACGGTTCGCCACCGACGCCACCGAAGGCGCGTACGGGCGAGTTCACGCCGCCCGGAAAACGAGCGCGCGCTCGGGCCATGATTTCGGCCGAACGCGCGCCCGGGCGTGACGTCAACATGGCGGCGAGTTCTGTCGGACTGCTCATCGGCCGAAACTCCCGACGGAAGAACTGGCAGGCATCTCACTGTTTACGAGCGGCAGCGTGCGCGACGCGCGACGAATTGGCGCCGTGGCTTGCGCTGCCACGCGCAACAGCGTGGCACGGAAATCGTAGTCGTCGACGACGTGCTCGATGCGCACGTCGGCGAAGGAACCGGGCGTCATGATGCCCGACGCCGCGCTGATTGGCACATGCACGAGTCCGTCGATGTCATCCGCCTGCCACGGGGCGCGGCAGAGCATCTCACCGGCTACGTCGGAGGCGCGCTCCACTAACACACGCGCTTCGACACCGAGAAAGCGCTCGTAGCGCTCGGACGTGATGGCGCGCTGCAGCTCCTCGATCCGCTCCTTGCGCTCCTGCTTGATCGAATCTGCTACGTCGTCGTCGAGGCTGTTCGCGCGCGTGCCTTCCTGCGCCGAATAGGTGAACACACCGACGCGATCGAACTGCAGCTCTTCGAGAAAATCGCACAGAATCTCGAAGTCGCTTTCCGTTTCGCCGGGGAAACCCACGATGACCGACGTGCGCATGGCGAGATCGGGCACGATCGCGCGATACTGCGCGAGCCGTTCGCGGATCGTCTTCTGACGCTCGGGCCGACGCATGCGCGCGAGCACCGCGTCAGAGCCGTGCTGCATCGGCGTGTCGAGATAGCGCACGATGCGCGGATTCGCGGCGATGACTTCCAACAGCCGCGGCGTGATGCCGGTGCTGTACAGGTACATGTTGCGGATCCACGGGATCGATGTTTCGCGCACCAGCGCTTCGAGCAGCTCGGGCAGCGCCACGCCGTCACGACGATCGCGGCCGTAGTGCGCCAGATCCTGCGCCACAAGATTCATCTCGCGCGCGCCCTGCACTTCCAGCAGCTGCGCTTCCATCACGAGATCATCGAGCGCGAACGAGCGGTGCTTGCCGCGCATGAGCGGGATCGCGCAGAAGGCGCAGCCATGATCGCACCCTTCGGAGATCTTCAGGTATCGCACATGCGGCAGGTCGCCACCGAACAGGCGCACCCCGGGATGCTCCACCAGCGACCCGCCCAGCAGTCCGCGCGCCACGAGCTCCGGAATCAATCGATCGGTCTCGGAGTTGCCGAGGAACACATCGACCTCGGGCAACGCCTCCTCGAGCTCCGCCTTGTGCCGCTCCACCATGCAACCGATGGCGAACACCGCCTGACACTTGCCGTCGTCTTTCAGGCGCGCCGCGGCCACAATGGCTTCGATCGATTCGGCCTTCGCCGCGTCGATGAACCCGCAGGTGTTGACCACCACCACATCGGCCTCACGCAGGTCGGTTACCTGCTCACCGCCATGAGCGACGAGATCGGCCAGGTACCGCTCGGAGTCTACCGTGTTCTTATCGCACCCGAGGGTGACCAAACCAAACTTGAGCATGGAGGAAAGCTAGCCTAGCGGCCCCCTATCGGAAATTCCCGAACTGCAGCTCCACCTCGAAGTCCGCCTTCCGAAGCACGGCAATCGCGTCCTGCAGCGCATCCTTGTCGGGGCTCGACACGCGCACCTGATCGCCTTGAATGCTGGCCGTGACCTTCTTGAGTTTCGCATCTTTGATCGTGGCCGACACCTTCTTCGCCTGATCGGAATCGAGCGCCATCTTCAACTTGATCTCACGACGCAACACATCGCCCCCACCGGGCTTTACGTCGCCGATCTCGAGATTCTTTACCGGGACGCCACGCTTGATGAGCTTTCCGCGCAGCGCATCGAACAACGCCTCCATGCGCATGTCGCTGTCAGTGGCCAGGTTCACAATGCTGTCGGTACGCTTGAACTCGATCTCGACCAAGGCGCCCTTGAAGTCAAATCGCTGGGCGATCTCCTTTTGCGTCTGATTGACCGCGTTGTCCACTTCCTGCAGGTCGACGCTGGTCGTGACGTCGAAAGAATACGTAGAAGCCATAGAATCAGTGTGGGCTCAGCCCAGAAAGCTTTCGAGCGACTTGGAACGGGAAACGTGACGGAGGCGAGACAGTGCCTTTTCCTTGATCTGACGCACGCGCTCACGGGTGATGCCGAGCAGCGAGCCGATCTCCTCGAGCGTCATGGGATCCGTATCATCGATCCCGAAGTACAGTCGGAGGATTTTCGATTCGCGATCCTTGAGGCTGCCGAGGGAGTCCTCGATGGCCTCGGTCAGCGCCTTCTCGAAGGTCTGCTCGTCGGGGGTGGCGTGATTCGTGTCCGGCAGGTAGTCGAGCAGTCGGTTGTCTTCACCCGGCGTGAGCGGCGCATCGAGCGACAAATGCACCTGCGAAATCGCCATCGTTTTTGTGACTTCTTCCTCGGTGATGTCCATTCCTTCGGCAATCTCGGCGTGCGTTGCTTCCCGACCGAGTTCCTGCAGCAGCGTGTTCGCGCGCTTCCCGATGCGGTGCAACGTGCCGGCCCGATTGAGCGGCACCCGCACGATGCGAGACTGCTCGGCGAGCGCCTGCAGAATTGCCTGACGGATCCACCAGACGGCGTACGAGATGAACTTGATGCCCTTCGTTTCGTCGAACTTGTGGGCGGCCCGAATGAGACCAAGGTTGCCCTCGTTGATCAGGTCGGACAGCGACACGCCCTGGTTCTGGTACTTCTTGGCCACGGAAACGACGAAGCGGAGATTCGACCGAACCAGCTTGTCGAGGGCTTCCTGGTCGCCCACACGAATGCGGCGCGCAAGCTCCGCTTCCTCTTCGCGGGAGATCAGCGGATACGCGCTGATGTCGCGGAGGTACTGATCGAGGGAGCCTTCCTCGTACGACACCTTTTTTTTCGGGGACGTCACAGCCATGGCGGGGCGGCTCATGTGGCAGAGAGACTGGACATGCGACCGCGCGGCGGGAGGGAGCGCGGCGTCCTGCGAACACTAACGAAGTGCCAACCCCTTAACTGTGAACTACCGAGGCACCGCTCGTCAACGTATACCGCCACGAAATCGCTCGCGACATCGCTAGCGAACCACGGAGCCGAGTCGGGCCCACTGGATTCTGGTGAGCCAGGCAGCGCGCGCCGTGGAATCCGGCATGAAGCTGAAATAGACGATCCACGGCGTGCCGCGCAGCAAACTGTCGGGGACGAAACCCCAGTAGCGGCTGTCGAGCGAGTTGTCACGATTGTCACCGAGCACGAAGAAGTGCTTCGGCGGTACGACGATGGGGCCCCAATTGTCTCGTGACGGACGATAGATCGACGGCATCCCCACGTTGGCGGCCGCGGCATTGTTTGTGAGATACCCACGCTGCCACCGGAATTGGTCGGTGATCGGATCGGCGTCCGGTTCGGTATGTGACACGTACGGTTCGCGCAGCAGCGCGCCGTTTCGCCGGAGTGTGCCGCCCTCCATCGACAGGGTGTCGCCCGCCCGCCCCACCAGTCGCTTCACAAAACTCTTGCTCGGGTCGGCGGGCCATTGAAACACCAGAATGTCGCCAAGCTGCGGCTCCCGCACCGCTGGCAACCGGCGCCGCGAATACGGCACCTCGGCGCCGTACAGCCACTTGTTCACGAGCAGGAAGTCTCCGACATGCAGCGTGCGCTCCATGCTGCCCGACGGGATCTTGAACGCTTCCACCACGAAGGTGCGGAGCACGAAAAAGAGCAGCACCGCCGGCGGCAGCACTTTGGCCCATTCCCAGAGCCAACCGAACGACCACGCGCGGCGACGCGAGCGGCGATTGGCCGCCCGCAGGGCATTCGCGCGGTGATCCTTAATCGGCGCCATCAGCCTCTCACCGACGCATCGTTATACAGCGCATTCAGTGGCACCGCGCTCAGTAATTATCAATCTGGGCGCGCTGGAGTGCACCGGAGTAATCCACGTAGCCCACCTTGGTCTCCGAGTAGAACTCGTACACTTCCCACCCGCCTTCGCGATGTCCGTTGCCGGTGTCCTTCACGCCGCCAAAGGGGAGATGCGCCTCGGCGCCGATCGTGGGCGCGTTCACGTATGTGATGCCGTTGTCGAGATCCTGGAGGGCCCGGAACGCGACGTTCACGTTGCTCGTGTACACCGATGACGACAGTCCGTAGCGGACTCCGTTGTTTACCGCGAACGCCTCCTCGACGGACGCGACCGAGATCACGGACAACACCGGACCGAAGATTTCTTCTTGTTCCAAGCGTGAGCCCGCTGTCACGTTGGTGAAGATCGTTGGCTGGAAGAAGAAGCCGTTGTCGAGTGCACCACCCGACGCGCGCGCGCCGCCGCAGCGCAGTGTAGCCCCCTGCGCTTGCCCAATCTGCACATAGCGCTCGACTTTCTCGCGCGCCGCTTCATTCACGAGCGGCCCGACGTCATGTCCCGCAACGCGACCATCGCCAAGCACCAGCGCCTGTGTCCGGGCCACCAGGCGCTCCACGAACGTGTCATGGATGTTGCGCTGCAGGATCAGACGGCTC
Organism: Gemmatimonadota bacterium; assembly: GCA_031363815.1. Lineage (GTDB taxonomy): Bacteria > Gemmatimonadota > Gemmatimonadetes > Gemmatimonadales > Gemmatimonadaceae > Gemmatimonas. The sequence continues at coordinate 59,613 of JANLVC010000094.1, forward strand.
GTGGCCGTGCAACGCTGCCCCGTGGTGCCGAAGGCGCCCCAGAGTACGCCGTCGACCGCCAGATCGAGATCGGCATCGTCGAGTACGATCTGCGCATTCTTGCCACCCATCTCAAGGGACAGCCGCTTGTGCATGCGGCCGCACGTTTCGCCCACGAAGCGACCCGTTTCTGTCGATCCCGTGAAGGAAATGACGGGCACGTTGGGATGCTCCACGAGCGCCTTGCCGACCACGTCGCCCATGCCGTGCACAAGCTGAATCACTTCGGGCGGCAATCCGGCTTCGAGCAGTATTTCGACCAGTACCGTGGCCGTGTGCGGCACATCTTCGGCGGGCTTGAGCACGACCGAATTGCCGCAGAGCAGCGCCGGGAACGCCTTCCACGTGGGGATCGCCATGGGAAAGTTGAAGGGCGTGATCAACCCGCAGACGCCGATCGGGCGGCGCATGCTCATCGCCCATTTGTTGGCCAGCTCACTGGGCACCGTATGGCCGAACAGGCGGCGTCCTTCGGTGGCCGCGTAGTAGGCCGTGTCGATGCCTTCCTGCACATCACCGCGCGTTTCGGTGAGCGGCTTGCCCATTTCGCGCGTCATGAGGTGGGCGATTTCTTCCTTGCGCGCCGCCATCAGATCGCCGACGCGGCGCAACACATCACCCCGCGCCGGCGCCGGGGTGCGCTTCCAGCGGTCGAACCCACGCTGCGCACTCACGACAGCGGCTTCCACGTCGGCCACGCCGGAGGCCGGAAAGCGGCCGATCACGTCCTGTTGGTTGGCCGGATTCCGATTCTCGAAATAGGCGCCGGTCGACGGCGCGACCCACGCGCCCCCAATGAAGTTGTGAAAAGTCGTCATCCCACAAAGCTAGCCCGGAGTTGCGCCCGGACCTATCGAGGGCGCCGGACAGCTCCACCCTTCGCTGCGCTCGGGCGTTGCCACGGCATAGCCGGCGCGCGGCAACAGCTCACGGGCACCCAGCACGATCCCCCAGACTACCACCAGCAGCGACGCCACATGCGCGAGGCCCAAACGGTGCCGCCACGTGCCGATGGCGCTCCACAGGCCCAGCAGCGCAACCGCCACGGTGGCGGCGGTGAAGCCGATCAAGGGCCCGCCGCACGGGGCCGGCCACGGCCAGAACATCAGCCCGGCCGCCGCCCCGACCGCGATGGCCACCTTCACCCAGCCGCGCCAAGCGCCAGCGGCGGGAGCTCGGGGCGCTGCCGCGGACGCCGACACGGGCGCCGCCGATCTGGCCGGCGCCGCTAACGCAGGCGCGGCCACCGTGCGAGAACCAGTCTTGCTTGGCGCCACCACTTTGCTTTCGGCCAGCAGCGCCTCGTCGGAGACCGACGCCAACTGCTTGTCGATCTTGGCCATCTCGGCGTCCCAGTTGCGGTCGCTCATACACCGTCGGGCTGAAGGTCAGGCAGGTGTGCTTTCTCTCGTTAACGCATAACGCTCGATCTTCTTGTAGAGATTCGATCGGGGCATGTCCAGCGCCCGCGCCGTCTCCGACACATTCCAGTCGAACCCCCGCAGCTTGGCCAGCAGGAACGCCCGCTCGGCGGCCACCTTGAACTCCTCGAACGTGGTGCAATCCACCAAGTTGCCCAGCCCCGCAGGCTCGCCCAACCGCTTCCCCACCAGCCGTTCCACATCCGTGGCGGCGATCGTCGCGGCGCTCGCCAGAATCACGAGCCGTTCCACCGTATTGCGCAGTTCGCGCACGTTCCCGGGCCAGTCGAGCTCAGATAGCCGCACCAGCGCTTCGTCCGTGATGCCGCGCGCGGGTAATCCATCGCGGGCTGCAAACTGTTGCAGGAAATACACCACGAGTTGCTCGATGTCCTCGCGCCGCTCCCTCAGCGCTGGCACCGTGATCGGTACCACATTGAGCCGATAAAACAGATCTTCGCGGAATCGGCCGTTCGCGATCTCTTCTTCGAGATGCTTGTTCGTGGCCGCCAACACGCGCACGTCGACCTGAATCGGCTTGCTCCCGCCGATGCGCGTGACGAATCCATCCTGCAACACGCGGAGCACCTTGGCCTGCGCGCTCAGCGACATGTCGCCGATCTCGTCGAGAAACAACGTGCCGCCATCGGCTTGCTCGAATTTGCCCGCGCGATCGGCAATCGCGCCCGTGAACGAGCCCTTCATGTGACCGAACAGTTCACTCTCGATCAGCTCCGATGGAATCGCCGCACAGTTGACTTCGACGAACGGCTTCTTCGCCCGCAAGGAGCCCCGATGAATCGCCCGCGCGACGAGCTCCTTGCCGGTACCGTTCTCGCCGGAGATGAGCACGCGCGCCGGTGTACCCGCCACCTTGTCGATGCGTTCGAGCAAGGCGCGGATTCCATAGGTACGACCCACGATCTCGTAGCGCGACTCGATCGTTTCGCGCAGCCGCTCGTTCTCTTCGCTGAGTAAACGCGTTTCGAAGGCGTTGCGCAGCAACACCAACACACGATCCGTGTCGAGCGGCTTCTCGAGAATGTCGTACGCGCCAAGTTGCGTGGCTTCGACGGCGGTCTGGATCGTGGCGTGACCGCTGATCATGACCACGGTGGCGTTGGGATCGGCCTGCCGGAGTCGCTTGAGCACCTCGAGCCCGTCGAGCCCCGCCATTTTTACGTCGAGAAAAACGAGCTGCGGACGAAAGCTGTCGTAAATCGTGATGCCTTCGGCACCACCGGTGGCGGTCTTGACCTCGTAGCCCTCGTACTCGAGCAGCTGACCCAGGGCCTGACGAATACCGGGTTCGTCGTCCACGACGAGAATGCGACGGGCGCTCATGGTGCTACAGCCTTGTAGAGAGTGACCTTGCCATTGGCGACGCGCACGTCGGCCACCGCCTTGGGCAACGGAATCGGCAACGCATCCGACGACAGCGAGTCGGCGCGTACCGCGCGACGCATGACATCAATCAACGACGGAATCAACCGCGGCGGCACAGTGATCCCCTTGATGCGCAGTTCGCGCACGCGGTACTCGGCCAGCCCCGGACGCACGAGATCGAGCGTGCCGGCCATTTGTAACGTGTCGCGTCCTTCGAGTGCCACCCCGAGTAGACCGCGCAGCGCGCCATCACCGGCCACGTCGCGCAAATCCACCACGGAGCGCAACAACAGCTGCTCGTCCACGATCGCGAGCTCCAGCCGCGAGGCAGACGATGGCAACGCCTTCGCCATGCCCGTGGCCAGCAGGCCTGCCAGTTCGGGAGCGCGCAGTGACACGTACGCCGGCCCACCGCGGCGTGACATGCGCGCGACGGCCTCGCGGCCCGCGTCGCGCCCAGCCGATCCCGCTGGCGCGAGACGCGCCCACACGATGGCCGACTCTCGCTTCGCCCGCGCGGCACGACGAGCCGCGTCGTTCTCGGACGCGATGCGCGCGCCCTGGTTGCTATCGAGCCGCTCACTCGCCTTCGTCGCCGCGTCCGTGACCCGACGCGCGGCGTCGGTCGCCGCCCGTGACAGCACCGACGGGAGCCGATCGCCGTAGAGCCAATACGCGGCGACGCCACCGACGGCAAGGACAACGATGCAGCCGATTCGAGAGAGACAGCCCAAAGGATGCGTGGGTCGGGGGTAGAACGGGAAGGTACGGCCGGCCACGCCAAAGCGGCAGCGGTGGTGTCGGGTAACACACGGGCATGATACCCCGCATTGGGATGACCGGACCGTGCGACAGTCGTCCCCGTCGAAAAATTTGGACTGCGGCACCTTGCCCATCCACGTCGCCGCGCGCCGCGGTGCGTTCAGCCGTGGCACGGCGTCGGCCCCTACTCGCCGCTGCCCCGGTGCCTATTGGCTCCGGGAGCGCCGACACGTCGCCTCCGGGTGCGTGGCGCCCGCTGCATCTGGGCGCTATGGTGGGCAGTGCTCAGGGCTGTCCAATCGTCGATGGCATGTATGGCGTGCAGTCGGAGCTGGTGTTCACGACACCGGTGGGCCAGCACCGGCCCACGACCACGCGCGCAATGGCGTGAAGAGCGTTCTCCCTGCAGGGCGCGGACACGATGCGACGGCCGTGCGCGGGGCCGTGCGCGGGGCCGTAAGTACGGTGTTCGTAGCGAGTGCGGAAGACGGCGCGTACGCTGCGCACGACACACGCCGCTCGCCGACAACGTGCAGTGGACAGACGTCGATGATCCGCGCCTCCAGCGCGAAATGCGCAGACCGCGTCGCCCGCGTGCCGCGCTTCCGTCCGACGTTCACGCGTAGTCGTGACAGCGCGCGCCGACGGCTGGCGCGTGCGGATCGACATGCGCGAGACAGCGATGCCGGTCGAGTTGCTGCCGACGGTCAACAACACGCGCGGCATTGCCGACAGCCGCCTCAGGCGCGAATCACGCAATGTCGTCGGCTCGTGGCGCGAAGTCCTCTGACGGCGCTGCACGAGCCGCAAAGGCAGTTTGGGTTACACGAACGGAGTACGTCGATGGCCGTAGGCAGCATCAACGAAGACGCGCGGCACAATGCCTTCCCGCATCACCGTGCGGCCATCAGGAGTCGTCGCGACGTAAGGAACTGAGCAACGCGGCGGCGTGTGCCTGCGCGCCACCTAGCGCGCGCGACCACCTTAGCGGATGCGGACCGCGCCCTTTCCGACCGACGGGAAGCGTGTAAATACGGCGGGATCATGGCCTGGCACCACGACGCCGGTGGTGCCCGCGAGTTCCAACATGCGTTGCTGTGCCGCGAGATTTGATGCGCGATCAAGCGTCTGGGCGATCGGCGCGCGCGAGTCCAGATTTTCATACAGGTAGGCGTTATCCGACGCGAGGACGACCGTACCTTTCGTGGTCACGACCCCGGCATACTGCGACGCGAAGGTGTGCTTGCCACCGGTGTACACGTGGATACCGGGCATGATCTCCTGCGCGTCGCCGTCCACCAGTCGTACCCGGCCGGCCTGACGCAGCGCGTACAGCATGGCCGCGTCGAGCGCATCGACCGCCCGGTCGAGTGACACGCCGCCGCCGCCCACGTGATGTTCATATTCCTCGCGCTGAATCCACACCGTCGCATTGGGAAAGAGATCGATGCCGTCGGCGTGATCCCAGTGCACGTGTGACACGATAATGTCGGTGACCTGCTCCGGGGTGATGCCCAGCACGCGAATCGCGTCGGACGGCTTTTGATAGTCGACGGGCGTCCAGCGCGTCATGAACTTTTCGCGGTAAAAGCCGGCGTCGACGAGCACGATGCGACCGTTACCCGGTTTAATCACCCACACCGTGAGCGCGACATCGAGTCGTCGTGCGGAATCTGCCCCGGCGACCAGCGAGGACACGGGAAAGTTGGCAAGGGCGCCGTAGCGCACGGCATAAATCTCGGGGGCGGCCTGCGCGGCGAGTGACGATGCGGCGAGTGGCCATGCGGCCGGCGCCAACGCCGCGACGAGCAATTGAAGGGCCGCAACCGACCAGCGGGCGACGAGGGAACGCAGTGAGGACATGGTACTACGCTACAGGGTGCGCGCGGGGACGGCCAGCCGACTCAGCCACGAATTATCGCGCGTGATCGCCGATCGAGCTGCCAGTGGGGCGTAAGGCGCGCTGATGAGATCGTCGTGGCATCCACCGTGCAGCCGCAAGGGTATGCGCGCGGCCTTTGGGTGACAGCACCTCACGGCGCGCGCCATACACTCACTCCATGCTTGCCGCCGCCCCCTCCGCCGCCGTACTCGGCAGCGATGCCCTCGACGTGCTCGTCGAAGTGCATGTAGCCCATGGGCTACCTCAGTGGTGCGCCGCCAAGAGCTCGGCAAGCTGCCGGTGTAGCGTCTCCGGACACCTAGACGAGCTACTCTGCAGGACGCATGACCGCGAAACGCAGACTACCACCGTTTTTCAGTTTACTGACATCCACCACGTCCACGATTCGTCCACCGGCTTGTTCAACGGCCTCTGTAACCTGCTGCCGCGAAACAAAATGCATCTCGTACGGAATTCGTCCCCGCACGCGCTTCCAAAAGCGCCGGACATATTCTCGTCTGAACCGGTATAACAAGGCCGAAAGGGTGCCCGGTTTCACATGCGCACCGATTCCCATCTGAAAAACAGCCACGCCGCCAGGACACAGAAGTCGCACGAATTCGCTGACATACGCGAGTGCCGGCTCCGGCGGCACATGTTGTAGAGTGATGTTGCTGTAGATGAACTTGAATAGCGAGTCGGAGAATGCGCGAAGGTGTGGCGTGTCATTCACGACATAGCGAACGCGATTACCCTTCCGATTGTACCGGTTCGCAGCCTCGACCATCGAGCTTGAGATATCAACGCCGACGACCCGGTCAAAGTGATCGCCCAATGCCTGAGTCAACCGGCCGACACCACATCCAAAATCGAGAGCATTGTTCATCGGGATAGCGGAGACTGAAGAGCGGACATATTGCAACACGGACTCGATCTCATTTCTTCCGTGCGCAAAGAACTCATCGTGATCCCACTTCCCCCCCTTTCGCGCGTGATCCGTGAAGACGGCGTACAATGGATCTTCACGACCAGCAACTTCAAATGTCTGCTTAACGTGTTTGAGACTCATATGACTTCTGCTGTTTGCCCGTTGATTAAAAGCGCCAAATCCGCATAAAGAAACACCGCAACTGGGCTTGACCCTATCTGACGGACACGTGGTTTTGGACTTGCCCCGCTGCCGCCAGCACTGCCGATGGGGACGATGCACTTCGACGAGATCAATCCCGGAGCCTCGAAGGTCGCGCGTCAGCCCGGCACCATACAAACGGGTCCCTGCGACGCCGATGCGCCGGACCGCGCCTGATGACGGCCACGACATGCGTATCGTTGTGGGTATCGACACCACCCACCACCTCGCGCACTGGGGCCTTGGACATCACGGGCTCCGGTCAGAGAGATCGACGTCGACGACCAGGACAGGACCGTGACGGGGCGACGCGCGCACCGTGCTCCTATGAGGTCACTTCCCATCGACGTACGAGTGCAGGCGCAGCGGCCGGTCGACGCATCCACGCAAAGACACAAGGACGGGTCGATCCCAAGCAGGGGTCAGGCCGACCGCTGAGCGGGTCCTACGAAAGTATCACTGTCCCAGCAGTTGCCCCTGCGGCTCAGGCTGCCCGTAATCCCCTGCACGGCCAGGCGCGCCTGGTACGCCCCACTCGCGCATTGACTGCCACGATCGGCAAGCCGAGTCACGTCCACGTTCGGCACGCCGATAACGGCACGCCGATAACGGCGGGCAGCTGAACGGCATGACGATGGTCAGCACCTTGGAGTGACTCTGGGTGATTTTCTCCTTCAGCCGGCCGCGCGTGAGCGACGATAAACCCGTACTCCGAAAACCTGTTTCGCACGCTCAAATACTCTGCGGCGTTTCCTACGCAGCCGTTTGCGGATCTCGGCGCGGCGCGTGCCTGGGCCACGGCCTTCGTGGCGTGGCACAACCATCACCATCAGCAAAGTGCGATGTAGTGTGTCGCGCCGGATGATCGGCATACCGGCCGTGACATCGCCGTCCTTGCGTAGCGTGAGGCCGTGTATCAGGCGACGCACGGACCGCCACCGCGGATGCCGTGGGCGGATAGCACTTCATACGACAACTCTCGTGACACTCACCGCCCCTCGCGCGCTCGTATTCGGCTCGAACGTTTCCCACGTGGCCCGTTGTGGTCGATCGCCGAGGCCTCGATCACGACGCCAGCGGCGCTACCGGTCGCTGGGAGCTGAGGGCATGCCGGTTTTCATCCACCGTGCGGCCGCAAGGGTATGCGCGCGGCCTTTGGGTGACAGCACCTCACGGCGCGCGCCATACACTCACTCCATGCTTGCCGCCGCCCCCTCCGCCGCCGTACTCGGCATCGATGCCCTCGACGTGCTCGTCGAAGTGCATGTAGCCAATGGGCTACCTCAGTGGACGCTCGTCGGACTCGCCGCGACGGCAGTGAAGGAAAGCCGCGACCGCGTGCACGCGGCGCTGGCGAATTCTGGATTCACGATTCCACCACGCAGGATTACGGTGAATCTCCAGCCTGGCGATCTGCCAAAAACCGGCACCGCCTTCGATCTCCCCATCGCACTCGCCCTGCTCGCCGCCAGCGGACAACTCCCCGCCGAAACGCTGCAACACACCTGTGCGGTGGGAGAACTCGGCCTTGATGGACAGCTCCGGAGCGTTCGCGGGGTGCTCGCTGTGGCGCGGCACGTCGCTGCGACCAGCGACGCCCTGCTGATCGTTCCCCCCGACAATTTGGCCGAAGCCCTCCGCGTGCCCAGCGCCCGCGCCATGGCACCACGCACCCTCGCAGAGCTTGTGAACGCCCTGCGCGACGGCACCGCGCGCAGCGACACGCGTCCACGACGCACCGACCCGCCGCCCGATGACACACCCGACCTCGGTGACGTGGTGGGGCAATCACTCGCCGCGCGTGCCCTCGAGATCGCGGCGGCCGGCTCACACAACCTGTTGCTGGTCGGTCCGCCCGGCGCCGGTAAAACCATGCTGGCCCGCCGACTGCCGGGCATTCTGCCACCGCTCGATGAACAGGAAGCACTCGAGGTGCTCGCGATTCACTCCGTGGCCGGATTGCTTGGCCCCGAACAGGTACCCACAAGCGCAACACCCGCGCGCCCGTTCCGCGCGCCACATCACTCCATTTCCACCGCGGGGTTAGTGGGCGGTGGCAGCTGGCCGCGCCCCGGCGAAGTGAGCCTCGCCCATCGCGGCGTGCTCTTTCTCGATGAGCTTTCACTCTTTCCGCGCCACACCCTCGAGTCACTACGACAACCCCTCGAAGACGGCGTCGTGGTCGTCGCTCGCGCCGCGCGCACCGTACGATTTCCCTCGCGCTTTGCCCTGATCGCGGCCAGTAATCCGTGCCCCTGTGGCTACGCCGGCTGCGACGATCGGCATTGTCGATGTTCCGTCGCCGACCTCGAACGTCATCGCGCACGACTGTCGGGTCCACTCGCCGACCGCATCGACCTGCATGTACATGTGCAGCGCGTTCCGCCAAGCGATCTCGCCAGTCACACGCCGCACGAACGATCGGCCGAAGTACGCGCCCGCGTAATCGCGGCCCGCGAACGACAACGGGCGCGATACGCCCACACCGCCGGCACGCAACCGCTCGCCGCCCTCACGAACGCCACCGCGCCAGTACGCCTGATCGCTCCCGCCGCCCGCCTCGAGCCCGACGCCCGCGCGCTGCTCGTGCGCGCTGCCGACAAACTCGCGCTGAGTGCCCGCGCCTATCACCGCGTGCTGCGCGTGGCTCGCACCATCGCGGACCTTGATGACCTCGAGGTGGTGAACCGCATGCATGTGGGAGAGGCGCTGCGGTACAGGCCCGTCGTGGATCAATCCTTTCCGGCAGAACTGCCAACCGCTTAGCAGGCAGAATTGAGGGTTTCAGGGTGGCAGCTGTTCACTTCCGCACCACCACCCGCCCCGCCCGCACCCCCGTCGCCTTCCCACCAACCACCGCCACCACGCCATTCACCACCACCGTCTCGATCCCCACGGGATACTGATGCGGCGCCGCGAACGTGCTCATGTCCTTCACCGTGGCCGCGTCGAACACCACCACATCAGCCACGTTGCCGACCTTCAGCACACCGCGATCCGTGAGTCCCAGCCGTATAGCCGGCATCTGCGTCATCTTGTGAATCGCCGTCTCGAGCGGCAGCAGCTGCTGATTGCGCACGTACTCGCCCAGCACACGAGGAAACGTACCGTACGCTCGCGGATGCGGATGGCCGTCGCCCGGGCTCGAGATGCGTCCATCGCTCGCGATCACCGTAAACGGCGCGACCATAATGCGTCGTACGTCCTGCTCGTCGAGCACATGATAAATCGCGGTGCCGCCCCCCTTGAGCATCGCCTCGAGCACGAGAGTGGCACCGTTCTCCGGCGTCGGCGCAAGCTTGCGGCGCGCGGCCCAATCCTTCAGCGTCTGTCCCTCGAGACTCGTGTCCCACTCCACGCGCGAGAACTGCACGCGGGCTAAGTCACCACCGCCACGATCGTTCAGAATGTTGTCGATGATGCCGCGCATGATGCTGTCCTTGAGCGCCGGCACCGCCAGTCGCTTCCGGAATTCTGCATCACCGCCCGCCATCGCCCAACTCGGTACCAGCACCCCGATTCCCGTGTGCGTCGCGGTGTACGGATACTGATCCACCATCACGTCGGTGCCAGCCTTTCGCGCACTGTCGACCATCGCCAACGTGATCGTGCTCTTGCCCCACATCTGCGGCCCCACCGCCTTATGGTGCGTAAGCACCACCGGAATGTGGGCCCGACGCCCAATTTCGAGCGCCTCGGCCACGCCATCCAGCAGTCCGATGCCTTCCTTGCGCAGGTGCGAGGTGTAAATGCCGCCGCTATCGCTCGCCACTTGCGCCAGGGCAATCAATTCCTCGATGTTCGAATACGTTCCCGGCAGATACAACAAACCGGTGCTGAGGCCGAACGCGCCCTGCCCCATCGCGGTCGCCACCAGCTGCTGCATGCGCGCCAGCTCCGTGGCGTTCGGCGCACGCGCCGCCATGCCCATCACCGCGCGACGCACCTCGTTGTGCCCCACGAGGTAGGCCACGTTGATGCCGATCGTTGCGGTGCGCACGGAATCGAGATACGGCGCCAGTGGAAGCGGCGAGCCGCCGTCGGGCCCACCAACCGCCAACGTGACGCCCTGCCGCAGCGCGCTCTCCAGCAGCGGGTACTGCAGCAACGGTTCAAGGTGCGCATGCAAGTCGATAAACCCCGGCGACACCGTACGGCCGGTCGCGTCGAGTACGCGCGCCGCGTTCGCTCGTGCGAGCGACGGCGCCAGTGCCACAATGCGATCACCGCGGATGCCCACGTCGAGCCGCTGGGCCGCGCGCCCCGTGCCGTCCAGCACCGAACCGCCGACGATCAGGAGGTCGAATCGTTCGGCCGTGGCTTGCGCGTGCAGCGGCGAACGCACGACGGTCAGCGCAACGGCGAGCAGGAGTCGTGAAATCATGAGTCGTCCAGTTCGGGTTTCAATGAAAAAGGGAGCAGGATCCTCCCCGCTCCCTTCAGTACCACCGTGGCGCGGCGCTTACTGCACGCCCAGCAGTTCCACGTCGAACACGAGCGTGGCGTTGGGCGGAATTGAGCCCTGACCTTGGTTGCCGTAGCCGAGTACCGATCCAATTACGAGCTTGCGCTTGCCGCCCACCTTCATGCCGAGCACGCCCTGATCCCAGCCTGAAATCACTTGACCAGCGCCCAGCGTGAAGCTGAACGCCGCCCCTCCCACGTTCGTATCAAAACGGCTGCCGCTTATCAGCCATCCCGTGTAAGTCACGCGAATCACGCGACCGGCGATGGCCTCCGCGCCGGTGCCGACCACAAGATCCTGGACAAACAGATTCTCCGTCCTGCGCGTCATGTTCGCGATGGTGACGCCCAGCGCCGCCGCGTACGTCTCGACGGCGGGATTGGACGGAATGTTGGGCGCGGTGCTATCGGTGCCGCAGGCGCTCAGCAGCGCGGCCGCACCGAGCATCGGCACGGCAACGGCGCGACGGACGGCAGAACGGACTACCGAAGCCACGCGACGGGTCCATGACGGAAGAGAAGGATGCATAATTCTCGCAGAAAGAGCAGAGGAAGACGGGGGTAACGACGGCGAAGGCGCAGCAAACGGCTCCTCCTGCCCATGTCCATAAAAGATAAGCCGTTGCGCCCGACGTCGGCCTCCCCTACGCTCAGCAACATGGCCCGCCCCGACCTGCCCGACGCCCTCAACACGGCCGAGAACCCGCTGGACGTGCCCATGGGTTCGACCGGTGGCCATGCCGCGGTGTCGCGTCGATTTCTGCTGCAGTTGGCCCGGGCGCTGCACAAGCACGGAACGCCCGCGCATCGACTGGAGACGGCGCTCGCGATCACCGCCAGACGACTCGGACTCGAGGCCGAGTTTTTTTCGACTCCGACCAGCATCATGGTGGGCATCGGCAATCTCGACGACCAGCGGGTGTCGCTGCTCCGCGTGGAACCGGGAGAGCCGAATCTCGGGCACCTGTCCACCTTGGGCGATATCACGCGCGGCGTAATCGAGGGCACCCTCTCGCCGTCCGAAGGCTTGCAGCAGGTCGAGGCCCTCGACCTGCAACCGCCGCCCTACCCGCAGTGGCTGGTGCTGTTCGCGTTCATCTGCTCGTCGGCCGCCGTGTCCTGCTTCCTTCAGGTGCGCGTGGGCGACGTGCTCACCGCGTCACTGCTCGGGTTGCTCACTGGTGTGCTCGTGCTTTTGGCCGGCCGCCGCGAAAGTACACGTCACGTGACCGAACCGCTGGTGGCGTTCGTGGTCACCGCCGTCGCGTTCACCATCGACGGCGCCATGGGCACACGCAGTGGTTTTGCCACGTCGCTGGCGGGCCTCGTGGTCCTGCTGCCGGGCCTCACGTTCACAGTGGCGCTCACCGAACTGTCCACCCGACATCTCGCCTCAGGCACGGCACGGCTGAGTGGGGCAATCGTCGTATTCCTCGGACTCGGCTTCGGTCTCGCGCTGGGGGCGCAAACCGGTGGCGCCGTCGGGCCGATGCTGCACGACGCCATGCCGTCGTTGCAAGGCCTGTTGTCGCGTGCCGCACTTCCGGCCTGGGCCGAATGGATCGCGTTGCTGATCGCGCCACTCTCGTTCTCCGTGTTGCTGAGCGCACAACGGCGTGACATCGGCAACATCGTGCTGGCCTGCGGGGCCGCCTATCTCGTGTCAAAATTCGCGAGCGCGTCCGTCGGTGAGCAGCTCGGCGCATTTCTCGGCGCCTTCGTGGTCAGTGCCGGCAGCAACGTGTTCGCCCAACTCAAACGGCGGACCGCGATGGTGACGCAGGTGCCGGGTCTGCTCATTCTGGTGCCCGGCAGTATCGGCTTGCGCAGCATGCAGTCAATGTTCGGTCAAGACGTCGAGATGGGCATCGCCACGGGATTTCGCGTGGCGATCATCGGCATCTCGTTGGCTGCCGGCTTGCTGGCGGGCAACGTGGTCACGAGCGCAATGCACCGGATGCGACGTTAGCCGGCCGCGTCGGTTTCCTCCCGCAGACGCTGAATGGTTGTTCTGAATGCAGGACGTCCCCAGGCCAGCAGCGCGATGGCGAGTGACATGCCGACGACGGACGACAGCGCAAGGGAGTATCGAAGCGCAAGCGGATCACGAAAGACCTTGTCGGTCAGCAGTGCGACGGCGGTTGGACCCAATGCGCCGGACAGCAGGTTCACGACCAGCTGATACATCGCGCTCCCCTGTCCTCGCATACGCGGCGGCATCGCTTCGGCGATGGCCGCGTTCGCGGCGCCCCACGGCATGGCCGCGAAGATGTTCACCGGCACGAGCATCGCCACGGCGAGCATAGCCGAGGGAACGATCGGATAGAGCCCGGCGAAGATCAGCATGCCGAGCGCCCCGAGCATACCCACGCGCAGCGGCGCATCGATATGCCCTTTCTTCGACCAACTGTCCGTGAGGCGACCACCGAGCATCACGCCAAGCGGTCCGATCGTAAACGTGAGCACGCCCTGCAGGGTGCCGGCCTCCTGCACGGTCCAGGCATGCGTCCGGATCAGAAACGTGGCGAGCCATGCCCCGACGCCGTAGTTCACGGAGGCCGAACAGGCGAAGCCGAGCGACAGCGCGCCCACCGTTCGCGCGTTCGCGCGCAGATACGTGATCACCTCGGCGAATGGAGCCTGCGCCGCCGCGTTCAACTGTTTCGCGCGCGCGCTCGAGACGCGCGGCTCCCGTATTGTCAGCGCCAGCAGCGCCACCAGAATACCGGGAAGGCCGACGAAGAAGAACACGAGCTGCCACGGATAGACATCACCGACGAGCGGCACGGACACGAGCCCTGGCTTGTCCACGCGCCCGACGACATAGGCGCCGAGCGCATACGCCACACCCGATCCGAGAAAGGTGCCCATCATGTACGTGCTCATCGCCACGCCGAGTCGCTTTCGCGGAAACTGGTCGGCGATGATCGACACCGCGGCCGGGCCGAGTGTGGCCTCTCCCGCGCCAACGCCAATCCGGGCAAGAAACAGATGCCCATAGCTGCGAGCCGTGCCGGTCAGCATCGTCATCAGGCTCCACACCATCACCCCGAGTGCCACGATGCGCGGACGATGTCCGCGGTCCACCCACCGTCCGATCGGCAGTCCCAGCACCGAGTAGAACATCACGAAGCCGAGCCCCATGAGGAGGCTGACCTGAGTGTCGGTGACCTGCAGGTCGCGTTTGATCGGCCCGACGAGGAGCGAGAGGATCTGTCGATCCACGAAGCCCGACACATTGGCGATCGTGAGGATCGCGACGGCGTACCACGCCTGCGCGGGCGTCACCAGACGCGAGGCGACCAACGGGGGGGCGGTCGATTCGGAGCGAAGTGGCGTAGTCATATTGTGGAAAGCTGATCGGCGGCGCGGGATTTCGCACGCCGATGACGCACGAATTGAGCGCTCGTCGGCAGTAGATTTCAAAATGTCCGACGTGACCACTCGTCCCTCAGCACTACTCTGGCCGGCGCCGCAGTTCGTGTCGGCCCCGAGTGACGCACCGTCGGCGTTCACGCTGGCACGGATGGACGTGCCGCCGTCGCTCGATGCCGACACCGACATTTGGCTCCCAGCCCTCGTGGCCGGCGGCCGACTGCACCGCGACGAAGCCGCCCTCGTGGCCACGATGCCGCCGGCCCGGCGCGCCACGTTCGTGGCCGGCCGGCTCGCCATGCGCGCCGCAATGGCTGTGCATACGCCGCACGAGGCCCACGCACCGATCCTCCGCACCGACCGCGGCGCACCGATGTTGCCGCATGCCGTGACCGGGTCGGTCAGCCACAAGCACGACGCCGCGCTCGCGTTGATGCTACCGCGCCACGCGATGCCGCTCGGCACGATCACGCTCGTTGGTGTGGATCTCGAACATCGCCCCACCGAACGCGACGTCACACGTCCGTCGATCGCACGGCGCATTCTCACCGCCCACGAACTCGATGCGTTGTCGACATGCAATGCAGATCCACTCGCGCAGCGCGAGCGCGTGATCCTGTCGTTCGCGATCAAGGAAGCGGTGTACAAGGCGATCGACCCCACGGTGCAACGCTATGTGCGCTTTACCGAGGTCGCGTTGCGCTTCACAGGGAACGGTGGTGTCGCCGTGTCGTTGCTGCTGCCGGAGCTGGCCGACAGTAAAATGGTCGTGCGTGCGCAGTATTCCATGGACGATCGCTGGATCGTGGCGACAGCGGTGGCTTCAACTGAGCCTGGCGCGCGGTAACCGCGCAAAAGGTTCACGCGCATCTTCGCGACCTTCGCGACCTTCGCGTATCCAACCCCGCGTCCATCCCCAGCGAGATACGCGTCGACGTCGAGTGAGCCGAGCTTTCCTTCGGGCGAACCGGTCGGCAGCGTCATTCGATTCAGGACGGGGTATATTACAGGTATGTCGGCACCGGCGCGTTCCCCTCGTGGCAGCCTCAGCTTCAGCACGCTTGCCCTCGTGCTGGTGGCGCTAGCCTGCACCGTGCTGGTCGCCAAGCGCGCGACGGCCGAGAAGGATGTCGTGAATCTACGGGCCGATCATGGCGTCGTGGCCGGCACCGACACCGCGCCCTCCAGTGCGCCTACGGCTGAGCAGGCCATCGGCACTTTCAAAGTGACCGCGCTCAATGGCAAAGTGATTCCCCTGCACGTCAAGGGCGAGCCAGCCATTCTCATGATCAGCTCGCGCACATGCAGTTGGTGCAAGCGCGCGCTCAAAGACTTGGGGCTCATGTCGGCCGGACGTCCGCTGCCGCGCCTCAAGCTGCTCACGCTCGAGGGGGCCGGCGAAGGCGTGGCGATGCTGGCCAAGGAAAAGCTCACTGGAGCGCAACTCATCGGGCCAGCCGGCGGCTCCGACCAGGTGTTGCTCACCTTCCGGTATCCCGGCACGCCCACCTTCGTGGCGATCGATCGCAACGGCCGCGTCGTGCGCACGCTTCCCGGCTATCCCATTCCGGAAGAAATGAAGCATTGGTTTGCCGTAATGGTCGGCGACCAAGACGTTCCGTAGCCCAGCCGCCTTATTCGTGTAGCCTGGCCAACCGCCTGCGGTCCAGCGTCACGAGAATCGCGCACAGCGTGATCGTGACGGCCGAGACCGTGCACCACGAGCAGAAGCCCTTCAGCACGATGAACTCGCCGTACTTGAGCCGGAGCGTAAACAGCACCGCTGGCCAAATCATGAGCTGCAAAAGCGTATTCGGCCACGTCTCGTCTTCGTACTTGGACATCGTGCCGACCGTGGCGACCGCGAACAGCGTCGCGTAGCCCACCGCGCCAATAAGGGCCACATCGGCGCCCATGAACGACCCGTAGCGGCTGCCCTGCACGTATTCGCACCCCCCGGCGCTGCTGCACCCAAGCGCCCCCGTCAGGCCCAGCTTCCAAAGGTGTAGATAGAGCGCGACCAGCCCCGAGATGAGGCTGCCCAACGCGATGCCCATGCGCTGTGTCACGTGAAACCGAGGTAAGGGAGACCGAACTGACGCGACACTCTACCGCGTAAGATGCCCTGCTCGTACCTTCGCGCGCCATGACGCCTTCCCCGATTGCCGACCCGGCGCGCGACGCGCAGATCGCCGCCACCCGCACCCTCGCTCTCACCCGCTGGCGGGTGGCCGCAGTCCTCACCCTGCTCATGGTCGGGGTCTACTTCGGCTTCATTCTCCTCGTCGCCTATCGACCGGCCATGCTCGGAGGCCTCATCAGCGACGGCCTCTCCCTCGGCATCGTCCTCGGCGCGCTGGTCATTGTGTCCGCCTGGGTGCTCACGCTGATCTACGTACAGTGGGCCAACCGCGTGTACGATCCCGCCTTGGCCGCGCTTCGCGCGATGCCGGGCTCTGAAGCCGCCGCGCGCGGATCGCAAGGAGGTGCCCGATGACATTCGGCACACCGGATCCGGTAGCGATCGGCTTCTTTGCCGTCTTCATCGCCATCACCCTCGGCATTACCTACTGGGCGGCTCGCCGCACCCAAACCGCCGATCACTTTTATGCCGCCGGCCGCTCGGTCACCGCCGGCCAGAACGGCTTCGCGCTCGCCGGCGACTACATGAGCGCGGCGTCGTTTCTGGGGATCGCCGGACTCGTGTCCACCAGCGGGTTCGATGGGCTGATCTACTCTACCGGCTGGCTCGTCGGCTGGCCCGTCGTGCTGTTCCTGATCGCCGAGCCGCTGCGCAATCTCGGGCGATATACCTTCGCCGACGTCGTCGCGTCTCGACTCGATCCGATGCCGGTGCGCATCAGTGCCACCTTCGGCACGTTGGCCACGATCGCATTTTATCTGATCGCACAGATGGTCGGCGCCGGCAGTCTCATTCGCCTGCTCTTCGGCATTCCGTACGAAACCGCCGTGGTCATCGTGGGCTGCGCGATGATGGCGTATGTGCTGTTCGGTGGCATGCTGGCGACCACCTGGGTGCAGATCGTCAAGGCGGTGCTGCTGCTCGGTGGCGCGGCCACGCTGGCCATCATGGTGCTCGCCAAATTCGGCTTCGATCCGCGCGCCCTCTTCGCCGCCGCCGCTGCCAAGTACGGGGCCGGTGTGCTCGCGCCAGGGAAGTTGGTCAGCAATCCGTTGGACGCTATTTCGCTGGGAATGGCGCTCATGTTCGGCACGGCCGGCTTGCCGCACATTCTTATGCGCTTCTACACGGTGCCGGATGCGCGCACCGCGCGGCGCTCCGTGTTCATTGCCACGGGGCTGATCGGCCTGTTCTACCTGATGACCTTCGTGCTCGGCTTTGGCGCCATGGTGCTCGTGACTCCCGAGGCGATCAAGGCGATCGATGCCGGCGGCAATATGGCGGCGCCCATGCTCGCGGAACTCCTCGGTGGACGTGCGTTTTTGGGCTTCATTGCCGCCGTCGCTTTCGCCACGATCCTCGCCGTCGTGGCCGGTCTCGCGCTCTCGGGAGCAGCAGCGATTTCGCACGACATCTGGGCCAGTGTAATCCGCCAGGGACACCCCAAGCCCGGCGAAGAGATCAAGGTTGCTCGCATCGCCACGATTGTGCTGGCCGTCGTCGCGATGGTGCTCGGCATTGCCTTCAAGGGGCAGAACGTGGCGTTTATGGTAGGCCTCGCCTTCGCCATCGCGGCCAGCGCGAACTTCCCCGCGCTGGTGCTCAGCGTGTTCTGGCGTCGCACCACGACGGCCGGCGCTGCCAGCAGCATGGTCGTCGGCGCGACCTCCACGCTCGTGCTGATTGCGCTCTCGCCGGCCGTACAGATCGATCTGCTGCATCACGCGACCGCGATCTTCCCGCTCAAGAATCCGGCATTGGTCACCATTCCTCTCTCCTTCGCGACCGGCATCGTGGTGTCGCTGCTCCGCCCCGATCCGGCCAGTGAAGCCCGGCACGAAGCGATTGAAACACGACTCCTTCTTGGCGCCGACTAGGCAACTCGGCAAGAAATTCCGCATCCGTCTCGGCGAGAGTACCCGCATGGGACCGGACGTGTACACCGGCAAAGCCTACCGGCTTGCTTGGCGCACCGAGTCCCGGCTGACACGCCTTATAGGTAGGTAAACGATAGCAACACAAACACTTATCGGATATCGAATGAGCCGCGCAGCCCGCCGGCTGCGTTCGTATGGATGAGTGGCACGCAGGTTGCATTGGTGACGTACGCCACACTTATGGAGCGACGTGGGCGGGAACTCCCCGAGACCGATGACGGTTTGGGGATCCCGTTAAACATCAATCCCCTCTGTTCATGTTCGATCGTCTCGCACTTCGCACCCCGTTCTGGGGCACCATCACCATCCTCGCGCTCGCCGCCGCCGGTTTATCGGCCAGCGCGTCGTTCGATGCCGTGCCCAGCTTCGTGGATGCGGCGCCGTTGCTGTCGGCCGCGGCGCTCATTATCGCGATCGCCGGCTGGCGTCTGCTGCACCGCGCACTGCGTCAGCGTATGCAGGAGGACGAGTCGCTGCGCGATCGGGTCCACCGCCTGCAGGACGCCATGCAGTCGAATGTGGACGGCATCTTCCTGCTGCGCGCCGTGCGCACGGCAGCGGGCGAAATTACCGACTTCGAAATCGCGGATGTGAACAGCAGCGGCGCCGCGACCCTCTACCGCACCCGTGATCAGCTGCTCGGTCGCCGCATTCGCGAAGAGCTGCCGACGCCGCTGGCCGATATGCTCTTCGCGCGCTACGTCGACGCGATCATACTGCGCACCCCCCTCGTGGAAGAACTCCGCGTTGATCGTCGCGTCGTGGCCGCCAGCTGGCTCTTCCATCAAGCGGCGCCGACCGCCGACGGACTGGCCGTCACGGTACGCGACGTCTCGTCGCGCAAGCGTGATGAGCTCCGTATGCGGAAGGCGTGTCTGACCGACGATCTGACACGACTCTATAATCGTCGCGGCTTCATGACGCTCGCCGAACAGCACCTGCGCATCGCGCGCCGACAGGGTAAAGATGCCGTGGTCATGTACGTCGATATGGACGATTTCAAGCAGCTGAACGACAGCCACGGCCATGCCGCCGGCGATCGTGCCCTGGTGGCCGTGTCACGGCTGCTTCAGAACACGGTGCGCGACTGCGACGTGGTCGCGCGGATGGGCGGTGACGAGTTCACCATCCTCGCGCTCGA
Source organism: Gemmatimonadota bacterium (assembly GCA_031363815.1). Lineage (GTDB taxonomy): Bacteria > Gemmatimonadota > Gemmatimonadetes > Gemmatimonadales > Gemmatimonadaceae > Gemmatimonas. Next base: position 79,292 of record JANLVC010000094.1, read on the forward strand.
CGCCGACGGAATGGGCGCGCGCGCGATCCAGAAGCGACTCGACGAACGTCTCATCCTCTTCAATGCGTCGGGCGAGTTGCCGATGGCACTTTCGCTGACCGTAGGACACACGCGCGTCCGGCCGAGTGACACGGCGTCGGTGAGCGAGTTGCTCGCGCGTGCCGACCAGCTGCTGTATGCCCGCAAGCGTCGCCGGCAGATAACGAAGATCGCCGAAGCGCGTCAGCACGCGCGTACGCAGGAGCGTACGCAGGAGCGCCCGCCGCGACGCACGATGCGTCTTACGCCGATGCCGGTGCCGGCCGAGGTCGCCGCGATAGCGCGCGCCGCTGCCATGGCACTCCCGCATGTCGCGCCGCCGCTGGCCACGCTCTCCTCCGCGATGTCTCCACAGCTGTTGAGCGCGATACCTGCGGTGTCGGGAACTTTTCTACCCACACACGCCGCCTAAGCGCAACGGCCGGTGCACGGGCGCTCGTGGGTGGCTCGACCGAAGGGCTCGCCGGTTTCTTCTATTCGGCGGCGTGAAGCAATCCGGCATGGGCCGCGAGCTGCGCCCACTCGGATTCCGCGAGTTCACCAACCCGAAGGCGGTTCGACGGGGGCGTCTTCCTGAAGCCCTTCAATAAGTCGGCGCCACCACGGACGCTGATCTTCCGCGCGTCGCGTCGCCCGCACCACCTGTCGCCAGGCGATCCGCATTTCGAGCGCATCGGCGAACCGATCTTCAACGCGCGCCGCGAGTCCGTTCAGTAGCCAAGCACCGAGCGCCTCGGGGATGCCATCTTCCTCGAGCCGTGCCGGCAGCGTGTCGGATAACTGCTGCGCCAGAATCGTTTCCGCCGGGCCGTCGCCAAACGGCGCGCGTCCGGTGGTCACGAAGTACACGATGCTCGCCAACGCGTAGCAGTCGGTCGCCGGCCCCTGCGCCTCACCAAGCAGCTGCTCCGGTGCGGCAAAGGACGGCGTGCCCGACGAGCCTACGCGCTCTTCCCCAAGCGCGTACGCGATGCCGAAGTCGCCGATTCGCCACCGGCGATACCGATCGATCAGAATGTTTTCCGGCTTCAGATCGCGGTGGATAATGCCGCTCGAGTGCGCGGCATGCAGCGCTTCGAGCACTTCATCGACCTGCGGCGCGATCTCTTCGAACGCACGCGGTCCACTGCGCGCAACGAGACTCGCCACCGATCCGCCTTCCGCAAGCTCCATCGTGTACCACACGATGTCGCCACGACTATCGGTGTCGTAAATCGGCACGATCGCGGCGTGTGCGAGCTGCGCCGCGAGTCGTGCTTCACGACGGAATCGCGCCACGGCCGTGTCGTCTTTTGCGATGTGCGGATGCAGCACCTTGATCGCCACTTCGCGCGACAACGAGAGATCGCGGGCGCGCCACACGCTGCCGAACATGCCGCGGCCCAGCGGTGACAGGATCTCGTAATCGTCGGAAGTGGCCCAGCGCAGGCGCGCCTCCGCCGAGTCGAGGGCGGGCGGCAACTCGTCGCCCTCCGGCGCGATCATGACCTGTCGTACCGACACGTGCCGGTCCATATCACGCAACATCGCCGCGATACTCGGGAACCGGTCGTCAGGCTTCGGCGCCAGCGCGCGCTCCAGAACGGCGGCCACTGCCTGCGGACAGTCCGGGCACAGCAGCGAAATCGGCGGCACGTCGTATTCGGGCGGAGTCTCGCCGGTGAGCATCGTAAACAACATCGCTGCCAACTGCCACTGATCCGACGCCGGCGTGGGACGCCACTCGGTTGCCGACCACTCCGGAGGCCACGGCATGTACGCCGAGTCGGGTTGGAGTCCTTCCGGACGCTGATCGCGCGGCAACACCCATTCCCACCCGAGCACCCACAGCCGCCCGCCGGGGGTGAGCCAGATCGTGCTCGCCGAGATCGCCCCGTGTGACGCGCCGGTGTCGTGCAGATAGGCCAGCGTACTTCCCGCCTCGCGGAGCACCTGCAGCGCGAACGGAATGACCTCAGGGCCGAGCCGCCTGACGCGCGAATACACCGTTTCCCCGCCGATCCAACGGCGGAGATACCCCGGACCGCGCCGGCTCTCCGAATAGGAGGCCCAATAGTGGTAGGTGGTGGGAATCGACGGGTGATTCCGGTGTGCCAAGGCGCGCGCCTCGTTCTTCAGCCACTCGTCGTGACTCGAATCAGGAGCGCTCACCAGCGCGAGCGACCGGCCAAGCGCGTCGATCACTTCCTGATAGTGGCGATGCTCGCGCTGAATCGCCTCATGTCCCCACGACCAGCCGGGGGGTAACGACCACGCCTCGAGATGCGAAGCCGGCGAGGTCGTTTGCCGGTGGTCGGGAAGAGGCGCGGACTGACTCATGACAGACAGTTTAATGCTTCGAGCAAAGTCATGGGCGAGTGGCGCGTCGCAGGGTGAGTCGAACCGTCGTTCCGGCGCCCGGAGTGCTCGTCAGTCCAATCGTCCCGCCCCACCCTTCGATCAACCGGCGACTGATAGCCAACCCCAGGCCACTCCCACTGGTTCGGGTCGAGAAGTGCGGCTCGAACACCTGCGGCAGGACCTCCGCCGCGATGCCCGTGCCGTCATCTTTCACATCGATGACCACGTGGGTGACCGTCCCTTCGACATGCACCGAAACCGTCCCCGCGTCCGCCAGCCGGGCGTTCTCGAGCACGTTGAGCAGCACTTCCTTCAACTCGTCCCGCTGGGCCAGCGCGACGACCTGCTCCGCACCGGGTTCCGGGGCGTCGATGTTCCACCGAATACCGGCTTCACGCTCGCCGTCCTCACCCAACCGTTCGAGCGCCATGACGTCCTGCACAACCGCCGCGACATCCACCGGCACGGCCGGCGTGCGATCCTCCGGTGCCGTACCGTACCGACTGAACGCCCGCGCGATCTCGTCGAGATGATCGATCTCGGCCAATACGCGCGCCACGTTGGTGTCAAGGATTTCTCCGAAGTCGCCGCGCTTGTCGCGATAGGCACGCCGCAGATGTTGCACTCCGAGACGAATCGGCGTGAGCGGGTTCTTGATCTCGTGCGCGACCTGCCGCGCCATCTCGCCCCATGCCAGGACGCGTTGCGCCGACGCGAGTTCGGTGACGTCATCAAGCGTCAGCACGGCGCCGCTTGGCAGCCGCGTGAGGCGCGCGCGCATCTGACGCCCCAGCACCATGAGCTCGAACGCTTCCTCGTCGTTCGACGCCGCGAGAAACGCCGTGGAGCGTTCCACGAGCGGGGCGAGGGCGGCCGGCAGCGCGCGCAACGACACTTCCGACGCACGCAGCGACACGCCGAGCATCGCTTCCGCACGCGGATTGGCGATCAGGATATCGCCGCCCGGGGCCCCGCTATTCGCGGTCGATCGTAACGCCAGCACGCCGCTGGCCACGTGCTGCAGTACGGCTTCGGTACGACGTTGCGCCGCTTCGAGTGCGGCACGACTGGTGGCGAGGTCATCGGCCATTCGACCGAAGGCTCGATAGACCGGCGCAAATTCCGTGGCCGGCGCCGTGCCGAGCGCCGGTGCGCGTCCACCGGCAGCGATCGCCAATGCGGCTTCTCGCAGTGCCCCCACGGGCCGGGCGAGTGAGCGGGCCGCCAGTCCACTCGACCAGAGGGCGGCCAGCGCGCCCAGCATGGTCGCAAATAGCAGGAGGATGCCAAGATCCTCACGGCGGGCATCGAGTGCGAATTCGTCGCCGCGCGCCGGCGTGGCCAGCACCGCCGTACTGGTGGGCGAAAGGTATCGGAAGCCGATCAGCGTACGCGCATCACCGACGGCGATGTGTCGTGTCGTGAACACATCGTCGGTACCGAAGTCACCGGTGCGCACGTCGTCGGTGCCGAGCGAGATCGGCAGCAATCGCCCGAGCGGCGCCAGCGCATCGAGCAGCGAGTCACTGGCCGTCACCAGCTGTCCATCGCGATAGAGAAACAGCGGCGCGCCGGTGCTCGACGGCGCCGTCCCAATCGAACGCTGATCCTGTTCAGCGGCCGCCACCCGCAACGTTTCCCGAACGAGCAGTTCGCGTGCGGCGCGATCATCGTCCTGCAGGCGATACCATGCCCACGTCGAGAAAATAGTCGCCGGCACTATAAAGAACGCGAGCAACGCACCGCTCAGTCGCACGCGATACGAACGTGACCAGCGCACACGGCGCAACCGCAGCAGGCGGCCCAGCGCGCCGTCGGCGAGCGCGGTCGCCGACCAGAGCAGCATCACCGCCATGACGTCGAGCAAGACCAGCAGCGCGCCACGCGGCAGCAACACATCGAGTGGGCGGAGATCCACTTCCACGTGCACGCGCCGTACGTCGATACCGGCACCCGCCACGCCATCGCCGTGCATCGCGTCGCCACGCCGACGCCACTGCAGCGGATGCGCGATCGTATCGCCGACCAAGGGCACCGCCAGCGCCAACTTGTACGGCGCCTCCGTGCCTCGCGCGCCGGTAACTCCGGTAAACGACGCGAACGGATCAAGCGGCAGGAGGCGCGTGCGGGGCGGCACGGCGATCGTCGTCACGACACTGTCGAGCGCAGGGACGGCGGCCACCAACAGCGTGGTCGGCCCATCCCCAACGGCACGGATTTCCACCACGCCACTTGCCCGCGCCATGGACGCGATCACCGCTTGCGCGCCGATCGTGTCGTTCACCGGCGCCAGCGACAGATCGGACACCGGAGTCGTGGCGTTGCCCGGAACCCAGCGCGCCAGCCGTGCCGGATAGCCGGCGAGCGCAAGCTCACTGGCCGCGTAGCGCCGCAACAACGCATCGGTAGTGCGTGCCGGTCGTGCCTCGTCACGCATGGAGGTCGCGAACCGCACGAGCAAACGATAGGCATTCTCGTCGACCGCCTCGAGACGTTCGAGGTCGTGTTGCGCGAGTGCCATGCGAGCGCGCACGGTTGCCCCCCAGGTCAGCGTGGCCGCCCCGGCGCCGGCGACGACCGCCGCGGCTGCGACCTGCGCGAGGCCACGACGCGTGAGCGCCAGCGAACCGATCGCGCCGATCCAGAGCGCGGGGTACCACAGCGGCCACCCGCCCGGTGCATCCCACAGGATGGGGGCGAAGACACCGGCGAGAGTTGCCAACAACGGCGCCACGCTTGACGGCACGCCCCGACGCGGTCCAAGTGCCGCCCGCCCCGCAGCAGCGCCCGCGAGCAAGATCGACACGCCGGCGAGAGCGAGCGCCAGTTGCCAGGCGATCCACAAGCCGAAACCCGCGCCCATCGCCGGTAGCGCGATCCCGCGCGCCAGGTCGCGCAGCAGGAACGGACCGCCAGACGCCACGAGGATCACGACGGCCACCGCAATCCATCGCGACGGCTTCTGGAACGACGTCCGCAGCACGAGCAACAACACCGCGAGGGCGAGCGCGGTCGTCATCAGCAGTGCGGCCACGTTCGACGTGAGTGGTCCACCCATCGCCGCGAAGTAGCTCGCGGGATCAAACAGCGAGGACACATTCGACAGCGCGGTCAGCGGCGCGACCGCGATGGCCAGCAGAGCCGCCGCCGCCGCCGCCACCCGCTGTCCGGTGCGCGCCGGTCGGCGCCACGCGCTGATCAGCATACCGAGCACGGCGAGGCCGAGCGACAGATTGGTGCGCGCCCGGGCGCGCTGCAGCAACGACAGCTGCGTTTCGCCCTCCGAGAAATCGAGGGCGCGCACGCGGGCCAGTCGATTCGGGCCATCGGGAACGACGACCACCGTGGATCCGGCCGCCACGATCGTCGAATCAGGGGACTCGATAATCGTATGCGCGAGATCGACGCGGCCTGAGAGCGTGCGCAACAGCGGCTTCGCAAAGCGATCGGCGGGCGGCGCCGACGACACCAACGCCACGGCTACAGCTTCGACCCGTCCATCGTCCGAACGCGCGCGCGCGACCAGCGACGTGTGAAACGCCCCGTCCACGAGGCGAACACCAACCGGGGCGCCCGCGGTGATCGGCGTTCGGGTCTGGCCCGCGCGCGCCACGAGTGTGCCGTTCCGGAACACCAGCAGCGCCGACTCCACGCCGCCCTCCAGCGGCGCCGTCGCCACGCCAGTCGACTCCCGCGCCCGCGCTTCGGCAACGCGTCGCAGCGTGGAGGCGACATCGGTCAGGCTCGCCGCCACGCGCTGCGCGCGATCTTCCCGTTCGCCAGCCGACCACGTGGCCCAATCACGTCGCACCGAGAAGAGCGTGGCCGTCTCGCCCACCGCCACCGTGACCGTGACGGCAAGCAACACGACGGTTACCGCCGGGATTCCGCGGGGACGTCGCAAGGTTGGCAGCATCCACGCGGCACAGACACTCGCGATCAACGCCACGGCCAGCGACGTCCACCCTGGCGCCTGCTGCCACAGGGCGCAGGCGACGATGGCAGTACAGGTCGCGGCGACCCAACCGAATGGCCACGAATCGGCGCGGGCCGCGCGGGGTGTAGTGAACATGGCCCCACAATACCCCGCGAACCCCACCATGGCGAAGGGCAACCGCCTTGTCCCGTTATCTTTCAGCGATGCCCCCGGTCTGCCGTTCCCGACGCCTTCGTCCGATTGTCCTGCCGCTCGTCATCACGCTGCTCGCCACGCCACTGCTGGCCACGCCACTGCTGGCCACGCGGTGGCCGTCGGTCTCGCGCCCTGACTGGCTATCACAGCCGCCAGCGCGGCTCGACGTGGGCAGCTTTACGCTGCTCGTGAATGGGCAGCGCGCAGGCCGCGAGCAGTTCTCGGTGCAGCGCGTGACCTCACAGGATGGCGGGACACTCGAGGTGCGATCCGAATCGGCACGTGGTGACCGACGGGTCGCGATGCGCCTGGAGACGGACTCGGCCGGCACCCCGGTGCGTTATTCCGTCGAGGAACGACGCGGTGCCGATGTGACGCTCCGACTTGGCGGCCAGCGCGTGCGCGGCCGCTTCGCGACGCTGGCCCGCAGTTCGACCGGCGAAGCAGCGCGTGAGTATCTGCTGCGTCCAGGAGCCGTCGTCATCGAGGATGACGGGATCGTCCAGTACGCGCTGCTCGTACGCGATCGCCCGATGACCGGCGGCGGCGTCACCCTGCCTAGCCTGACACCGATCGCGAATACGCAGGGCGCGGTGCGTCTCGTGCTCGAAACCGACAGCGACACCATCGTCGTGGCCGGCGCGCCTCGCGCGGCGCGCCGCTGGCGGGTGACGGCCAGCAGCGGCGATCCGCGGCTCGTCTGGGTCGACGCCGAGGGTCGTTTACTCAGGCTCACCATTCCCGCCCGCAACCTTGAGGCACTCCGCGATGACCTGCCACGCTGAAGGGCCACGCGGTGAGGCCACGCGGTGGAGCCACGCGCACGCCATCGCAGGTCGTCCAGACTCCGTGGTCTCCTCCGCTGAAACCATCCCGACTCGGTCTGCGTACGCCCCCAGACCATGCCCTCCACCCGATTCGCTCCCATGAGAATTCACGCTATCGCGCTCGCGTTCGGCCTGGCAGTCGTCGGAACCGGTCCGGCGCTTGCCGCGGCGCAGACCGCTCCTGCTCCAGGGGCCGTTATCACGTTGACGGACGCCCTCGCACTCGCGCGCCGGAACAATCCCGCACTGCAGACATCCACCAACGCCCGACGTACGGCCGCCGCCGCCGTTCGCACGGCCAAGGGCGCGTTCCTGCCCAGCGTGAACACCAGCATGGGCGGCGGCTATCGCGAAGGACGTCAGACCTTTTTCCAGGGTCAGGCCTTCGGTTCCACCAACGATCAGCTCTCCACCGACGCATCCGTGTCGGCCAACATGCAGCTCTCGCTCGCCACGCTGAACGACCGGCGCGCCGCGCAGTCGAATCAGAACGCGACCGAAGCAGATATCTCCGCCGCCGAGCAGCGCGTGCGCAATGACGTGACGAATCAGTACCTCACCGCGCTGCAGGCGCAGGCACGCGCCGGCCTGCAGGACACGCTGCAGGCGACCACGCAGACGCAACTGCAGCTTGCCCGTGCCCGACTGCAGGTCGGCTCGGGCACGCAACTCGACGTCCAGCGCGCGGAAGTCGCCGACGGCCAGCAGCGTGTGGCCTCGCTGAACGCGCGCAATCAAGCGGCCATCGAAATCGTTCGACTCTTCCAGACCATCGGTATCGACGCTACGCCCGACGCGAAGCTCGACGCCAATCTCGCCGCTCCGCCGGCGATCGATCTCGCGGCCATTCTCGAGATGGCCCGCCGCACCAACCCGGCGCTCGGATCGTTTCGCGCACGAGAAGAGTCCGCTCGTCGCTCGCAGGCGTCCGCACGCAGTGCCTATTTTCCGTCGCTCTCGCTGAACGCCAACATTTCGGCCTTCACGAACCGCTTCACGAACACGGGCCTGCTGATCGGCCAGAGCCAGGCGAGTACGCTCGGCGCCAAGGCGTCGTGCATCCGCAGTGAAGAAGTACGCGACCGCCTTGGCCTCACGAACAGCCTAGCCCAGTGCAACGCCATTGTGTTTACGTCGGCACAGGAAAACGCGATCAAGACCGCTCAGAACAGGTACCCGTTCGACTTCACGCGCAATCCGTACAGCCTCTCGGCCAGCTTCTCGCTGCCGGTGTTCAATGGCTGGCGTCGTGAGCAGCAGGTCGAGCAGGCCAGCGTGCAGCGCCGCAACGCCCAGAATGATGTGCGCGGACAGGAATTGCGCGTCACGGCCGACGTGACGGCGGCGTACCTCTCGCTGAACACCGCGCAGCAGACGGTCTTGCTCCAGGAGCAGAACGTGCGCACGGCCCGCACCGCCCTGTCGTTGGCGCAGGAGCGCTATCGCGTCGGCGCCATCAGCATCGTGGATCTCGTGCAGGCGCGCGGGGACTATGAACGTGCCGAGACCGACCGAATCACTGCCGTCTACGATGTACAACGGGCATTCGCGGCGCTTGAAAATGCTGTCGGCCGTCCCATCCGCTAACAGAGACCAGTCATGACGAAAGGCGTAAAATTCGGGATCGGCGGCGTAGTCGTTATCGCCGTCGCCGCCCTTGCAGTAATTAGCGCGAAAAAGAACAACACGAAGCCGGTGGAAGTGCGCACCGAGGCCGTCGAAGCCCGTGACCTCGTGGCTTCGGTAACGGCGAGTGGACAGATTCAGCCGCGCACCAAGGTTGACGTGTCGGCCGACGTGACCGGCAAGATCGTGCGATTGTCGGTCAAGGAAGGCGACGTCGTGACGAAGGGTCAGTTCCTGTTGCAGATCGACCCCGAGCAGGTCACGGCCGCCTTGCAGCGCTCCGAGGCATTCCTCGCCTCGTCCCGTGCGCAGGCGGCGCAGTCGCGGGCCAGTCTGCTGCAGGCGCAACGCAACTACGAGCGCTCACGCCAGATCAAGCAGCAGTCGCCGGCGCTGGTCAGCGACGAACAGCTCGAACAACTCAAGACGCAGGCCGAGGTGAACAAGGCGTTGGCCGAAGCCGCCGGTTTCAGCGTGGACCAGGCCGTCGCGTCGGTGCGTGACGCACGCCAGGCGCTCAACCGGACCACGATCATCGCCCCGATGAGCGGCAAGATCACCCGCCTGAACGTCGAAGAAGGCGAAACGGCGATCATGGGAACGCTGAACAAGGACGCGGCGACACTCATGACGATCAGCGACATGAGTGTGCTCGAAACGAAGGTGAAGGTCGACGAGACCGACGTCGCGCGCATCAGCGTCGGTGACTCGGCCCTCATTCAGATCGATGCGTTTCCCGATACCACGTTTGTCGGCCGCGTGGTGGAGATCTCGAACAGCTCGGTCACGAAGTCGGCCGCCGCGAACACCGGCGACCAGGCGATCGACTACGAAGTGCGCGTCCAACTGGTGAACCCGCCGCAGGACACCCGCCCCGACTTCTCGGCCACCGCCAAGATCGTGACGGCCACCCGGATAAAGGTGCTCAGCATCCCGATCATTGCCCTGACCGTGCGCGAAAACGAAAACCTCCCCAACGGCGATTCGGCCGTAACGGTGGGCCGTCAGCCGACCAAGGAAGTCGGCAAGCGTGACGTCGAAGGGGTATTTGTGGTCGGCACCGACAACACGGTGAGCTTCCGCCCCGTCAAGGTCGGAATCGCCGGCGAGCGTCATTTTGAGGTGCTCGATGGACTGAAGAGCGGCGAGACCATCGTGGCCGGCACGTATCAGGCAATTCGCGAACTCAAGGATGGCGCCATGATCCGTACGCCAAAGGTGGAAGCGAAGAAGACGCCGACAGCCAGAAAGAAGCCGTGAGCAACACGCTTGACGACATCGGACTCCGCACGGCCGGCGAGCGTCAGGCGGTCACGACGACCGCCGGCGGTGCCCCAGGGCAGGACTGGGTCATCGTAACCCGTCAGCTGACGCGAGAGTACGACATGGGCGGCGAAATCGTCCACGCACTGCGCGGAGTCGATCTCGCCATCCGGCGCAACGAGTACGTCGCAATCATGGGTCCGTCGGGTTCGGGCAAGTCAACGCTCATGAATCTGATCGGCTGCCTCGACACGCCGAACGCCGGCGAGTACTGGCTCAACGGCATGCTCGTCAGCGAGAAGTCCGACGATGAACTCGCGCGCGTGCGCAACAAGGAAATCGGGTTCGTCTTCCAGACGTTCAACCTTCTGCCCCGCGCCTCGGCGCTGCAGAACGTCGAACTCCCGCTCGTGTACGCCGGCATCTCGGCCGATCAACGAAAGAAGCGCGCCACAGAAGCACTGGAGCGCGTGCAGCTTGGTGAGCGTATACATCACCGGCCGAACGAACTCTCCGGCGGTCAGCGTCAACGCGTGGCCATTGCGCGCGCCCTCGTGAACCGCCCCTCCATTTTGCTCGCCGACGAACCCACGGGTAACCTCGACTCGCACACCTCGGAAGAGATCATGCGCGTGTTCGAAGAGCTCGCGGCGCAAGGGCAGACCGTTGTCATGGTCACGCACGAACCGGACATCGCGGTGCACGCCCAGCGCATTATTGTGCTGCGCGACGGCGTTATTTCGAGTGACGAAACACGCGCGCAGTACGCCGTAAAACTGTCCGGCGAGCGCGTGCACTAACACGCGCCGCGTCTCGTGATCGTTGCTGAAGGGCGAAACTCTCTGCGTCGCGCACCGTAAAGCCTGCAGACCCCACGCGGCGCGAGGCGCTCTCCCATGCAGTTTTTTGAAGCCATTCGATTGGCCCTCAACACGATCCGTGTGCAGAAGCTCAAGAGCGCCTTCACGCTGCTTGGCGTCTGCATCGACGTGATGTTCCTGATCTCCGTCGTCTCGATCATCGAGGGGATGGGGCGCTACAGGGAAGCGCGAAGGCACGAATCGCCTGGCTCGACTATTATTCTCCTGTGAAAACACGAGATGCCATCGGTCTGGCACTGACCCAGATTCGCGTGCAGAAACTGAAGAGCGCCTTCACCCTGCTTGGGGTGACCATTGGCGTCATGTTCCTTATTGCCGTCGTTTCCATCGTTGAAGGGATGGGACGGTACGTCGAGGAGGATTTCGCGGCGCGGCTGATCGGCAGCAACACCTTTACGCTGCGACGATTCAGCAACATGGGGCCCGGCGGCAATCGCGGCTTTGATGCGCGGTCGGCGCAGCGACGTCCCCTCGTCCGGATGCCGGACGTCGAGGCGGTTCGCTCGGCCATTCCGGCCACGATGAAGTCCAGTATAGCGAGCGAGACATTTAAATACGCGTCGGCCCCGGGTGCGCGGCCGCGCCAGGTACAGGCGGTGGCGACCGACGCGAACTACTTCGAGATCAAGAAGTTGCCCGTCACGGTCGGTCGCGCCTTCACCGATCAGGAAGTCCGTGCCGGTGCGCGCGTCATCGTGATCGGCACCGAAGTCGCTGAGCATTTTTTCCCCGGACTCAATCCGGAAGGCCGCCAATTGCGCGTGGCCGGAGTGCCATTCACCGTGATCGGCGTCATCGAGAAGCAGGGCTCGGTGTTTGGATTTTCACTCGACCGCAACGCCATCGCGCCGTACACCTCGCCGATGGGTCGCATTATTCGTCCGCTGCGCGACATCGCGTCGCTGATCGTGCAGGCCCCCACGCAGGCCGACCTTCCTGACGGCATCGAGGCGGCGCGCGGCGCGCTTCGATCGCTCCGCGGACTTCGCGCCGGCGAGCCCGACGACTTCGGCCTGATCACACAGGATGCGGCCTTCGGCTTCATCAAGCAGCTGAAAGGACGTCTCGTGCTCTTCGGCACGGCACTGCCCGCCATCAGCCTCGTCGTCGGCGCGATGGTCATCATGAACATCATGCTGGTCGCCGTCGCCGAGCGCACGCGCGAGATCGGCGTGCGAAAGGCGCTCGGTGCCAGGCGGGCCGATATCATGTCGCAGTTTCTGGTCGAGGCGGCAACGCTGAGTACCCTGGGCGCAGCGATCGGCATCGGACTGGGGATTGGCTTGGCAGAGATCATTGCGGCGCTCACCCCGCTCCCAGCCGCCGTCGCCCCGTGGTCGATTGCCGCGGCGCTGGTAACCGGTGCCGGTGTCGGTATTGCTGCCGGCCTGTACCCGGCCAGTCGCGCCGCACGCTTGGATCCCATCACCGCCCTGCGCCAGGAGTAATCGCATGAATCGATTCTTGCTGGTCTTTGAAGGCGTCGGCATGGCGCTCGAGTCCATCCGATCAAACAAGGTTCGGGCGGCACTGACGATCGCCGGCGTTGCCATCGGCGTATTCGTCGTCGTCGCGATGGGCGCGGTGGTGAACGGGATTCGTGCGTCATTCCAGCAGGACCTCGAGCAGATCGGTGCCACCACGTTTATCGTGCAGCGACGCAGCTCGGGAATCAGCTCGTGCGATGGTACCGACGAAAAGTGTCCGGATCGGAGCAATCCACCCATCTCGTTTGCCGAATGGGAAATGATCAAGCGCATCCCCGGCGTCGAGAACGTGATCGGTGTGCTCGGCGGCCGAGGTAACTTCGCGTATCGCAACAGCCGCGTGGACAACGTTGGGTACGACGCGTACAACGTGGAATGGCCGTCGGTCGATGCCTCGGACATTTTCCCGGGCCGGAACTTCACGCGCGCCGAGTACGACGCCGGGCAGCCGGTCGTGCTCGTGAACGACACCCTGAAGGCACAGCTGTTCGGCGATTCGGAAGCGATCGGAAAGCAGATCATGATCAGTGGTCGGCAGTTCACGGTGATCGGCATCTATGCGCCGAAAGCCGGCTTTCTGAAGTCGATGGAGGGAAAGGGTCCCGATACCCCTCGGGCAATCATTCCTATTCAAGCCGCGGTGCGGAGTCTCGATGCCTCGCGGAACAGTCTCCGCTTAATGGTCCGTCCGGAGCGGACCGCGACGCAGGGCGAGGTCATGGACGAGGTCCTCGCGGCTATGCGCGCGCGCCGTGGACTGCGCCCCGGCGACCGCGCGACGTTCTACCTGGTTGAACAGGACCGCCTCATGGATACGTTCAATCAGCTGTTCGGCGCGATCTTCGCGGTCGGTCTGGCGCTGTCGGCCGTCGCGCTGCTGGTCGGTGGCGTTGGCGTAGTGGCCATCATGATGATTTCGGTCACCGAACGCACGCGCGAGATTGGTGTGCGCAAAGCACTCGGCGCAACGTCGGGCACGATTCGATGGCAGTTTCTCGTTGAAGCCGCGACCATGACGAGCATCGGGGCCTTGGTCGGCCTCGGGCTTGGCGCGCTCCTCGCCTGGGTCATCCGCTCCAACACATCGATTCCAGCCACGTTGCCCGGGAGCATCGTCGCCACGGCATTGATCGCGAGCGCAGTGACCGGCGTCGCCTTTGGCATGCTCCCCGCCATGCGTGCGTCGCGGCTCGACCCGGTGGAAGCGCTCCGCCACGAGTAGTCGTCGTCACCATGCGCTTCTCCGACATCATCCGCCTGTCGCTCGTGCAGCTCAAGGTGAACCCCCTGAGAACGGCGTTCACCCTGCTCGGCATCGTGGTGTCGGTCGGTTTCCTGGTGGCGGTGGTGGCGATCATCCAAGGGATGAACGCGTACGTGAAGGAGAACATCGCCGACGCGATGATCGGCATGAACACCTTCCAGGTCCGACGACTGCCGATCAGTCTAGGCCTGTTCACCGATGATCAGTTTCGCCTTCTCCAGCGTCGTCCGCGGGTAGACGAGCGAGACGCCGCGGCCGTGCGCGAGGCGCTCCCCGACGCCCTGGCGATCTCGATGCAATCCGGATGGCCTACACCGCAGGCCGATGTCGTGTGGCGCGACCGCACACTCGGCAGCGTCCTGATCTTCGGCGTGACCGCTGGCTATCAGGTCGTGCAGGACTATCGATTCACGGAAGGACGCCCGCTCAGCGACATCGATGTGCGCGAGCGTCGCAACGTGATCGTGGTCGGTGCCGATGTCGCGCAGAAGCTCTTTCAAGGCGCATCGGCCATCGACAAGGAGGTGCGTGTGAGGGGACAGCGCTACACGATTGTCGGCGTCGTGGCGCGGAAAGGTCGCGTGCTGGGGCAATCGTTCGACGGCTTTGCCCTGATGCCCATTTCGGCTTTCGAAGCGATCTACGGGCGACGTCGGAACACCACCATCTCGGTAAAGATGCGCGAAGCCGCTGAAGTCGGCCCGGCGATGGCCCGCGCGCAGGAAGCCATGCGCCTCGCACGCCGACTGCGGCCGTCCGATCGCGACAACTTCAATGTCGGCACCGCCGATGCGCTGGTGGATTTCTGGAAGCAGCTCACGAAGGTGTTGTTTGCGGTGGTGCCGGCCGTTGTCGCGATCGGCATTCTCGTAGGTGGCATCGTGATCATGAACATCATGCTGATGGGCGTCACCGAGCGCACGCACGAGATCGGGCTGCGAAAAGCAGTGGGTGCGACGTCGGCCGATGTTCGACGTCAGTTCCTTGCCGAGGCGGTCACGCTGGCGATCTGCGGCGGCCTGCTTGGCGTTGCCGCAGGATGGGGGCTGGCCGCCGCGATCGCGGCGTTCTCTCCCCTGCCCGCCCGCGTGTCGCTGTGGAGCGTCGGTCTTGCGCTGTCGCTTGGCGCCGGTGTCGGCGTGCTATTCGGCGTCTATCCCGCGTCGCGCGCCGCGAAGCTCGATCCGATCACCGCCATGCGCGCGGAGACCTGACCGGTGGGCCTTCGCATTGGCGCGTTCGGCGAGAATGTGCTCATCGCGTTCGACGCGATTCGCGTAAACGCGCTGCGCTCGTCGCTCACCATTCTGGGCGTGGTGATCGGCGTAGCGACCGTCATGGCGATGGCCGCGATCGTGGAAGGTATCCGCTCGCAGGTCGTGACCACGATCGAGGTTGCCGGGCCCACGACGTTCTTTGTGATGAAGAAGTTTTCGCAGACGCCGCTCAATCCGGACAACCTGCCGGCGGAGGTGCGGATCCGTCCGGATCTCTCCGAGCCCGAGGCCGATCGACTGCGCCGGCTGCCGGAGATCGCGTACGCGTCGCTCTGGGCGCAGACGCTGGCGCGCATCGAGTTGAACGGGGTGCGGTCGCAGTCTATGGCCATTTTCGGCGCCGACGACGGGTTTACCCGCATTCAGGGCGGCGAGCTCGTGCAAGGGCGCTGGTTCACGCGCCACGAACTCAATGCGGGCGCGCCGGTGGTGGTACTGCAAGATGAATTGGCGCGTAGCCTGTTCGGCCGGGAGCGTATGCTGGGTCGGCAGGTCCACGTAGGAGGGCGTCCACTCGTCGTGATCGGACTGTGGCAGGAACCAGGCAATATCTTCGCGCCACCTGGGCAGGCGGTCGGTGCGGTAGTGCCATACAAATATATGGAGCGCAGCTACCCGATCGACAAAACGAACGCCCTGTGGATTCCGGTGAAGCCGCGGGCCGGCGTGAGCGTGGCCGACGCGCAGGGTGCGGCAGTCATGGCCATTCGCGAAATGCGCGGCCTTCGTCCTGGCAGCATGAACAGCTTTGACCTCATTACGCAGGACCAGATCCTCGACACGTTCAATGGCATCACCAGCGTGTTCTTCCTGGTCATGATCGTGCTGTCAGGGGTCGCCCTTCTGGTAGGCGGGATCGGCGTGATGGCCATCATGACGGTGTCGGTGACCAGCCGGACCCGTGAGATCGGTATCCGAAAGGCGCTTGGCGCGACCCGACACGACATTCTGCTCCAGTTCCTCATCGAGGCCTGTACGCTCACCGGCATCGGCGGGCTGATCGGCATTCTCGTGGGCCTCGCACTTGGGCGCGTGGCGTCGTACGCACTTGATATCTCCGCGCCAGTACCCGTGTCGCTCACCGTCATCGCTGTCGTCGTCTCAGTCGGCATCGGCATCATCTTCGGGATGGTGCCCGCCCGACGGGCGGCCAAACTGGACCCGATCGAGTCACTCCGATACGAGTGAAGCGCCGTCGGAGCTTCAGTCAGGGACGAATGGCACAGGCACTCAGGGAGAAGGGGTGTCGCCGCCGGGAATGTTCCGTCGCCGTCGGCTGCACGCCGTTCGTTCAGGTGCCGGGCCGTTCCACCACCACTGCGGAGTGACCACGACGTGCCGGAATCGTTGATGGTCGCGCGGACCGATACGGCTCGCATCATTATTCCGACCCGGCGTACTATGGACATCCCGGCGGGCAACGGGTACGTGCGAATGGTTGACGGCGATCTGTTCGACGAGTAGCTGCGTACACGAGTGGCCGCTCGCGGGCGTTTATCACGAGATCGTGAAGTCGCTGAAGACCGGCCACCAGGCTAGTTTGGGGGCAGCCCGCGGCGACGTGTTGTACCAGGCGCCGCTGTCCCCTGACTTCTACGCGTCCCCCTATGGCGCGACGACCGGCATCGGGAAAGGCCGAGTACAACAGGACGTTCGGCGCGATGAGCGGCGGTCGGTTTGCTGCCGTGGCGGTGCGGGAAGCAGTTGTTGGTATCGCAACGATCACCGCCGCGAACGTTTTGTCGCGATCTACCGCGATCGAGGCGTGCCGCAGCTTATGTTCGACGGTCACATGACCACGCAGCTGGTACAGGCCACGCCACTCGCCCCCGTGAGATGCTGTGTCAAGAATCTCGCACATTTCACCGGTCTCGCGACCGCGTGAGCACCGCCCCCGAGTTCGCACTCCGATGCTGATATCGATCGCGATCGATTTTCGTCAGGCCGACGGCGCCACGCATAAACGCTTCCCTTGAATCTCTCACCGGACCAGTTCACGTGACTTCTACGCCCGCCTCGTCATCGCCTGCGAATGATCTCCTCCTGCGTGCGCTCCGACGTGAAGCCGTGGAGCGCCCGCCGGTGTGGATGATGCGCCAAGCAGGACGGTATTTGCCGCAGTATCGCGCAATTCGTGCGAAGTCCGACTTTCTCACCATGTGCCGGACGCCCGAGCTTGCCGTCGAAGTGACGTTGCAGCCGCTCGATCTGATCGGTGTGGATGCCGCGATCATCTTCAGCGATATCTTGGTTATTCCGGAAGCCATGGGAATGCACCTGACGCTCGACGAAGGCATCGGCCCGCAGTTCCCTTCCCCGCTCCGCTCGCTGAAGGACCTTGACCAACTGCACGCCATTGATCCGCAGGAGCATCTCAAGTACGTGCTCGACGCGCTCAAACTGGCCCGCCGCGCAATCGACGGCAAAGTGCCGCTCATCGGCTTTGCCGGCTCGCCGTGGACGCTCGCGGCCTACATGGTAGAAGGCAAAGGCACGAAGCAGTTCGCGGTCGCCAAACGCATGCTGTACGAAAACCCCGACATGGCACACGCCTTACTTGGCAAGATCGCCGACGCGGTGGGCGACTATCTCGTAGCCCAGGTCGGTGCCGGCGCGCAGGTGGTGCAGCTGTTCGAATCGTGGGCGGGCGCCCTCAGCCCCGAAGCGTTCCGCACGTTTGCGCTGCCGTATCTCGCGCGGTGCGCGCAGAAGGCGCGTGAAGCGGGCGTGCCCGTGATCGTGTTTGCGCCGGGCGCCGGATGGGCGCTGGCGGAGATCGCGGCGGCCACGCATGCCGACGCGATCGGCGTCGACTGGCACACGTCGCCGATGGAGGCGCGTCGTCAGCTCGATCCGTTCCAGGTGGCGATGCAGGGCAACCTTGATCCGTGCGCGCTGTACGGTCCGCCAGCCGACATCCGGCGTCGCACGCAGGCGATGATCCGTGCGTTCGGTCCGATCGGGCACATTGCGAACCTCGGACACGGAATCCTTCCCGATGTCTCCCCCGATCACGCACGCGCCTTCGTCGATGCCGTAAAGGAGTGGAGGTGGACGGAGGAAGAGGTCGCGGCGACCCAGCGTCAGCCGGCCGCGTGGACGAACCGGCTGGAGGCGGCGCGATGAGTGACGCGGCTTCTCCAACGGACGTGGGGAGCCTAGCCCCGTCGGTCGCCACGCGTCGTGCGGACGCCACCCGCTGGATCGCCGGCCTGCACGATGAGCTGACGTCGTTTTTTGGTCGCCTCGACCGTGGCGGCACGTTCTCCGAAGATCGCTGGGAGCGTCCAGGCGGCGGCGGCGGTGTGACTCGCGTGATGACCGATGGCGTGACGTTCGAGAAGGCCGGTATCAATCGATCGGCCGTGATGGGTGAACTTCCCGAACTCGCCGCGCGGCGGCTTGGTGGACAGGGCGCGGCAGCCGGCGCCACGCACTTTTTCGCAACCGGTGTGAGTCTGGTAGTGCACCCGCGTAGCCCGAAAGTACCCACCGTGCATCTCAACGTGCGCTATTTTGAACTCACCGACGAGCACGGCACTCCTACCGACAGCTGGTTTGGTGGCGGCACCGACCTCACGCCGTTCTATCCGCATATCGAAGACGGCGTCACGTTTCATCGGGCGCTGCGAGACATGGCCGATCGCCATCACGCGCGCTTCTATCCGGATTTCAAGCGGTGGTGCGACGAGTATTTCGTGAACGTGCATCGCGATAATGAGGCGCGCGGCATTGGTGGCATCTTCTTCGATCATCTGCGCGCTGACGATGGATCGCACGGCCTCGATCGCGAGCGAGTGCAGGCCTTCGTGAGCGACGTGGCTCGCGTGTTGCGACAGGCGTATGAACCAATCGTGGAGCGTCGTCGCGACGACGCGTTTAACGACGCTGAGCGTGAGTTTCAGCTGGTGCGTCGTGGACGGTATGTGGAATTCAATCTCGTGCATGATCGCGGGACGATCTTTGGCCTGCAGACGAACGCGCGTGTGGAAAGTGTGCTCATGAGTTTGCCACCGCTGGCGATGTGGCAATATGCCCCACATTACAGCGCGGATTCTTTTGAGGCTCAACTGGTGCGTATGCTCGAACCGCGCGATTGGGTTACCGACGTCGCCGGAAAATGACGCAGGCGTGCACTGGCTAACCATCGCGATCGTGTGCCGCCTTCAAAACCTTACGCCAACGACCACGGTTCGGGTGCAAACGGTGGAGCGGTACCGAGCGCGTGGCCCCTGATGCACTGCGCCATCACAGGGCACACGTCTATCAGTACGAAGCGAGCGGTCATGCCGAAGCGCTGCATCAGGACACTCCACGGTTGCCGACCGCCCGGTCACCAAGTACCGTCTTTCTATGTCTGCACTCAATCTCCTCTGTATCGCGCCGCATCGCGACGACGCTGAACTGACGTGCGGTGGCACGCTCATCAAGGCGGTCGACGCCGGCCATCGTGTTGGTGTGCTGGACCTCACCCAAGGGGAGATGGGCACCAAGGGCTCGGTCAGTTTGCGCGCCGCCGAAGCCGCCGCCGGCGCTCTGGTGATGGGGCTGCATGTGCGCGAAAACCTCGAGCTCCCGGACGCCGGGATCAGCAATACGGACGAGACACGCGGCCGCCTGGTGCAGGTGCTCCGTCGACTGCGTCCGCGGGTCGTGATCATCCCAGCGCCGCGCGGCCGTCACCCCGATCATCGCCGTACCACCGAGTTAGCGCGGGATGCGTGCTTCTTGAGCGGGCTCGCCAAGTACCAGCCGGGCGATCATCCGGCCTTTCGTCCATTCAAACTGCTGCACGTGGTGACGTACCGCGAAGACGCCATGAAGCCGTCGTTCGTGGTCGACGTCAGCGCGCAGTTCGCACGGAAACTCGACGCGATCAAGTGCTATAGATCGCAGTTCGATGGGACAACCCAGGCCGGCGAAGTGTATCCCAATGGTGAGCCGCTCTCCCACATTGTCACGCATCAGGCGGCGCACTACGGTTCGCTCATTCGTGTGCAATACGGTGAGCCGTTCTACACCGACGAAACCATGCAAATCGACGACGTCACCACGCTTGGCGTCTCCACGTTCTGAGTGTACTCCCCCCTCTCCGTCGATGACCGCCATGAGTAACAGCGCCGCTGATCATTCGCCACACGACTCACACGGGCCTGCTGGCGCGCCGAGCATCGACTACGGCAGCTACTTGCGCTTGCCGGAACTTTTGGAGCTCCAAACACTGCAGTCATCGCCCGAGCATCCCGACGAACTGCTGTTTATCGTGGTCCATCAGGCGAGTGAGCTCTGGTTCAAGGTCCTGCGTCACGAGATGCACACGATGATCACGGCGCTGGAATCGTTCGACACGATGCGGGCACTGCTCGCCGTACAGCGTGTGAACGTGCTCACCGAGATCATCGCGCAGCAGCTCAGCTCACTCGACACGCTTCCGCCGCAACGGTTCGCGCAGTTCCGTGGCTATCTGGGGTCAAGCAGCGGCTCGCAGAGCGCGCAGTTCCGCGCGATCGAAGCGACGGCCGGCTTACGCGACCCGCACTTTCTGGCAGCGATCACGGAGCATGGCGAGCCTCCTGCCGTGGTGAAGGAGGCGCTGGCCCGTCCGGTGCTGCAGTCGTTGGTGCTGGCGCTGATCGAACACGAGAAGATGGATCTGGCCGAGTTGTACATGGGCCCATCACCGACACCACTCTTTCTGCTGGTGGAGGGCCTGCTGGAATTCGAGCAGCGGTTTGCGCGCTGGCGCTTTTTGCACGTACAGCTGGTGGAGCGCATCATCGGCCCCGGCACCTTCGGTACCGGCGGCACACTTGGCGCAAAGTATTTGTCGCGCACCGTGAGCCAACGGTTTTTTCCGGAGCTGTGGGCGGTGCGGTCAGAATTCTATGGAACGGCGAAGTAAGGCGTAGGGAGCACGGGGTAAGGAGTAGACATGTTCTTCGATATCAGCATTCCGTTTGCTGCTTCTACGCCGCCGTGGCCGGACGACGTGGGGTTTTCGTGCGGGTGGACATGCCGGCGCGAGGAAGGCAGCAGTGTGAACCTCGGCGTGCTATCTACGAGTGCGCACGTGGGCACGCACGCCGATGCGCCGTTGCATGTGCAGTCGTCGTGGCCGGCGTCGGAGTCACTGCCGGCGTCGGTGTTCGTGGGTGAGGTGCAGCTCATTGCGTTGCCTCACGATCACGATGCGTCGAGTGACATAACAGTCGGAGTGCTGCAGTCGCTGCTGGGTGGGCAGGTGCCAACGCGTGTCATCGTGCGTACCGGGTGCTCGGTGACAGGCGGTGAATTCCCCGCGAACTGGCCGGCCCTCAGTGAAGACGCCGCAAAGTGGCTGGTGCAGCATGGCCTCACGCTCTGGGGCGTGGATGCGCCCAGTGTGGATCGTCGCACCAGCACCGAGCTGCCGGTGCACAACGTGATATTTGGCGGCGGCGCGTTCGTGTTGGAGAATCTCGCACTCGACGTGGTGCCGGTGGGGCGCTACGAGTTACTGGCGCAGCCGTTGGCGGTGCATGGCGCGGATGCGGCGCCGGTACGGGCGTTGCTTCGGGCGATTCGGGAGAAGTGACGCCCTGCAGGTCACGGCTTTTTAAGTCGGTCGAATTGCTCGGCCACCGACTCCGGCAGCAAGAGTGAATCGGCGATCGCCGCGATGCCCTCGGCCTCGGCCCACGCCCGCTCGAGCGTCGCCAGTTCACCGTTAAGCGCCACCCGTTCGGCGTCTTCGTTGATCGCCATTTCGAAGGCGAGGCGCGCGGCTTCTGGGATCGTTGAGAGATCGCCCGTGTCGCCAAAGGTGCTCTTGGCCGCCCATTCGCGACGCATGCCGGCAGCCCATTTGCCGAAGCGATCGGGGCCGCCTGCCTGTTCGATCAGCGACACGCCGTCGGTGATTACGGTGCGGCGCGCACCACCGCGGTTAAGGCGCGGCATCAAGCGACGCAGCAACGGTAGCGCGTCGGCGCCGTGCAACTGCACACGTCCGAGCTCGTTCTTCCATTCCTGCTTGCGCACCATCGCCCAGTAGCCGCCGTAGCGAACCGTTGGATCTGCGCCGTGATAGCGCGCGGCGTAGCCAATATCGATGGCCCATCCGGCGGCGCGTTCGCTGGACACGATGCGCGGGTTACCCACGGGGATGAAGCGCCCGCCGTCGGGATGATCGATGGGTTTCTCCGCCATCCCTACGGCGGAGACGACGCCGATCAGGTTCATGACATGCAACAGCGGCACGAGGGCAACGAGTCCAACGCCACTGGCCACTGCACCACTCACGATGAGCCCGGCCGCCGCCGTCACACCAACACCCGTGGCGATCGCCTTCGCACGGCGCCGTCCGAACTGATCGCCGTAGCGCCACGCCGCGAACTCCGGACGCTGAGGCTCGCCGATGCGCACCAGCTCCGTACCGTCGGCCAAGCGGGCCAGTCCGATATTGTCCGTGCTCACCCGCACGCGCGTATCGCGAAAGGCTCGCTCGCTCTGCTCGATCGCCTCCCACCGCTCGTCGAACGGTGTGAGATTCCAGCGCTCACAGCCCCGGCAGACGACCCAGAGCCGACCGTTGCGCGCGTCGAATGCGATGCGACGTCCGATGGGTAGCGCTTCGATGGCCTCGTTGGCACCAAGCGATTTCCGGCAGTGGATACAGGTGGAGTACATCAGCGATCGCGCAGTTTGTCGAGCCGATCGTTCATCGACGCCGGCAGAAACATGTCATCGGCGATCTTCGCGATCTGCTCGGCTTCCGCCCACGCCAGCTCGAGCGCGGCGAGTTCCCCATCCATCGCGCGCCGTTCGCTCTCCTCGTGCAACGCCATCTCGAGAGCAAGGCGGTCGCGCGGCGTGAGGGTGTGCAATGTACCGGGAAGCTTCTTGATGCCGTCGCGCTTGTGGCTGCCGCTCCAGTCTTTTTTGCCAGCGCCCCAGCGCGCGTCGCCTGTAGCAGCACCGACGCGTTGTTGCACCGACGTGAGTACGCGCCGCGGATCGCCGATCTCTTCGAGCAACGACACCGCATCCTGCACCTGAACGCGCGAGCCACCAAAGCGATTCACCGTGGGCAGCAGTCGCGCCGCCGCTTTCATGGCGTCATCTCCAACAAGCACGTGCGTACCGGACACGGACTCCAGTCGCAGTTGCAGCGGTCCGCCGTCAGCGCCGCGTTCGAGGGCGCTCATCCGCGCGTGCTTGCGCTGCACGTCGACGACCTGTCCATCGGGGAGCACGATCTTGCCGATCGACACACTTGGCCGACCGTTCACCAACGCATCCCAGAGGCCGCCGTTCGCGTAGATGCCAGCGAAGCTTCCAACGCTGACGCCGACGGCAGCCATGCCGCCCACCAGCGCGACGGCGCTGCCCACCAGCGTACCGGTGATCAGCATCTGCCGTTTCCGGCGGCGGCCGAACTGGTCGCCGTAGCGCCAGGCCGCCATCTCGGGGCGCTGCGGTTCGCCAATGCGAATGAGGTCGACGCCCTCCTTGAGCCGGGCAAGTCCCACGTTGTCGGTGCTGACCCGCAACCGACTGTCGCGAAAGCGACGCTCCATGGCCTCGACGGCTTCCCAGCGCTCTTCAAGCGGGGAGAGGTTCCAGCGGTCGCAGGCGCGACACACCACCCACAAACGCCCCTTGGCGGCGTCGAACGCCAGTCGGGTACCCACGGGAAAGGCGTCGAAGGCCTCGTTTCGGCCGAGATTGGCCGTGCAGTGGATACACGTGGTGAACATTTCCTGTAACTTACGACGATGACTCAGTTCGTGTACCTGGATCACGCCGCCACCACACCGGTGCGCGACGAGGTCATGGCCGCCATGGCGCCCTACTTCGGAGCGCGGTTCGGAAATCCCTCCAGCATGCATCGCTGGGGCCGTGAAGCCCGCGTCGCGCTCGATGAGGCGCGTGAACGACTGGCCGCGTGCCTGGGTGCCCAGGCCGACGAAGTCTGCTTTACGTCGGGCGGAACGGAGGGCGACAATTTCGCCATCCTCGGCGTATTCCGCACGCTCCGCGCACAGGGTCGCGACGCCGCCATCACCACGCCGATCGAGCACAAGGCCGTGCTCGCGGCGGTGCATCAGGTGGCACATGAAGGTGGTGAAGAGCGGCTCGTGCGAGTCACGCGCGACGGCCTCGTCGATAGGGTGCACTTTGCGGACCTGCTCGACGAGCGCGTGGCGGTGGCCAGCGTCATGTGGGTGAACAACGAAGTGGGTGTGGTGCAGGACGTGCCCGCGCTGGCCGCCCAGGCCAAGGCCGCCGGGGCGGTGTTTCATACCGATGCCGTGCAGGCATTCGGCAAGCTGTCGATCAACGCCAAACAAACGCCGTTCGATCTGCTCACGATCTCTGGGCACAAGATCGGCGCGCCCAAGGGCATCGGCGCCCTCTTCATCCGTCGCGACACGCCGCTGGAACCGATGTTTCACGGCGGCTCCCAGAATCGTGGTCGTCGTCCCGGCACGGAGAACGTGGCATTCGCGGTTGGCCTCGCCACGGCGGCCGAGCTGCTGCTGGCCGAGCACGAAGCCGAGCATGCACGACTGTCCACTATGCGTTCGGTGCTCGAGCAGGGACTACGCGATCGGATTCCCGACGTGATCATTCACGGCGACGGGGCTCCGCGCGCGCCGCACATCACGAACGTGTCGATTCCGGGCACCAGCAGCGAATCGATGCTGATGGCGCTCGATCTGCGCGGCATTGCCTGCAGCGCGGGCTCGGCCTGTCAGAGCGGGAGTGTTTCCGCCTCGCACGTGCTGAACGCGATGGGCGTTGCGCCCGACATTGCGAATGCGGCGCTGCGATTGTCGCTGGGCTGCTTGAGCACGGACGCCGATATGCAGCGCACGCTCGACGTGCTCACCGCGCTGGCGGAGAAGGCGCGCGTGGGCAAGGCCGCCAGCGCGGCATGCGCGTTCGAATCCATCGAGTTCTGAGGCGGACGATGACCAACGCGTCAGTGCACGGCCTGTTGCCGCAACGGGGTGAGCGAGTGCTCGTGGCCATGAGCGGCGGCGTGGATTCGTCGGTCGCCGCGGCCGTGCTCGTGGAAGCGGGCTGCGACGTGGTCGGTGTCACGATGAAGCTGCACGAGGATGGCAAGGACATTCCCGACCGTCCCTGCTGCTCGCTGGACAGTACCAGCGACGCCCGACGCGTGTGCGACAAACTGGGCATTCCGCACTACGTCACAAATCTGGTAGACCGCTTCGGTCATGATGTGCTCGACGACTTCGTGCAGGAATACGCACGCGGCCGCACTCCGATTCCCTGCGTGCGCTGTAACACGTTCACAAAGTTTCGCGACCTGCTGCACAAGGCCGACGACATCGACGCGCCGTGGCTCGCCACCGGCCACTACGCGCGCATGGGCACGCTGCCCGATGGCGGCAACACCCGCGTGATGTTGCGTGGACTCGATCCGGCAAAAGATCAGAGCTATTTCCTGTGGGGCATCGAGCGCTCCGTTCTGTCGCGCCTCGTATTGCCTGTCGGAGATCAGACCAAGGCCGAGACGCGTGAGATCGCTCGCCGCTTCGGCCTGCGTACCGCCGAGAAGCCAGAGAGTCAGGACATCTGCTTCGTGCCCGACGGCAATCATGTACGCGTGCTCGAGGAGCACCTCGGGGCCGACGCCCCTGCGCTCTCGGTAGGGCCGCTGCGTCTCGTGAGCGGCGAAGTGATCGGCGAACATCAAGGCTTCGCGCGCTATACCATCGGCCAGCGAAAGGGGCTGCCAGGGGGCTTCGCCGAGCCGATGTTCGTCGTGGAGATCGTGGCGAGTGAGCGTGCGGTGGTGATCGGTCCGCGAGAAGCGCTGTTGGGTCGCGGACTGGAAGCGCGTGAACTCAACTGGCTGGTGGAGCCGCCGGTACTCGGCGCGCAGGTGAAGGTGCAGGTGCGCAATCGCGCCTCGGCGGTCGCGGCTACGATCGTGCGGATGTCGGGTAACGCGATCGAGCTCGCGCTCGACGAACCGGTTCATGCGATTTCACCTGGCCAGTCGCTGGTGATTTACGACGGCGACATCGTGCTGGGCGGTGGTGTGATCGAGCGCGGCATGCGCACCGCGCCGAGCCGGCGGCTGCCGATTCTCGCGGCATAGACACTCTGTTCATTACGACCCTTTGTTGAACTGATCACGCAGAGATGCAGAGGGCGCAGAGATCGCAGAGAACCGAATTGATGTACTCTGCGCCCTCTGCGCCCTCTGCGTACTCTGCGTGAACTTTTCAACCGGCGAGCGGACTCACTCCACCCTCGACGCAAGCTCTCCCACCGGCACCGTCATGACGGCCACGAGCATATCGGCGGTCACGTTCAGCAGTGTCTTGAACATGTCGGGCAGCGTGTCGAGCGCGATCATGATGCCGATACCTTCTACGGGCAGGCCAATGCTCGTGTACAGCGGGACCTGCAGCAGCATGCCGCCGCTTGGGATGCCGGGAGTGCTGAAGTTCAGCACCACGCTACTCGCGGCCACGAGGGCGAGACTCGAAAACGGCAACTCGATGCCGTACAGCTTGGCGACGAACAGGGCGCCGACCACCCAGTAGATCGCACTGGTAAGCTTGAACACCGACGCACAGAGTGGCAACACGAATCCGGTGGCCGTTGGCGGCAGATGCAGCACGTCGGTGGCGCCCTTCACCATCGCGGGGAGCGACGCCAGCGAGCTGCGTGTCCCCATGGCGACCACTTGCGACGGGATCAGCGCGCGCGCGAAATCGCGCAACGGCACGCGACGCGTGACACCCATGACGCCATACAGCGCGGCCGTGGCGACAAGGTGCAGGACAATCACCACCATGAAGTAGAATCCGATGGCGCCGAGCACCGACGTGCCGAGCTTCTGGCCAAGCACCGTGGCCAGCGCCAGAATGCCGATGGGGGCGATGGCCAGCATCCAGCGCACGACCACCAGCATCGTGTCGGCCATACCGCGGAAGAACGCGAGCTGCGCGGTGCGCGGCCCGTCGCTCACCTTGCCCAGTGCGAAGGCGTAGAGCAGCGTGAACAACACGACCGGCAGCAAGGTGCCGTCGGCCGCGGCCTTGATGGGGTTGAGCGGAATCAGTCCGAGAATCCACGTGCGCATCGACAACGCATCGGCCGGCGGGATATCGATCGACGCGGTCGCGCGTAGTCGTGCGGTGGCGTCCGGGTCGAGCACCAGCGTATCGAACCACGGCGGCGCCACGACGACGGAAAAAATTGCGCAGGCGATCGCGAGCCCCAACATCCAGCCAAAGGCTTTCGCACCCACGCGTCCCGTCATGCGGCTATCGCCACCGCCTGCCACGCCGACGATCAGCAGGGGCACCACCAGCGGAATCACTGTCATGCGCACGGCGTTGATCCAGGCCGTGCCGACGACATCCAGCACCGCGATCAACCCACGCGTGAACACGGAGGGCGATGCCTCGTGCGAAAGCCACATGCCAAGCGCGAGGCCCAGCAGGAGACCGCTCGTAACCTGAACGGCCTGCGATCTCAGCGGATTGCGGTGGGGCGATCCTAAGGAAGCGGGAGCAGAGGACATGCGCGCGAACCTACACGCGAGCGCACCACTTCGCGAGCGGGGCGTCGCCCCAGCCTACGCTAAAAGCCGAAGCCTGCCGACCAGGTGATCACCTTCTTGCCGTGCGATGCGGCACCGGCGTCGTCCCCGAGGCGCACGTAGTAGCCAATCTCTCCGCCGAGGGCGAGCAGGGGCCAGAGGTGCACGGAGCCACCCACGTAGGTGCGGCGCGCCGACGCATTCAGTGGATCACCAAAGGTGCGGATGATGCCGCCGGTTATCGCGCTGCCGGTGCCCATCGATCCGTACGACTTGGCGACGCCGACGGAGGCCCCAGCGCCACCGAGACCAACCTTCGCCACCGCCAACGCGCAGAGGTCAATACGATCTCCCTCGTACACCATACCGCCGCCGTACGAGAGCGCCCACTTGAACGGCGCGCCGTAGGTGATACCGCCCATGCACTGATCAAACCGCCACCGCATTTCCGGGGTGCTCGGTATTGTTGGTGCGGTGGCGCCAGCCGGCGTGGGCGCAACTTGCGCACGGGCCGTGGACGCCGCGGCACACGCGGTGAATGCCATCGCGGTAGAGACCATGCGCACGTGGCGCATCAGAACTTCATCCCGCCAGCTTCCGCAAACTCCCGCATCGCCTTCTCCTGTGCTTCGGTGAGCGCCTCGGGGACGGTGATGGTGACCTCAACCAGCAGGTCCCCTTTTTTCCCGTCCTTTTCGATCCCCTGCCCGGTGATCTTGAAGCGCTTGCCCGCCGACGTGCCGGCCGGAATGCGAATGGCGACTTTCTTGTCGTCGAGCGTCTTTACACTGATTCGCGAGCCGAGCGTGGCCTGCGCGATATTGATCGGCACCGTCGCGACGAGATCGAGTCCATCGCGCTTGTAGAAGCGATCGGGTGTCACGGTGAAGGTGATGACGAGATCGCCCGCCTGACCGCCGGACGCGCCCTTACCACCCTGACCGCGCAGTCGAACCTTGGCGCCCGTCTCCGCACCCGACGGCACCGCGATGAGCACTTTGCGCGACACGCGCGTGTCTCCGGTACCACGACAGGTGGGACAACGTTCCGTGGGCACGCTGCCGCGACCCGCACACACCGGGCACGGCCGATTCACGGCGAAGCTTCCCTGTCCGAACGAGATCACGCCGCGACCGCTGCACTCGCCGCACGGACGCACCTGCGCTCCCGGGGCCGCGCCGTTGCCGTGGCAGGAGGCACACTCCTCGTTCACTTCGATGTCGACGGGCACCTTGCCGCCGACGGCGGCCACCCGGAACGGCACGTCCACCGTCTGCTCGATCGACTGACCGCGCTCCGGTCCACGTGCCCGCGGACGCCCGGCCCCGGCGGCTCCACCGAACATCGACGAGAACAGATCGCCGAGCCCACCGATGCCACCGACATCGAAGTCGTTGAACGTGCCCGCCCCGGGTTGACCCGGACGAGCCGCTCCCGATGGGCCGGGACGCGACGACGCGCGCCCTCCACCGAAGCCACTCATGCCGCCGAAGGCCCCCAGGCGCCGCATGTCGTCGTATTCCTTCCGCTTGTCGGCGTCGCCGAGGACGTTGTGCGCCTCGGAGATTGCCTTGAAGCGTTCGGCGGCCTTGGGGTCGTTCTGATTCGCGTCGGGATGGTGCTGCTTCGCCAGTCTGCGATACTGCTTCTTGATCTCGTCGGCGGTGGCCGTCGACGAGACGCCGAACACTTGATAGTAGTCCTTTCCGTTGGCCATGCTCAATGCGCCCTCAGGCGCCGTTCCACTGCTTCACCACCACGCGCGCCGGACGGAGCACGTGGCCATTGATCACGTAGCCGACCTGGAAGCAGACCGCGACGATGTCGTCTTCTTCGGGCTGCGATGCGGGTGCGGTACTCACCGCTTCGTGTTTGGCGGGATCGAACGGATGGCCCGTCGGATCGATGACCTCGAAGCCGTGTCCGGAGAGTGACTTGAAGAGCTTCTTTTCGACGAGCTGCATGCCGTCAATCACCAACGTCGCGTCTACCGTGTGGGGATCGACGGCGGCGAAGCGCGTAATGTCGTCGAGGCCATCGAGCAGGCCGCGCACTAGTTCCCCCTGCGCGCGCCAGCCGGCTTCCTGCCGTTCCTTCACGGCGCGACGGCGAAAGTTGTCGTACTCGGCGGCAAGACGCAGATACTTGTCCTTCTGCGACTCGAGCTCGCGTTGCACCTGCTGCAGGTCGTCACCGCCTTCGACGGATGGCTGCACCGTGGCGGTTTCCTGCGTTTCCATCGGATCCATGTTGTCCACCGGAGCGTCAGACATTGGGTCGGTCATGATAGGCGTACGGGAGTCATCGGCGAAAGTTTGCGAGCGTCGCTCAACACTTGCTCAAAGAAAAGGATAGACGGGCGCGCGCGTCAGCCCCGGGCGGTCCATCCGGTGGCATCCTGATCGCGATCGAATACGCGACGGAGGCGATCGAGCGCCAACTGGGCCGCCCGGTAGCGGATTTCCGAACGGTCACCCGGCAGGACGGCGCGCGCGGCATGGACCTCGCCATCGAAATCCACCGCTACCCAGACGGTACCCACGGGCTTCTCGGGAGTGCCGCCGTCGGGGCCGGCGATGCCGGTGATGCCGATACCGATATTGGTGCCGAACCGAAGCCTGGCGCCGGTGGCCATGGCGCGCGCCACCGGTTCACTCACGGCACCATGGGCGTCCAGATCGCTTTGTGAGACCCCGAGCTCACGCACCTTCACTGCGTTCGCATAGGCGATCGTTCCGCCCTGCACGACGCTGCTGGAGCCCGGTACGGCCGTCAGACGCATGCCGAGCATGCCGCCGGTACAGCTTTCGGCCACGGCGAGTGTCGCGCCGCGCGCGGCGCACTCGGCCAGCACCAGCGCGGCGAGATCGTCGTCGCCTTCGCCGTAGATGAAGCGGCCCACCTTGGCGTGCACGAGCTGCGCGGCCTCGGTGAGCGTGGCTTCGGTTTCGCGGGCCGGCAGGGTGTACGACGTCAGGCGCAAATCGACGCCGTCGTTGCCAGGCAGATAGGCCAGCGAAAGCCCGTTTACGCCGCAGGCCAGCTCACCGAGTTTATCGGCCAGCGCCGACTCGGCGATGTTGGCGGTGCGCAGCGTTCGCGCGCGGATCACCGGGCCGCCGACCGGGAGCCGGTCGCGCAGCTGTGGGATGACCGTATCGGCGAGCATGCCGCGCATTTCGCGGGGCACGCCGGGCAGCATGGCGACCCAGCGCTGTTGCGCGTCTTCCAACCAAATGCCTGGCGCGGAGCCATGGCGATTGGCCAGAATCGTGCAGGCCTCAGGCACCATCGCCTGCTGGCGATTACTGGCCGGTAACTCGTGGCCGAAGCGCTTGAGCCACCGCGCTTCGAGGGCCGACAGGATGGCGGCGTCCATGACCATGCCGCGCCCGAATATGGAAGCGATGGCGGGTTTCGTCAGGTCGTCGGCCGTGGGACCGAGCCCACCCGTGGTGATCACCGCGCCGGTGCGCTCGAGCGCCTCGCGCACGGCGGCGGCGATGGAAGTCGCGTCATCGCCGCAGGTTGCGCGGCGCACGATGCGCACGCCGAGGGCCGCCAATTCGCGCGCCAGATGCGCGGCGTTGGTGTCGATCGTGAAGCCAAGGAGGAGCTCGTCGCCGATCGTGACGATTTCGATATTCATTGGTGAAACGTACCACGAACGACAACGGCGAAGAGCCCGGCGGCCATGAGCAGCAGCGCACCGGTGTGGTGGCCACGAGGCCGACGTGCAGTGCCGGCCGCCTCACATTCTGGCTCCGTTTTTATCTGACGGAACGGAGGCGCTTGGCGTCGCTCACGCCAAGCGCGCGACCTGCCGGCCGTAGCGGCGCAGGTATAACCACAGACTCCACAGCGTCAGAACGACCGCCCCGATCATGCTCGTGACGCCCACCAGGCCGATGCAGTAGGAGAACGCCCTCCACGCGCGCTCTCCTTCCCAGCCCTCACGGGTGGCCAGGGTGGCGGCGAAGAACCAGAAGTACGCAGCGCCCATCCAGATGCTCTGAAACGTGGTCTTCCACTTGGCGGGGCCGATGGCGGCAATCACCAATCCACGGCGCGCGGCCACCTGCCGGAACACCGTCATGAACGCTTCCCGGCCGAGGACCACCAGCACGACCCACAGCGGCAGCGACACGGCGCCGAAGGGGGTCTGGAACAGCAGCGGCGTGGGCTGGGGCATCGTGCCGTCCGGCACCAGCAGCGTGTAGTGCTTTTGGAGCCAGTACATCGGGATCAGGGTGGCCACCAGCAACAGCTTGTCGGCCAGCGGATCGAGCAGGCGCCCCAGATCGGTCACGAGATTACGCGACCGGGCCAGATGACCGTCCCAGTAGTCGGTGACGGCGGCAATCAGGAACAGCAGGAACGCGATGAGGCGCGCGGTCCACGACGTGGTGAACGGCAACCACGCAATCAGCGGCGTCAGGGCGATGCGGCCCATCGTGATTACGTTCGGAAGGTTCACAGGAGTATCGAGAGGCGGGGGTCCGGTGCCCGCCACGCTCGCGGTTATGCGAGTGTCTTGAGCACCAACTTGGAGACGGCTTTCAGTGTGTCGAACACGCCATCGCCGGTGACGGCGACAGCTTCAAAGGTCGGAACGCGCTCCACCCACTCGCCGGTGGGCAGTTGGCTCACCAGAAGCTCGCCCGGCTTGAAGGGATCCGCTACCGCACGCATGCGCGTGGGGTCGGTCACTTCCCAGCCCGGATTCAGCATCGACTGCAGTTCAACGAGCGGCGCCGCGTTGGGGAGGTCGCGCTTGTTGTACTGAATGACGAAGGGCATGCGCGTGAGATCGTATCCGTACGCCGCCATGTTGTCATACAGGTTCTGCATGGACTCGACGTTGGCCTCGGCGCGCTCCACCTGCGAGTCGGCCACGAACACTACACCATCCACGCCCTTCAAGATGAGCTTGCGGCTGGCATTGTAGTAGACCTGACCGGGAACCGTGTACAGATGAAATCGCGTGCGGAATCCGCGAATCGTCCCGAGATCGACCGGCAGGAAATCGAAAAACAGGGTGCGTTCGGTTTCCGTGGCCAGCGAGATCAGCTTTCCACGGGTGTTTGGGGAAACCTTGCCATACACGTATTCGAGATTGGTCGTCTTGCCACCGAGCCCCGGACCGTAGAACACGATCTTGCAGTTGATCTCACGGGACGCATAGTTGATCATCGACATCGATATACGGCCCCTTACTGGAACAGCCGATCGATCTCATCCTCGGCGCCAGCCAGAAACCCCGGCGGCGGCGTGGACGCGGACCCACCGCGTGAAAAGACGCCTTCGAACGTCTTCGTCAGCTCGTCGACCGCCGACTTCATGCGAAGCCGGACGAGGCCGAGCGTGGTGCGGTTATCGAAGAGCACAACGAGAATGACCCGTCGCGCGATGTCGGCCAGATACATCGACTCCTTCTCGCCTTGGTGAAACAGGACGCTGAAGTCCTTCTCACCGATAAGCCGAGCCAGTTGATCATTGGCGCTGAAATCCGCGGCCGTGAGCGTGGCGAACGCGGTCGCGTCGAAGGTGGGTGGTTCGCCGACCGTGGCGACCAGCTGTCCACTCCGGTCTACAAGCAGGGCGCAACGCGCCTTCGCGTCGTAGAGGAACCGCTGCAGCGTAATGGTGATGGCCCCGAAGTCGTCCTCGGTGAACGACCAGGTGGCAGCGCCAACAGACATGAACGGTGGGTAGAAGGAATCAGGTTCCGCCTGCCAGCGTCACGTGGCAGGCATGCGGGTCCGTTACGAACGTAACAGCCGTTCCGTACGGCGCAGAACCCCTCGGGCCTTGCGACGCAGCAACGGATGCGGCTCCCACTGGAGATAGTCACGAAGGAGCCGCGCACTATCAACGCTCGGATGCGCCCGAAGGTAACCGAGCGCGGCCAAGCGACTCGTGGCGTCTGGATGAAAGAGCGATCGACGGTGCCGAAGCTGGTGCGTACTCCAGCCCATCAGGCCGACGGCCAGTCCGGCCACGAGCCCGGTCGCGAGCATCTTCACCACGGTCCAGCTGGTTCCCCGACGTCGCATCAGAGCATCTCCCGGCGGGCCGACAACGCTTGAGCGATCGTCACGCCATCGGCATATTCGAGGTTGCCGCCAACGGGCAGGCCGCGGGCGATCCGGGTAATGCGCACGGCACGCGGCAGCAGTTGCCGCTGGACGTAGAGCGCGGTGGCTTCGCCTTCGAGCGACGGATTGGTAGCCAGAATGATCTCCTTGACCCCTTCGGGTTCGATCCGGGTGAGGAGGTCGCCGATGGCCAGATCGTCGGGCCCGACGCCATCCAAGGGCGACAGGCGCCCGCCAAGCACGTGATACAGTCCGCGAAATTCACCGGCCCGCTCGATCGAGGCAATGTCCGCCGCTTCCTCGACGACGCAGATGATGGTCGGATCACGCCGCGCATCGGCGCAGAGCGCGCAAAGCGGCGACTCGGTGAGATTGTGACACCGGTCGCAAGCACGCACTCGCTCGGTCAACTGCACGAGCGCTTCGGCCAGCCGTCGGCTCTGCGAGTGCGGCTGCCGCAGCAGATGATACGTAAGCCGCAGCGCGGTTTTCCGGCCAATGCCGGGGAGACGCGCCAGCTCGCTGGTGAGTTCGTCGATGACGCTCAACGGGGGGCGATCAAAACGGAAGTTTGAACGGCAGATCGATGCCGCCGGTGACTTTGCTGAGCTCCATCTGCATCGCTTCGGCCGCCTTCTTCTGCGCTTCGGCGACGGCGACCACAATAAGATCCTCGAGCATCTCGATGTCGTTTCCATTGACGACGGTTGGATCGAGCTTGATGCGTTTGAGCTGCATCTTACCGTCCACGTCGGCCACGACCATCCCACCCCCGGCCAGCGCCGAGAAGGTGCGCTGCGACATCTCGTCCTGCATGGTCTGCATGCGCGACTGCATGTCCTTGAACTGGCCCATCATCTTGAACAAATCCATAGTCGTTCCTTAAGTCGTTAGTCGAGTAATTCGAGGTCGAGCGCGCGCACGGCGGCTTCGAGCAACGGGTCTTTCGAGGACAACTGTTCGGTGCGCTGCTGCTGCACGTCATGCGCGGTGAGACGTTTGGTGGTATCGCGCGGCGCGCCCGATTGCGCCTGGGCGTTGGCATTGACCGAAGACACCACTGTTACCCCGGTCACGCCGTCAAAGCACAGCTGCAGCGCCGCGAGAATGTCGGGGCGCGCGCCGTCGGCGGCACGGGCGAAGGTGTCGTCGGCCGGATCGTAGCTCAGCGCCACGCTGCCGTGTGCCGAGACGGATACGGGGACGAGCCGCGTGACGGCCTGCGCCAGCATGCCACGTCCGGCACGCTTGATCGCATCGCTTACCCCCTCCCAGCGCGCCTTCAGCTGCTCGACCGACGGCGGTGGTCCCGTGCGCGGCACGGCGACAGCCGCACGCGGCGCGGGTCGCTGCTCGGCCATCTGGGCGGCGGCGGCCGCTTCTGCCACCTGCTGCGTGGCGGAGCGCGGCGGTGCCATGACGCGCGATGCCGGCTGGGCGATCGCTGGGGCAACCGCGGGCGGCGGTGTTGGGGGGATCGCATACGCCGACGCGACACGCGGCTCGTGCGCGACGCGACGCGGCGGCGGATCGTCGTGACCGCCGGCGCCGAAGCCCTTGATGACCTCTTCGAGTTCGACCGTCCGATCGAGCAGCGCGAAGCGCACAAGCAGCGTCTCAAGCAACAGCTGCGGTTGCCCGCTGCGGCGATACATCGGCTCGATTTCCAGCAGGGCGTGCAACATGCGCAACAGATCCCCGGCCGACACTTGACCTTTTCGCTCGTGGAGCGCGACACGCATGCGCTCCGACAGCTCAGGCGGAACCCCGCCGAGGGCGATCGTCAACTGTGCCCGCAACATGCGACCGATGCCCGCCAGCAACAGCACCAGATCGACACCACCGTCCGCCTGACGCTGAACCGCGTCGAACACATCGACGGCACGACGCTGCACGATAATATCGAGCAGGAGCAGATACTCTTCTTCGGGAACGAGCCCCAACGCCGTACGCACGCGCTCCGCCGTGACCTCGGCCGTTTCTCCGAGGGACAGCACCTGGTCGGTCAGCGACAACGCATCGCGCAGGCCACCGTCGGCAGCGCCGGCAATCATCCCCAGCGCGTCGGGCTCGAAAGGTACGCCCTCTTCGGTGAGCACGGCGGCGAGCCGTTCACGGATTTCTGCCGGACCGATGCGCTTGAGATCGAACCGTTGAAGTCGCGAGATCACCGTGGGAAGCACCTTCTGCGCCTCGGTGGTCGCGAACACGAAGACAACGCGCGGGGGCGGCTCTTCGAGCACCTTGAGCAGCGCATTCCATGCGTCGCGCGAGAGCATGTGCGCTTCGTCGATGATGTACACCTTGTAACGATCATCGCCGGAGGGGGCGTACATGGCCCGTTCGCGGAGCTCGCGCGCATCAGCCACCCCGCCATTCGACGCCGCATCGATCTCCACGACATCGAGCGACGCGCTCCCGCTCCAGATGCGCTGACAGCTGGTGCACCGTCCACAGGGTTCGCCGGCCGCGGCCATCGCGTCACTGAACTCGGTGGCGGACGCGGTGCCGCGCACTCGGCGGGCGTCGGCCAGCTCTTCACAATTGAGGGCCATCGCGAGCACGCGGGCCAGCGTGGTTTTACCGGTACCGCGTGGACCGCAGAGGAGATATCCGTGCGCGACACGCCCACTGGCGATAGCGCCTTTAAGCGTGTTGGCGACATGCGACTGCACCGCCACGGTCGCGAAGTTCCGAGGACGGTATTTGCGGGCAAGAGCGAGCGACATGCTTCCAATCTACACGTCCGACTGGAGGGCGGAGGACGGGATCTCCAGCCGGTACCGCTACGCCAAGGCAATGATTACCTTCTCCTTGCTCCGGGTCCCGGAGGGCGACAGCCCGCCAAATCCGTCAGGACCCCGAAGGTAGCAGCGGCACGTGGAGTCTGGCGTCGCTTCGTCAGGCCCGGAGCACTGCGCACGGGAGGATTCGCTCGAAAGAGCGGACTTCCCGTGCGCTTTTTATGCTAGGCCAGGACCTCGGCGAGGGCCTGGGCGATCTTCGGTCCGTGCTTGGCGATCAGCTCGATCGGCGCATCGAGGTGGGCGACGGCGCGCACTCGACTGCTGTGCCACTTTGTGAGTCGCACGCCGAGCGCGGCGGCGCGCGCCACGACCTCGTCGGCACGTGGACTGGGCAAGTCGATCATGACGATGTTGGTGTCGGGCATGACGACCTTCGCCCCACCGACGCCATCCACAAGATGCGCGAGATGCTTCGCGGCTTCGTGGTCTTCCGCGAGCCGGTCGAAATGGTGTTCGACACCGTACAGCGCACCGGCCGCGAGAATGCCGCTTTGACGCATGCCTCCCCCGAAGCGCTTGCGCACGCGATGCGCCCGCGTGATGACGTCGGCGGGTCCGACGAGGCAGGCGCCCACCGGTGCCCCCAGCCCCTTGGAGAACGACACCATGACGGTGTCGGCACAGGCGGCAAAATCGGCGAGTGATGTGCCAGTCGCGACCGCGGCGTTCCAGAGGCGCGCACCGTCGAGGTGCACCGGCAGGTTCACGCCACGCGCCACGGCGGTGAGCTCGCGGAGATCGTGCAGGGACGTCACGGCGCCACCGGCACCATTGTGTGTATTTTCGAGGCACACCATCGACGGCTCGATCGCATGAATCGACGGGGCACGTATTCCCGCGAGGAGGTCGGGGGCGCGGATGACTGCGTGGGCGCCGCGGATCGGGCGCACCTGCACCCCGCACAGCGCGGCGGTGGCGGCAATTTCCCAGAGAACGATGTGGGCATCGGCATCGAGCAGCACTTCGGTGCCCGGCGTGCTCTGCACCCAGATGGCGGCCTGGTTCGCCATGGAACCGCTCGGGAAAAACAGCGCGCGCTCCTTCCCGAGCCGTTCGGCCACCACCGCCTCAAGCCGGAGTGTGGTGGGGTCGCCGTCAAGCACGTCATCGCCGACGTCCGCATCGGCCATCGCCCGACGCATCGCAGGGGTCGGCTTGGTGACGGTGTCACTGCGCACATCGAGCAGTGGAGCGACGAATTGTGGAGCGGCGAGTTCGGTCACGGGCGTTTTAGGGGAGGACGTTTGAGCACTTTGGCGCGCTTCGGCACGGCCACCACGGCGGCGCGTGCGGCGTATTCTGCTTGCTGCAGGGCCGCCAGCTCACTCCGTCGCAGCTCGAAGGCCTGCGCGACTTCACCGCCGATGAGAAACAACAGCGCGCCGTAATATGTCCAAAACACAATCGCGACGAGGGCCGCAATGGTGCCCGAATACAGCGAACTCGGATCGAAGCGTGCGACGAACAGCACAAAGAGGTGGCGGGCAATCTCGAAAAGGACTGACGCGGTGAGTGCGCCGACGGCCGCGGTACGCATACTGGGACGACGACGCGGAAGTCCCCGGTACATCGCGTAGAAGAGCACCAAAACCACCGTGAGCGCCATCAGCCTGCCAAGCAGGTAGCCCACGAATCCCATCGCTTCACTTCGCAACCCCGTTTCCTGCAGCAGCGCCAGTCCGCGTGAGGTCGCGAGATCGACATACGTCGAGATCACGACGTAGACGACGATCGCGACGGTGGCGATGATGGTCGCGACAAAGTCGAACACCTTGCCGGCGACGATGCCGCGATCGGTCCCGTCGAAGATCAGCGCAAGGACACTGCGCAGTGATCCGAAGAGGCGCGTGGAGAACCAGGCGAATCCGATCGCCGAGTACGCGGTGACGGCACCGCGCGTGTTGAGTACGTCGGCCACGATGCCTCGCAGCAGTTCGCCCGCCGCATTCGCACCACTGGGGAGCAATCGATCGACGAGCGCCGTAACCGTGTTCGCCGCGGCCGTGGTCTCGCTACCCAAGAGGAAGGAAAGACCGGAGATAAGCAGGAGCACGAACGGCAGAAGGGCGAGCAGGACATTGAAGGCCAGCCCGCCCGCCAAGAACAGGACATTGTCCTCCGCGCCCTGATTCCAGACGCGTCGGACGATGTCCCACCAGCTTTCAGCCTTCGTTCGAAGCGCCAGTGGACTCTTCCCCGGAGTTCGAGGCCATATCGTCCGGCGAGTTGGTGTCGTCGGGTCCGTGGCGACGGCCGTGCTCACGGTACGCGCGTCGGCTGTCCGCATAGGCGCGCTTGCTGTCGGCGACGGCACGCTCGAGGTCGGCGCGGGCCTGCGCCGCGGCATCGCGACCAGCCGACACGGCCTCACCGACGGCGTGCACCCGTGAGCTCACGGCATCGCGCGCGTGCCCCAGCTGCTCGTCGAACTGAAAGCGCGTCTTCTCAACGGAATCGGCAACCTTTTCGCCAAACTCATCGGTCATCTCCTTCATCTTGCGCCCGGCGCGACGCGCTTCATCCTGCAAACGCTGACGGGTTTCGGCGCCACTGGCCGGCGCGAACAGCAGCGCGGCCCCTGCCCCGATCGCAAGACCGAGCAGAAAGGTCCCGATGCCACTCGTGCCATTGTCACGGTCGATCACTACCACGCGGTCATCGTCGTACTCGTCGTACCGGGCCATATCACACCTCACTAGCAGTGATGAGTTGCGTGTCGCGAGTGGTGAGCACGCCGTGCCGGCGTGAACCACTCACGACCCCATACTGACAACTCAGTCGGAAAGATCCGCGTCGTCCGGGGCGGCCACAATCGTGCTGGCTCCCGTCGGAAACGGGCGATGCTGCGCAGGTACCGTGACGAACTGTTCGACGATCGCGCGGGTCCCTCCGATGCCCAGCTGTTCGAACAGGAATGTGAACTTCTTGTCGTACGCGGCGCCCAGCGTGCCACGCACGTCAGCGGGTAATGCCCACAGCTGCTTCTTGAACGGTCCGATCGCCTTCTTGCGCGCCTTGTAGTAGAACTGCTCGTCGGTGTCGGTCGCCTTCCGTTCGTCCTTCGCGTTGGTGTCCAGCCACCCGTACATCTCGGCGCGCAGCGCGGCCGGGATGTGCTCGAACATCATCGTCTGGAAGTTTGTCGCGAGATGAATTTCTGCCGTCTCAAGCCGCGGGAAGTTGCAAAAGGCGGTATCGGGCAACGTGGATGCTCCGTGCTGTACTGCACCGGCCATGCCATAGCGTTCGCGACCGCTCTTCGAGAGCGTCTCGAGGGTGTCCAAATCGAGGGCCACGTCAGCGATGGACCCATCGGCGAGTACGATACCGCCGTGTGACGTGCCCGACTGTACGGAGATCTTGGATAGCCCAGCCGTACCGGGCGCCTGTGCCTCGAGCGTCGCGTTGAAGCCGTCCATGAACGCTTCGAGCTCTTCCGGCGTGCTGTTCTCGGTACCGACCTCACCGATTTCGCCACCAATGGAGATCGTCACACCGGCCGGCTCGGCCGCGCGCACGAAGCGCGTGATATCCACGCACACTTCATAGTTCAGGCGCTGCTGTTCGGCGAGCGTTTCCTTCGAGAGATCGACCAGCGTCGAGGTATCGACGTCGATGTTGTAGAAGCCGGCGGCGACGGCTTCGGTAACCAGCGCCTTCACCGCGTTCACTTCTGTGACGGGATCGACGGCGAACTTCTTGTGGTTGACCTGGAAATGGTCCCCCTGAATGAACACCGGTCCGCGATAGCCTTCTCGCAGT
Organism: Gemmatimonadota bacterium; assembly: GCA_031363815.1. Taxonomy (GTDB): domain Bacteria; phylum Gemmatimonadota; class Gemmatimonadetes; order Gemmatimonadales; family Gemmatimonadaceae; genus Gemmatimonas. The sequence continues at coordinate 119,666 of JANLVC010000094.1, forward strand.
GCAGCCGCGAGAATCACCGACACGTATTCGTCGGGGCGCTGTTCGGTGTAGGCGATCTCGGATCGGGCAATTTCGAGAATGAACGCGCCCGCGTTGAGCGTGTTGGCCGTGCGGAAGATGGCGCGCGTCGTGTCGTACGTGAGCGCGCGGATGTTCATCGCCGGTACGGTGAAGCCGCTGCACTTGCCGTGGCCACGCGCGACGTACAACTCGTGGATCGACGCGGCACGAACGCCGACCGTCTGACCCAGCTCCCAGACGAGCCAGCGGGCGAAGATGCGCTCGCCTTCGTTGCCGAAGACCGCCTGATGAACCAACGCATCCATGTGCGCGGAGGTCAGGACCGCGGCGTCATGCAGCTGAACGCGTCCTCCCTCCACCGTAACGGCACCGCCAAACAAGGACGTCGTGGGCTTCGTCGTATCGGACATTCGTGTCGTAAATCCTGCCCAGCGAGAGCCGGAGCGGGTCAGGGTAAATAAGCGGCGACTCCGGCCTACCGGAGCCCACCGCGTCTGCCGATGAAAGCTCCCACTGCGGGTACAGGTGCGGCAAGTCCGACCTTCTGCTTCAGGTCGGTCGGATGTTGGCCGGCGCCTCGTGGCCGGGCCGATGACTCAGACCCTGAAACGCGGATCCGGCTTGGGAAGGGCATCCCATTCCGCGCGCGCCTGTTCGCTGCCAACCCGTCCCAGCATCGCGTAGGCAAAGTTCTTGCCCAGTTCCACGCCCGGCTGGTTGAAGGCGTTGACGTCGTACAGCACGCCAGCGTAGGCGGTGGCAAGGGCAAAGGTCTGCAGGAGCGCACCCATGTGGAACGCATCGACGGTATCAATGGCCAACGTCGCATTGAACCGGCCGCGCGCCGCGAGTGCGCCCGCGGTGGCACGCTGCTCGATGTCGATCAGTTCACCAAGTGTATGACCCGCGAGGTAGCTGAGTTCCGGGATATCGAGGTGACGCGCGGGAATCACCCCTTCCTGCTCACGCCCTTTGACCGTGATAAAGGTGACGGTCTTGTCGAGCGGCCCCTCCATGAACAGCTGCACCTGGGAGTGCTGATCGGTCGCGCCGACCGCCGGCAGCGGAGTCGGTCCCACGGGCGAGCCATCGCTGCGCAGCTTGCCGAGTGACTCGGCCCAGAGCTGCACGAACCAGAGCGCGAGGTCGCGTAGCGGGTCGGCATACGGCATGAGCACCTGCACCGAGCGGCCGTGGCAGCTGTCGGCAAGGTGCTGCAGCACCGCGAACGTACCCGGCAAGTTGGTGGAGAGGTCGGCCTTCTCGGCCCGGGTCATCACGTCGGCGGCGCCGGCGAGCAACGCCTTGACGTCGATGCCGATCAGCGCCGCGGGAAGCATGCCGACGGGCGAGAACACCGAGAAGCGACCGCCGACGTTGGGTGGCACATCGAGCGTCGTTATGCCTTCCGCACGCGCAATCCGGCGAAGGGCACCGACTTCGGGATCGGTGATGAAGATGAGGTGCGCGCGAGCCGCGTCTTCCCCGACCGCGCGCGCCAGCGCATCGCGCACGATGAGATACTGTGCCATCGTCTCCACGGTCCCGCCGGACTTCGAGATCACCAGCACCAGGGTGCGGGACAACACGAGCCGGGCGAGTGTGGCGGCGATGGTGCCCGGATCGACGTTGTCGAGCACGTGCAGGCGAGGGGCGCCGCCTCGGGCCTCTGCACTGAGGGCATTCCAGGAGGGCGGGCGCAGCGCGGTGCGCAAGGCGATGGGGCCAAGGGCCGAGCCCCCGATGCCAAGGAGCAAGACGTCGTCAAAGCGGCCACGCACCTGATCCGCCACGGCGAGGGTGGCGTCGCGCAGCGCATGGTTCACCGGCAACGTGAGGAAGCCGAGCTCCTGCGGCATACCATGCACGCGGGCGTGCGCCTTGGAGAAGGCGCCGGCGGCATCGGAGAGCTGCGCGGCAGTGATACCGGCACCGTGCGGCAGGGCCGCGCCCATCATGTTGGTGAAATCGAGCGACAACGCCATGGCAACACACTCCTGACAACGCGTGAGATCACAAACGAGACGAACGAAGCTACGAGATGCTCACGACCAGCCCGTCGTACGCCGGCGCGATACCGGCGGGCAACTCGGCGGCGAGGGCGGCATGCGAATTGTCGTGCGTGAGATGCGTGAGGAACGTGCGTTCGGCGCCGACCTCCTGCGCCACCGCGACCGCCTCGGCGATAGACAGGTGCGTGGGATGCTGGTGACGCAGCAACGCATTGAGGACCAAGACGCGAACGCCGACGAGCGACGCACGCGCCGCGTCGGGAAGCCGCTTCGCATCGGTGATATACGCGAGATCGCCCACGCGATAGCCGACGACCGACGCGCGCCCATGCGGCACGGCGATCGGCAGGACCTCGGTATCCTTCACGGTGAAGGGCACGCCTGGCTGGATCGGCACCAGCGCCCCTTCGGGGCGCGTCGTGCCGGGCAACGGACGGAACTGCTCGTCCATGATGTACGGGAAACGTGTGCGCAACGTGTTCAGCGTGGCCGCTTCGCCGTACAGCGGTAGCGAGGTGGCGCGACGGATCGTGAAGGCGCGCAGATCATCGATACCATGAATGTGATCGGCATGTTCGTGCGTGTAAAGCACGGCATCGATGTCGTCGATGCCGGCCGCCACGAGCTGCACGCGCAGCTCGGGCGGCGTATCGATGAGCAGACGGGTGCCGCTTCCTGTTTCGATCACGGCACCGCATCGCGTGCGCTTGTCACGCGCATCGGTGGATCGGCACACGGCACAGCCGCACCCGATCTGCGGCACGCCGAAGCTCGTGCCAGTTCCCAGAAACGTGAGGCGCACGGATGTGGTCACGGGTGTGGTCAGCGACCCCACCCGTGCGAGACACCGGTTGGCCGGGTCACACTGTTTCGACCTTGAGCAGGTTGGTGGTGCCCGGCACGTCGAATGGCACGCCGGCCGTGACCAGCACGCGATCACCCTTGGTGACGAGGCTCATGTCGAGCGCCTCGCGCAGCGCCATCGCCACCATGTGATCGTACCCGCGCGCGGTGGGCACCAGGCGAGGCACGACGCCCCACACTAACGACAGCTGGCGGCAGACGCGCGGTTCATCGGTGAGCGCGAGGATGGGCACACTTGGCCGGTGCGACGACACGATGCGCGCCGTGAATCCACTCTTCGTGAAGACCACCACGAGCGGGGACTCGAGCATGCGTACCGCGGCGACCGTCGCGGCCGCGATGGCCTCTTCGGTGTTCACGCCGCTGGTCGTTCGACGATCGGCCCGACTGGAGATGCCAGGACGCGGGTGCGTCTCGATTTCCGTGATGATGCGGCGCATCGCTTCGACCGCGAGGCGCGGATAATGACCGGCGGCCGTCTCGGCGGAGAGCATCACCGCGTCGGTGCCGTCGAGGATGGCGTTGGCGACGTCGCTGGCTTCGGCGCGCGTGGGGCGCGGATTGTCGATCATCGACTCGAGCATCTGCGTGGCCGTGATAACCGGGCGGCCCATGCGATTGGCGAGCGCGATGATGTCCTTCTGCGCGTTTGGCACCTGCTCGTACGGCAATTCCACGCCGAGATCGCCACGCGCCACCATGACGGCGTCGGTGGCCTTCATGATCTCTTCGATGTTCTGCAGTGCGATGTCCTTTTCGATCTTGGCGCAGATCAGCATCGACTTCGGGATCAGCACCCGCAGCTCTTCGATGTCCTGCGCCTTGCGCACGAAGCTGAGCGCGACGGCGTCGAGATCGTGCTCGACCGCGAACGCGAGGTCGGCGCGATCCTTTTCGGTGAGCGACGGTGCCGACACGGCGATGCCGGGCAGGTTCATCCCCTTGTTGCTGGACAGGAGCCCACCATGCACGACGGTCGCGGTGACACGCGGCGCTTCGACCTTGGTGACGACCAGCTCGAAGAGCCCGTCGTTAATCAGCACGCGGTTGCCCGGCGCGACGTCGTGACAGAGATCGGCATAGGTAATGGGAATCTCGTCACCCGTGGCGATCTCCTCAGGCACGAGCACGACCGACGTGCCCGGTTCGAGTTCACGCTTTTCGGGGAGCACACCGATGCGGATACGCGGACCCTGCAAGTCGCCGAGGATGGCCACCGGGCGACCGAGTTGTTCGGCCACCTCGCGCACCGTCGCGATGGTGCGGGCGTGCTGCTCGTGCGTGCCGTGCGAGAAGTTGATGCGCGCGACATCGAGGCCCGCTTCGATCAGGGAGCGAACGCCTTCGGCCGAGCTGCTGGCCGGTCCGAGCGTGCCCACGATCTTGGTACGCGGCACATGCACGCGACGAAACGCCGTCGGCGCGGGCTCGGCCGACGTCGTCGCGGCAGCGCGCTCAGGTCCCGTACGCGGAATCGTCAGGACATCATCAGAGGCTGGCAACAGCGGGAGCTCCGGTATAGGTAGCAGAAGACGCGAGCGCGGCGCGCTTGCGATTCAGGCCGGCCAACAGCGTGACGAAGGAATGTTCGAACGACGCCAGCCCCTCGGCCAGCAGCGCATCGGTCACCGCCTGCACCGACACGCCTTGGGATTCGAGGGCCGAGAGCACGCGCTCGGCGTCGGCCATATTCTCGGTCATTGAGGCACGCACGTCCCCATGATCACGGAAGGCTTCGAGGGTGGCTGGCGGCAACGTGTTCACGGTGTTGGTGCCGATCAATTCCTCGACATAGAGCACGTCGCGGTAGGCCGGATTCTTGGTACTCGTGCTGGCCCACAGCGGGCGCTGCACCTGCGCGCCCAGCGCGGCGAGCGCCGCCCAGCGCGCACCCGAGAAGCTGGCGGTGAAGAGGCGATAGGCGAGCTTCGCGTTGGCGATCGCGGCGCGCCCCTGCAGCGCGTTGAGCGTGTCGGCGGCCCCCGGATTTGCCGCGGCCATGGCGGAGAGCTGCTTATCGATCGCGGAGTCTACGCGACTGATGAAGAAGCTGGCCACGGATGCGATCCGCGCGACCGGCTTGCCGGCGGCGGCGCGGTCTTCGAGACCGGTGATGAACGCTTCGATAACGCGGGCGTGCGCGTCGATGGAGAACAGCAGCGTGACGTTGATGTTGATGCCATCGGCGACGAGCTGACGGATCGCTTCGGCGCCTTCGGTGGTTCCCGGCACCTTAATCATCAGATTGGGCCGATCGACGATCTGCCAGAGGCGACGGGCCTCGGCGACCGTGCCGACCGTATCACGCGCCAGCTCCGGCGAGACTTCGAGGGACACGTAGCCATCGATGGCATCGGTGGTCTCGTACACGACGCGAAAGGCGTCGCAGGCATTGCGCACATCGGTGGTGGCGACCAGTTCGAACGCTTCACGATCGGAACACGACCCGTCGAGCGTTGCGAGCTGCGCGTCGTACGCCGCTCCCTCCGCGAGCGCCTTCTCGAAGATCGTCGGGTTGGACGTCTGCCCGGTGAGCGCGTCCTCGCGGATACGTCGCGCGAGATCGCCGTTGGAAAGCATCGCCCGATCGATATAGTCGAGCCAGAGCGACTGTCCGGCCGCGTGCAGAGCGTGGAGACGAGTAGACATGGTATTGGATGAGGCGCGAACAGAGAGTGACCGCACAACCATTCATGGTAATGTGCTACACCGCTCCCGGGCGAGGCCGATCGGTGGCGGATGTTGGATCGTCGCGGTTTCGTGGTCGTGGCGCGCATTCCGTTTGCTGGAATGCGCCATATTAATATGAAACCGTGCGCCCTTCCAATCGTATTCGTCCAGAGTCCCTGACCACCTTGCTCCCGATTCCGTGCACCCTTCCGCTTCCCGACGGCTGATCTCGCACAACCGGCGTCCGGCGCCTCTGCTTCTGATGGCGGCCTTGCTGCTGCCGGCCTGCCGGGGCACGGTCGAGCCGGCCACGCCCGACCGGTTGCCGAATCGGTCCCCGGGTCCGTCGACCGCGTTGCCTCCCCTGCCGGCCGCCTGCGGCCCGACGGCGGGTGCCGTCTCCACGTCGCTGGCCTCGCTGCCGGTCACCGACCCGTTAGTGACGTTCGACAGCGCCTGGAGCATCATTGGGCGCACGCACTGGGACACGACGTATCATGGCGTGAATTGGAATGCCGTGCGGGCCGAACTGCGCCCGACGGCGGCCGCGGCCACCACGACCGGCGAGTTGCGGGCGGTGCTGTCGGACATGCTCGCCCGTCTCAATCAATCACACTTTTCGATCATCCCTCGCGAGATCGCCGACGCGACGGGGAGTGGCACGGGTAGCGGCTCCGCCGGTGCTCCGTCGGCCGACCGAAGCGGTTCGATCGGCGCCGAGGTCCGTTATCTGGACAGCACGATTGTGATCGCCCAGATCGATCGCGACGGACCGGCGGCACGGGCTGGGGTGCAGACCGGTTGGCGCGTGCACTCGGTGAACGGGTGCCCGCTGTCGGCGCGTCTGGCCCGGATGCCAAAGGAACCGGACGCGCGGCGCGTGGCGCTGACGGCCTACTCGATCGCCACGCGGTCGCTGGCCGGCGCCGTGGGAGACACCGCCACGGTGGTGTTCACCGATGCCCGTGGCGCCGACCGGACGGTGCGCCTGGTGCGCGCGCCCGAGCCCGGTGTGGTTGCGAAGTTCGGTAACCTGCCCGCCATGAACGCCCAGCTTTCGTTTACGCGGGTGAAGTCGGCCGGTAAAACAGTGGGAATTATCCGCTTCAACATCTGGATGCCGATTCTGTCGCCGCAGTTCGACGCCGCGATCGACTCCCTGCGCGATGCCGACGCGATCCTTCTCGATATCCGCGGCAACTTTGGTGGCGTGGGCGGAATGTCGATGGGAATTGCCGGCCATTTCCTGGACAGTACGCGCACGATCGGCACGATGGTGCAGCGCGGCGCCACGCTCAAGTTTGTGGCCAATCCGCGCCGTGTCGACACACGTTCGCGCGGCGTGTCGCCGTATGCGGGTCCGCTGGCGATCGTGGTGGACGAACTCTCGATCAGCACGACCGAGATCTTCGCCGGCGGCATGCAGGCCCTTGGCCGCGCGCAAGTGTTCGGGGTACAAACGTCAGGACAGGCGCTGCCGTCGGTGCCCGAGCGGCTGCCCAATGGTGACATCCTGTATCACGCGATCGCCGACTTTTTGAACCCGCGTGGCAAGCCGCTGGAAGGGGCTGGTGTGATGCCAGACCGCGTGGTCCCGCTCACACGTCAGGCGTTGCTGGCGGGGCGCGATCCGGCGCTGGATGCAGCGATCGCGTGGGCGGTCGCTTCAGCAACAGCGAAGTAGGGAGTAGGACGCTCGCGTTGGACTCAATCAGATCGCTCATTCACCGCCCGTCGCTTGGAGATGCTACACATGCAGGCTTTACGCGCTTTTGCGGTCGCTTCGGCGGCCATGCTCTTGCTCACGGCGCCGCTATCGGCACAGGCCGCGCCGTCGGCCGCCGACGTGCTCGCCACGTACGTGACCGCCATCGGGGGCAAAGATGCGATCATGAAGATCACCTCGCTCAAGCAGACGTCCACGATGCAGGTACCGGCCGTCGGGCTCACGGCCGATGTCGAGTCGTATCAGGCGGCGCCCAACAAGATGGCCATCAAGAGCACCATCCCCGGTGTCGGCGAGATGCTGCAGGGCACGAACGGCGAGATCGCGTGGGATGCGAACCCCATGCAGGGACCGCGTCTCCTGAGTGACAAGGAACTCGCCCAGACGCTCGAAGGCGCCGACTTCTACGGTAATATGCTGTACCCGGTAGACCGCTTCTCGAAAATGGCGAATCTCGGCGTGGTGGATTTCAACGGGGAAAAGAGCTACAAGCTCACGCTCATTCGCAAGGATTCCGGGCGCGAGACCACGCAGTACTTTTCCGTGGCGACGGGGCTGATCGTGGGCGCGGAGACGGTGCAGGAGTCACAGATGGGCGCCCTGCAGGTGTCGTCGACGCTCTCCGACTACAAGGACTTCGGGGGCGTCAAATTCCCGACGAAGACCGAAGTGACAATGGGCGCCAACAAGTTGATCATGACGATCACCAATGTGGTGATCAACGGGGTGCCGGCGACCGCCTTCGACATCCCCGAGGCCGTGAAGCCGTTGATCAAAAAATGACAAGACGCGCCCGGGGGAGGTGGTTTTTGTTGACTTCCCCCGATCGCCTCCGAGATTGAGGCACTGTGTGTGCCCCCCTGCCCCATCCCCGAGCGGGACTGACATTGCTCGAACTTCTGGTGGTGCTCGTGATTCTCGCGATCACCACGGCTGTGGTGCCGTTGGCGTGGCGGACGCCGCGCGCCACCGAACGGAGCGCGCTCGACGGGCTCACACAGACGACGCGACGGGAAGCCATTCGGCGCGGCGAGGAGTTGCGACTGCGGGTAGACGCCGACGGCGCGTGGGTACTCGCGGCCCGCGACGGCACTGACATTCTCAAGACGGGGCGCATAACGGCGCCCACGGCATCCGTTTCGCTTCGTGTCGATGCGCTGGGCACCTGCCGGCCCGGCTCCGAGCAGGCGGATTCCGCACGGGCCGGTTCCGGCGTGTCCTTCGATATGCTCGACTGCCGCTATGTCACGGTGGCGGCCACCAAGGCCGGAGTGGCACCGTGACGCTGCTCGAGTCGATCATCGCCAGCTTCCTGCTCGCGGTCACCGCCGTGGTGTGCCTCGATGCGACCCGTGGCGCCGCCGCGCTGCAGCAGAAAAGTGCGGCGTGGACCCAGGCCGTGGCACACGCCGAGTCCGAGCTGGCCACCGTGAGCAGTGGAGGCATCGCGTCGAGCGCCACGCGCGTTACTCGGCGTCCGTGGCGCGATGGCCTCGAGCTGCTCGAAGTCGAGGTCCCGATGGCAGGCGGCGCGAGCTTCCGGCTCACGCGTCTCGCGGAGCGCACCCCGTGATGCCGCGGCGCCGCGGATTTACACTACTTGAAGTGATCGTCGCGATCACCGTGACCGGCCTCGCGCTCACCACGGCGGGCATGGCGTTGTCGGCCGCCCGCAACACCGCCGCCCGCATTCAAACGCATGAAGCGCGCACGGAAGCCGACAGTCGCGTCCGTGCTCTGCTCACCGACATGCTGCGCCATGCGCCGCTGGGCGAGCAGGTCGATGAACCGCTGCTCGTGGTCGATCGCACACGTGGTACACCGGTGCTGCGTTTCCTGTCGACGGGCGTGCGAGAGCCGTACGGCACCGGTAGTGCGTGGCTGGTGGAGGTCGCGGTCCGCGATTCGCAGCTCGTCGTACGCGCCACACCGACGGGTCGTGACCGCCGGACGTCTCCGCTCATCGCCACACTTTCCCCGGTGCGCCGGTTCGAGATGCGCGTGCTGGAGCACGCGTCGGCGCAGGAATCGCCAGCATGGCGCGCCGATTGGCCGATCGCGCAGGACCGCCCCCGGGCGATTGAACTCACGTGGCAGCTCCCATCAGACCACGCGCCGCTGCCGCTGCGCGTGGTGCTCGCGCCGCTGGAGCGGCCGCGCTCATGACCCCGCCCCTTCGTCGGCGTATGCGCCGTGGCGCGCCACGCGGCGCGACGCTCGTCGTCGCGCTAGTCACCATCGCGGTACTCGCGAGCGTGACGGCGATCGCGAGCAGCCAGGCACGGCGGGCGGCAGCGGCGGTCGACAATCGGCGTTCGCAGGTCACGGCCCGGGCGATGGCCGAGAGCGGCGTGCTGGCGGCCCGTGCTCGCATCGAATCGGACCTTCGCGATGCGGGGTCCGACTCGGCACGTGTCGACCGCGTGTTCGACGCCCTGACCACGAGGGATGGCACCGCACGGCAGGACACGATCAGCGAGGGCGTCTTCGCAACTTCCGTGGTCGACGTGAGCGCACGCCTCGATGTGAACACCGCGGGTGCCGAAGGATTGCGGCAGCTGTTGGTCACCGTGGCGCCTCCCGATGACGCAGGGCGGGTGGCGGCGTCGATCGACGCTCACGTTCGGGGCGACGCTGTGGGCTCGTCGATCACCAACGACGCCGCGCGCCACCTGCGCTGGCAGCGCGACTCGGTGGCCGCCACGATGTTGGGACGCGAGGCAACGAACCGCGCCAGGCAGCCATTCACGTCGCTCGACGAGCTGCTGACCGTGCCCGGCATGAAGGCCGAATGGCTCGATGCGATCGCGGCCGATCTGACCGTGGACGGAGACGGTCGAGTGAATCGTCGCGCGGCGTCGCGCCGCGTCCTTGCCGCAGCAACGGGCGCGCTGGTGGATCGTCCGTCTCGGCTGTTGCTGATCTCGCGCGGCTGGCGGCTTGGGCACGTGCTCACCCGGGAGATTCAGGCGGTGTTCGACGTGAATGGCGCGGAGCTGCGCCTCGTGCGGTGGCGGGAGCAGGATCGATGAGCCGCGCCCTGTGCCTGTTGCTGGAACATGACTTCGTCTACGCGCTGGCTCGCGAAGGCGAAAGCCGCGCGACCTGCATGGCATGGCGCCCTGAGGCACCGGTGCCCATGGTGGACGCCTTGCGCGCCGAGTTCGGCGCGCCGACGGCGCTGGTCGTGATCGTGGGACTCGCGTTGCTCGAGATCGCCGAGCCGCCGTTGCCACCCGTGCCGAACGACGTCCGCGTGCGCATGTTGCAGCGCGACAGCGACCGCTACTTCGCGCTGCGCGAGCCGGCGGCCGTGGCCACGGATGGCACCATCGCGTTTGCTATGCCGAGCGCGTTGCTGGCGTCGTGGATCGATGCGCTGTCGGCATGGAGTCCGGTGCGGGCGGTCGTGACGGTGGGCGAAGCGGCCGCGCTTGCCGGGCACGACGGACGATGGGCCGTGCCTGCCGGTCCGGGTTCAACCGGGCATCTCACGATTCGCGACGGACGGGTGCAGGAGGCCCGACGAACACGCGGTGGGATCGCCGACCGCGAGCGCACGCTGACGATCGCCGAGTTGGCGGGCGGTGCCTGGCGGGCCTCGGCGGGCGCGCTCGACCTTCAGCTGCTTGACGCGCCGATGCGCGAGCGCGTTTGGCGGCAGCGCACGCGGCGCTGGTGGCAATCGGCGGCGCTGGCCGCGGCCGCCCTCGTGCTGCTGGCATGGAGCGTGGATCGCTGGCGCGGGCGGCAGCTGGTTGCACTCCAGCGCGACGCCCAGACGTTGGAGCACGCCACCACCGGCGCCCGCGCCGCGCAGGAACGTGTGGTGCGAGCGCAGAACGAGCAGGCCGCCATCGCGGCGGAAGATCGTCGCGCGGCGCGTCCCGATGCGCCACCGGCGGTGCTGGCCCGACTCGGCTCCCTGCTCCCTCGCGACGCGTTCATTCAGCGACTCGAATGGAACGGTACGGATTGGCGTATTGACGGGAGTGCGAACGATGCCGCGGCGTTGGTGCCGCTGCTCGATGCGGATACACAGTTCGTGAATGTGCGCGCGGCTGCTCCCAGCACGCGCTATCTCGAGAACGGCCGCTCGCGGAGCTCCTTTTCGATCGTGTTTCAGACCGCCGGCGAGCCGGCCGCGGCGCGAGGTGCTCCTTGACTTCCATCGGAGTACATTCGCGGGAACGTCGGGTTGTGATAGGCGGCATTCTCGTGCTCGCACTGTCGCTGCTGGTCACGTATGGCGTGCTGCCCGCCGTCACCCGTTGGCGCGACCGTGAGATGCAGCTCGACCGAGTCCGTTCGCAGGTGGCGCTGCTGAAAGGCATGCAACAGCATGCGAGCCAGCTTGAAGCAGCCGCATTGTCGGAGGAAGTGCTGTTGGCCGGCGGCGCGCGGCGCGTGATTCATGCGCGATCCAGCGCCCTTGGGGCGAGCGCCCTGCAAACGCTACTGCAGGACGCGGCCGACGCGAGTGGAATGGTGGTCGATCGGGTGGATGTCGGCTCGCAGCCCACAGGCGATGGCGATTTACGCGCTACCATATCGGCCTATGGCGACATTTATGGACTGTCGGCACTTCTCGCGCAGCTGGCGAGCGCACCACGCATCGCGGCGGTGGAGCGACTCACGGTGCACATCAATTCGGCATTGCGTGGCGCGCCCGACGTGCTGCGCGTGACGCTCGAAGTCCGGGCGCCGATGGTAATGGAATGAAGGCGACCAACGGGTGGCGCGCGTACCGTGTGCTGGACGCCTTGGCGGCGGTGTGCGGTGTGCTCACCGTGGTGCTGTTGGTGATGCCGGCGTCAACGGCCGTCGCGCCCGCCACGGTGCACGTTCCGCCCCCGCGTGGTTCCGCCGTGCTGCCCGCCAGCCGCACGGGAGCGGCGATGGATTCCCTGCAGCGCGAGATCGTGCGCACCAACGCGTTCAGCGCCAGCCGCAAGGCGCCGACGGCGCGCTTCGTGGCGCCGGGATCAGAGCTCATGTCGGCGCCGGCGGTACCGTCGGCGTTAAACGCGGGCGGTGGTGCATTCGCACCAGCAGAGGTCGATGGTGGGCCGCGGCTGTTCGGTATCGTGTCGATTGGCAGCGCGCTTCGCGCGCTGCTGCAGGTGCGCACGTCGAGCGAGCCACCACGTCTGCTCGGTGTAGGAGAATCGTTCGGCGGTGTGCGCGTGGTGCGCATTACCAATGATCGCGTCGTGATTTCCAGTTCCAGCGGGACGCGCACTCTGCGCCTGTCCCGCGTCGTGTCGGATTCCAGCGAGAACGTGCCGTGATGGTCCTACCGCTTCCACGAACCTGGCGCTGCACGGCGCTCGGTGTCCTGATCGCCCCTGTGGCGCTGTCGTTGAGCGGCCACGCGCTGCAGGCGCAGGCACCCGTTGTTTCGTCGCGCAACACCACGCTCGATTTCGCCAACGCGAGGCTCGCCGACGTGATTCGCACCTTGGCGACGATGTTGGGACGCACCGTGCTCATGAGCGAGATTCCGGATGTGCGCGTGACGTTCGCGACACCGGCGCCGCTCAATACGGCGGAACTCGAGCGCATTCTTGAATCGCTGCTTGAATCTCACGAATTGATGCTGGTGCCGAACGGCACCGTCGCGCAGGTGCTGCCGACGTCGAAGGCCCCGGCCACCGGGTCGTTGCGCACCGGCTTCGCGTTTCCCGATCCGCCGCCGCTTGGCCTGGTCACGCAGCTGGTGCCGTTGCAGTCCATCCGCGCCGACGAGGGGGCCGATGCCCTACGGGCGCTGATGGGCAAAGGGGCGCGCATCGAGACGGTGACGCGTTCGAACGCTCTGCTGATCACCGATCGCGGTGCGAACGTGGCGCGCTATCTCGAGTTGCTGCGCACACTCGACGCGGCGCCGGCGGGGGAATCGGGACTTCGCACGTACGTGGTAAATCTCAAGTACGCGTCGGCCGACGATTTAGCGGGTGCGCTGGGGCAGTTGTACGGCGCGCAGGTCGCGAACAGCGGCGGCGGATCGCTCGCCGATCGGTCGCTGTCGCGCGCGCTCGATTCGTTCCGGGCCCGCGAGGCGGAGACCTTCCGATCGCGGAACTCGGGCGGGATGGGTGGCGCGAACGCTCTCCTGCAGCAGAACGGCGCCACGCAGGCCGCCTCTCCGCGCGATTCCGCATCGGGCCTGCTGGTGGGGCGCACCACCATCGTGGCGAACGCGCCCACCAATGCGCTGGTGATCCGCACCGCACCGCCAAACTATCCGTTGCTGCGCGAAACGATCGATGCGCTCGACACGCGCCCGTCGCAGGTATTGTTCGAAGTCACCGTGGCCGAGATCGCGTTGGGCCGCGGCACGGAATTCGGCGTCGACTGGTCGGCGGTGAATCGCGGGGGCGATGTGCAGGCGCAGTTCGGGAACCCGGAAATTCCCGACACCGGCTCTCCCTCCGCGCTGCTGCGCGTGGTGCGCCTCGACGGCACCGGTGTGCGCGCGATGCTGCGCACGATCGCGTCCACAAGCGACGTGCGCGTCTTGTCGTCGCCGGAGATCATTGCCGCCAATAATCGGGAAGCGTCGATTCTGGTGGGGAGCAAAGTGCCGTTCGTGGCGTCCACACGATTGGGCAACGACATCTCGATCGATCGGTCGATTCAATATCAGGACGTCGGCACGAAGCTCTCGATCATCCCGACGATCAACGACGACGGCTACATCTCGGTGCAACTGCTTCAGGAGGTAAGTTCCCTCACGACGCAGACCGTTGCCGCGGCACAGAGCGCACCGGTCATTTCCACGCGCGAGGCCTCCACGCGGGCAATTCTGCGGGATGGCCAAACCGTGGTGATTGCGGGATTGATCGGCGAAACGCGTCAGACCGAAGAAACGGGCATTCCATTGCTCAAGGACATCCCGTTTTTCGGCGCGCTGTTCAAGCGGCAATCGACCACCCGGCAGCGCACGGAACTCGCGATCTTTGTCACGCCGTATCTCGTGCGCACCGACGGCGACGCGGATGTAATCCGCGAACGGGTAAAAAAGCGCCTGGAAGATCGCGCGCCGGGCGCGCTCGACGGCACGCCGCTCACCCGGAAGCCGCCCGCATGAGTGGCGATGCCCGTGATCTGCGGGCGGCGGCGGCCGGTGCGCTGGCGGGCCGACTGCCGGCGCGATGGCTGGAGGAGCATGCGGTGTTGCCGCTCGAGTTGGTGAGCGGCACGGTGCTGGTCGCCGCCGATGGCGCGCTGGCGGCGTCGGTGCGGGATGCGCTGGAGCGCGCCTTCGACGCCGACGTGCGCGTGGTGCCCTACGGGGCCGGCGATATCCGTGCGGCGATCCTGTCCGCGCCGCGCGGGTCGGTCCACGCGGTGACCGACCCGGTGACCGACCCGGTGACCGGCGCGGTCACCGGCAGGGTCACCGGCAGGGTCACCGGCACCGATCTGCTCCGCGGCGAGCGCACCGAATCCCTCGACGATCTGCGGGCGCTCGCGTCGCGCGAACCGGTGATTCAAGTGGTGAATGCGATGCTGGCCGAAGCGTCGCGCGCCGGTGCCAGCGATGTCCACGTGGAATCGCTCGTCGACGGGTTGCGGGTGCGGATGCGGCTCGACGGTGTGTTGCGCGATGCGCAGCAGCTGGGGGCCGAGTTCCGCTCAGCGGTCATCTCGCGACTGAAAGTGCTGGCTGGTCTCGACATTGCCGAACGTCGCCTGCCGCAGGACGGTCGCGCGCGGGTTCGTGTAGGCGACCGCGAACTCGACGTGCGCATTTCCACGCTCCCCGCGCTGCATGGCGAGAGCGTCGTGCTGCGATTGCTCGATGGCGGGCACGCCGATCAGCCGTCGTCGCTCGAAGCGCTGGGTCTCAGTGCCGACGTGCTCGCGCAGTGGCGTGTGCTGTTGCAGCGCGCGTCGGGCTTGCTGTTGGTGAGCGGTCCGACCGGGTCGGGCAAGACGACCACGCTCTACGCGGCGCTGCGCGAGCGCAGCACGCCCGGCGTAAAAGTGGTCACCGTAGAAGACCCGGTGGAGTACCGCCTCGACGGCATCGTGCAGCTGCCGGTGAATGCACGCGCCGGCTTCGGTTTTCCGAACGCGCTGCGGGCCATCCTCCGACATGATCCCGACGTGATTCTGGTTGGCGAAATGCGCGACGCCGAGACGGCCGATATCGCCGTACAGGCCGCGCTCACCGGACATCTGGTCCTGAGCACCGTGCACACGACCGATGCCACGGCGGCCCTGGCTCGACTGCAGGAGATGGGCGTGCCGCCGTATCTGCTGAGTGCAACCTTGCAGGGTGTGCTGGCGCAGCGGTTGGTCCGCAAGGTGTGCACCCACTGCGGGGCGTGGCGGGCACTGACCGCGCCGGAGCGCGAGCGCACGAGGGAGTTTCACGCGCCGATCACCCAGGTGCGCGAGGGCCCCGGGTGTGCGCAGTGCGCCGGCACCGGTTTCCGCGGTCGCGTGGCAATCGCCGAATTGCTCGTGCTCGACGATGCGTTGCGCAGTGCGTTCACGCAGGGCGCGTCGCTGGTCGTATTGCGGACGATGTTGCGCGCACGCGGAACCCGGTCGTTACGCGATGATGGCTGGCGCTGCGTGGCCGCGGGCGACACCACGATCGACGAAGTGGACCGCATGGTGAGCGAGGACCACGGCGCGTGAGTAACCGCCCGACGGCGTCGGCGGGAACGACGCGCTGGCGCTATCAGGCGGCCGATGCTCAGGGCGCGATGACGCGCGGTGAGGTCGAGGCGGCCTCGGCGGAGGACGCGGCGGCGGAATTGCGTCGGCGCGCGCTGTGGGTGATCGCACTTGAACCCACGCGGGCCGCCACATTGGCGCTGGCGTTGGCGTCGCCCGTGCGATGGCTGAAACGCGTCGCGCGCCGCACGGCGGACGGTGACGAGTCACTGGCACTACTCACGCGGACGGTCGCCACGCTGCTGGAGTCGGGGGTGCCGCTGGTGCGTGCCCTGGCGTTCGCGGCCTCCGGCGAAACTGACGCACGCTGGCAACGTATCTTCGGCGGGCTCCAGGAGGCGGTTACGCGCGGCGAGTCGCTTTCCGAGGCTGCTGCCCGCGTGGAAGCCCTGCCTCGCGCCTATGCCCCGCTGCTGGCCGCGGCCGAGGCATCGGGAAGCATGGCAGACACGTTTGCCCGGCTGGCCGACGATCTCGAGCTGCGGAGTCAGCTCCGCTCCCGCGTGCGCGCCGCGCTGGTGTACCCCACGCTGCTGGCCATTGCATCGACGGTGGGGACGCTGGTCATTTTAATAGTTGTGGTGCCGCGCTTCGCCGATCTGATCGCCGGCGCCGGCGGCACGGTGCCGGCCAGCACGCGGCTGCTCATTGGCCTCAGTGCCTTGCTGTCGCGCTACGGCTGGTTGGTGGCGATCGCGGTCGCGCTGGCCGGCACTGCCGTTCGGCAGTCTCTGCAGGATGCGGCGCGGCGCCGACGCTGGCACGCCGCGCGCCTGCGCTGGCCGCTGATCGGTCGGTTCGAACGCGAGCAGGCCGCCGCCGGCTATCTCAGCACGCTGGCGGTGGCGCTCGAGTCGGGGGTGCCCCTGTTGCGCGCGATGTCGCTGGCCCGCGCGACCGTGGGCAATGACGATCTCGCGGAGCGACTGGCCCGCGCCGAAGCGCTCGTGCGCGACGGCGGCTCAGTGTCGCAGGCCCTGTCCGGATCCCTGACCCCACTGGCCACGCGGCTGCTCGAGGCCGGTGAAGAAAGCGGCGCGCTGGCCCCCTTGGCGCGTCGGGCGGCGACGGCGGCCAACGACCAGGTCCAGCGCGTCGTCACCAGTGCGGTGGCACTGATTGAGCCGGTCATGATCCTCGGCTTTGGCGGCGTGGTCGGCTTCGTGGCGTTGGCCCTGCTGCAGGCGATCTACGGGATTAACGCCGGCAGCTTTTAATCGTCTGCTCAGCGAGCGTGGAATGATCGCTGATCTGCGGGGGCCCCGTTCCCTCTTCAGGAACGCGTGAAAAAGCGTCACATGCTGGGTCAGACGTCGCCCGATGGTCGGATTCGGTACCCAACGGATGCGACCTCAGCAGTATTGTCCATTGACAGCCGAGTCGCGGATCCCGAGGATTGACGGGGATACATCTTCGCGGTTCCGTAGCAGTTTCTCACCAGTCGCCCTTTCCGCAGACCACATGTCGACGAACGACGCTGATCAACCGGGACCAGTGACCGAGACCGCGACCATCGACGACCGCCGTCCAAGTCGTCGACGGTTTTTCGCGCTGGGCGCATCAGCGGCGGTTGGACTAGCCGCCGCGCACACGGTAAATGCCCAGCGCCCGACGGGGCGCGGCAGCAGCCCATTTCCGAATGGACAGCCGGCGAGCAACGCCGGCGATCCATCGGCGCAATGGAGCGATCCCGTGCTCCGCTTGGTACGTCGGATCACGATGGGGATGAATCCGGAGGAAGTCGCGCTTGCCCGTCGGCTCGGCTACGCCGGCTATCTCGATTATCAGCTCCGTGCGGCCGACATCGACGACAGCGCGATCGAAGCGATCGTAGCTGCGCGTCTGCCCATGACGCAGATGGTGCCGGCGATGCTGGCCACGCAGGATGGCAATGAAGTCGCGAATCAACTCGCGGATGCCACGTGGTATCGGGCGGCCTTCGCCAAGGCGCAGCTCCGCGAACGGATGGTGGAGTTCTGGACCGATCATTTCACGATCAGCCTGAACAAGGTCGGCTACCTCAAGATGATCGACGACCGCGATGTCATTCGGTCGAACGCCATGCGCACGTTCCCCGAGCTGCTTCGGGCGACCTCGCAGAGCGGTGCGATGCTGGTATATCTCGATCAGAACCGGAGTCGCTCGCCAACGCCGAATCAGAACTACGCGCGTGAGATCATGGAGCTCCATACACTGGGCGTGGACGGTGGCTATTCGCAGACCGACGTCGCGGAGCTCTCGCGTATCCTGACCGGATGGACCACGGCGGGTCCGGGCAGCTTCTTTTTCAATCGCAATTTTCACGATCGCAACGCAAAGATGTTCCTTGGCCGCGCCTTCCCGGCAATGGCGGCGACGGCGACGGACGCGCAGATGAAGGCCGAAGGTGACACGGCGATTCAGATGCTCGTCGAGCACCCGAGCACCGCCGCCTACGTTGCGCTCAAGATGGCACGCTGGTTGTTGGCGTACGAACCGCCGCCGGCGGTCGTGACTGCCACCGCAGCCACGTATCTCGCGACGGGCGGCGACATCACCGCGATGGTGCGCACGATCCTCTCGGGCCGGACCTTGTTGGCCGCGCCGGCGAAGTACAAGCGCCCGTTTCACCTCGGCATTTCGGCGCTGCGCGGCATGGGCGCCACGATCACCAACATCCGTCCAGCCCGTCAGCGAGCCGACCAGATGGGGATGCCGGTCTTCATGTGGGAACAGCCCAACGGCTATCCCGATCGAGTGGACTGGTGGAGCGGTTTGGTGATCTCGCGCTGGTCGTACATGCAATATTTGTCGACGCTAATCAGTGCGACGACGACGCGCGTGGATTCAGCGCCGTTCCGCGTGCCCGACACCGCCGATGGCGTGATCGCGCAGATCGCCTCGCGCATGTTTGGCGGTGAACTTCCGCCGGTGTTGCGCACCCAACTACTCACGTACCTGCGCGGCGGCACCTACAGCGATGCGCGCGTTCGCGAAACGATCGCGTTGGCGGGCAGCGCGCAGGAGTACCAGTGGTTCTGATACCCTCTTTCCACGTGAGCCGAGTCGCCGCATGAGAGATGAATCGACAGAAGGCGGGTGCCAGGAATACCAGCAGCTGGCGCGTCGTGATTTCCTGACGTTGGCCGGTGGCGTTGGCGTGAGCGCTTTGTTGCCCACGTGGCTTCCGCAAGTAGTGCTCGCCCAGACGTCCAACGGCAGCCGCGACATCATCGTGTCGGTGTTCCTCAGTGGTGGCACCGACGGACTCTCGCTGGTCGTGCCATTTGGCGATCCCGACTACTACACGGGGCGTCCGAACATCGCGATCGCCCGCCCCGATGCCGCCGGCACCGGCCCCAAGGCGGTCGCGCTCGACGACTTCTTCGGCTTCTCGCCAGGCATGGCGCCGCTGATGCCGGCGTACAGCAACGGCGACTTGCTGGTGGCGCACGCGACCGGTTCGGTCGACACCTCCCGCTCGCATTTCGATGCGCAGCGGTACATGGAAGTCGGTAAGCCGCGGGATGCGCGTATCAGTGGCGGCTGGCTCGGACGGCACCTCGCGACCAGTACGCCGATGCGGACCGACGCGCCGTTGCGCGGTCTCAGTTTCACGTCGGGACTGCCGCAGACCCTGTCGGGCGGTCCGAAGACGCTGCCGATCCCCAATCCTGCGAATTTCACGATCGGTGGCAGCGGCACGACCGCCACGGCGCGCGCGCAGTGGCTGGCCGCAAACCATGCCGAGACCGTGAATCCGGTCGCCGCGAACGCGCTCGACGCGACCAACACCATCGCGCTGCTGCAGCGGATCAACTTTACCGGGTACGCGGCAGCGAACGGCGCCGTTTATCCAACGAGCGGTCTGGGACAGTCGTTGCGCTCGGCAGCCGCGCTGATCAAGGCCGATGTGGGCGTGGAAGCGCTGCATACCTTCAGCGGAGGATGGGACACGCATGCCACGCAGGGTCCCATCGCCACGCTCGACGGCGGCTTTATGCATCTCCGCATGCTCGACCTCGCCAATGCGTTGGCCGCGTTTCACTCCGACGTGATACAAGGCACGACGTCGTATGGCGTCACCGTGGTGATCATCTCCGAGTTTGGCCGCAACGCCAGAGAGAACGGCAACCGCGGCACAGACCACGGTCGCGGCAACGTAGCGTTCGCGATGGGCAAGAAAATCAATGGCGGTCGCGTGCTCACCAACGGCTGGCCGGGACTGGCGCGAGAGAATCTCGAGAACGGACAGGATTTGCGTGTCACGCTCGATCATCGCGACATTCTCGCGGAGATCGTGCAGAACCGACTCGGCAACACCAATCTATCGGTCGTGTTCCCGGACTACACGCCGCGCTTCCGCAACGTGACCAAAGCGTAGCGTCGCGCACATCGTACGACCGGTTGGTCATCACGCGTGTTACGGACTGACAATCACCGTGCCGTCCATGCCCGGATGCAACGTGCACTTGTACTGAAAGACACCCACCGTGGGGAAGGTGCGGGCAACGCTCACGCTGCTCGTGATGTTGATATCCGCCGGCGAGCCGGCGAGTCGCGGGTCCCAGATCACGTTGTGCGCCAGCGCGGGAAAGACGAAACGCACGGTGCCTCCCTGCTTCACGATGGTCTCGACTGGGCTGAACGTCAGTCCCGGCATCACCACGTCGGCGGAGGTCGGCGCATTCGGGATGCTGTTCACGGTCAATTGCACGCTTGCGGTTTTCGGCGCGGCGCCGTCGGCAACAGCGGCCTGCAGACTGACCGTGCCAACGCCGACGCCGGTCACGACACCGGCCGATGTGATCGTGGCGATCGAGGCGTTGCTCGTGCTCCACGTGACCACGCGCGTGCCGAGCGCCACGGTTCCTCCTTGCGCATCACGGCCGCTGACCGTGGCTTGCGTGAGCTGACCGAGAAGGATCGTGCGATCCTGCGCGTTCACCACGACCGTGGCGAGCACACCCGCTCCCGACGTGACGGAGACATCGAGCGTGCCGCTCGCCGTACCCACCGTTGCCCGAATGGTCGCCGAGCCAGCTGCCACACCGGTCACCATGCCGGACGCGTTTACCGTGGCGACATTCGGCGCCGTCGATATCCACACCGGCTGTGCACTGCTCACCACGGTGCCGCTCGACGTGCGCGCCACGGCGGAGAACTGGACGGTTTGCGAAGGCGTGAGCGCCGTCGTGGCGGCCGACACATCCACGCGCGACACGACGGCGGCGGGCGGCGGCGTCACCCCTGACGAGCCGTCCCCGCACGCCACGAGCAGCGCCACGCCGGCGAACGCGCCCCAACGCGTGACCATTGGCGTGATCGTCTTCATGGTCGTCTTCATCGCGGCGGCCGTGGAGCCGGCGCATCAGGGCGGCCACCCGGATGCCACGTTGGCTTGGGGCCGTCCGACAAGAGGCGCACGGCCTTCGTGGTGGCGGAGATCACCCGCGCCATGTGTTCGATATTCACAATCGACGCCTCGTCCTTCGGGGAATGGTACGGAGTCACGAGATTGTACGATGACAACGAGTGCGCGGGAATGCCAATTCGCCAACCTCTTCACCCGTGATGGACATGAACAGAATCGTGCGCTTGGGGCGCGGTCCCTTCATGAGCGCTTTCGCCATCTCGATGAGGGCCACGTTACCCGAGGCATCGCCGCCGGCAATGGTACCGCGGTCCGCGCCTGCGGCTCGGCCACCAGCGCGAGCCACTGTCCGTTCGGACTCACCGCCAGTCGAGTGATGTTCGCGAGATGGGCAAAGGCGAGATCGCCGAGAGACGTCCACGCCGTTGTGCCGCGCCGCCACTGCATCACCTGCGTGCCACGGCCGACCAGCAACGTCGTGCTGTCCACCCAGGCCACGTCTTCGCTGCCCGTGGGCAAGGCGATCAACGTGTCGATGCCACGTGAGACGGGATCCAGTTGCATCACGTACCATGCGGCGCCGCCCTTCTGCACGTAACTCACGTGCGCGGTACCGGGGATGCGATGCAACGAACGTCCCACGTTGCTGGCGATGACGGCACCCGTGGTCTGTTCACGTCCCGCGCCCGTGCGCGCGAGTTGCAGCGTGGCGGGCGAGCCGAGCACGAACATGGCCCACGTGCTGTCGTCGGCCTGCGCGAAGTATCCCACGGGTTTGATGGCCGGAAAGAGCACCGTGGGCGCGGAGCCATCGGTGGGAAACTGCGCAAGCCGCTGCGTGGAGTCCGCCTCCACCCGAATAACCGTGATCGATTTTCCATCGAGCGTTGGGAAGGCCGAGTATTCGCTCTCCGGCTTCGTGGCGCGCAGCGGGGCCGTAAGTCCGGTGCTGAAGTCGTTGCGATAGATGTCGCTCTGTCCGTCGCCGCGGTTCGACGTGAAGTACAGCGCGCGCGAATCCCGCTGGAAGGCCGGCTGATTGTCGTAGCCTGCGCGGCGCGACACGTTGGCCGGCACGCCAATCTTGAGCGCGTCACCTCGGCCCATGAGCGGCAGCAGATACACATCCTGATCTGCGGGCCCAGGTCTGGCCGCCGGAGGAGCGACCGGCCGGGCCGTGGTGACCTGCGCACCCGTGCGGGACGGCACGACGACACCGAGTCCGAACACCAACGTCGGCACGAGGGTCCAGCGACGAAACCGTGTGACAGCGGTCATAACGAAGCGACGGGAAGGAGTGCAGTCGGGACAGGCAGCAGCGTGATCTCCGAAAGCTACGGACTGGCCGTTGCGTCCGCATAGCGCGAGTGGCTAGCCTCCCTACACCATGGGGCTTTCTTTGCACCGATCGAGATGTATTCGCGCGTTGGGACGCCACGCCCTGTTCATCGCGCTGGGCATCCTATTGCCGGCGCTGAGCGACTGCCGCGAGAGCGGCCCGACGTCCATCGCGCCGCCACCGACCGTTGGTCCGCGGATCAGCAGCCTCATCGCTGCTCCGGCATCGCTGAACCTGCAAGCCGGCCAGCAGCGCAGCATCGCCGTCGCGGCGCGCGACAGCACCGGACAATTGGTCGCGAATCCGCAGCTTACGTGGCGAAGCGATGCGCCGGCCACCGCCACGGTGGACGCGTCCGGGGTCATTCGCGCCGTCGCCCCCGGAACGGCTCGGATCACGGCCACGTCGGGCTCGCTGAGCGCACTCGTGCAGGTCGGCGTGAGCGGCTCGGCGCCCGGCATCAGCCAGTGGCGCATCGCCCGTCCCGGGTTCTCCGACGTCACCATTCTCGGACTCTGGGACGACGGGGCGGGAAGCAGTTACGCGGTGGGTCAAAACGGCATCATACTGCGGTCGCGCGCCAACGGTCCGTGGGAAGTGCTCTCGCTCAACACGACCGAGACACTGACCGGTGTCTGGGGCTCGTCTCCCACGGATATCTGGATAGTGGGGGCCGGCGGCGTGCTGTACCACGGTGACGGCGTGCGCTTTACGCCGGTGTCGAGCGGCACAACCGTGACGCTGCTTGAAGTGTGGGGGCTGGCGGCGGACGACGTATTCATCGCGGGGGATCGCGGCACGATTCTGCATTTCGACGGCGCCGCGTGGAGCCCGCAACCCACGCCGGTCACTGATGATTTATGGGGCATCTGGGGTGCGAACGGTACCAACGTGTTCGTGGTCGGGAATAACGGCGTGATCCTGCGTTCGAACGGTACGACCTGGCAGCGCATGTCCGCGCCGACCACGAATCCACTCTTCGATGTGTGGGGCACCAGCGTCGGCAACGTATTCGCCGTCGGCATCCTCGGCACGGTGCTGCGCTTCGATGGCGTGCAGTGGACCACGATGACGGCACCGGGGCGCGCCAATTTGTTTGCCCTGCGCGGTCGTGCCTTCAACGATCTCTACGCCGTCGGCAACGGTGGCGCGACGTACCACTTCGACGGCGTGACGTGGCGCGCACTCTCGGTCGGATCGGGGCAGAACTTGCGGGCCATCGCGCAGCGTGGCGACGGTGCGTTGCGACTCGCCGGCTGGTGGGGCACCGTGATTACGCTGCGTGGTACCGGTGCCGCGGCCATTGCCACGACCGAATTGTCCGACCCTGCCCTGCTCTCGACATATGGAGCGAGCGGCGGTGCGATGTTTGCGGTGGGATTCGGCGGCGCCGTCTATCGTCGTGCGGGCACCTCCTGGCTGCAGGAGCCCGTGCCGTCGGTGAACGATCTGTACGGCATCAGCGGCAACGGACCGACCGACATCGTCGCGGTCGGCGACACCGGGTCGGTGTTGCGCTACAACGGCAGCGCGTGGTCGCGTGAATCGGCGCCGACCACGTTGCTGCTTCGTGCGGTGTGGAGCGGCGGTGGGCAGCACGTGATCGTGGGCGAGCGTGGTACGATTCTGCGTTCCAATGGCGCCGGCTGGTCACCGCAACCAAGTGGGACGGCGAAATTCCTGCGCGGCGTGTGGGGCAGCGATCCGGCGAACGTGTACGCCGTGGGCGACGGCGGTACGGTGCTCCGATTCGACGGCGGTCGATGGCAGTCGTTGATCGTGCCGTCCACCAGCCGGCTGCGCGCCGTGTGGGGCACCAGCGCAAACGACGTGTTCGTGGTGGGCGATTCGGGCACCGCGCTCCGGTACGACGGCGTGGATTGGGAGCGATTTCCGGCGCCGACCACGCGCGACCTGCGCACACTCTGGGGTCGCAGCCCAACCGAAGTGTACGCGGCCGGCGACAGCGGCACGGTGTTGCGCTTCACCGGCGCGGGGTGGCAAACGTTGACGACCCCGGCCCGCGGATTCATTTACGCCATGTTCGGCATTCCCCACACCGCCGGGCTTGCGCTCGTCGGCGAAGGGGCGCGCATCGTGGAAGGACAGCCGTAAGCTTAGCGCGATTCGCGATAGCGCCGAATGTGTTGCACATGATGATCGCCATGCCACGCATACAGTGCCACGAGCTGATCGATCGTCATCGGCCCGGTTTCCGGATGCACGAGTGCTCGCGCGAAGTGGACGGGCTCGAGTGACTGCAACACGGCGACCAACCGTTCATGTATGGCAGTGAACATCGTCAGCGAGACGAGTGGCGACACGAGATCGTTGTCGGCCAGCGCGACCCACGCGTCTTGATCGTAGGGCTTGATGGTCGGCTCGTGCTCGGTGAGCGCCAACTTCACGCGGATGTACGCGTTGGCATGGCTGTCGGCCATGTGGTGCACGAGCTGCCGCACCGTCCATCCGCCCGGACGATACACCGCCGCAAAGTCGGCGGCGTCGAAACCGCTCATTGACGCCGCCAAATTGGCGGGCTGCGCGGCGATCCGGGCGATGTGCTCGGCGCGTTGCTCGGCGGAGAATACGGCCTGTCGCTCGAAGCGGCCGAGCGGATAGCGCTGCGCGTCCGTGGCAACATCAATGGTGCCGGTCATGCAAAACTCCGATGGATGGCGAAAGAGACACGGTTCGTCCACACCGTGGACAGCATGAAAGCTACCCACGGCATGCACGGACTGCATCAGTTCGCGGAACGGCGACCGGCAAAACTGCGATACAGGAATAGCAACACAACTGCGCCAATGACGGCAGCGATCAGACCTGCGGCTTCGCCGGGCTGGTACCATCCGACCGTCCGTCCGAGAAACGTGCCGAGCATGGCACCCGCGACTCCGAGTAGCATAGTGATGATGAGTCCGCCGGGATCACGGCCCGGCATGATCGCCTTGGCGAGCGCGCCGGCGATGAGTCCGATGATAGCAGTCCATAGCAGTGACATCTGATGACTCCGGAACAGGGTAGATCGAACGCCATGTGGCAACGCGATGCGGCAACGCCATGCGCCCGTAAGCAATTGCATGACCGATGCCACGGGCGCGTCGGCCACCGACCGGCAACCGGCGCGCTTGCGTCATGCGCCGCGGTGGAACGATCCGTCAGTCACAGCGCACCCAACGACGTGGGAGCATGAAACCTATCGCGTCCGGCGATAGCCCTCAATCGGGGAAACGCTCACGCCCGTCGGGAATCCCCCTACGGCGTGTCGGTGCCCGGCATGGTAACCGGCGCGCCCTGCTCCTGCCATCCGCGCCAGCCACCGATCACCGAATGCACGTTGGTGTAGCCCATCTGCTGCAGCGAGTCGGCCGACAGGAGGGAGCGAAAACCGCCGCCGCAATACAGGTACAACGGCGTCGACGGATCGGGCACGAGCTTTTCAATGTCACGCTCGATCACGCCGCGCGCCACATGGATGGCCTGCGCGGCGTGTCCGGCATTCCATTCGCGGTCTTCCCGCACGTCGATCAGCACGGCCGCGTTGTTGGCCTGCAACGTGGCCAGCGTGTCGGGAATCGACACTTCATGCACGTTCGGGCGACGGCCCTCGACGTGGGCGAGAAATCCGGGGGAGTGGTCCATGTCGTAAAGTGGCCTCGTACCTTCCGCAGATCCAGCACCGGCCATACCATTTGGTCGCGCCACGCGGGGCTATATCGCACTGCAGGACCACGGCGATCGCATCGAATTCCGAAACATCCGCCTCCGGGAGCTGCTGCAATGGGAACGAAGGAACGCCTGTCGATCATGATGTTCCTCCAGTATTTCATCTGGGGATCGTGGTTTGTCACCATGGGCACGTATCTCGGACAAACACTCCACTTCACCGACACGCAGATCGGCGCCGCCTATGGCGCAACAGCCATCGCGGCCATCGTGTCGCCGTTCTTCATGGGCATCGTGGCGGATCGGTTCTTCGCGAGCGAGAAGTTGCTGGCGGCCCTGCATCTCATCGGTGCCGTGTTGATGTACCTGATGTCGCAGCAAACGGAATGGAGCGGATTCTACCCGCTGCTGCTGGCGTACGCGTTTTGCTACATGCCCACGCTGTCGCTCACCACCTCGATCTCGCTGCACAACGTGAAGGATGCCACGCGGGATTTCCCTCTCATTCGCGTGTTCGGCACCATCGGATGGATCGTGGCCTCCGGCATACTCGTGGGCTTCGTGTTGCACGCCGACAAACTCGCGGTGCCGATGCAGATCTCGGCGGCCGGCTCGGTCGCGTTGGGCCTGTTCGCGTTCCTGCTGCCGCACACGCCGCCCCGCGCTGCCGGCGCACCGTTCAGCGTGCGGGATGCGATCGGCCTCGACGCGCTGCAACTGCTAAAGCGTCCCGACTTCGTGATCTTCGTGCTCGGCTCGTTCCTGCTCTGCATCCCGCTGCAGTTCTACTACGCGTTCGCCAACCCGTTCATGAACGAGATCGGCGTGCCGAACGCGGCAGGCATTATGTCGTTCGGTCAGGCATCTGAAGTGGGCTTCATGCTCCTCCTGCCCTTCGCGCTGCGGAAGCTCGGCATCAAGTGGATCATGCTGGTCGGCATGCTGGCGTGGGGCCTGCGCTACTTCGCCTTCAGCCGCGGCGACGCGGGGGCGGGCATGTGGCTCATCTATGCTGGCATTCTGCTGCACGGCGTGAGCTACGACTTCTTCTTCGTCGCGGGACAGATCTACACCGACGAAGTGGCCGGACCGAAAGTGCGGGCCGCGGCCCAGGGCTTTCTCAACCTCGTCACGAACGGCGTGGGCTACTTCGTGGGCGCGTCGGTGTCGGGCAGCGTCGTGAACCGCTACGCCAGTGGTACGGCCGGGGCTGCCGTGCACGACTGGCAACAGGTGTGGCAGGTGGCGGCGATTGGTGCGGTCGCGGTGTTTGCCGTGTTCCTGGTTTTCTTCCGCCCGTCTGCCCGTGTCGATCGCGCGGCGGCGGCGCACTGAGGCCAGCGCATGACGCCGACGCCACTGGTGGAAGCCTGCTGTGACTCAGTGCCTACCGCGCGCGCGGCCCAGGAATACGGTGCCGGCCGCGTAGAGCTTTGTGGTTTAGGCGACGGTGGCACCACGCCGTCCCTGGGCATGATCGCTCGTTGCCGGGATCAACTCACGATCCCGTTGCATGTGATGATCCGCCCGCACACGAACAGCTTTCTGTACGACGAAGACGACGTGCACGTGATGTGCAACGACATCGTCGCCGCGAAGTCGCGGGGGGTACACGGTATCGTGCTCGGTCCCCTGCAGAGCGACCACACGGTCGACACGCGACAGCTCGCCGCGTTCGTGGCGCTGGCCCGCCCGATGAAAGTCACCTTTCATCGGGCGTTCGATCGTACGCCGGATGCCTTCGTGGCACTGGACCAGTTGCTGCGCCTTGGTGTCGACTACATCCTTACCTCGGGACACGGACGCACGGCTCTTGACGGCGTGTCGACACTGCAGGCGCTGCAGGCGCGAGCCGGCGATCAGCTGGTCGTGCTGGCTGGCGGCCACGTACGCGCCGAGAATGTGAGGCGTATCATCGAGCAGAGCAACGTGCGTGAAGTGCATGCACGTGCCACCGATCCCACGATCATTCGCGACATCGTGGAGGCATTGGCCACCGGTTAGTTGAATCAGCGCCATGCCGACGGTGATCTATCGACAAGCTCCGCTGGGCAACACCACGTCGCCCTACACCCTACTTTGCAGTGACTTATCGCGGCTTCCACGTGCCCTGCGCGACCTGCGGAACGAATTTGTCGAGGTTGCGGGGCGGAAATTCGATGGTCTTACCCTGCTCCGCACTCATGTACGCGGTCATGAGCAGCTTCACGACATCGAGTCCATCGTGCCACGTGAGCGCCGGCTTCTCCTTGCCGAGAAACGCGCGCACAAAATGGCGGTCTTCCGCTTCGTAGCCGTAGGCAATCGCTTCGTTCACCACCACGGGCATCTGCCCCGTTTCGGCCATCTGCTTCTCGACAATGTCTTCGCCCGTTTTTCCCTTCACGGCGCGCGAGAAGAACAGATCGAGCCCAGACTCGAGCGAGTTCCACTTCATCGAGTATTCTGGGCCCAGCAGTTCTGCACTGAGTCGCAAGCCGGGTCCGACGAAGCTCCAGCTGGTGGTGGCTTCCCCGATCGCCATGCCGCCGTCCGGCGTTTCGAACTCGATCGTCACGCTGGCGAAGTCTTCAGACGGCTTCTTGCGATAATCGACGCCCATCGTCTTCTTGAGTTGCGCCGCGTACTCCTTGCGTGACCACTTGAGCGACGCGATGTGACCGGTCACGCGCTTTGGCACGAGCGTGGTGAGCGGCTCGCCCGGGGGCGTGAGCAACTGTCGCACGACGAGTACCGAATGACACATCATGTCGTTGAGCACGCCGCCGCCCTGCTGCTGACCATTCCAAAACCACGGGGCGTGCGGACCGCTGTGCTCTTCGGCGGCGCGTGCGAGATATGGGCGACCGGTATTCGCCGCGCCTCGCTCCCAGATCAGGTTGTGCCCGACGCTCACCTGCGGCGAGAAGTACTGATTCTCGAGATAGCCGTGCATGATGCCGGTCTTCTCCACCAATTTGAGAATGTGCTTGGCTTCGGCCACCGTGCGCCCCAGCGGCTTCTCGCAGGCGATGCCCTTGAGCGTCGCCTTACCCGACGTCACGGCGGCGCAAATCTCCTCGACGTTCTCAATGCGCGCATGATTCGGCCCGTTCAGCCAGATCGCGTCGATTTTGGGATCGCACACCAGTTCCGTGATCGATTGGTACGCCTTGCATTCGCCGATATCGAGGTCGCGGGCATACTTCGCGGCTGACGCGGCGTTTTTCGCGTTGGGACTCCACACCCCGAGCACGTCGGCATCGCGCACGTGCTGAAAGCCCTGCATGTGAAAACGCGCGTTGAATCCAGATCCGATGAAGCCGATACCAAGGCGAGGAGAAGACATGACGTTGTGCGAGGTATGAGAGTTAGGAGGGGAGCGTGCGCCGTCTTTCCTGCTCGACGAGCACCCGGCGCAGAATTTTCCCCGACGGTGATTTGGGAATTGCGTCCACGAACTCGACCTGACGCACTTTCTTATACGACGACACTCGCTCGGCGATGAAGGTCATGATCTGCTCGGCGGTGAGCGGCGCGCGGAGCACCACGAACGCCTTCGGAATCTCACCCGCATCCGGATCGGGCACGGGAATCACGGCCGCATCGGCGATGGACGGATGGCCAAGCAGCAGGGCTTCGAGTTCAGCCGGTGCCACCTGCAGTCCCTTGTACTTGATCAGCTCTTTCACGCGATCGACAATCGTATACCACCCCTGTTCATCAACGACGGCGATGTCACCGGTCTTGAACCAGCCGTCGTCGGTCATGCAGGCGGCCGTGGCCTCGGGCTTGTTGAAGTATCCCTTCATGACCTGCGGACCGCGCATCCACAACTCTCCGCGTTCGCCCGGTGCGCAATCGTTGCCGGTGGCGGGATCGACCAGCCGACATTCCGTATTCGGCGCCGACGGGCCCACCGACTCGAGCACGACGCGGCGATCGTCCATGGGATGGAAGTGCGTGACCGGACTGGTCTCGGTCAGACCGTACCCCTGCCGCACCGTGACGCCCAATCGCTCCTGGCACGCCGACGCGAGCTCTGCACCGAGGGGCGCGGCGCCGCTGAACAGATACTTGAGATGCGACAGATCGTAGTTCGACACGATCGGATGCTTTGCCAGCGCCAGCAGGATCGGCGGCACGACGTTCGCCATGCGAATCTTGTGATCCTGCAGCACCCTGAGCACCTGCTCAAGATCGAATCGCGGCAGCGACACGATGCACGCACCCTGCCGTAGCGCGCCGCCCATGACCACGACCATGCCGTAGATGTGAAAGAACGGCAGTACGCCGAGTACCCGGCTGTCGCTGTCGATCACCGCGGTAATGGCTTGCATCTGCTGCAGATTGGCGACGATGTTGCGATGCGTGAGCATCACACCTTTCGGGATTCCCGACGTGCCACTGGAGTACGGCAACGCGGCCACATCCGTTGCGGGGTCGATCTCGACCGCCGGTGGTGTGTCACCATGGGTAAACAGTTCGCGGTACGGCGTCGCGCCGTCGGCCTCACCGAACACGACGATCTCCCGCACGGTGCTGGCGAGTCGTGCCGCCGCCGAGCACTTCTCGAACAGTTCAGGGATCGTGACGATCATCAGCGCTTCGCTGTCGGCGAACTGCGCCCCGATCTCTTCCGCCGTGGCGATCGGGTTGACCGTAGAGCAGATCGCACCGATTGATGCGACCGCGTAAAACACCACAGGAAAGTCGGGAAGGTTGGGGCTCACCAGCCCTACGACATCACCCTTCCGGATACCGTGTGCGTGCAGTCCGGCCGCCACGTGACGCACGGCATCGGCGAGCTGCGCATAAGTGTAGCTCTTTCCAGTGACGCCGCAAATAATCGCCGGGTGATCGGGAAACTCCAACACGCGCCCGAGCACAAAGGGCACGAGCGGTGTGTCGGGAATTTCGATGTCCGGATACGGACTACGAAGGATCTTGGCTTCACCCATGGTCGGCTCCGGCAGGCGGGGGGACGGGAATGCGTGTGGCGAAGCTACAGCGTTAGACGACTACCACAAGCCAACCTTGCCTTTCACCGACTCGATCAGGACCGCCGGGTCGTAGCCCACGCCCTGACGGAACACGAGCTGCACCTTTCGGATGTCGCCGATACGGGCCGCCGGATTCCCGTCGATGACCACGAGATCGGCCAGCTTGCCCGCGACGATCGATCCGGTCAGTGTACCGCGGCCAAGGTAGTTCGCGCCGTTCAGCGTGCCGATGCGAATCGCTTCCAGCGGTGAAAACCCCGCCTCCACCAGGAGTTCGAGCGCGCGTTGATTGGAGTAGCCGGCGATGACGCCGCCGCCACCGGTCGGATCGGTTCCCACGATGAGCGTACCACCGGCCTTGGCGAACGCGCGCTCCATGGCCATGCCTTTCGGGAAGGCCTTCGCGTAGACCGACTGCGTGTTGCGCTGCGTGGCCGCGTAGCGTTGCGCGAACTGCTCACGCAACGGCTCGATGAGCACGTCGGTGCCCGGCGGCATCGGCCGGCCCGGCGTAAACGTCTCGAAGATCGTGAGCGTGCTCGTGACCGCGATCTTCTTGTCGATGAGATACTGGAACAGCGCCTGCACGT
Source organism: Gemmatimonadota bacterium (assembly GCA_031363815.1). Lineage (GTDB taxonomy): Bacteria > Gemmatimonadota > Gemmatimonadetes > Gemmatimonadales > Gemmatimonadaceae > Gemmatimonas. Next base: position 151,586 of record JANLVC010000094.1, read on the forward strand.
GGGCGCTTTCGGGATCCGTCTGCGCCAGCATACTCTGCGCGGCACCACCACGACCGCTACAGGTATCGAGTTTTTTCCCGGGCACGAAATCGTTCATGGCGAAAAAGCCGTGCTCGAGATTATCGATGCCGGCGTCGGCCGCTTCTCGATAGGTTACCGAGCAGAGATGGCCGGTGATCTTGAGTCCGCGCTTGTGGGCCGCATCGGCCGCCGCTTTGAGCTCGTCGCGCGTGATGTTCATGTACGCCTTGAACGACGTCGCGCCCTGATCGGCCCAGTACTCCACGAGCTTCCGCGCCTCGCTCGAATCACGCAGGATGGTGACCTGATTAAAGCCCATGCCTGGGCCTTCGAGATACGGCGCGGTGGCATCGATCCATGGCCCCGGCTTCTCGCCACGCGCGATCGCTTTCGCGATCAGGAGCTCGGCGAAGCCATTCATGTTGCCGCCCGTGCGCATACTGGTCACACCGCCGGCGAGATACAGCCGAGAGAAGCTCTCGGTGAGATTGCCGTACGTACCGGCACCGACTGGGTAGTACAGGTGCTCGTGGACCATCACGAGCCCCGGAATCACGCTCTTCCCGGCAAGATCCATGACCTGTGCGCCGGCCGGCACCGCCACGGTGCCCGTGGCACCGACGGCCGCGATGCGGCCATCGCGCACCACGATCGTCTGCCCTTCGCGGGCGGCGGCACCGGTGCCATCGATAACGCGCACGTTCGTGAGCGCCAACACGTTCGTGTCCACCTTCACGTATGAACGTGTGGCCGGTCCGACCGGTGCGCGCTGCGCCATGGCGCGCTGGGCCAGTGAGGGGGCGGCGGCAGCGAACACCAGCGCTGCGCCGGCGATCCGCGCTATGGTTCGGGGCATCGCTCAGTACCTCAGCATCGCGGCGGCACTGGCTTTCACCGACGCCAGCGGATTTGTGGGCTGGTCGTGTTCGATGAACCAGTGCTTGAGGCCAAGCGTTCGGCCCTTCGCCAGCAGCGTTTTGAAATCGATCGTACCGGCGCCCACGTCGAGCATGGTCCGCTCGGGCGCCGCGCTGGCGTCCTTCACGTGACAGCAGATCACTCGACCGGAATGCTGCGTCATGATCGCCAGCGGATCGTGCCCCGCCTTCACGGCCCAGTACATATCCAGCTCGAGTTTCATCAGCGCCTTGTCCGTTTGCGACGTGAGGATCTCATAACCGGTTGTCCCATCAACCGGCGCGAATTCGAAGTCGTGATTGTGGTACGCGAACTGCAGCCCGGCCGCCTTCGCCTTCAGCGCGCCGATGTCGAGCCGTTCGGACAACTTCAACCAGTTGTCGCGCGACCCGCGATAGCTGTTGCCCACGAACGGCACGATCACGATGTCGTGCCCCATGCTATTCGCACGATCCAGGATCGCGGGCCACCCGCTATCGGTGGCCGGCAGGGCTTCGTGCGTGGAGGGTGCGGTGAGGCCGTGCTGCTTTAGCAGTTCCCGCCACCACGCCGGCGTTTTGTTGTAGTAGCCGGCAAATTCAAGCTCGGTGATTCCGGCCGCCGCGACGGCCGCGATCGTGCCCTCGAGATCCTTTGCCAGCGCACTGCGTACCGTGTACAACTGCAGCCCGATGCGGCCAATGCGCCGACGCGCGGCGAAGCCACTCGACTCCGCGCGGGCCAGGAGGGGCAAGATGGCGCTGCCGGCAACACCAGCGGCGAGCAGTTGCAGCACCTTACGACGCGAGAGCGTCGACTGGCCAAAGGAAGACGGTTCCATGATCAGAGTGCTCCGTTGGCGAGATGCGTCAGGGTGTCTCCCGTAACGCGGTACACGGTCCATTCGTCCTGCGGGCGCGCGCCGAGCTTCTCGTAGAAGCCGATCGCGTCCACGTTCCAGTCGAGCACCGACCACTCGAGGCGTCCGCAGTCCCGCGCCACGGCCTGCTGCGCGAGATACTGCAGAAGCGCCTTACCGATTCCGTGCCCGCGAAAAGCGGGGCGCACGAACAAATCCTCGAGATAGATCCCGGGACGCGCGAGAAAGGTCGAGAAGTTGTGAAAGAACAGCGCGAAGCCCGCCGACATCCCGTCCCACTCGGCGATCACCACTTCGGCGTACGGCCGCGCACCGAACAGTGCGGCATCAAGCAGCACGTCGGTGGCAATGCACTCGTGACGCAGCTTTTCGTAGTCAGCCAATGCTTCGATCAACTCCCGGATCACGGGAACATCCGCCGGCGTAGCGGCGCGCAGTACCAGCGACATGAACCGCGGCTCCGTCAGTTCGAGGTAGTGGGCGACAACGCATTGTCGCCGCCGGCGTGCAAAGGCGGATGCGAGTACAACGCCCCAATCAAGGCCATGATCACCGGGCGCGTCATCGCTTCACGAACGTCCACTTCCTGGTGGAACGCGTGAGAATCGCATCGTACTCTCGCGTGCGTACACGCACTTCCGGCAACACGTCAATCGTGAGATGGGCCAACATCAGCTCCGTGAGCAGCGGCATCGTGACTTCGCTGCTCTCGAGGGTGTAGGTCGTACCGCCCACCGGGATCGAGACCACGCGCATTTTCGGCGTGCTCGAGGCGTGTCCCAACTCGCGCATGCCGTCGCTCGACATCTGAATCAGCGAGTCGCCGCCGACCACGGCGCGTTCCGGGCTGTTGGCCGAGGGGACGAACCACACTTCGATGAAGTTTTTTTGCGCCAGCGTGACCGGCACGAACTGACCGAGGCCGTTTCCCGGTGTGGTGGCGGCGAGTCCACGGAGTAACGCGCGCGCCGTGCCGCTGGCCAGCGCCGTATCGACCGGATCGCGCACCACCATGCCACTGCGCGTGTTGGACGTTGGGCCAGCATTCCGCATGGCGAACTGCACCTTCACCCGCATGCCCGGTGGCGTGTCGGTGAGTTCACCGAAAATGCCACGCCATTCGTTCTTCTGCTTCATGCAGGTGAGCGACCAGCCGCGTTCAACGCCACCGAGCGCGCCGGCGCGTAGCGCATTCACGGTCGCTTCAAGGCAGCGCAGGTAGCCGAGCACCTCCACCGCTCGCGACTCTCGCTCGGCGAAGATCCCCTCAAAGGTGGTAGGCACCTTGGTGAAGGACGGCAGCGTCGGCGATGGTGGCGTCGGCGGCGTGGCTTGCGTCTTCGCGCGGCCCGTTGTGCTTCCCGTCGCTTGCGCCGGCAAGACGGACACCACGGCGCAGC
>JANLVC010000044.1:0-21869 GCA_031363815.1 Gemmatimonadota bacterium
GCCTTCGCTCCGGTGCGCCTTAGTGCGCGCCGCCGAGTGAGAACGCCACCAATTCGGAATTGTCGCCGCCGCCGGTCGCCATCACGAGGTACTGCACGCCGTTGGCCGCGCGGTACGAAACGGGGTTCGAATAGCCACGACCGGCGGGCAACGCGAATTGCCAGAGCACCCGTCCGTCGCGCGTGTCGAGGGCATAGAGCACGTCGCCACCGCCCGTGGCGAAGATGAGCCCACCGCGTGTTACCGTGCCGCCCACGGCGCCCGCGACCCCAAGGGGAGGCAGTGACACGCCCTTGAGCAGCGGATGATTGCGGATTGAGGGGGTGTCGCCCAGCGGCACCTGCCACAGTTGCTTGCCGGTGTCGAGATTGATCGCCGTCATGTTGCCGTACGGCGGCTTGTTGAGAGGCAGCTGCTGCGGCGGCGTGTGATCGGCCATGCCCGAATCAGGATCGGCGGTCACCCCCAGTCCACTCCCCCTCAGGTCGACCGTGTACTCGTATCCGATCGTGTCGTTCGGCACGCCCTTGGTGATGCGATAGAGCACCGGATTATTGGTGCCTTTCACGAACAGGGTATGCGATTCCGGATCATAGGCGGTACTCCCCCAGCCGGCACCGCCAATCGAGCCCGGCATAGTAATCGTGCCCTGCTCCGACGGCGGTGTGAAGATGGGACCACTTCGGTATTTGCTGAACACCTCGAGCGCCCGTCGCTTCAACTCGGGCGTAAAGTCGATGAGATCGTTTTCCGTAAGCGATTGCAGCGTGAACGGCGCCGGGTTCGTTGGCATCGGTTGCGTGGGCGAGGCACGCTCGCCCGGTACGTCGCTGGCGGGAACCGGCCGTTCGACGATCGGCCAGATCGGTTGGCCCGTAACCCGATCAAAGACGTAAATCCACGCGGTCTTCGACGGCACCGCGACGACATCGCGCGGCCGTCCGTTCCACGTGATCGTGGCCAGCACCGGCGGCGCGGGAAGATCGTAATCCCACAACCCGTGATGAACAATCTGGTAATGCCACACGCGCTTTCCCGTCTTCGCATCCAGCGCAACCACCGACTCGGCGAACAGATTGTCGCCCTTTCGGTCGCCACCGTACCAGTCGTTGGTCGGTGTGGACACGGGGAGGAACAGCAACCCGCGCGCAACGTCGAGGCTCATGGGAGACCACACGTTGGTATGGCCCATGTATTTGTATGAGCCATCTTCCCACGTTTTCCAGCCAAACTCGCCAGAGTCGGGAACGGTATGAAAACTCCAGACGCGCCGCCCGGTTTTCACGTCGAATGCCTGCACATCGCCCGGCGGATCGTTGCGATAACGAATGCGGTCACCCACACCGTTGCCGACGACCACCAGGTCGCCGTATACGATCGGCGGCGACGTGTTCGTGTACTGCAGCTTGTTGACAGGGCGACGCAACGTTGCGGTGAGATCCACTTCACCGTTCACGCCGAACGACGGAATCGGCTTCCCGGTTGTCGCGTCGAGCGCAATAAGCTTCCACCGCGCATTGATGAAAATGCGCCGCTCGCTGCGCGAGGCCCAGGTAGCGACGCCACGGTGCACGAGCCCGGTGCCATTTGACGGCTGCCCGGCGCGCCAGATTTCCGGATCGAACGTCCAAAGCGGCTTTCCGGTGGCGGCGTTGAGCGCCGCAACCGCTGCGAATCCGGTCGATACATACATCGTATCGCCGATGACGACGGGTGAGGCTTGAAACGATCCGGGACGGGCGGCCAGCTGACCCGGTGATGCCGGCATGCCGCGTTCACCGGTGTTCCATCGCCACGCGATTTGCAGCCGACTTACGTTCTCGCGATTGATGTCGTTGAGCGACGAGTACCGCATGGCGCCGGGATCGCCGCTGGTGGTCGGCCAATCCACCCGTTGTGCGCCGGCGCGCAACGCGCACGCCAGCGACAACAGGGTCAGCGAGGCAACCCGCGAGGCTGTCACGGATACCGTCGGCTGGGCCCGACAACGGCGGGCGGATAGCGATAGACAACGCCGTGCTTCATGACGAACGAGACACGCTCGAAAGCCGAGGCATCGGTGCGCGGATCGCCATCGAAGGCGACCAGGTCCGCCTCGTACCCGACTGCCACGCGTCCGATCGAACTCCCGAGGCCAAGCGATGCCGCCGACACCGACGTGGCGGAGGTGATCACATCCACGGCCTTCTCGCCGTTCTGAACGACGCGGCAGCGGAGATCGCGCGCATTGTCGCCGTGGGCACCGGCCACCGCATCGGTGCCATACACCACCTTGAGCGATGGGACCGCGCGATACCTCTTCACGAGTTCCTTGCGCAGCGTGAGTGAACGCTCCGTCGCGGCAAATCCTTCATCGTTGTAATTGCCGATGCCGCGAAACCACTCCTTGTGATCGAGATAGTTGCGCGACACGAGCTCGCACTGCGGCTCGAAATACGTGCCAGCCTTCGCCATCATCCGCAACGCTTCGTCGTCAACAAGCACGCCGTGGTCTACCTGCGTGCAGCCCGCCCGCACGGCGGCTTTCGCCGCCGAGGCGGCGTGCGCGTGGACGACAGAACGCAAACCCAACCGCCTGGCCTCTCCGCAGGCTGCATTGAGCTGTTCCTGCGTCATCGTCTGTACGCCGCCGTCTCTGATACTCTTTGATGCAAAAATCTTGATGAGATCGGCTCCCCGCGCATGAAACCCACGCACGACGGCCCGGACCGAATCGGGCGTTCCGGCATTTTCATTCAGCGACCCGAGTGAGGTGAGCACGCGCGGACCCGCGATCACGCCACGGTTGATCGCATCGCGAACGGCTTTGTCTTCCATGCCGCCAACGCTCTGCACGGTGGTAAACCCGGCTTGCAACATGCGCTGCGCATTGCCGGCGACGTTGAGCGTTGCCGTCTGTTCGCTGTCGCCGTCGTCCGCACGATGCAGCCGCTGTTTCTCGTTGATGTACCACCCCATGTGCACATGGGTGTCGATCAGTCCGGGCACCAACACGCGCGTGCCCAGATCGATGTCCGCCTTTCCCCGGGCAGGGCGCAGCTCAACGATGCGCCCCGCGCGAATCACCACGTCGGTATTGGTGCGGGTCGCGCCCGTTCCATCGATGATCGCGGCCGCGCGGACAACGACCACGCTGGCAACAGGCGCCTGCGCGCACACGGGCAACGCGCTGGCCACAAGGGCCAGTACGCTGCCAATGCTCACTTGGCGCCAGCAAGGCGGGCGACAGTTCATGGCGTGCCTATGTTGTTGGGGTTGGTATCGATCTCCTGCCTGGAAACAGGGAAGCACACGCTCTGCCCTTCCAGGTATGACGCGGTGCCCGGGGTTTCCTTCGGGTCGAGCGCGCCAGGCGTATTCGTGGCTGCCCAGCGGCGCAGGTCAGCGATGCGCCGCCCTTCCAGCCACAGCTCGATACCGCGTTCACGCTTGTACAACGTCCACGCTTCGGTAATGGTGGCCGGGCGGGCGACGACGGTGGCGGCGGCGCTGGCACGATTGGCATCGATCAGCGTCATGGCGTCGGAAATGCTGCCGCTTCGAAGCGCCGCCTCGGCCTCGATCAACCGCATTTCTCGACCCGACGCGAGATTGATCCCGGCGGTATTCGTGGCGTACTTCGCTTGCGGCCACCAGTTCACCGCGCCCACTGGCGGGAACGCGCCGGATCCCTTCAGCGCGGTGAGCGTGTACGGAACGCGCGGGTCTCTGGTCGCGTCGTAGTACTGCGAGTACCAGGTATTCCACGTCGACGTGGCCTTGAAGAACGACTGCGACGTAGACGACCACATCGTGCGATTGTATCCGAACTCGTCGACGTTGGCAAAGTACGGCATCTTGTACACGAAGCTGGTGGGAACACGCCCCGCATCCGCCACCGCTCCGCTCCAGTCGGCGAGCGCCACGCGCACCTGCGCGCGACCGGCGTAGGCCGCGTTCGTGAGCGTGGCATTGTTCGCCGCGGTCGCCACGGCAATCGCCGCCGTGAAGGTCGATTCGGCGCGCACGAGATTGTCGCGGGCAGGCTTTGCGGGTCCGCCGTTTATGATGCTCACGCACATCGCCTCGCCGAGCACACGATAGGCGAAACCGCGCCAGATGAGCGCCTGCGCCGCCAGGGGATGCTTCGCGAAGGCTGTCGGGCCCAGTACAGTCTGGAGCCGTAAGACTGCCTGGTCGCTCAACCACCGTGCGCGCGACAGGAGGTTCCACGGCGTGGCCTGTTCCTCCGTAACGAGCAGTCCGACCCAGTTTCGCGGCTCGACACCGAACTGGCCGCTCTGGCCCGTCGGGAAAAGCTCGCGGGTGGCGACGGCGCTGTGCAAAACGAGGTAGTTCATACCATCGCCAATGGTGTATCCGACGCCCGCCACCTGCGCGGACAACGACAACGAGTCCGCGAGAAACGCATCCTGCGTTGGACCGGGGTTGGTGACGCCGAGGTCGCACGCGGCGAGGCCACCAAGGAGACTGCCAAGCGCAAGGCCACGTCGCACCACCCGACCGGCCGTCCGTACCGTATGTGTCATGGTCATAGGATCTCCAGTTAGAGTGTTAAGCGGACGGACATCAGGAACGTGCGCGGGATCGGGATGCTTCCACCGACGCTGCGTACCTGCTGCGTCATGCCGGTGTTACCCGTGGTGAAGCCGCCCGACGTTTCGGCGTCGATGCCGGCGTTCTTTGCCTTCTTCCACCACAGCAGGTTCTGGCCGGAGAGCGAGACCAGCGCGCTGGTCACACCGCCGATGTGCATGGCGAAGGAGCGACGCAGCGTGAGATCGCGCAAACGGAAGAAATCGAGTGGGAAGAGCGCATAGTCGCGAATCGCCAGCGACGAAATGCACCGACCGCGAATACCTGCCGGTACCGCCGCCAGGTTGCCGGCGTCCAACTGCGCATAGGCGTTGAAGCACGGCGGCCAGCGTATGCCGCGCACAATCGCTTCACCATCGAGGAGGCTGTAGGCAAAGTGCCCGCCCTGATACTCGCCGCGCGTCGAAAGTTTGAAGGCCCACGGCAGGTCGAAGCTCGTATTTCCGCCAATGGTATGCGTGGGCGTGTTGGGTCCCTTGTCGCAGTTGGCCTGTCGAACTGGCGTCGCGAACTCGTTTGGATTCGCCACGCAGAAGCCACGCATGGTCGGCACCGGCTTGCCTTCCACGATCCACCCATTGTTTCCGATCGTGAACGGCTTCGCGCCCCCGAGGCTCAACACCTTGCTATAGTTGGTCGAGTACGTGAAGCCCGCTTCCCACCCAAAATTCTTCCGCTGCAAGAGCGTGGCATTCACGCCGACCTCCACGCCGTTGCTCTGCATGCGCCCCACGTTCTCGAGCTGACTCGACCAGAGGCCTTCCGAAGGCGGCTGACTGACGGCGAACAGGGCGTCCTTGGTCTGACGACGATAGCTCGTGACGTCGATGGTCAACCGACCGTCGAAGGTGGAACTTTCGAATCCCCCTTCAATTTCCGTGGTGCGTTCCGGGCCCAGGTTCGGGTTGCCGAGGTTGCGGGGAATGAAGGCCGACGTGCCACCCCAGCTGTACGACGTCCAAGTGCGAAGCGCGTCGAACGCCCCGGGGGCGCGACCGCTTTGACCGTATGCCGCCCGCAGTTTCATCGTGCCAAACTGTGTCGGCCAGAACGATTCATCAGACAGCACGTAGGAACCGCTCACTTTCGGATAACTCTGCAGTCCCAGCGACTGACCGAAGGCGCTGTTTCCGTCGAAGCGAACGCCAAGCGTGAGGAAATAGCGGTTGTTCAGATCGAACACATTCTGGACGAAAAGCCCACCGTTGTTCACGCGGATGCGGTCTTCGGTTCCGAGCATCACGGCGCCGTTGGACACCGTCTGCTGGCCGGGCCCCGGGAAGTCGCGGGAGCCGGCCACCACGTTGACCTGATCGGCGGAAACGAGCTGTGCGCCGGCCGAAAAGCTGGTGCGAAGCTTCGCGAACAGGTTGTGCGAATACGTGGCGGCGTAGTCGATCGTCGACGTCCGGCTCGTGTACACGCCATTGCTGATCTGCCCCTTGGGCACGGTGGCAAACCCGAAGGGCATGTAGTTGCGCGTTTCCTGGGTGGCCAGGTCGTAGCCGACAATCAATCGCGTGGTAAACTGCTCGTTCGGCTGATACTGCAACGTGCCACCGGTCACCAGATGATCGATCCGACTGTCGAGCTCAAAGGCGAGGACGCGACCGATTTGCGCGGGGTCCGCCGACCCGAAGTAGTTCAGGTTCCGACGCGATGCATTCAAGGTTAGACCTGCCGCCGTTCCGCCCGCCGGCGTCTTCGTGAGCGAGTTCGTACTAAACGACGAGTTCCATTCGAGCGTCAGGTCCTTGCGCGGCGTCACGGTCAGGTTGCCGCGAATACTCGTCTGGTTTGCCTTGTCGAGTGGCAACACGCCGATTTCACGCGACGTGCTCGTCGAGATGAAGTACTTGACGTCCTCGCGACCGCCATCAAGTGAAAGCGTGTACTTGTTCTTGTAGCCGGTGCGGAGCCACGGATCCAGATACATGTAGTCCACGGTGCCGAACGGATTGACTTCCTTGTCGGGGATCACGATCGGATTGCCCTCGTATCCTTCGGTCGGCCCGTATTTCGGTGTGGTACTGGCCGATTGATCGGTCTGAAACGTCCAGCGTTTGCCTTGCGTCTGTCCGCGCTTGGTGAAAATCTGGATAACGCCAGACGCTGCCTCCGTGCCGTACAGCGTGGTGGCCGCCGGCCCCTTGATCACCTCGATGCGTTCGATATCGCCGGGATCGATGTCATTGAGCGGGCTGTACACCGTGTTGTCGCTGTTCCCGGAGTATCCCGTGGGAAACGTGTTCTTCGGGAAGCCGTCGTTCTTCACGCGCACGCCGTCGATGTAGATCAGCGGCTGGTTATTCTGCGTGGCGGACACGTTGCCGCGCAGTCGAATCGATGCGCCGCCACCCACGCCGCCGCTGTTCGCGGTCACCGTCAACCCGGTGGCCTTGCCCTGCAGCAGATTGTCAACGGACATCGGCACCTCAGGCAGCGATGTCACATCGATCTGCGAGATCGAATTGCCGATTTCGCGACGCCGGGCCGTCCCTACGGTTCCCGTGACGACCACCTGATCGAGGCTCAGCGCCATGCGCTTCAACTCGATGGTCACGTCGACCGTCTGGCCATTCGTGACCGTCACCGACCGCGTCACGCGCTCATAGCCGAGCATGCGAATCTGGAGGGAGTACGTCCCCGCCTCCACATTCGGAAACGTGAAGGCGCCCACATCATTTGACTGAGCGCCGCGTGTTCCCAGCTGCACCTGCACGCTGCCGATGGGCGCCCCGCTGCCCGCCACAATGACGCGTCCGCGCACGACGCCACGCTGCTGGGCCACGGGTGACAAAGGGGCATCAGGGGCCATACGCGCATCAGCGCGCGCCGACCGCAGACTATTTCCAGGGGCGGGGAGCGCGTACATGGCGGTGGGTACCGTAGCCACGTACAGCGCCACAATGAAACGACGATACAGCATCGTTTAATCTCCAGTCAGCAGGGTTGCAGATCTCGCGTGGACAAAGCGTTGCCATCTTACGCGCAAGGAATACATCGTGCAAGAGAGACTTCGTGGAGCGGATCGGGACAACGGCTGCCGCCCTTGTACGAAGCAATCATTCACGGGTACGCGACGTTCACCGTGGCGGTCCTGGGCGCGCGCGTCACCAGTGGCGTACCGTCGGTACGCGTGGTGTACCGGGCGTTCAGGATACTTCGCCGGAGAACGCGGCGCCTGTCAGGCGATGTGCTCTGGCAGCACCGGTCGCAAGAAACTGCGATCGTACCGCACGATGCAGCGCGTGGTCGCCGCGTACGCGAACGCCGCCTGACAATCCGCGTCGGTGGCACTGAGCCGGCGGTACTCTTCATAGGCCGCCAGTGAGGCGAAGCTGAACAGAGCCACGGCCAGATCGTTTGCTCCTTCATGCGGCAGAAAATACCCATGGTGAATCCCTCCAAATCGAGGGACCAGTTCAATCCAGAGGCGTGAATAGTGTTCGAACTCCGGGATCTTGGCCGGATCGAGCTGGTAGCGTAAAAAGCAGGTTACCATCGCAGAATCAATGGGAGTAAAGGCCGGCGTGGCGCACCGCGTGGCGCACCGCTGGATAACGACGGCCAGACCGGCTCAGAACTCCGCACTCACCGTCGCAAACACGGCCCGCGCCGGCAACACGAAAAACCGAACGCGTCCCGACCCGGACACCGCGCCGCTTCCGAACTTCTGCGTATCGCCCAAATTCGCGCCGCGCACCGTGAGCGCGTAGCGCCCACGCGAGGCGCGGGCCGAGGCATCCACCGTGTAGTAATCGGGCAGCACACGATCCGCGCTGCTCGTGTTGTCGAGGAAGGCGCGCGACTGGTAGCGGCCTTCGAGGCTCATCATGAAGCGATTCGTGGGCGACACTTCGATGCGATGCGACGAGATGAACGCCGGCGTGAGCAACGGGGTCACATTGCGGCGCACCACCGGGGTACCGCGCGACGAATCCGTGAACTGCGCAATGCGGTTCTGGCTCCACGTGGCATTTCCCGCGAGCAGCACCCGCCGAATACCGCGATACGTGGCATCCACTTCGATACCGCGGCGGTAGCTGTTGCCCACGTTCCGGCGCAAAATCGAGCCCGACGCCGTCGGTGCGCCGATGCGCGCGATGTCGTTGCGGAAGTCCATGCTGTACAGATTCGCCGACACATCCATCGTGGCACGCGACAGCGTGATGCCCAGCTCGGCGTCGCGCACCGACTCGGGCTTCACGCGCGTGAAGTCGCCGTAGTCGGCCACGTTGCCGCTATTCAGGTCGTCGTCGCCGGCAAACAAATCGTTGCGGGCCGGCTCGCGACTGGTAATGCCATACGAGGCGTACGTCGCGAGTCCCTTGGCCAGCTGGTACGTGACACCCGCTTTCGGATTGAAGAACATCCAGTCGATACTGCGCTCGTCGATGCCAGCATTCGCGTCGGGCTCGTAGCGGAATTTCGCGTAGCGCCCCTGCAGGTCGGCAAACCAGCGCGCCCGCCCCGCGTCGAGCGACAGCTTGGCGAACGCGCTCGCGTCCTGCTTGTGGCCCGTATTGTCGTACAGCGTGGTCGACGGCTGCAAGTATCCGCGATGGGCGCGCTGGTATGTATTGGCGTTGACGCCCGTATTCACGCGCAGCGCACCGCGCTCCACGTTGTACGCGCTGGTGACACCGTACCACGTATGCGCCAGGTTGAAGCGATAGCGATCGGGCAGTTCGAAGTAGTCGTAATTGCCGCTGGCCGAGTTGCGGTACACCGTGGTGCTCAGTGATCCGCCGTTCTGAAGCGCGCGGGTATACGCCAGCGACACCATCTGCTGTCCGAACTTGTCGCGCTCGTCGGGCTGCAACGGGTTGTACCGGCGATTGGTTTTCAGCTGTGCCAGCGTGGCACCTCTATACGACAGCGTATCGGCCAGCAGTCCCACCAGCGTGGTGAGCTTGACCACGTGGCGCGCGCCAAACCATCCGGCGCCCACGAACGCCGAGCGTCCCATCACGCCGCTGTGATCGCGGTAGCCGTTGGTGCGCAGCGCACTGGCGCGGCCATACACCGCAAACTTGCTGGCGGTGAGTCCCGAGTTGAACGACGCGCTCACCCGTTGCGCCCCGAACGATCCCATCTGCAACTGCACGTCCCCACCGGCATCGGCGCGCGCCACCGGCATCGTCTCGAAGTTCACACTGCCCGCGAACGACGCCGTACCGGCGGTGCTCGTGCCCACGCCACGCTGCACCTGCACCGACTGCACACTGGACATCAGGTCGGCCAGATTGGCGAAATACAGTACCTGATCTTCCATGTCGTTCAGCGGCACGCCGTCGAGCGTGATGTTGATGCGTGTTTGGTCGATGCCGCGCAGGCGCAGGTAGCTGTAGCCCCACATCGTACCCGTTTCGGTATGCGACGTCATCGAGGGCGCCGCGTTCATGAGCAGCATCGGGACATCCTGCCCGAAGTGCCGCTGCGTGATGGCGGCCCGACCGATCGTGGTTTGCGAGATCGGGGCCTCTTCGTTGGCGCGGATCGCGCGCACCAAAACGCCTTCGATGCGTCGAATGGAGTCGGCCTTGGTGGCCGTTTGGGCGCTGTCAGCACGAGCCTGCGCGCCGAGCGGGGCGGCGGCGATGAGCGCCGTGGCGAGAGACAACAGGGATGCCGCGGTGGCGGTCATCAGAGTGGTGCTGAGGCTGGCGACACTACGTCGCCGCGTGCGCCATGGGCGCGCGATTGCGTGCGGATACATCGATTGGACTCCCTACGCCGGTACGAGCCGGATCAGGTTCTACGGGACTCTCTCAGCCGACGCTCCTTGGCGGCGCCGGCACCCCGGTCATGTGCGATGAACCCTAATTAGCTTTGGCTTTCATGACCAGTACGGAGTTCCACCTCGTGTCCGACCCCTGCGCCTGGCTCGTGGCGCACGGGAGCTCCTGCCCGGAGCTCCTGGGCTTCATCACGGGTGTCCTCAACGTCTGGCTCGTCACCCGCGAAAACATCTGGAGCTGGCCACTCGGCGTGCTCAACGCCGGCTTCTACATGGTGGTGTTCGCCCGCACCGGTCTCTATTCGGATACCGGTCTGCAAGTGGTGTATTTGGTGTTGTCGCTGTACGGTTGGTGGCATTGGCTGCGGGGTGGGCCACGCCGCGAGGCCGTGGTGGTAACACGCACCGCGCGTCGCACCGCGATGCTCCTGACGGCAATCGCACTCATGGCGTGGATCACGCTGGCAACGCTCACGCGCCGGATGCCAGGTGTCGCGCTGCCATGGCTCGACGCGGCGCTCGTGTCGATCAGTCTCGTGGCGCAGTACATGATGACGCGCAAGCTTCTCGAGAACTGGCTGCTCTGGATCGCCGTCGACGTGGTCTACATCGGTCTGTTCATCAACCGGCAGCTCCCGCTCACGGCGATTCTCTACGCGGTGTTCCTGGTGCTCGCCATCATCGGCTACGTGCAATGGCATCGATCGGCAGCGCGGACGCGCCTCGCGACGTTACCCGCGAACTCACCCGCATCGTCCTGACCGGATCGGAGTCGGTTGGCAAAACCACGCTCAGCGCGCAGCTGGCGGCGCGCTATGGCGTAGGCTGTGTTCCCGAGTTCGTGCGTGACTACGCGGGCGCCAAGGGTGCTCCGCTGGACTTTCGTGACCATGGCCCCATTGCCAAGGGGCAAATGGCGCTGGAAGACGCGCACATTGCCCGCGCCATGGCGCGCGGTGACACGTTGCTGCTGCAGGATACCGACGTGGTGAGCACAGTCGTGTACTGCCATCACTACTTCGGCCGCTGCCCCGCGTTCATCGAGGAGGCAGCCATCGCCCGCCGTCCGACGCACTATCTGCTGCTCGACATCGACGTGCCCTGGATCGCGGATGGTATCCGCGATCGCCAAGCGCGGCGCCACGAGGTGCAGACGCTCTTTCGCGATACGCTGGCGCGATTCGACGCGCCGGTTACCGTTGTGCAGGGCACGTGGGAGGAACGACTGGCCACGGCCGCCGCACTGATCGACGCCCTGCAGGGCGCAACACCTCGCTGATTCGCCCGCCCGCCGACTCCTTCACCAAGACCCACCGCCATGGCTGACAAGACGCAGACCTTCGCCAATCACGGGCAGTTGATGCCCATGTATCACTTCTTCACCAGCCCGCTGGCGCTGATCTTCGTGGTTTGGAGCCTGACTCGCCTGTTTGCCAACCCGAGCTTCGATACGGCCTACATGCTGGTCGGGTCGCTCGCTCTCTTCGGCGCCGTGGCCGTCGCACGACTCTCACCGCTGCGCGCTCAGGATCGACTGATCCGCCTCGAAGAGCAGCTCCGCTATGCCCGCGTGCTGCCGGCGGATCTCGCGGCGCGTGCGCAGGCCACCCTTTTGCCGCGCCACTACATCGCGCTGCGTTTCGCGAGCGACGCCGAGCTGGCCTCGATGGTCGAAATGGTCATCAAGAATCCGGCGCTCAAGGGTAAAGAGATCAAGAGCCAGATCACCACGTGGCGGCCCGACTATTTCCGCGTGTGAGCGTGGTACCGGTCGCGTGATGAACGGACTATACGCGCGACCGTAGCACCTCGACCGGCAGCCCACCGTTCGCGGTGCGCAACACCGCGTCGAACGTGAGACGCGTCTGCGCCGCGAGCAGGCGATCGGGCACCAGCAGAGCGAGCTGCCATTCGCGGCCACCGGCGCGCACCACGTCGCCCAGTCGCGCATACAGCGAGCGGAGATCCGCTCCATCGCTGATGCGGAGTCCGTACGGCGGGTTTGTGAGCACCAGCCCCGCCGGGCCGATCGCGTCGAGCGACGTGTCCGACAGCGGTCCCTGCTCGATCACCAGGTCCTGTAACACGCCCGCTCGCTCCGCGTTGGCGACGGCGGCTTTGCAGGCCCCGGCATCGCGGTCACGCATCACGATCGGCACGCCCACCGACGGCAACTGCTCCGCCTTGGCCGCGGCTCGCACCCGCGCGTGCATCGGCGCCTCGGCGCCGGGCCACTGCTCCATCGCAAACTCGCGCGCCAGCCCCGGCGCCATGCGCCGCACACGCAGCGCCGCTTCGATGCCGATGGTGCCCGATCCGCAGAATGGGTCCACCAGTGGCACGTTGCCGTTCCAGTCACAGGCGGCGAGCATCGCGGCCGCCAGCGTTTCGCGCAGCGGCGCCTTCGCGATCGCCTGACGCCAACCACGCCGGTGCAGCAGCGCGCCCGAACTGTCGGCGCTGATCGTGCACCGATCGTGATCGAAGCGCACCACGATCAGCTGCGTATTGCCGCCGTCGTCGTCCTCGTCATCCTTGGCGCGACCAAGCGCCTGCGAGCCCGCGATGCTGTTGGTGATGCCGCGCGCCACGCGTTCGGCCACCGCATCCGAGTGGTACAGGCGCGACTTGCGGCAGGTCACGCGCAGCCGCACGGCCGCGCCGGGCAAGAGCACATGATGCCACGGCACGCGCGCCGCCATCTTCTCGAGTGTCGCGAAGTCGCGCGCCTCAAACTCCGCGAGACGCACCAGCACCCGGCTGGCGAGGCGCGACCACAGGTTCACGGTGAACAGCTGTTCGGCCGTCGCGTTGAACGAGACCCCCGCCGGACTCACGTCACGCGGCGTAACGCCGTGCGCGACGCACTCGGCGGCCACCAACGGCGCGAGGCCGGGGGCGGCCACCGCAAAGGCGTCAAAGCCCGACGGACGTTCCGTCGGGATCGGCGTGCTGCTGGGACGCGTGACGCGAGCCGGTCGAACCGGTTGCGTGGGGATGAACGTGTCGGGCTTAGGCGGCTTGGGCACTCATGTCGCGACGCCGGAGTGTGGTGTAGGGCGTCCGGGCACCACGGGCGAGCAACAGATGCCAGAAGTCTTCGGCATCCAGCGGCGGCGCGAACAGGTAGCCCTGTCCGAACTCGCAACCAAGGGTGAGCAGGTGGCCGCGTTGCGCCTCCGTTTCGATGCCCTCAGCCACAGTGTTCATCCGCAACGTCTCCCCAAGTGCCACGATCGCGCTGGCCAGGACCGGTCCTTCGCCTCCCTTATCGATGACATCCACGAACGCCTTGTCGATCTTCAGAATGTCGATCGGATAGCGCTGCAGATAACTCAGGGAAGAATAACCTGTCCCGAAGTCGTCGATGGCCAACGAGATCCCGAGCGCCTTCAAGGCGGTCAGCCGCGCCATGGAAATCTCGGTATTCTGCATCAGCATGCTCTCGGTGATCTCGAGGACCAGCTGTCCAGCCGACAGGCCGGAGTCGGCCAGCGCCTGGCGGACGTCGTCCACGATTCCGGGCTCCTGCAGCTGACGCCCGGACAGATTGACCGTGATCCGCACCGGCAACCCGCGCTCGTCGGTCCAGCGTTTTGCTTCCCGGCAGGCGCGGCGGAGCACCCAGCGACCGATCGGCACGATCAGCCCCGTTTCCTCGGCGATCGGAATGAAGAGTCCCGGGGGCACCTTCCCACGATCGCGACACATCCACCGCACCAGCGCCTCGGCGCCGATAATGTCGCCCGTTTCGAGGGCCACGATCGGCTGATACTGCAGCATGAACTCCTCGTGCTCGATGGCGCGACGCAGATCGGTCTCGACCACGAGGCGGTCGAGCGCGGCCTTGTGCATCGCCGGCTCGAACAGCACGTGCTGTCCCTTGCCGCGCGTCTTGGCCACGTACATCGCGACATCGGCGTTCCGCACGAGTTCATCGGTGCTTTCGCCACGCGCACTGCGCGAGATGCCAATGCTGGCGTTCACGAACACCTCTTTGCCGCTCAAGGCGAAGGGCTTGCTCAGCGCCACCTCGACACGCTCGACGATGGCCAACACCTCGTCCACCGATCCGGCATCCTCGACGAGCACGGCGAACTCGTCGCCACCGAGGCGCGCGATGAGATCACTATCACGCACGCAGGTCGCGAGACGTCGGGCGGCGTCCACGAGCAATCGATCGCCGGCGGCATGCCCAAGCGAATCGTTGACCGTCTTAAAATTGTCGAGATCAAGAAAGAGCACCGTGACCGCGCTCGACTGCCGCTGGGCGCGCGTTAACGCGTGTCCCACTTGATACAGGAAGAGCGACCGGTTCGCGAGATCCGTGAGCGGGTCATGAAACGCCTGATGCATGTACTGCTGTTTGATCACGCTCTGCTCCGTGACATCACGCGTATTGAGCACCAGGCCGCGGATCACCGGCTCGTTGAGCAAGTTCGTGCCCACGTTGTCGACGGTCAGCCAGGCGCCATCCGCATGCCGGATGCGCCACTCGCGCTTCATCACGCCGGGCGTCGCGCCACCACTGCGCGAGCGATCCGCATCGGCCAGCTCCTCGAGAAACTGCAGCGCCAAGGAGAGATCGTCCGGGTGCAGAATCGATTCGATGCGCGAGGTCACGAGTTTGGCCGGATCGTGACCGAACACCCGCGCCATCGACGGACTCGCATAGCGGATGGTGCCATCCGGATCGAGGATCATGATGACATCACTGCTGTGCTGCACGAGCGCCTGAAAGCGCGCCTCGTTGTTGCGCGCCGTCGACTCACCAAGCGCACGCACCGCGTCCTGCGTGGAGGTGAACTGCCGCGCGAACGCGAGCGCCGTGAGCACCACGACGCCGATCGCGAGGCCCAGCAACGGCTGTGTACCACCGGCTTGCGGGGTGCCCGAAATGGATAGCTTGATCAGCAGGGCGAAGCCCAGCAGGACGGCGGCGAACGGAATCACGCTGGCGGACAGCTTTTCGCGCTCGCTGCGCGGTCGAACCTGCCGATGCATCACCGTCGCCATACTCACCCACGCGGCAGCCGCCATCACGGCGAAACTTACTGGTGCCGCGATGCGGGCAATATCGAAATTCGTGATCCCCTGCGCCATGTGCACGATGGCCAGCACGTGCACGACGAACTGGACGAGCAACGCCGTCGCCAACACCACCAGCACATTCGCGCGATGCTGCAATACGGTGCGCCGCCACAACACCGAGGTCACCAGGATGACCATGAGTTCCAGCGTGGCGTGCGCGTGCAGGATCGCAAACGGGCGCACGGCGATGCCGCTGCCACCGATCATGAACAGGCCGTACCACGTCACGAGCAGGCCGGCCACGCCAACGGTGCTGATGTCGAGCGCCAGCTTCGCGCGATCCACGGCGGTACGCGGCGCGCTCGGCAGCCACAGGAACGAGAGCAGCAACACGACTTTGGCCACGACCGGCGTGATCATCACCGCGAGGTCGGCCGTCGCTGGTGACGCGGGCCGTACGAGAAAGTCGATCGCGACGCGGGCGATCGGGAAGATCGCGAGTGCGCCGGCCACGGTTTTCCAGAACCGGCGCGTGCCCCGGTCGAAGGCAGTCTCGCCGCCAGCGCGCCACGCCAACGCGACCGCCACAAGGGCGACCACCTGAGGGGCGAAGCTACGTGTCCAGCTGGCCGGACCCACACCGGGCGCACCGAGCACCAGCCACGTGGTTACCAACGCGGTGTACCCAATCAGGGCCGCCAGAATCGGGCGGTCCCAGAATGTCCCAAATACCGGACCACCAACGACCGGGATGCTATCGAGCGAGCCCCGGAGACTGGTGGCCAGGTAATTGCCCGATCGACGCGAGCCGGCGTCGGCGGGTGAGGGCATGGCAAGATGGGTCGGAGTGAGTCGAGGCATTCCCAGAACGAGGACGCCACGCAAGCCCGACCCGTCACGCTGCTGGCAGACTTACCGAGGCATCGGGGGGCACGGACTTCGGCTTCCGGGACCTCGGCTTCCGAAAAAGGAAACGGAGCGCGAAGAGGACCACGAAAACCGATGCATAGAGCATCGGCTCGGTCAGGTCCTTCTTGACTGCCCAAAGAAAATGAATGCAGCCGGCAATGGCCGATACGTATACCAGCCGGTGAAGCTGATTCCACCGCTTGCCGCCGAGCTTTCGGATGGACGACTTCGTGGACGTGAGCGCCAGGGGGATCAGGAGCACGAAGGCCAGCATCCCCAGCGTGATGTAAATCCGCTTCAGGATGTCTTCGGCGATCGCCGGCCAGTCAAAAAACTGGTCGAGCACGATGTACACGCTGAGGTGCCCCATGGCCCAGAAAAACGCGGCGAGCCCAAGAAAACGTCGCTGGGCCAGCATCCAACCCCAGCCCGTAAACCGCATGAGCGGCGTGATCGCCAGCGACGCGGCGAGAAAGCGAAGCGTCCATTTACCCGAGGCGTGCTCGAGCGCTTCAATGGGTTCGGCACCTAACTGATCCAGCAGGAGCTGCGCCGCCAACACGATTGCCGGAACGATCACCAGCAACCAGAGCGCAGGCCGGATCAGGTGCCGAATGGGCGATTCGGCGCGCGCGATCATCGACTGCAGGGCAGGGCTCAGTAGTACTTCCTGAGGTCCATGCCGCTGTACAACGAGGCAACCTGACTGGCGTAGCCGTTGAACGGCAGCGTGGGAATTTTCAGAAACTGCCCGATCCGACGCTCTTTGGCCTGGCTCCAGCGCGGATGGTCGACCAACGGATTCACATTGCCGTAGAAGCCGTACTCGCTGGAATTCGCGTCATTCCACGTCGTGTTCGGCATCTTGTCGGTGAACTTGATCTTGACGATCGCTTTGATACCC
This sequence comes from Gemmatimonadota bacterium, assembly GCA_031363815.1. Lineage (GTDB taxonomy): Bacteria > Gemmatimonadota > Gemmatimonadetes > Gemmatimonadales > Gemmatimonadaceae > Gemmatimonas. The sequence continues at coordinate 17,184 of JANLVC010000044.1, forward strand.
TTGAAGCCGTACTTCCACGGCACCACGAGCTTGAGCGGGGCGCCATTCTGGTTCGGGAGCGCTTTGCCGTACATGCCCGTGGCCAGCAGGGCCAACGGATGATTGGCCTCGTCAAGGCGCAGCGCCTCCTTGTACGGCCACGGCAGCACGGCGCGGGCCTGACCCGGCATCCGGCGCGGATCGTACAACGTGGTGAACTCCACGAACTTGGCGCTTGGCAACGGCTCGCACCGCGCCACCACGTCCTTGAGCTGCACCCCCTGCCATGGAATCACCATCGACCACGCTTCCACGCAGCGGTGACGATACACGCGATCCTGAACCGGCAGCTTCCCCACCAGCTCGTCGAAGGAGTACGGCCGAGGCTTTTTGACCAGTCCCTCGACGTTCACGGTCCACGGCATCGGACGGAAATCCTTGGCCAGCTCTTTCGGCTCCTCTTTCCCGGTGCCGAACTCGTAGTAGTTGTTGTAGCTGGTCGCGTCTTCTTCGGAGGTGACCTTATCGTCTTGTGTTCCGCGATCGAAGCGCATGGCCTGCAGCGCCGACGGCGCGATCAATCCGCCGAGCGCGAGCGCCCCAGCGGTGCCGACAAAAGCGCGTCGGTTCTGATAGACGGTTTCCGGCGTGATGTCGGAGAACGGGATGTCGTCGGGACGGCGAATGAGCATGGACGTCGAAGTCGGGGTCAAGGGTACATACATTCTAGCGGCGAGCACGCTGTTCGGTTCCCGAATTGTGCACCCGGATGATGTCTCCGGCCACTTTCTGCGATTCGTCCCCATGCGTTATACGACGCTCGGCTCCACCGGGATCTCCGTGTCCCGCCGCGCGATCGAGGCCGGCATCAACTTCTTCGACACCGCCGACATGTACGCCCTCGGCATGAGCGAAGCAGTGACGGGTCGCGCCCTGGGCACGTCGGACCGCAAGGGCTGGTCGCGCTTCGTGAGCATGCAGAATCACTACAACCTCCTGTACCGCGAAGAGGAGCGCGAGATGATTCCACTCTGCGCGTCGGAGAAGATCGCCGTGCTGCCGTGGTCCCCCCTGGCCCGCGGACTGCTGGCCGGCGCGCGCACCGCGCTCGACGATCGCACCTCCACCACGCGCGCGATCGCCACAAAACGCGGCGTGCCAATGGCACAGATCGCGCTGGCATGGTTGTTGTCCAAGCCCGCCGTGACGGCACCGATTATTGGCGCCACCAAGATGTATCAGCTCGACCAAGCACTCGGCGCCGTCGACATCGAGTTATCAGCCGACGAGATCACGCGGCTGGAGGCGTCGTATCGCCCACATGCCGTGAAGGGCCACGAGTAGGCGGCACGGCGGCGCAGCGCTGTTGCGCGTCGCAGGTCGTTCACCGTGTGCGACCTGCGGGACGGCGGCTGATCGCACGCGCGGGCGAGGGGTATGAACGGCGAGATCGACTGGGCTGACAACACCATCGCTAAAGCGCATCCTCGCGACGCTGGAGGTACATCCCGGCGCCTCTCTGACTGAATTCCGGTTAAGCTGCAGGACGAACCGCGGCCTTCGGGCCAAGTGGTTGTCCTCTTGAGAGTTGCGGATTCGCGGCCGGAACGGCACTTTCGCGATGTGCTGCGAGCCACTGCCGGTATAACGTCCGCCACGCAGGGATTCCCCGCAGGCTAATGAGCGTGAGGTTGGCCAACGAGAGCTTATTCCCAACTCAAGTGCGATGGACATTCCCGAGCTTCTGAGTCAGATCGGTCCGTTCCTGAAGGGTGTCATCGGCTGGTCTGCGGCGAGCTTTGCGTACGAAAACTTCGTGAAGCCGTCGAAGTCTCGACGACAGCTGGCTCGTGTACTCCCGGAGGAAGTCGCCCAGGTGCAGCAGATGGCCGTGCATCAAGCGGAGTTCAATCGACTGCAGCCAAAGACAGTACCAGGCGACTTCCTTCTTCATCAGGATGTCTACAAGGCTCTCATCTCACGAGTTGGCGAGTTTCCAGACGGGCTGGTCGGAGATCTTATCCTTTTCCATCAGCGCGTCGCCGTCATCAACGATGACACACGTCGCATGCATGACGCGATCGACAAACTCGAGCGAATAAAGCGCGATCCCGACCACAACGGAGGCCTGGGAGCGCTTAAGTCCACGGAGGAGTATTTGAGAACTGGGATGATTGTCTGGCACGGGCACTTCCCGGTCATCGTTGAACAGGGGAATCGCATACTCGGACAGCTTAGGGTCGCCGAGACGCCATTTGGCAAACTTGGCTACATTTTTCGTAAGAAGCCCGCTTTGGATATCGCTGACGTGCGCAACGCCGTCGTGGCTCGACATGATCGGCTCGAGCGAGATCGCGACCGCTGACACTTGTCTAGCCAACCTAACGATGCTTGCTGCAGTCGGTCGCACGTTCGGTAGCGCGCTCCGCGCGCATTTCATTTGAGCGCCCGCTGCAGAAGTCAGCGTTATGCCGCTTGACCACCATCGCTGGAACAGGAATCTGAATGCCCGATAAGGAAGCCACAGCCCGCATCAAGATCAACAAGCTGCTTGAAGCGGCCGGCTGGCGTTTCTTCCCGGAAGGCACCGCGCCCGCAAATATCCGCCTCGAACCCAGCGTCACGATCAAGTCAACCGACCTGGACACGCTCGGCGACAACTTCGAGAAGGTCACAAAAGGATTCGTCGATTTTCTCTTGCTCGACGCCAAGGGCTTCCCGCTCCTCGTCCTCGAAGCCAAAGCAGAGGACAAGAATCCGCTGGTCGCGAAGGAGCAGGCCCGCAAGTACGCCAAGTCCCAGAACTGCCGCTTCGTGATCCTGTCCAACGGCAACCTGCACTATTTCTGGGATCTCGAACGCGGCAACCCGTACGTCATCACCTCGTTTCCGACACCCGACTCGGTCACCGGCTACCAGAAGGTCACGCCCAATCCGCAGCGTCTGATCGAAGATGTGGTGGGCGAGGATTACATCGTTCGCACCCAGCGCCCGAACTACCAATCGGAGGCCGGGTGGCGGAACGAAGCAGAGCGCCCCGGCTACATCCAAACCAACAAGCTGCGCTTTCTCCGGCCCTATCAGCTCAAGGCCATCCACCGCCTTCAGGCCGCAGTCGGCGACGGTAAGGACCGCTTCCTGTTCGAGATGGCCACCGGCACCGGCAAGACCCTGACCGCCGCCGCCGTGATCAAGCTCTTTCTCCGCTCCGGCAACGTACGGCGCGTCCTGTTCCTCGTGGATCGCCTGGAGCTGGAGGACCAAGCAAAGAAGGCCTTCGCAGCAGTGCTGTCCGCCGACTTTCAGACGGTGATCTACAAGGAGAACCGGGACGACTGGCGACGCGCGGAGATTGTCGTCACCACCGTGCAATCCCTGCTCTTCAACAACAAGTACCAGAAGCTCTTCTCACCAACCGACTTCGATCTCGTCATCTCCGACGAAGCGCACCGCTCGATCGGTGGCAACGCCCGCGCCGTCTTCGACTATTTCATCGGCTACAAGCTGGGCCTCACCGCCACGCCGCGCGACTACCTGCGTCGGTTCGACAGCTCAAAGCCGGGCACTCGCGACCCGCGCGAAGCCGAACGTCGCCTGCTGCTCGACACCTACCGCACCTTCGGGTGCGAGAACAGCCAGCCGACCTTCCGCTACTCCTTGCTCGATGGCGTGAAGGAGGGGTTCCTGATCAACCCAACCGTGGTGGACGCCCGCACCGAGGTCACCACCACGCTGCTTTCCGAAGAGGGCTTCGTCGTCTCGTTCACGGATGACGCCGGCGAGGATCAGCAGCAGGCTTTCAAACAACGCGAGTTCGAAAGGCGTTTCTTTGCGGACGCCACCAACCAGCTTTTGTGCAAGACGTTTCTGGAAAACGCCCTGCGCGATCCGGTCAGCGGCGAAATCGGCAAGTCGATCATCTTTGCCGTCAGCCAGAACCACGCCGCCAAGTTGGTGCAGATTCTCAATCAGATGGCCGACCGCATGTTCCCCGGGAAGTACCAGTCCAACTTCGCCGTGCAGGTGACCTCACAGATACCCGACGCACAGCAGTTCACCATCAACTTCAGCAACAACAACCTGCTGGGCTCGGGCAACTTCATCCCGACCTACAAGACCAGCAAGGCGCGCATCTGCGTGACCGTCGGCATGATGACCACCGGTTACGACTGCACCGACATCCTCAACCTCGGTCTCTTTCGTCCGATTTTTTCGCCCACTGACTTCATCCAGATCAAGGGTCGCGGCACCCGCAAGCACGACTTTCGCGAGGTGCTGTTCGACGACAATCTCAAAGAAGGCGTGCAGCACCCGTCGAAAACGGCCTTCAAGCTTTTCGATTTCTTTGCCAACTGCGAATACTTCGAGGAGGACTTCAACTACGACGAAGTACTGAAACTCCCTCCACCCAAAGGAAAGGGCAGCGACGAAGGGGGCGGCCAGGGCCCGGTGGTCGTGGGTGGCATGTATGAACACCTCGGCGCCGACATCCTCGCGTCACTGCGTGTCGAGCAGATCACTGCCGAGGGAATGAAGATCGACCGCATGTTCTTCGAGAAATTCGAAGACGTGATCCGGGCCAATGACACGGTCGCCGCAGCCGTCGAAGCCGGGCAGTGGGACCGCGTTATCGACTACGTGAATCGCGAGGTCTTCGACCAGCCCGAGGAGTTCTACACCCTCGGCAAGCTGCGCAAAGCCGCCGCC
>JANLVC010000100.1:0-12972 GCA_031363815.1 Gemmatimonadota bacterium
CCCACCACCCACGCCCCGGCGGGTCGCTTGGCGGCCCACGCTTTCAGTCGACGCACGATTTCGGCGGGCGACCTGGCGCTAGTGAGGTCGGCCTGATCGGTGGTTGGGAGATGCCAGTGGGCATCACTGAATCCGGGCACCACGCGCCGCCCTTGCAGGTCTACCACCCGCGTGGACGGTCCGCGATGCGCCAGCGCCTCGGCGGCGCTCCCCACCGCGATCAGCTGGCCGTTGCGCACGGCGAGGGCGCTGGCCGTGGGGTGGGCGGCATCGCCGGTCCAGATGCGGGCGTTGGTGTAGAGCGCGTCGGCGATCGGAGTGGCGACCGCGGCGGCGACCGCGGCAGCGCGCTGGGCAGGCAGAGTCGGACTGACGGCAACGCTGGCGAGAACCGCGAGGGAACGGAGGGAAATGGGCATCCGCGAGTTCAACAGAGAGTCCATATAGTGTTCTGGCCTGCTGAAGACTATATCGGACCACGACCGGTCGCTGCTCGCGTACTGCCCTCCACCATCCCCACTCCCTGCCATGCTCGTCGTACAGGTCTTTGTGCACGTGCTCCCTGAGCATGTTGGCGCGTTCAGGGTCGCTTCGCTCGACAACGCCACGAACAGCGTGCGCGAGCCCGGCATTGCGCGCTTCGATGTGCTGCAACAGGCCGATGATCCCACGCGCTTCACGCTTATTGAAGCCTATCTCACCGATGATGCCCCGGCCGCGCACAAGGCGACGGCGCACTATGCGCGGTGGCGTGATACGGTGGAGTCGATGATGGCATCGCCGCGCACGAACGTGAAATACGAGTCGCTGTTTTTTCCTGTTTGAGCTTTTCTCTGCGTTCTCTGCGCCTCTGCGTTCCCGCGAGCGTAGCGAGCCCCTGCTGTTTCGGACTCGCGGCGATATCAATGGAAATGATCACGCAGTGAACGCAGAGGCGCAGAGCACGCTGAGAACCGATTATCCTTTTGAGGGTGTGACCGTGAAGATTCGTGCGATGATGGTAGTGGGTGCTTTATTCGGCGCGACGGCGACAGTCGGTGCGCAGCCGGCGAAGCGGGGCGCGGCGTTCGAGATTACCGAGGCGTCCGTGACCGACGTGCAGGCGGCGCTCGCGGCGGGTCGCATTTCCAGCGTGCAGCTGGTGCGGCTGTATCTGGCGCGTATCGCGGCGTACGATCACGCGGGGCCTGAGCTCAATTCACTCATTCGCATCAATCCCAAGGCGAGTGCTGAAGCCGCGGCGTTCGACGCGGAACGCAAAGCGGGCAAGGTGCGCGGGCCGATGCACGGGATTCCCGTGATCATCAAGGACAACTACGACACCGGTGACATGCCGACCAGTGCCGGATCGCTTGCCCTGGCCACCAGCCAGCCGGCGCGCGATGGGTTCGTGGTGAAGAAGCTGCGCGACGCAGGCGCCATTATTTTGGGCAAGTCCAACTTGCATGAACTCGCGGCCGGCATCACCAGCATCAGTTCACTGGGCGGACAGACGCGCAATCCGTACGACCCCACGCGCTGCCCCGGTGGCTCTAGCGGCGGCACCGGCGCGGCAATCGCGGCGAGCTTCGCTACAGTGGGCTGGGGCTCGGATACCTGCGGATCCATTCGCATTCCCAGTGCCTTCAACGCCCTCGTAGGACTGCGGCCCACGCAGGGACTGGTGAGCCGTCGCGGTATCGTGCCGCTGTCGCACACGCAGGACATCGGCGGTCCACTGGCGCGCACCGTCACCGACCTCGCCATCGCGCTCGATGTGAGCGTGGGCTACGACAGCGAAGATGCAGCCACCACCGTGCTGCGCGACAAGCCTGCGCCCGCGTTTCAGGCGGCGTTGAACAAGGATGCGCTGCGCGGTGCGCGCATTGGCGTGTTTCTGCCGTACTTCCGCGACACCGACGCCGAGATCGCCGATACCGTGCGCGCGGCCATTGCCGCTTTGCGCGCGCAAGGCGCCACAGTGGTCGACGTGCAAATGTCGGATTTCGATACGCTCATGGCCAACACGAGCGTGATCAACATGGAAACCAAGTTCGATCTTATCGACTACCTGCGCACCGTGCCGAATGCACCGGTCAAGTCATTGCGCGACATTCTTGATCGCGGCTTGTACGATCGTCAGCTGGAAGTGCGCTTCCGCGTGATCGACACGGTGCTCAACGCCGACAGCGAACAGTATCGCACGGCTCTCGCGCGTCAAACGGCGCTGCGCGCGCGCATGGAGCGCGTGCTCGACAGCCTGTCCCTCGATGCGATCGCCTATCCCACGGTGCGACAGAGGCCTACGCTGGTGGGTGAGGTACAAAACGGCAGCACCTGCAACCTCGGCGCGCAGAGTGGACTGCCGTCTATCAGTGTACCGGCGGGCTTCGCGGCCGACGGACTGCCGGTGGGTATCGAACTGCTGGGCAAAGGCTTCACCGACACTCGCCTGGTGGCGATGGCGTACGCGTTCGAGCAGTCGGGAGCACGCCGAATGGCACCGAGCACAACACCGGCGCTGGTAGCAGGCAAGGCGCCGCTGTCGGCCCCGATGGTGGTCACCACGCGCGCCCGCGGTCTTGTGGCCACCACGCGCATTACGCTCGATCGCGTGCACAGTGTGCTGCGCTGGTCGAGTACGGTGCAGCATACCGGCGGCGCCCCACTGTCGGCGCTGGTGCTGCGGCGCACGGGCGATGCGGGTCGCATCTCAGGGCCGATCTCGGGCGCCGTAGTGGGCGGTACGACCTCGGCCAGCATCGCGATTCCGGCTGGCGCAAGCCGAGTGAGTGCGCGGTTGCTGGGGCCAGGCCAGAGGGCAGGGAGCGGATCGTTCCCGCTCACGTATGCCGACCGCGTGGCCTTCGAAACCGGGCGGCTTACCGTGGCGATGTACACCGGCGCGGGCGTGGAGCCGGTGGAAGTGAAGGTGTCGCGGTAAGCGGCGCTCGTAACAGCAACGGCAACAACCAGAACACGAAGACCACGGATTACACGAAAACAACACAGATAAGCAAAAAACGCTTTTTGCTTATCTGTGTTGTTTCATTTTGATCGGTGTCATCCGTGTTCCAGCTGTTGGCGATCTACCTCGTCTGCGCAATACTCGCCGCATAGGCTTTGGCAAACCGCGCCGTGTCCGCCGCCTTCATCCCGCATACCCCCACCCGCAGCCCATCGGGCATGGGGACCACAAATACATCGACCGCCTGGAGCTTCTCGCACACCGCGAACGGATCGGGCAGCGCGGGGAGCGTCACGAAGAAACCGCCATCCCACGGGGCGCCGGGGAGTCCTTCGGCTTTGAGCGCGGCATCGAGTGCTGTCACGCGCTCCGTGAGCACGGCGCGCCAATGCTTGTGTTCGGCCGCCAGTGCCTGCTGCGCGGCTTCGCTTTTGGTCATGCGCAGCAGCACGCTCATGGGGGCGCGGGCGCAGTTGCTCCATGTGCCGCGGCAGCTTGAGATCAGCGCGCCTTTGAGCGCGGGGTCACCGCTCCAGGGAAACACCAACGCACCGGCGCGTGAGCCGTACAGCGTGAACGCCTTGCTGAGACTCAGGCTCGCACACACGAGCACCGCCTGTTCGGCACCAAACGCGGCATAGTCGTCGAGTGCTTCGCGCACGTCGTCGGGATTGCGCGCGTAGTCGAGGTACGCAAAATCGAGCAGCAGCGTGACGGGGCCTTGCGATGCGATGTCGCGCAATATTGAGAGCAGCGTGCGTCGATCGTCGCGCGACAAGCTGCGCCCCGTGGGGTTGTGACATGGGTCGTTGAGCCATACCAGCAGGCGCCCCTGCTCCTCAAGCAGGTCGCGGGCCTTGGCCTCCCACACACCCACGTCGAGCGTTTCGCCGGGCGCCGGATACGGTGCTGTTTCCAAGCGCACCGAAGCTTCGGCGGTGATCGTGGCGTACGGCCCCCAGAAGGGCGCCGCGGTGAGAATGGCCTGGCCGCGCTCCACAAAATTGCGCAACGACAGCGCGAGCGCTCCCGAGCCTCCCGGCGTTGCCACCGCCACGCCAGGACTCGTGAGCGATGGCCAGTGCCGCTGCGTAAGCGCCAGCAGAAACGCGGGATCACCCGCAATGGGCGCGTAGGGCGCAATCTCCATGGGCGTGAGTTCGCGCCAGAGCGCCATCACGCTGTCGAGCACCACCAGCTTGCCGTTGTCATCGAGCAAGGCGCCGACGGTCGCATTAATAACCGACGCTCCCGTGGCCGCCCGTTGCTGGGCGGCCGCGTTAAGCGTGAAAATCAGATCGTCGCCGGCAAACCCCAGGCGAGAGTCGAGGAGATGAGTGCGCATCTCCGTAAACTAATGCTGCTATCGCTTGCTGCTTGGCGGCACCATCCCCTTCATGCGCATGTACGTCACGATATTGCCGTAGTGCTCACCATCGTGCACCGCGTTCAGGATCAGCGCGCCGAACTTGGTGCTCTTTGAGCCGAACATGTCGATCGTGGCCGTGCCCGACGCGGCCGGAATGTTGTACGCCTTGACGCAGTGCGCGGTCGACGCCTTGAGCGCCGCCACCAGTGCGGCCTTGGTCTTCGCCGTCTTCTCAATGGCATCTTCGGCCGGTTGCTTTTCGCCCAGCACGGCCGCGCAGATCAGGTTTTGCGTGCCCGCCACATGACCGATCAGCTCACCGAAGCTACGCACGGTGGCCACCGGCTTGTACGCATAGTTGGCCTCCGTCATTTCCTCGGCCGCCTTGGTGATGTTGTCAACCTGCCCCTGCCAGTTGGTGTACAGCGCCGCCATGGCGGGGTCCTTCGGCGCTTGCGCCGATGCGGTGCGCGGTACGGGCACGACGATTGATGCCGCGAGGATCGTCGCGGCGAGAGCACTGTGAGAGACACGCATAGGACATCCTCGAAGGGGGTTAACACGACGATCGCGGGCGCACGACGCCTGCACGCGGATCTCATCGATAGCCGCGTATTGTTGCCCAGTATACGACCGGCATCGGTCGTCACGCGAGCCTGCACGCCAGGGTCCGCTTCTACAAATGCAGGCGTCGATGGTCTGCACATGTGAGTATCCGCCAACGCGCGCCCATCGGCGACCATTCGCGTAATCTGCGGTTGAGCTGTTTGGAGGAATGCCGTGGACCCCGCAACCCCAAGAACAACCTCACCGCGGATTTCGCGAATCGCACGCAGATCAGCACCCGGCATGCGACCGACACCGGCACGCACACGATGGGCTGCCTGCTGTTTATTGCAAAAGCGTGCGCGTTGATAACCCACCAATCCCAGTGTGCGGCAGGGCGCCCATCCGCGACCATTCGCGTAATCCGCGGTTGAGCTGTTTGGAGGAATGCCGTGAGCCCCGCAAGCCCGAGAACAACCTCACCGCGGATTTCGCGAATCGCACGCAGATCAGCACCCGGCATGCGACCGACACCGGCACGCACACGATCGGCTGCCTGCTGTTCATTGCAGAAGCGTGCGCGTTGATAACCCACCAATCCGCAGTGTGCGGCAGGGCGCCCATCGGCGACCATTCGCGTAATCCGCGGTTAGGCTGTTTGAACAAACGCAGTGGACTCCGCAACCGCGGAACAACCTCACCGCTACCACTGCTGCCCGAACGTGATCAACGCCTTCCACGGCGCCGCCTGATCCACCTTGCGCGTAGCACCAACAAACACGCCACCCGAGAACAAGCGGAGTCCAGCGGTAAGCGAGGCGCGAATGCCGTCGGTGGGACGCGCCACTGGTGCCCACGAATCGAGCCAGGTCGAATCGATCGGCGCACCGAGTCGTTCGATGCTCGTGCGCGCAGCAGCAGTAGGGGCATCAGCCCATCCACTCTGCACGCCCACACTCAAGCCCGGGGCCAGCGCCGGGAGAAAGAAGCGTCCCGCACGAATCGGTTGACGGAAAAACGAGCTCGTGTACTGCAACGAGGCGCGCAGCACGGCGGCGCGCGACCCGGCGAATTCTTTGTCGTTGTAGCCCGGCAGATTCTGGAACTTGCCCAGCTCAAAGAGCTGTTGCGGCGGAATGCGTGAACCGAACACCGTACCCACATCACCACGGGCCAGTGCCACGAACGGACCAAAGGGCTTACGCGCCGTGACGCGCACCTCGGCCCGCTGCCAATTCAACGTGCCATCACCACGCTCGTAGAAAAGACGCGCGCCCACACCGGGCTTCGCGAACTCGGCGCTGAAATCCGGGTGCCACTCGATCAGCGCCGCGCTGCGCGCATAGCGGCCTTGGTCTATACGGCGATTCTCGCGATACGCATTGCCACCCAACGGACTGCGCACATACGACGCCGGACGATAGCGATCGTCGGCCACGCCGAACTCCACGCGCGTGAGCAGGCGGCGGGCACCGAGTGTGCGCACCGCGGCCACTGTAGCGCTGCGGCGATCGACGTAGTCGTACGGGTCCTGCGAGGCGAACAGGGCGCCGATGGTGTTGCCCGAATCGAGCGGGACGCGGAAATCGTTCGTGTTATCGAGCGAGCGACCGCCGCGCACCTCGAGCACGGTGCTTCCGCGTGTGCGTTCCACCGAGAGTCGGCCGCGGGCGGTGCCCTCGTTCCAGGCCCAGCCCGCGTTCGCGCGCACGATCACACCCGGGGCGACGTCTCGCAGCGACCACTTGATGCCCGTGCCCGTGTACACGCCCTCCACGCGATTGAAGTGGAACGCGTCGCTGGCGCGCGGCACCGTGTAGTCGAGGCGAGGAGCGCCGGTGGAGCGCCACCGGTCGGGACCGATGTCGTTGAAGTCGTCGGAGTGCATGCCGACCGAGAGGGCCCCCACGTTTGCTTGCCAGGCGCCGTAGCGGCCGAGTGAATCGGCGCCGGCGAAACTCAGGCGACGGCGCGAGATGGCGCGCAGTGAATCGGCAGCGGCAAGTGCGCGCGCATCGAGTACCGTGTCGTTCACCTGCATCTGCGAGAAGCGCGATACGATGCGAATGACCGCGCGCCCGTCTCCCAACCCGGGAAACGTGGCCTGCAGTTCGATGCGCTGTTTAGCCGGCAGCCAATACTCGCCGTTGCGCTCGCCGTTCTCATATTCCACAAAGGCGACTGCATCGCCCAGCGACGCCATGCCCCTGCGTCGGGGCGCGTTGGCGCGCACGAAGTACCCACGCAGGCGCACCAGCGTACCGCGTGAGGCGTCGAGATCCATCTCACCGTCGAACAGCACCACCGAACCCGTGAGGTCGGTGCGCGGCTGCACGCGCACATGCGCGATAGGGATCACGCGATCACCGGCACGCACGGTCACGATGGTATCGCCACCGGTGTAGCGATAGTACTGATCGCGGTCGGCGGCCAGCGGATGAATAGCGGGAAGCGTGTCCGCGCCGTCGGAGCGCGTGGAGGCGCGGGCGCGACCCGGTGCCTGGGTGCGACGGGAGCTGGTGCGCACGCGCAACCGGTTGCCATACAGCACCGGATTGAGCCACCCGGTCTGAAACACCGACAGCATCGAGATATTCGCACCCGTCTGTTGCGCACGGTATCCGATAATATGCTGATTGTAGAAGCCGGTGCGATTCCATTTGAGCGTGCTCGCCACCTGCTCCACCGCCGCCACCGCTTCATTTCCCTCTTCACGCCGCAGCAGCACCGAGATCTCCGTCTCCACATGCGACGTAAAGCTGATCAGCAACGGCGGGAGGGCATTTCGATTGCTGGCATCCGCCAGCAAGTCGCGGAGCGCACGTGGCGCAGTGGATCTGGTACTATCCGTTTGCGCCGCGACGGCATTCGGCGGCAACAGCAGTATTGCCGCGCCGGCGGCAATGAGGAACGAGGGAATACGCATGCCCTCATGGTACGCAGGGGTGCAACGGAAGTTGCACCCCTGCGTGTTGCTGTTACTTCGTGGTCAGCGCTTGAGCGGGTCAGCGCTTGAGCTGCTGCACGCGCTCAGCCGCGGCCGTCCAGTCATGCACCGCGTCATCGAGCTCGTCACGCGTGTCATCGAGCGCCTTGCCCAACGCGGCCGCCTTCTGTATGCCGGCCGGCGTGTCGTACAGCGTAGCATCATCGAGTTCGTCGGTGACGCCGGCAATCTTCGCTTCCAGCATCGACACCCGCAGCTCGGCGTCGGTGAGCGCCTTCTCCGCGGCACGTTGCGCCTTCCGCACATCGTTCGATGCCGGTGCCTCCGGCTTGCCACCGGCCTTGGCGCCGGCCTTGCCGCCGGCCTTCCCCTGCGACTTGTCATACGCCTGTTCCTTGGCCTTGTCGGCACGCTCGCGCTCACGCTGCAGCTCGCGTTCCCGCTCGCGCACCTTCGCGTTCTTCTCCGACTCGCGCTGCGAAATCTCGCGCGCGTCCTTCTCCGCCTTGATCTTGTTCTCGGCCCGCAGCGCTTCCCACTCTACGAAGCTGCCGGGGAAAATGATCAGCTTCTGATCCTTCACTTCCCACACCTGCGTGGCAAGACCACGCAGCACGGCACGGTCGTGACTCACGATCAGGCAGCTGCCATCGTACTCCTCAATGGCGTCCTCGAGCGCTTCGATACTCTCGACATCGAGGTGGTTCGTGGGTTCGTCGAGAATAAGCAGGTTGTTCGTGGAGAGCGTGAGCAGCGCCAACGCCACGCGCGCGCGCTCACCACCCGACAGCGTGCCCACGGTGCGCTGCACTTCGTCGCCGCTAAACCCGAAACGACCGAGATGACCCTGCACCTGACGGCGTTCCCAGAGCGGACGTTCGGTGGCGATCGCTTCGTAGATCGAGGTGTCGAGCGGCAGGTGCCCGAGCTCCTGACGGTAGTACGCCACCGTGGTACTGGGGCCCATCTTCACGCGACCGGCGTGCGCCGGATGCTCTTCCACCAACGTCTTGATCAGGGTACTCTTGCCGGCCCCGTTGGGGCCCACCAGCGCCACCACTTCGTTGCGCTCGAGCACCACGTTCACGTCGCGCATCAGCACACGGGTGCCATCCGGCGTTTCCACGGCCACGGTCACATGCTCGGCTTCGATCACGCGATCGCCGCTGCGATTGCCGGCATTGAGTCGCAGCGCCATCACGGCGTCACCGCCGATAGGGGCCGACAAGCGCGGCATACGCGCCAGCAACTTGCGACGGCCCTTGGCCTGTTTGGTGTTCTGACCGGCCAGGTTGCGCGCGATATAATCCGATTCCGACGCGATCTTCGTTTGTTGCTTGTCGAACTGACGCTGCAGCGTGAGCCGTCGTTCTTCGCGTTGAATGAGAAACGATTCGTAGCCGCCGTCGTACGCGAACGCGGTGCCGCCCTCGAAGTGCAGCACGTGATTGGCCATGACCGCGAGGAATGCGCGATCGTGGCTGATGCAGATCACCGTGCGATCGGTGTCGCGCAGATACTGTTCAAGCCACGCGGTCGTTTCGAGATCCAGGTGGTTGGTGGGTTCGTCGAGCAGCAGAATTTCCGCGGGCGTCGCGAGTTGACGGGCGAGCGCCACGCGTCCACGCTCACCACCGCTGAGCGTCCCGATGCTGGTGGCCTTGGCCGACTCGGGGTCAAAGCCGACACCCATAAGTACGGCGTCCACCTTGGCCGCCATCTGATAGCCGCCTTCGCGATCAAAACGCTCGAGGTCGCGGCCGTACTTCTCCATCGCCTCTTCGCCATGATCGTGTTCGAGATTCGCGGCTTGCTTGGCCAGCGACTGCTCGAGCGCACGCAGATCGCCGAAGGCGTCGGCCACGATCTCCCACAGCGTCATGCCGTCGGGGAAGCGGCGATGCTGGTCCATGAGCGCCACCCGAAGTCCGGGCATGCGCGCCACGGCCCCGGTGGTGGGCTGGAGGTCGCCGGTGATCAGGCGAACGAGCGTGGTTTTGCCGGTGCCGTTCCGTCCGACCACGGCCCAGCGGTCGCCGGAACCGACGGTCAGCGAGATGTCGCGAAAGATCTCGGTCGCGCCGAAATCCACCCGCGCGTTACCGATCGAGATAAGAGTCATGCCTGCGCCTGCAGAAGATGTGCAAATACGGTCATTGGTGAGACTAATCGGACCCGGCGGATAACGCGCCTTTTGCCCCGCTCACGGGTCGGTTCGCGTTCCCGATTGCCACTCCGCGCGCAGCGCCTCCACCACGCGCACGATTTCCGCCCGACGCGCCGCCGGCCACCGCCGCACTCGCCACACCAAGGCCCGCCCACGCCATCCATCACGCCAGGCCACGGCCGCATCAGCGGCGGTCGGAAGCTGGCTGACGAACAGCAGCAGCACCACCGAGGTGATCCACGTGGCCTGTGCCATCAGCGCGAGCGCAGCAAAGGCGGCGACCGTCAGCAGCAGGTACCACGCCGCCACGATCTGCAGGCCGGGCACGAAGGCGCGGGCAACGACGTCCGATCTCGTTTTGGCCTTACGATGAGCCAAGCGCCACACGAGCCAGAAAATCGGCCCGTGGGTAACCCAGCCGATCACGGCAACCGGCGTTATCAGCAGCAGCGCCCATACTGGCGTCAGGCGCGATTCGGCGATCAGTCCGGCGCCGTGCAGCACTCGGGCTTGATCGCGCGCCGAGCTGCGGATGCCGCCGGCCTCATGGACCATATGCGAGAGTTCGGATACGAACGTATGTAGACGCGCCGCGTGCGGACTGGCGGCGTCGGAACGGCGGTTGGCAACCAGCCGTTCGGCAAGCGGCACGAGACGGGCCGCCCGTTCCGGCAGCGATACCGGCAACGGCGAGGTCGCCGGTGGCTGCACGGCCGCGATGGCCGCGACGAGCTCGTCACGCTCCGCGGCAGATTCCCAGTCGGCAGCGTTTCGCGTGACGCCAAGCAGCGAACTCCGCAGCTGATCAGTCAGCGCTGATACGCCGGCGTCGAGCCCCTTCGCCAACTGCTCTGCTCGCCATTCCCGCAGCGACCATCCACGACCCACGACCACCATCGCGTCGCTGCCAGCGGTGCGCGGCGCTTCGTATTGATTACCGAAGGGCACCACGAACACATCGAATTCAGAGCCACTATCAAGAGCACTTAGGGCCATCATCGCCACACCCGTGCGCAATCTCCCGATATGTGGCGTGTCGTGCACACCGCCCTGCGGGAACACGCCCACCACGTGGCCTTGGGCGAACGCCTGCGCTACGCGGCGTCCGGCTTCGGCGTTCACGGCGGCCATATCGACGCCCAGTGCTCGCATCTTCCGGGCATCGCGCACGCGCGTTACCGGGATGGCCCCCATTGCCACGTAGCCTCGCCCCGCGCCGCCACCACCCGCCCCGACGGCGATCGTGGCAAGGTAGCGCACATGGCGTGAACAGGCCTGCAGCCCAAGCAGCACGTCGGGGAGATCATTCGGATGGTTGCCGATCAAGAGCACCGGCCCCGTGTCGGGGATCGTGCCCAGCCGCACCACCGTCGTCTCCCGATAGAACCAACGCAGCGCGCGGCGCGACGACCAGCGCAGAAAGACGCGCAGCGCACTGAAGCGATCGGGGTCAAACGGCGGGGAAACGACGAGCACCATACCCTCAAGAAAGCCCCTATCAGCAGCCGGGACAATGAAGAGCAGGTCAGCGCGTTGCCGAACCCCGATATTCGATGCGATAGATTCGCCCACCGGCGTCATCAGTCACGATCAACGAACCGTCGGGCATGGCCGCGAATTCGGCTAAGGCATGGACGGTAGCTCCAGTTCAGGGACATTTTAGGAACACTGAGAAGTCGAGCAAGAACTGCACCATATGCCGAGCGACCCATGTGCCGTTGGACGTCGTGGTGGACCTCCGTGCTGGCCGCAACAACCCTGAACGTGTCCAGCATGCAAGCGCAGTCACCGAGTCCAGATTGGGGCAATCTCGCGCGCTTCCGCTCCGACAACGCGCGCCTTGGCGCCGCACAGCCCGGTGAGCAGCGCGTCGTGTTCATGGGCAACTCGATCATCGAAGGCTGGTCGCCACACTTCGCCGTGCTGTTCCCGGGCAAGCCATATATCGGTCGCGGAATCAGCGGGCAGACCACGCCGCAGATGCTGGTGCGCTTCCGTCAGGACGTTGTCGCACTCGCGCCGGCGGTGGTCGTGATCCTCGCCGGCACGAATGACATTGCCGGCAACACGGGGCCGTCGTCACTGGAAATGATCGAGGACAACATCGCGTCGATGGCGGAGATCGCGCAGGCGAATGGCATTCGCGTGGTGCTGTCGTCGGTGCTGCCGGTTTTCGACTATCCGTGGAAGCCAGGACTCGAACCGGCACCGAAAATCGTCGCCCTCAATGCGTGGCTCGCGCAGTACGCGCGCGCGCACAACGCGGTGTATCTCGACTATCACACGCCAATGGCCGACGAGCGCATGGGACTCAAGCACGAATACGGCGATGACGGTGTGCATCCTAACATGGCCGGTTATCGCGTTATGACACCGCTGGTGGAGTTGGCGATTCGTGCAGCGCTGCAGAAATCGCGGCCACGACGCGCACGGTAACCGACAGCTGACCGTAGTGTCGCATGCCATGCTCGGCGGCGTGCACCACGCATCCGATCACGGTGGTGGGCAGTTTTGCGCATCCGAATCCGCGCCGTCGCGTGTCGTCAACCCGGAGCAGATTCGCGCGCTTTCCGTGAAATCCGCGGTGAAGCAGTTCCGGCGGTTGGCGATCTATCGGTCGCCACCGCCGATCGTGGTTCAGCGAGATCACAACAGCACGACCACCGATTCACGCGGAAAACGACACGGATAAGCCCACCGGCACGCACGCCAAGGATCGTGTGCGTCAGCAGTATGTTTTTCGTGGTTCAACTACAAAAACCGGCTCCGCCGAATCCGCGCCGTAGCGTGTCGTCAACCCGGAGCACATTCGCGTGCTATCCGTGAAATCCGCGGTGAAGCAGTTCCTGGTGGTAGCGATCTATCGGTCGCCACCGCCGATCGTGATTCAGCGAGATCACAACAGCATGACCACAGATTCACGAAAAACGACGCGGATAAGCCCTCTGGCACGCACGCCAAGGATCGTGTGCGTCAGCAGTATGTTTTTCGTTGTT
>JANLVC010000101.1:0-4372 GCA_031363815.1 Gemmatimonadota bacterium
AACAACGAAAAACATACTGCTGACGCACACGATCCTTGGCGTGCGTGCCAGAGGGCTTATCCGCGTCGTTTTTCGTGAATCTGTGGTCATGCTGTTGTGATCTCGCTGAATCACGATCGGCGGTGGCGACCGATAGATCGCCACCCGCCGGAACTGCTTCACCGCGGATTTCACGGATAGCGCGCGAATCTGCTCCGGGTTGACGGCACGCGACGGCGCGGGTTCGGCGGACCCGGTTGTTGTTGTTGAACAACGAAAAGCATACTGCTTGCGCACATGATCCTTGGCGTGCGTGCCGGTGGGCTTATCCGTGTCGTTTTCCGTGTGAATCGGTGGTCATGCTGTTGTCATCTCGCCGAACCACGATCGGCGGTGGCGACCGACAGATCGCCTACCGCCGGAACTGCTTCACCGCGGATCTCACGGAGAGGGCGCGAATCTGCTCCGGGTTGACGGCGGACTCGGTTTTTGTTGTTGAACAACGAAAACCATACTGCTGACGCACTCGATCCTTGGCGTGCGTGTTGGTGGGCTTATCCGTGTCGTTTTCCGCGTGAATCGGTGGTCATGCTGTTGTGATCTCGCTGAATCACGATCGGCGGTGGCGACCGACAGATCGCTACCACCAGGAACTGCTTCACCGCGGATTTCACGGACAGCGCGCGAATGTGCTCCGGGTTGACGACACGCGACGGTGCGGATTCGGCGGATCTGGTTTCAGTTGTTGAACAACGAAAAGCATACTGCTTACGCACACGATCCTTGGGCGTGCGTGCCGGTGGGCTTATCCGTGTCGTTTTCCGTGTGAATCGGTGGTCATGCTGTTGTGATCTCGCTGTATCAGGAAGCATTTCACCCGCTTCCTCGAACTCGTGGCCGTTGCGCAGCCCGTCGTGATACCTGCGATCTCCTCCTGACGCACCACGTTCCACCGGCTGAGCCGCGCGAAACCGTGGTGTTTCATCGGGCCGAACGACCCGAACTGCGGAAAGCAGACGGGGATGCCGCCCCGAATCGAGCAGCTCGGCCCGTACTGCGCTTCGCGACTCACAAAGAGGCGATCGAACGTCGATCGTGTCGGAATCCATGACGTAACATGAGCGCCGTCGAGGTAAACCCGCGCGAACGCGCCGTCCAGTGCGTTGAGCTCGATCGACGGCGCCTCGCGCGCTCCACTCACTTCGACGTCACGCGCTGCAGCGTGCGGTACAGAAATTCCGCCGCCCACCCCAATGCCGCCACCGGCACGCGCTCGTTGTCACCGTGCATGCGCAGCTCGTCCACCATCGGTAACGGCATCGGCAGAATGCCGTATGTCGGGATACCCTTGGCACGCAACGCCGCGCCATCGGTGGCGCCGGTGCTCATGAACGGAATCACGGTGGTGTTCGGCACCATCGCCATCGCCGATGACTCCATCGCCTGATACAGGGCTGCCGTGACCGGCGACACCGGCGGCGACACGCGCGGCTCACCGGTCAGCGCGAAGGTCACCTGCGACTCCTTCGCGACGGCATTGAACGCCGACAGCACGGCGCGCACATCGTCGTTGGGCAGCACGCGCACGTTGAAGGTCGCCGTGCCTTCGCTTGGAATCACGTTGGAGCGGATGCCACCGTTCATCAGCGTGAGCGACTGGCCCGTGCGCAAGACCGCATTGTGTAGCGGTTCGCGAGAGAGAATGGCCCCCGCGGCATCGATCTGCCGCTTCGATGCCCCGGGTGACGAGACGCGCAGCATCGCCGCCTTCATGACCGGATTCTTTTCGATACGTGCCAGGCGAGCGAAATACAGACGCGTCGTCTCGTTGAGCTTCACCGGCGACTTCCACTCGTGCACGCGCGACACCGCACGGGCAAGCGCCGCCAGCACGTTCTGCGGCAAGGGCACCGAGGCGTGTCCGCTCGGTCCCTTCGCCGTGGCCACCACGTTGTACGTGATCTTTTCGGTGGTCTGGATATTCACCGACATCACGCGTCCGGCGGACACCCGCACGCGTCCGCCCTCGTTGAGCGCGAACTCGACGTCCTTGATCAGATCGAAGTGCTTCTCGATAACCCGATCAATGCCAATGTCGTCGCCGCCCTCCTCCGCCGCCGTGGCCAGGAAGATGATATCGCGATCGAGCGCCGTGCGCTGCGTGGCCAACTGTTGTATCGCCGCCGTAGCCGTGGCGAGCATACCCTTGTCATCGATCGCACCGCGACCATACAGATACGATACGCCGTCTTCATCGCGAATGGTCGCCGTGAACGCCGGCGTAATCCACTTGGTCGTGTCAACACCGACCACGTCCATGTGCCCCATGATGAGCACTGGACGCTTGGTTGGATTTACGGCGCGCAATCGCGCAATGAAATTGGCACGTCCGTTGCCGGCGTCGAGCACATGCCGCTCCACGCCAGGGATCTGCGCGAAGATGGCATCGAAGTAGCGCGCCGTACGCATCTCGTTACCCGGCGGATTCTGCGTGTTCAGCGCGATGAGTTTGGTGAGATGCTCAAGCGAAGCACGCTGCGCCACGTCGCGATCGAACCCGACGGGCGCAGCGGCGCTCACCACATAGGGCGACGACCCCTGCGCCGGCAGGGCGGCGGGAGCACGAACCGACAGCACTGTCGCCACACCAACCGCCCACCAGTCACGAGGCAGTATGCGCATTACAGCTCCCATCCCTTTCGGTACACGCGCGTAAGGTACTGATTCGCGTCGGGCGCGTTGGTAAACTGCATCCCGTCGCTATCGTAGAGCATCTTGCGTCCCTGACCGGCGCGCAGCGCGGCCATGCCGAGCAACATCGTTTCGGTGAGCGGCGACGCCTGCGAGAACGGTGAGCTGGACTGCGCTTCGCCCTTGGCTGCCTGAATCCAGTTCTGCTCGTGCGATACCGTAATGCGCGGCAACGTGACCGGCACCTGCTCGGCCTTCCTGGCGATCGTTTCCGGAAAGATGCGCGGCTTGTTGCCGTACGTTTCGTAGAACATGATGCCCTTTTCGCCAATGAATACACCGCCGCCGCCGTCACTACCCGGGTTGTTCATCGGCACCTCGTCGGGAAGCATTTCCGGACGAGGCGGCATCAATCCACCGTCGTACCAGTAGAGCCTGACGGCGTCGCGCTTGCCCACCTTCGGGAAATCGTACTGCACCATCGTGGCCATGGGATACGTGGCCGGATTCTGCGCACCGCCGCCCCACGGCGACGACGAAGCGGCAATGGTGGTCGGATAGGTGAGCCCGAGCGAGGTGAACGGCTGATCGATCAGGTGCGCACCCATGTCGCCAAGCGAACCGACGCCGAAGTCGAGCCATCCACGCCAGGCGAACGGATGATACGCCGGGTGGTACGCGATCTCGGGTGCGGGGCCGAGGTACAAGTCCCAGTTCAATCCCGGCGGCATCGACGAATCGTTGGCGGCCATCGCCGAACGCACCGCGTTATCCACGGTGCCCATGTTCCACTGTGGACGCGGATTTGGCGGATTCGTGGGCGGCGCCGCCGTGGCCGCACGGGGACGCGGAATGCCCTGCGCCCAATAGCGCACCGGACGATCGGTCCACACATGCACTTCGCGAATCTTGCCGAGCACGCCTGCGGCGATGATCTCGTTGATGCGGTGTGAGCCCTCCATGGAGTGGCCCTGGTTACCCATCTGCGTGGCCAGCTTCGGATTGGCGGCCGCCGCCTTCTGCAGCAGGCGCACCTCATGCACCGAGTAGGCGAGCGGCTTCTGCACATACACATGCTTGCCGAGGGACATCGCGGCCAGCGCAATCGTGGCATGCAGGTGATCGGGCGTCGCGATCAGCACCGCGTCGATGTCTTTCTGCTTGTCGAGCATCTCACGGAAGTCCGTGTACTTCCTGGCGTTCTTGTACGCTTCGCCCAGCTGCACGTTCTGGGCGGATGCCTCGCCCGTGCGCGGCTTCAGCCGTCCGTCCAGCGAGCGCTCAACGTATGCGAAGTCGACGTCGCACACCGCCACGATGTTCTCGGTGAGCATCTCCGACATGTTACTCATGCCCATGCCGCCGATACCGACGCAGGCGATGTTGAGCGTGGCGCTGGGCGCGCGATAGCCGGGGCCACCGAGCACGGCGCGCGGGACGATCATCGCGCCGAAGGCAAGCGTGGCGCTGTCGGATACGAAGTCACGACGGGAGTATGGGTTCGACATGGGAGGCGGTGGGGAGTCGTACGAGCAGGAGGTACACCAAGATCGATCAGGTGGAGACCGCTGGAATCATGATATATCCCTCGCGCCAGCTTCCGTCGAGGCGGAACGGCGGGGCGGCCGCCAACCGAGGGGCGCACGGTGACGCGGTGTTTCGGGTTGTTCAGCGAGCCGTTCAGAAGCGCAGCATCCGCGCC
>JANLVC010000120.1:0-31541 GCA_031363815.1 Gemmatimonadota bacterium
AGGAAGTCGGAATTCGTCATGTAGTAGACGCCGACCTTCGCATCGAGGTCGCCGATCAGGAACGCGCGCTGTCCCGCAATCGCGCCGCCGTGGTGGATGAGCGTGTGCCCGCTCGCGGTGTCATGCACCATCCAGAATCCAAATCCGTAATCTCCACCGAAGCGCTCCTTGTGCATCTCGCGCACGGACGCCTCCGACAGGATTCGGTTGCCGTGTAAGACGCCGCCGTTGAGCTGCGCGATGAGGTAGCGCGCCATGTCCTCCGCCGTGAGATAGATGTCACCGGCAGGATAGACGTCGAAGTGCACCTGAGCCACCGGTGCGGGTTTGCCGAAGGTGCCTCCGGCGTTGTACGGAAGCGCCATCCGTTCGACCATCTCTGGCGATGGATAGACCGGATGCGGCGTGGTCACGCCGAGTGGCGTCAGGATGTTGTCGACGATGTACTTCTCGTACTCGACGCCGGAGATCTTCTGCACGAGAAGTCCTGCCGTGCCGTATGCAAAGTTGTTGTACTCCCACTTCGTCTCGGGTGCCCGCACCCAGTTGAGTGTGGAAGTAAAGCCCTCGAGGGTTTTGGGCAGTCTCCGGCCCCAGATCGGTTGCGTCTCCGCGCCGTTCCTGAGGCCGGACCAATGGGAGAGAATGTGCGTGAAGGTTACCGGCGTTGCACTCGAATCCTTCACCTGGGCTTCGCCGAGGTACGTGTTGATCGGTTCGCTCATCTTGAGCTTGCCCTGCTCGGCGAGTTGCATCACGGCCGTTGCCGTGACCGACTTGAACGAAGAGCCGGTGCTGTAGATCGTCGCAGTGGTCGCCGGTGTTCTGGTGCGCATGTTTGCGTACCCGAACGCGGCGGTCCAGACGATCGAGTCGCCGCGCACCAGCGCGATGGACATCGACGGGATGCCATTGTCGCGGAGTGTCTTCTCGACCAGGCCGGTCAACACCGTTTTCGTCTTCTGGAGATCGAATCGGCCACGCTGCGCGAACGCAGACGATGCGGGCAGGATGAGAAGCGCCAGGATGGCGAGCCGGCGAGCGTGCAGATGTTGCATTGGTCTTCCGTGGGAAGTGCGGGGCGGGACGAACCATCCTTGCGAGTCTACGGGGAATCAGCCAAGTCCGCTGCAATTCGTAGGCGATCGGAAAGAGATAGCCCACGGCAGCGAGGTACCGCCAACCTTCCTCCGTCGCGATGTACGTGATGTCGCCGATCCGGTTGAAATTCCTATCGCGGCGACGCAAGATTATATACAATATCCAACCAATCCCCCGCCGTCCGCGCCGCATCCCGCCTCCCGGATCGAGCCGCCCGGATCCACGCTGCCCTGAACTGCCGCCCCCATGTCTCCGAATCGGCGCGACTTCCTGAAAACCGCCAGCGCGGCTGCGACCGGCGCGCTCTTCCTGCCCCAGCTCGACGCTCTGGCCCAATCGCCCGGCCTGACCGCACGCGCCGACACTGCCGTGCCGACACTACTGCGCAACGCGCGCCGCGTGCAACCGTTTGCGCTGTCGCAGGTCAAGCTCAGCGAGAGCGTGTTCACGCAAAAGCGCGACCGCATGCTCGCGTATGCAAAGGGGTACGGCGGAACAGACGACGTGTTCGCGGGACCGGATCGCGTGCTGTCGATCTTCCGCGCCAATGCGGGGCTCGACACCAAGGGCGCGCAGCCGGTCGGAAGCTGGGAGAATGGCACCGGCTACCTGCGAGGCCATTACGCCGGCCACTTCATGAGCATGCTGGCACAGTCGTACGCCGGCACCGGCGATGCGATCTACAGGCAGAAACTGGACTACATGGTTGGCGCGCTCGCGGAATGTCAGGCGGCGCTCGCCGAGTCCGCGAAGCAGCCGACGGGGCGTGTAGTCGGACGGTTCAACCGCGCGCTGCGGTTGAGCGGATCGCCGATCGGCCTGGCGGAGCATGTGGCACTGCCCGCTGGCGTGGTAAACGGGCTGCGCGACTTCACGATCGCGTTATGGATCAACCCGTCGCAGTACGATCGTGAACGTCTCTCCGACGCACGCGCCGCGACGGACCTGGCGACGCTCACCAACGGCACCGCGATCTTCGACTTCGGCCGTCCGAACCCGCAGTTCGCCGAAGCCGCGCACACACGCATGTATCTCACCGTGCGCGCGAGCAACGACACACCCGTACCGCGCTTCGCCATCACCACCAGCGGCGCGGACGGTGAGCAGCGCCTCGATGCCCCCACGCCGTTCCCGATCGATCGCTGGACGCATGTCGCCATCACGCGTTCGGGCACCATGGCCACGCTGTACGTGGACGGGCAGCCGGTCGCCACCAACCCCAACATGTCGCTCTCGCCGGCCGATCTGGGCGAAACGACGGGCAACTGGCTCGGCCGGTGTCAGTTCCCGCAGCGCAACATCTCGTATCTCAATGCGCAACTCGACGCGTTCCAGATCTTCGATCGCGCGCTCTCCGCACCCGACGTGCAATCGCTGATGACGTCGGCCGCCGGGTCCACCGGCGGGGGGAACGTGCTCGCGTATCACTTCGACGAGACCGACGGCGCGCGCGTGGAAGACTCGTCGGGCAAGGGCCGTCATGGCACCGTGATCGCACCCACCGACGGTCGCCGTCACCCGGGCTTCCTGTCGGCCTACCCCGAAACGCAGTTCATGCGTCTTGAGGAGTTCGCGACCTACGGCGGCAACCAGGGGATCTGGGCGCCGTACTACACGCTGCACAAGATCATCGCAGGACTGCTCGACTCGCACACGCTCACCGGCAACGCGCAGGCGCTGGATGTCGCATCGAAGATCGGCGACTGGACGTACAGCCGACTCTCGAAGGTGCGCCCCGAGCAGTTCGATCGCATGTGGAACATGTACATCGCCGGCGAATACGGCGGTGCGAATGACGCCTTTGCCAGTCTGCATGCGCTGCGCACCGACAAGCCCGAGTATCTCACCGTCGCGCGCTATTTCGACAATCGCAACGTGAAGGATCCGACCGTCGCCGGCACGGATATCCTCGATGGTCGGCATGCCAACCAGCACATTCCGCAGTTCATCGGCTATCTGCGCGTGTACGAGCAGAACGACATGGCCGAGTACCGCACGGCGGCGAAGAACTTCTGGGACATGGTCGTGCCGCATCGCATCTACAGCAACGGCGGACTTGGTGTCGGCGAGATCCTGCGCAAGCGCGACGTGATTGCGGGCTCGCTCTGGTCCGAGCCGAACAACCGGGATCACGCCGAAACGTGCTGCGTGTACAACATGCTCAAGCTGTCGCGGGATCTGTTCTTCCACGACCCCGATCCGAAGTACATGAACTACTACGAGCTCGGACTGTTCAATCAGATCCTGGGCTCCCGACGCGACAGTGACAGCACCACCAGTCCGGAAGTCACCTACTTCCAGCCCGTGCGGCCGGGTGAGCAGCGGCGCTACGGCAACGTGGGCACGTGCTGCGGTGGAACAGGACTCGAGAATCACACCAAGTACCAGGATTCCATCTACTTCAAGTCGGCCGACGACGCGACACTGTACGTGAACCTGTACATCCCGTCCGTACTCGAGTGGCGCGAGAAGGGACTCACCATTGAACAGGTCACGCGGTATCCCACCGAAGGCGCTGCCACGTTCACAATGCGCGGTGCCGGTCGACTGGCGGTGTCGCTGCGCGTGCCAACGTGGGTGCGTCGTGGCTACACCGTGTCGGTGAACGGCATCGCGCAGGCGCTCACTGCCACGCCTGGCCAGTACGTCATGATCGCCCGACAGTGGAAGTCCGGTGACCGCATCGACGTGCGCATGCCGATGAGCTTCCGCGCCGAGGGAGCGATCGATGACGCGAGCGTACAGGCGCTGTACTATGGGCCGACGTTGCTGACCGTGCAGGCGCCGCCGGTGGTGCCGACCGCAGGTCAGGCGGCGGCTGGCGCATCGGCCGCCGCCGCGGCCACGCTCGAGACCGGCCTGCTCAAACTGTCGTTGTACAAACACTTCACCCTTGCCGGGGATTTTGGCGCGATGATGACGCCCGTGGCCGGCAAGCCGCTGCACTTCACTGCCAACGGCATGACACTCGCGCCGATTTCGTCGGCCGATCCGCAAGCCGGCCCCACCCTGCCGTACCACCTGTACGTGCGCCGCCACGAACCGGCGATCGTGTTTGGCAGCGTCGATACGGGGGTGGCGAATGCCAAGCGCGATGATGGCACGACGTTCCTGGACGCCGTGTGGGCAGGCGCGCCGTTCCGTACGCATGCGCAGTTGCTGACGCGGGTGGAGCGTACAGCGACGGAGTGGCGGACGGCGGGTCGGATGACCGCGGCCGAGCAGTCAACCGTGGCGCAGGGAGCGCGGAAGGCGGCGCGGGGGTAACGCTACCGTCTGATCAGCTCGATCACGCCGCGCGGATGCCCCATGCCAAACCGCGCCGACGCACGTCCCGCGTCCCAATAGCGCACCTCAGTGACGTCGAGCGCGACCATCTGGCGCAGATAGTCCACCTTGCCCAGCAGGCTGCCATTCATGTATACGCTGGCCAGCGTCGGCCTGGGGTCCGCCATGGAGGAGGGACCGCGAGTGGACAGCCAATCGGGACGCAATTTCAGGATCGCATCGTACAAGCTGGTCGAGTTGGTGTTGGTCAACTGCTCCTGCGTGAGCACGGTGCCGTTTCCCGACGTGCGCTGCCTCGACGCGCCGGCGCACCCGGAGAGCCACACCACCGCGGCCAGCATGGGGACGAGCAGACGCATGGGACGCGCCTTATGGAAGGGGAATGCGGAGGGTCAATCGAGCGCCGACGGGCGGCGGCGGCGGTAGTACACCGTCGGGGACATTGGGGTCGCCCGACTGCACCACCGTGCTCACGATCGCGCTAAACAGCGCGATCGCGCCAACGGTCGCCAGGGTCGTTCTCGTGCGCGAAAACACCCGCCGATGCACCGCCACCACCTCGGAACGCGCAAGAAAGAGATCCATGCGCGCGCTTTCGAGCTGCACCCCCTGAAACTGGCGCCCGATCAGCATCGACACGGACACGCTGTCCCCTTTCGCCGGAGCCAGCGGTCCCTCGAGGCGCGCGCTGAACGTGCCCAGCTCCTTGACCAGTCGCGTGGACGCCTCCGGAGTGAGGGAGACCTGCACGTTTTCGTTGGGTCGTACGGCCGCGAGAGGAATCGGCCGATACCGGTAGCAAGCAGTCGCCGACGCGAGCGTCAGCAGCACGAGCACCATCCCGGAACCACGCACGAGCGGTCCGCCTACGCGCATGCCGGCACCTGTACCGACAACCTTGGCACTGCGGTCGGTCTGGATTCGCACGCGACGGCACCGCCCCCGTGAATGTTGCGGCGCGCTCAACCTGCGGCGGAGCGCTGCAGGTTGCCACACGCCACGGGATTGGTGCCGTTCCATACGGTGGCCGTCTGCGCCGGACGCACACGCACACTGTACGCGGTGAGCGAATCGAGCGAGCCCGCCACGACGGGCAGCACGGTCACCGTCCCCGCCGCACTCGCGACCGCGTCCGGATACGATTGCACGGTGGCAAAGAGCAGGAGCCCGGCGGGTCCCGACGTCGCGTTGACGGCCGCGACGCTCAGCGCGCAGTCGCCTCGGAAAATGCGCCACTGATACGTCGCGCCCGGTGCACCGGTCAACGCGAACGTCATGTCCATGCGGAACCCGGCGCGCTGTCGAACCGCGAGGGTGGCGCGGACCGGTGACGTCCCAATCGGCGCCGCTGTCGCCTGCCAGGTCGCACGCAACGGCATGTCGTTGGCGTCCGAACGGACCTCGGGGCTCGTGTTCCAGTCATTGCAAGCCGCTGCAGTTGCGAGCATCAGCAGGGCAGGAAGCCTGTAGAATCCTGTACGCATCTGTCGTTCTCCGGTTATCGGGGTCCCTGCGACGCCCACCACACTTTCGTCATCATCCCTTCCAGTCCAATCTTGATTCCCGTAGCCGTGACCTGATTGACGTTGTTGCTCAACTCGGAGCCAGGCGTACGGATGCGCTGCGGAATACCCGGCAGCAGTGCCTGCTCCACCGGGCTCGGCAACACCGGGAATCCGGTGCGGCGCCAATCGTTCCACGGCTCGACCTTGAGAAAATTCACGATGTACTTCTGCGTGATGATCTCGGCTAGCGGATTGGCCACCGTGGCCAATAACGGACGCGCGGTGACGTAGGCCGTGATCGCCGCCGCCGGTACACCAAGCTTCTGCATGTGCGCCCGGATGCCATCGCGATACGGCGCATCCGCCGCCGCTGCGCCGCCTGCAATAAACCGGGCTTCGGCCTCGGTAAACTTCTGGTCCGAAAAGCTCGCGATGCTGAGCGGTGCGTTCTCGTTGGTGTAGTACGTACCGATCCACGACACCGTCGAATCGGTGAGTGTAGCGCCCCCGCTAGGGTGACCCACGAAGGTGGGACGTATGGACGGAAAGCGTGTGGTGCCGCGAATGGAATCGAAGACGATCGGCGTGAACATGATCGGCAGTCGCGGGTCGCTCCGTCCCTTGAGCATCTCCACCAGGAATTCCGCCGCCACGAACTGATTGCGCTGGTCCTGGAACGTCCAGAGCGGATTGCGTGCGTTCACACCGCCGGGGTAGGTGAAGTCGGCATCGTCCGCGTTGCTCGCGAACGCACCCGCCAGCGCCGCGATGGCAGAGTTGGCCCGCGCCATCTTATCCTCGCCGGGCGCGTAGGCCAGACGCAGATGCATGCGTGCTTGCAGATGACGCGCGAGCTTCACCCAACGGGTCATGTCGCCCGCGAACAACAGATCGTTGCTCGTGGGACGCCGACCGGTTGGGCTGCTCATGTCGGCGACCGCCTCGTCCAGATTCTTCTGGATCCCGGCGTACACGACCTTCTGCTCCTGATACGACGGCTCGCGGATGGTCGGGTTGAGTGCATCGTTGTACGGGACCGGTCCCCACAGATCCGTGATGATCTGGAAGCTCCAGGCGTAGAACAGCTTGCCGATGCCGCGGTAGTAGATGCTCGCGTCATCCGATGCATCGTCGATGATGTTGCGCGCCTCGCGGGTCGGCCTTGTGTAGAAGTAGTCCCACGCTGTCGTCGCATCAGTCTCCGACACCTCGTAGCGGTGCCACTGGGCGTACGAGCGCCGCTCGCGATTGAACGAGAACTGCTGCGTCCATTCACTCCCCCACAGCGCGGTCTCCCCGTAGTACGTGGAGTGCGCGAACATCGTGATCAACGCGGGAATGCGGATCTCCACTCGCGCCTTCTCGGGCGCGTTCGGGTTCTCGTTCACGCTGAGGAAGTCGTTGCAGCCACCGACAGCGATCGCCAGCAGCGCCGTACAGGCGATCGTCGTCCGAAAGCGCGCCGCGCGGGTGGCGGCACGCGTGGCAGCTGGCTTGGGGGTGCGCATCGTCGTCATGTCGGGAAGTCCGCGCATCAGAAGGAGGTCCGGAGGCCGGCCACGAATGACCGGGTCTGCGGCTCGTTGAATTGACGGAAGAACTGTCCGCCGGCGTTCTGGCCACCGTACACATCACCCTCGGGATCGCCCAGCGAGAAATCGGTCCAGACGCGCAGATTTCGGCCCGTCACATATACCGTGGCATCGTCGAAGCCGAACTTCTGCATCCATCGGTTCGGAACCCGGGCCGAGAGCGTGATTTCGCGCAACTTGAGGAAGCCCGCCGGCTCGATCTGGTTCTCGTGACGATCGAAGCCGTAGATGAGCGGATAGTAGTCCTGATCCTTGAACAAGCGTACGGTGTTGACCTGCCCCGTGTTGACGTTGACGCCCTCGTGCGTGACGTAGGTATAGCGATCAGCCGTGAGCTTCGAGCGTCCGTTGTTGACCTGATACTGCGTCTCGAAGTTGATGATGCGTCCGCCGCTGCGGCCGTCAATCAAGGCCGTGAGACTGAGCGCCTTGAAGCGCACTTCCGACGTGACACTGCCGTTCCAGTCGGGCATCACCGAACCCAGGTTGCGCAGTTCGTCGGTGCGGATGGGATAGCCATTGTCCCCGATCAGCATCGATCCGCTCGGTGCGTTGGCGAGGCACGGATTAGGTGCGACGCAGTTGCGCTTCCAGCCATAGCCCCAGATCACGCCATACGGCTGCCCCTGCATGATGCGAATCTGCGGCCACGAGTATCCGGCCAGCGAGATCGACTGCACGCCCGGAGCAAGACGCAGCACCTCGGAACGGTTGCGCGCCCAGTTCACGCCCACATCCCACGAGAAGCTGCCCACCTGCACCGGTCGGCCACGCAGCGTGACTTCGAGTCCCTTGTTGCGCAGGTCACCCGCATTGCGCGTGATCGATGTGTAGCCGCTCACCGCCGAAGACGGCACGCTGAAGATCTGGTCGTAGCTCGACTTGCGATACGCCGAAATGTCGGCTCGCACGCGCCCGCCAAGGAACCGAAGCTCGAGCCCGATTTCGTCTTCCACCGTGGACTCAGGGCGTAGCTCCGGATTGCCGAGCTGTGTGGACTGCGTATAGGCCGTAGTGCCGCGAAACGGGAACTGGATCAGCGGACCACCGTTCTGCTGCTGCGCGTTGTTGGCGCCCTTGGCCAGGTTGCCCGTGACGTACCGCGTGGAGAGTGCGTACGGCGGCGCGTCATTGCCGACTTTCGCCTTCGAGATGCGGATCTTGGCGTAGTCCAGTCCCTTCGGCTGCCACTTGAGCGCGTCGGTGATGACGATGCCCAGGCTGGCCGACGGATAGAAGTACGAGTTGGCGTTCGTGGGCAGCGTGGAGCTCCAGTCGTTGCGCCCCGTCACCGTCAGGAATGCCCAGTCGCCGTAGTCGGCGGTCATCTGTGTGTACGCGCCGACGATACGCCGCTTCGTCGGCAGATTCGCGAGCACGGTCTGCGTGGCGAAGTTGCCGAGGTTGAAGAAGTTCGGGATGACGATACCGGCGCCCGCGCCCTGCACGAAGCTCGCGTCCTGCATGTAGATGTTGCCGCCGAGGAGTGCGCTGACCGTCACGCCAGTTTTGCCGAGTGGACGGCTGTCCATGACCAACTGGATGTCGTCGTTGATGGTGGTGCGCGTGCTCTTCCGCTGCTGCGAGGATCCCGACACGATGTTCTGCGCGGTCTGCCACCGCCGCTCGTTCACGAAGCGGCCGAACTCGCTCACGTAGGTGTCGAGTCCCACGTTGTTGGTCAGTCGAAAGCCGGGTGCCAGCGTGTAACCGAACGTTTGCGAGGCGATCCAGCGGTTGGTGAGTTCCGTGTTGAACTCGTTCTTGGCAATCCACGCGTAGTGCGGACTGTTGGTGCCGAACATGACCGGCGATCCGTCGGGCAACCACGCCTGACGCACATCGGTGGAGGGCGGTGTATCGATCAGCGACTTTTCCACGCCGTTGAACGAATCATCCGCATACGGATTGTCGCTGCGAATCCGCTGAATGCTGGTGGTCGAGGTGAGGCGACTGTTCAGCTTCAGTTCGATGTTCGCATTCAGGTTCAGTCGGCCCAGCTCACCGATGGGATTGATGCCCTTCTGCTTCAGGTAGGAGCCGCCGAGCGTGTACGTGCCCATGTCTCCCATCGAGCCCGATCCACGCAGCGTCGTGTTGACCGTGGGCGCATCGCGATAAAAATCGGCGCGGGCATCGCGGAAGCGCACATCACCCAACTTGTCGAAGACGACCTGCGGGATGCTGTCCTTGTGCGGGCCCCAATTGTTGCGCGTTTCGGTGTTCGTTCCCGGATACCCGGGCTCGCACCAGCCGCCCTGGCTGAGCAACCGGCCATTGCAGAAGTACCCACGGCTGCCGCCCGCCCAGTCGGTGATATACCCACCGATCAGCGGCCGGTCCGTACGCGCTTCCACCGTGTACGCGAACTTGAGCGGCTGTCCCTTCTTGCCAGTCTTCGATTTGATGACGATTGCGCCGTTCGCCGCGCGCGAGCCGTACAACGCGGTCGCGGCCGCACCACGCAAGACGGTGAGTTCCTCGATGTTTTCCATGTCGAGGTCCATCTGCCGACTTCCAGACGAGCCACTGCCAAGCGCGTTGCTCGGCCCATCGGAGTTGGTCGCCACGGGCACACCGTCGATCACGAACAGCGGCTGCGTGTTCCCCGAGAACGATGTTTCGCCCCGAATGGTGATGCGCGCACCGGCACCCGGCCGACCGCTGGAACTGGTCACGGCCACACCGGCAGACTGACCGGCCAACGCCTGGATCAGCGTCGTCTCCGGGATGCGATCGATCTGGGCCGCACTCATGGTCTGCACCGCGTAGCCCAAACTCTTCTCGCTGCGCGTGATGCCGAGCGCCGTCACGACCATCGGATTGATGGCGTACGGCATGTCCTTCATCACGATGTTGACGGTCGCGACTGCATCAGCGGTGACGTTCACGACCTGGCTGTTGGGTGCAAATCCAATGAACTGCACCCGCACGGTCTGCGTGCCCACCGGTACGTTGCGGATCGCAAACCGGCCCTCGGCACTCGCCACCGCGCGCAGGGTGGTGCCCTCGATCGTGACCTGCGCCCCCATCAACGGCGAACTGTTTTCCAACGTGAGGATCCGCCCGGAGATCGTACCGACCGGTCCCGCGGGTCTTGCCGGCTGTTGCCCCGAGGCCGGACTGCCCGCGGCGGTCGTGAGAGCCAGCGCGCACAGCGCTCGCAGCGTCCACTTCATCATCGGCGTTCGTCCTCGGACGGGTGTGGTGTACGACGGTCGCAACAGGAACGGGGCATCAGCGGGCTCCTGATGGAGTGGGGACGGCGGGGCGTACGACACAGGGGTCTGCGGGAGCAGGGGACGGCGGCTGGCGTCGCGCGCTATCGGCCGTTATGCGGGCGGCAGCCGCCTGACGCGCCTGCTCACGTTCCCACCACTCGGGATTGCGCTCGCGCACCAGCCGCTCCATCTCGTCGCGCGTGCGGTTGGCGACGTTGGCGCGCACGGGGAGCACCGTGTTCTCGGGCATCAGGCGGCTGACCAGTTCGTAGAGGCGCGGATCCTCTACCTTGAGCCCGGCACGATCCCGACCGCCGTTGCCCATATACCACTCCACGCCACCGGCCCAGTATTCGTTGAACGTGTTGCCGGAGTATCCATTGGCGGTGCGCCGGCATGACGCTTTGGCGCTTTTGTACGCATCGACGATTCCCTGAAACCACGCCGGGTCCGCATTACCGATCCCGGCGCCCATGATGGCGTGCGAAAACTCGTGCACGCAGATGTTCGTGCCCCAGTACCGCGTGCGATACAAGCCCAGCACGTTCTCCTCGGCGCACGACGTGAGCGTACCTCCCATGCCGCGCGCGCGTGGATTCCAGTACCCAGCCGGCGACATCGAGCCGAGTCCGCCGGGCTCGTAGTAGCGCGCGCGTTCCTGCGGCGTGAGGCGCGGGTCGAGATACTTTGGCACCGTCCACCCGCGTTGCTCGGGGATGTCCACGGTGTACTCGGTCTCGGCCATGATGACGACACGTCCGCCGTGCGCGACCATCGTGTCCCGCAGGTCGGGGCGGCTGCCCAGCATGTAGGTGACCTGATCCCGCACGATGGCCACGGCGGCGTCGGCGACCTTGGCCGAGGCGAGGATCGGGTACCCGTTGGCGTCGGCGTACTTGCGATAGTAGGTGGTGTCCAGCTTGAACCGCTCCACGATTGCCGGTGGCGGCGCCGTCACCACATACGAGAGATAGTTCTCGACGATGGCCTTCGAACGATCACTCGGCAGGGGCGGGGGGGTGAATTCGCGCATCTGCGATGAGGGTGTCCACCCCGGCGGTGCACAGTCGGGAATGCGCGGCCGGGGCGTGTCGATGACACCTGGTGGCAACGGCGCGGCCGCCTCGTCGCGCGACGCAACGGCGCGCGACGCCTCGGAGGTAGGCCACGGGCACGGGATCATCGCCGGACGCTCACGGGGCACAGCCGTCCCTGCCGTGGCGGTCGCAACGGCCGGTGCCCCAGCGGGTACCGCCGCCCGGGGGGCTGGCGTCGCCGGGGGCGTCGCGCGCGCGCACGAAATCGCCGCCATCACCGCTAAGGCGAACGTCCCCTGCGTTCGAGCGAAACAGACAACGTTACGCGTGAGCATAGGTCGTGAGTCGATGGGAATCGACATGCACCGGGGAGGGAATCGCGAAGGGGTGCACGGTACGTTGCCGCAATACTGGCCGACCATTCCGGCAAGTTCTGTATACGATATACGATATCCGCGAATACGCAAGACAAGCCGAGCCGCGCCAAATCCGGTCACATCTGCCTGCGCTTTGGACCGAGACGTCGGCCTACGGGCGCACGATCGGCACTGGACGCATCGCGTGCGCTACCACCACCAGTACGGCGGCCGCAGATCGGGCGCGCCGTCGAAGAAGCCGTAGGCCGGCGCCGCCTCGTCGTCAAACTCCGATCCCCCGCCCGGGCCGTTGGATCTGGCGTTTGGCGCGTCGATGGTGGCGCCCGCATTCCAGTCCGGCGGCAGCACGCCCATCAGCGACCGCACGAAGAAGTCGTTGCGGCGACGATTGCCGTCCGGGCCCGTCGCGCCGTGACCGCCGTTGGGCACCACCAGCAGCTCGAAGTCCTTGTGCGCGCGAATCAGCGCATCCGCGACCTGCAGCGTCGACGACGGGTCGACATTCGTATCGAGCTCACCGACCGCGAGGAAGAGCTTGCCCTTCAGCTTGTGCGCGTTGTCCACGTTCGAAGAGGCCCCGTAGTGCGGGCCCAACTCGCCCATCCACTGCTCGTTCCACCAGATCTTGTCCATGCGGTTGTCATGACACCCCGAACTGGCAAAGCCGGCCTTGTAGAACTCCGGATGAAAAAGCAGCCCTCCCAGCGTGTTCTGTCCGCCGGCCGATCCGCCGTAGAGCCCGACGCGCGTGATGTCGTAGTACGCATACTTCGCGTTGACCGCCTTGTGCCAGAGCATGCGATCGGGGAATCCGGCGTCACCCAGATTCTTGTACGCGTAGTCGTGGAACGCCTTGGAGCGATTGTTGGTCCCCATACCATCCATCTGCACCACCACGAACCCGAGTTCGGCCGTACCCGCAAACGCCTGTCCGCCACCCCACGTCTTGGGCGTGAACGATCCCTGCGGTCCCGCGTAGATCGACTCGAGCACCGGATACTTGCGGGTGGGATCGACGACGCTGGGACGCACGATGATCCCCCAGATGTCCGTGACGCCGTCACGCGCCTTGGCCACGAACACTTCGGGTGGACGGAAGCCGGCCGCGATCGCGGCCGACATGTCCCCTTTCTCGAGCGGCAGCATCTTGCGGTCGCTCACGCGGCGTAACTCCACGACCGGCGGCATGTCCACGCGCGAGTACGTGTCGATGTAGTACGTGCGATCGGGCGACCACGTTACCTCGTGCATGCCGTTCGCTTCGGTATACGCCACCAGTCCGGTGCCGTCGAAGTTGATGCGGTAGAAGTGCGCGAAGTAGGGATCCTGATCGGGATTCTTGCCGACCGCGCGAAAATAGATCTGTCGCTTCACGACATCCACGCTGTCCACATAGCGCACCACCCACGGTCCCTTCGTGACCTGCGTCTTCACCTTGCCCGTGACGCCGTCGTACAGGTACAGGTGATTCCAGCCGTCACGCTCCGACATCCACAGCAATTCGCGACCATCGTCGATGTCGAAGCGCCAGTTCTTTCCGGCGTCGGACAGAGTGGGCGTGGGGGCACGGTACGCAAAAAACGTCTTCGGTTCTTCGCTGATCACGGGGCGGACCTTTCCGCTCGTACCGTCCACCTCGAGCACGCGGTACAGCTGATGCCCGCGCTGATTGTACTCGAAGGTGAAGGCACGCCCATCCTTCGTCCACACCGCACGCGAGATCTGGTACGCGTTCGGAAAGAGCGCATTGTCGATCACCACCTGTGACCGCGATGCCACGTCGAAGAGCACCGGCTGATGCATGTCGAGCGCGTCGCCCGGCTTGCGATAGATCGCATTCGCGTTGCCCGGCGTCAGCGTCCCCGTGTTCTCATAGCGCGGCTGCAACTGATCGGTGGGGGACGACCGCACGAAATGCACGATGCGATTGACGCCGGGATCGCGACGACGATATGCCACCAGTCGCTTGGAATCGGGCGACCACTCGATGGACGGCAACTGGTACGCGTTGCCGTCGGCGCCATCCTGACTGAGCTGCTGCGCCGGTGGCGTCGCCTCGACCATGCCCGCAGCACCGCGACCGCCTGCAACCGGTGCGGCTGCTGCTGCTACCGGAGCCGTTGCCGGGCGGATCGCGATGTTGGCGTTCTGGATAAACGCGTCCCACTTGCCGTTTGGCGACGTGCGTACTTGCGACGCCGCGCTGCTTGGCAGCGCGACTGCCGGGCCCGCCCCACGGCCCGCGTCGCGCCCGCCGTTGCCAGTTGCCGCGCCGATGCGTGTGCACACGTAGTCGGTGAAGGTGCAGCGCCAGCGTGCATCACCGGCATCCGCTTCGAGCTGCTGCAGATCGGCACCCATCGTCACGGTCGTGAACGGCAGGGTGATCGCCGTGACCGTCGTGCCACTCGCGCTGCGCACCGCGGCGGCCATCCGATCGTGATCGAACGCGGGGCGCGGGGACCACGTCTCTGCATCGCCCACCACAAATCGGTGGCCACCGGCGACCGACACGCGATACCAGAAGCGGTTCGACGAGCCCACCCACGTCACACCGCCATCCACCACACCAACCGTCAGCCCCGCGTACTGCTGACCAATCGTGGACGCACGTCGATAATCCTCCAGCGTCCCCTGCGCGTCGGCTCGACCGGCTGCCACTGAAACAAGCGCGAGTACGAGTGCGGCGCCGTGCAAGAGCCGCCACACCGTTGACGCGCGCACGCGTTGCTGGGCCGTCGTCTTCAGTCGCATGATGGGCTCGGGAAATGCGGTGGGATACCGTGCGTGATGCATGAGCATGGGTGGGTCGGATGGCAGCGGATCAAAACGACACCGTGAGCGGTCGGCCTTTGTAGCGCACGGTTTTGGCTGTCCCGTCGGGGAGCAGCAACACGCGGAAATCACGCGTCACCGGAAGATTCGTCGCGCCACGCGGTGCAGCCGGCGCAATGGTCAACCGCAGCAGGCGATCGCTCCACGACAGCCGCGTCCAACTGCCGCGCCCCTGCAGATACTCCTGACTCCGGCCATCGTCGTCGTACAGCGTGAATGCCCCGTCGGCGCCGCGATACACCCGCAACGTGGTCGGCTCCGTCACCGGCTCACTCGCGTACTGGCGCACCGGGTCCACTGGAATGATGGCGCCCGCGCGCACATACATCGGCATCGTCGCCAGGTCCACGGCGCGCGAGATGGTGCGCGCTCCGTGGACACGCCCGTTCGTCCACCAGTCGTACCACGTACCGGCCGGCAGATACACGTCGCGCGACGTCGCACCCTTGGTGAAGACCGGTGCCACCAGCACGTCGCGTCCCCACAGATACTGCGAGCCCATCCCGCGCGCGGTCGCGTCGTTCGGGTAGTGCAGCCACATTGCGCGCATCAACGGCATGCCGTCATCGCGCGCCTCGCGCGCCAGCGTGTACGTGTACGGCATCAGCGCATACCGCAATTCGGCGTATTGCTTGACCACCGGTTCGATGGCCGGATTATTCAGCTCCGACAGCAGCGGCACGCGGCGATCGTCGTCGGCGACGGCCGTGTTGCTGTTGCTCGTTTCGCGCGGGCCGAGTTCGCTGAGGCCCCATCCCCACGGCAGGCGAGTCCACCACGCGCGACCATGCGAGCGGAACGACGGCGTGAAGGCCGCGAACTGGAACCAGCGCGCGTACAACTCACCAGTGAGTTCGTTGTTGGGATAGAAGCCGCCGATATCCGACCCCCAGAAGGGGCCGATGCTCAACGAGTAGTTGAGACCCACGGCGATCTGTCCCTCCAGCGTCTTCCACGACGACTCGGTGTCACCCGACCACACCCATCCGCCCCACTGCGCGATCCCCGGATAGCCGTTGCGGTGCAAACTCCACGGCCGCTCGTTCGGCTTGGTCGAGAGCGACCCCTGATAGTAGAGCTGATGCCGCTTCACGCGCTCGAACAGGTTGAACCAGTCGCCTTCGTCGGGCCAGAACGCATCGACCCCACGGTTCACCAGGTCGACGTGCTGCCTCCAGTAGGTCTGGATGTGCGAGCCGTCGAGCGTTTCGTCTGCCTTGGCCGGAATAGTGCCGTGCAGCGTGGGCAGCTTGTCACGGTCCCACGGCACCATGTGCATCACCACTTTCACATGGCGCGCATGCATGTCGGCCAACACCGCCTTCCCGTCGCGGGTGAACACGTCGGGATTGAAGGCAAACGATGGCTGCGTGGTGTTCCAGCCGCGCGGCGTGAAGCCGGTGCCCAGATAGATCACCGCGTCGAGTGGAATGCGCTTCGTACGAAATGTGTCGATGATGCCCATCATCTGCACGTCGGTCTCGAGCGTGCGATGCGACTGCATGTAGCCAAGAGCCCACTTGGGCGGTAACGCGGCGGGACCGGTAATGGTGGAAAAGTCCTTCATCATGGCGGCGGGATTCTTTCCGTCGAAGACGAAGACGTCGAACACGCCCGGTACCACGCTGGCGGCGGGCGGGAGCCCCTTCCCCTGGACGAGCTGCTGATTGCGCTCGGTCTGCGGCGCACCGTCGGTGGGCGCGGGTTGCCATGGCACAAGGCGTCCGCGGGTATCGTCGCGCAGATCGACCTGCCCCCACGGCGTCGGCACGAACAATCCCCACCCGCC
This sequence comes from Gemmatimonadota bacterium, assembly GCA_031363815.1. GTDB lineage: Bacteria > Gemmatimonadota > Gemmatimonadetes > Gemmatimonadales > Gemmatimonadaceae > Gemmatimonas. The sequence continues at coordinate 16,746 of JANLVC010000120.1, forward strand.
GGTGCCTACCAGCATCGCCACCGGGTTGCGCGATCCGTACGCGTCGGCTTGCCAGCGCGGCTCCATGGTGTCCAGTGCGCGTCGGCGATCGAACTGAATGGACTGTTCGCGCCAGGGCTTGCCTCGCTCCGGACGCGGACCACCCTCGCCCATGCCCAGCACGGGATGATCGCCAACCGTGAAGGAGAGCGCTCCGTCGCGCTCGAACACGAGCGTCTGCACCGTTTCGCCGTTGACGCGCGATACCACGACTGTGAGCGGCTCCGGACGGACCTCCACGCGCAACGCACCCACCTGCCGTCGTATGGGCGCACGGAGGGTGCGTACACTGATGACCGGGGCCGCAGAGGGACGCTCAACCACCGCCGGTGAAAACGGAAGCGCGCGGCGCGATCCCACCGGCGCGAGCGTCACGCGCACGCTGTGCAACCCGGCCACGCGAATATCGAGCTGCGCCGGCTGGCCTGCCGTGACGAGCGTTTGCGCCGGTATCGGCGTGACAGCGACTGTCATCGCCAGTATGCAGGCCGTGCCAAGGGAGTATGAGGAAGACATTCTTCGCGGCGTCCTTACTTCTGCTCGGTGATCCAGACCAGCGACGCGACTGGCGGTGCCACGGCTGGTGTCACGGGCGGGCGCGGAGGCGGCTCCGGCTCACGGTTCATGCGCGCGTAGTGCGGGATGGCCAGCATCGGCGAGCCGTCGGCAAAGGTGCCCTTGATCGTCATCACGCCACCCAGCAGATCGGCGCGCCATTCGGTCGTCAGCCGTGCATCGGCGGCGAGCGTCTTCTCCACGCTCCCGCAGTCCACCGTCTCGATGTTGTAGACCAGCGGTCCGTAGCGCAGCGCCACCTTCCCGCGCGTCGCCTCGACCTTGTCGATGGCGTGTACGCGTTGCACCTGCATCGGCACCTCGAACTCCAGCGTGTCGCCCGCGGCCCAGGGGCGCGTGACGGAAGCGTAGCCATTCTCGATCGTGGGTGTGACCATCACCCCGTTGACCTTCATCGACCGCAACCCGCTGACCGTGGGCGTGTTCGAGTACAGCTCGCTGACCTCGCGATTGGGCACCCGTACGCGCATGCTGAACCGCGTCGTCGCCGTCGGGTTCACCGTGATCGCGACCTTGCCATCCCACGGGTAGTTCGTCCGCTGCACCATCTCCACATCGGTACCCGCCACGTCCTCCACGGTGATGGTGCTGCCAACGAACAGATTCACATGAATCGCCTTCGGCCCCTTGGCATACATCCACGTCGGCATCGACAACAGTGTGCGCGGAATGTTTCCGACACAACACGGCACGCTGTGCCACGACGTGCGCCGCATGCGCGCGTTTAGCGGGTTCGGGTAGTAGAACGTCTTGCCGTCCATGGACAGACCACCCAGCAGCGCGTTGAACATCGTCTCCTCGAGGAGATCGAAGAATCGCGCGTCATGATACGACAGGCCCAGCTTCCAGTTGAAGAACATCTGACCGCAGCTCGAGCAGGACTCGCAGTACGCGCCCTGACGCAAGGCGTAGTCGGGACCGAAGCCCTCCGAGCTCTCGCCGCTACCGATGCCGCCGGTCACGTACCATTTACGATGCGTAATGTTGTCCCAGATGGACTTCACCGCGCTGCGATAGTCCGGATCGTGCGTCTCCATCGCCACGTCGGCCATGCCGGAGTACGTGTACGCAGCGCGCACGGCGTGGCCTACCGCCTCGTACTGCTCGACCACCGGCAGGTGGCTCTGGTCGTAATCGGAACGCTCGCGTTCGTTGCGCGCGCTGTGATAGCGATTGTCCAGCAAGAACTTTCCCAGCGCGATGTACTTCGCGCCCTTGCCCTGCCCCTCGATCTCGTTGATGTAGCGGCCGAAGCGTACCAGCGCCTGCTCCATCTCCTGATGTCCGTCGTACCACGCCTTTTTCGGCGCCGGGCCGATGTTGTCGCACCAGCAATCGGCAAGCTTGCGCGCCGCGTTCAGCAAGCGCGCGTCCTGCTGCGTGGTCATCGCATGGTGGGCGATGGCCGCTTCCAGCAGATAGCCCGCGACGTACCCTTCGTGATCGGCGCGACGCTCCCACCGATTGAACGGTCCGGGCCCGCGATCGCCACCGGCGTTGCTGATGCGCGGGAGCGTGAACGCGGTCTGCAGGTAGCCATCCGGCTCCTGGGCGGCGATCACGATCGGGATCCACTCGTCGAGCGTCTTTCGCATCAAGGCCTGCGACGCCACGATCTCCGCATCGCCCTTCGCATCGACCATGAGCCCGATGCTCATCGCCTCGAGCAGGTTGAGCGGATACGCGTTCGCGAACACGTAGCCCTTGTGCTGGCCGAACGCTTCACCGCGCAGCTTCTTGCCGGCCTCGATGAAGTTGTCGATGCCACCCGCCTGCACGTCGGTGCGACTGAGCTGCGTGATGCAGTGGGGAATCCAATTCGTGAGCAGCGCATTGGCCCGATGATCCCACAGCGGACTGTCGATGCGATAGGGACGCGTCTGCACCACCTCGAGTTGCTGCGCGGGCGGTGCCTTTTCCACCTTCACGGTGAGCGTGGAATCGGCCGTGCTTTCGCCAGTGGTCGCACGCAGGCGGAGCAGGTACACGCCGGGCGCCGTGAACGTCGCCGACGTCTGGAGTGCGCGGGGATTGGCGAACGTTACGCGCCCCGGTCCCGAAACCCGCGACCACGCGATCGTTGGCGCGGGTCCGGTCGGTGGCGGGGGCGCGGCGGAGTCGGCAGGCGTTGGGCGGCGCGGACCGCGGCGTGGCGGCTCTCCGTACCCGGCCCAGCCGCGCAGGTAGGTCTTGCCGGGCAGCACGACCACCCGGTCAACGCCAGCGAGACCAGTGACCGACGCCATTCCGGGGGGCCGTACCACCTCCGGCACCGCCGCACCAGCGTCGGAGAAGATCGTCGTCTGCAGCATCGATTGCAGCGCCACGGCGCTGACCGCCGCCTTGCCAACGGTGCCAAGCATGGCGCGTCGGCTCACGGTGTTGGGCAACTCGGACTGGCTCAAGCGAACACCTCTGTGTGGTCGCGGAAACTCTTCGTGAGCGTGCGGGTGAGCTCGAGGATGCGTCCCATCGGATTGTTGTTGTTCGAGCGGAGCATCATGCCCTGCGCGCCGTCGTACGGGATCGACGCCGTGGCGGGACTTCGCGAGTGGAGGAACCGTGCCGGACCGTTGGCTATACGGAATACTGTATCCAATATGCAGCTGGCGAATATACGTGCAGGCGCCGAACACGCAATATCGGACTGGGGCAACGCGACTCAGCCGGAGCCGAGTCGCTCCTTCGCGCGACGAATGATGGCGGCCATCACGTCGCGATGTGTCGTGAACGTGTCATCCACCACCTGCAACGTCGGAATCGCGTTCGGCGACAGGTTCAACGTCTCTGCATTGAACCGCTGGAAACCGGCCTCGTGCACTCCGCTGCTCCCACGACCCGGCGCCGGCGCACTCAGGTGCTGGAAGAACTTCGCGTACTTCTGCCAGCGCGCGCCGCCGCCGGCATGGAACATCGGGATGAACTCGTACAGCGCGTCGTACGGCATCTCGCCCACGCACACCACCTTCGGGTAGCGCTGGCGCAGCTCCAGGATCATCTGCCGCGTGCCGTCGTGCATGTCGCCATTCGTACTGTTGACGTGCCCGCCCACGATGTCCAAAAAGTACGCGTCGATGCCGTAGCGATCGACCGCGTCCGCGATGCGACCGATCATGTGGTTTCGCCACGATGGTACGGCCAGGTTCATGTACGTGAGCCAGCCGTCCTGATGCCGGTCGTTGTTCCAGTCCACCCAGTCGATGTTGTAGACATTCCCCTCGACCTTCATGGTCGACGCGTCCTTGATCCCCGCCCAACTCGGCAGGTTCCGGTTCGCCGCGTTCGTCGTGAACATCGGCATCAGGCGGAAGCCGAGCCGTTGCCCTTCCTTGATCAGCGTGCGGAATCCCGCCTCGCCTCCCATGCGCGCGTCGGCCGTGAAGTTGGGATACTCCCAGTAGTACCGGCCGTCCCACGCCGCCAGAAACACCAGCACGCGCGCCGGCTCGATCTGTGTCGCCATCCAGCGCAGGATCTCGAGCTGCTTCGCGTAGTCGTTGAACATGAAGCCGGTGTAGTGCATGCCGTGCAGCGTCGTCACCAGCCCCACGTCTTGCAACCACTTCGGGGCGTCGTCGCGCGACTCCCACGTGGGCAGGCGATAGGCGCGCTCGATGTGCGCGAAGTGTGGCGCCACCGCCGCCTCGAATGACGTCGCACGACCCACACGCCAGCGCGGCACCTTCACCGTGCGATCGTTGCGCCACGCTTGGTGCTCGTACACGAGCTCGACGCGGTACGTCGACTCGCCCGGCTGGAAATGAAAGCGCTTGGGGCGCACTTGGTCGTCCAGCGACGACAGGAAAAAGAAGTCGTGAGCGCCCGCCTGCACTACGGCCAGCGGTGTCACCATGCCGGCCGCGGAACCGGGACCGTGCAAGTCCCCCGCCCCGAAGGTGTAGCCACCCAGCACCTCGTTGTCGCGCGGATCGCTGAAGCCACCACCGGCCAGCGACAGCTGCCCGCGCGGCACGCCGCGCACGATGGCCGTCACGGTCTTCACCGGACGGTCCATCGTCACTTCGGCGTCCCATTCGATCGTGTCGCCGACTTTGGTGAACGTCGCCGTCAGCGAGCCGTTCGCCTTCTGCTGTCCGCCCGCCCACACGAAGCCGTTGCACGTGAGGCGCATGCGTTCCGCCGTCACGTCCGCCTGCATCTTCGACGCGTCGAGCCCGTACGTGTTCTCGTCGGTGAACACGAGAAAGCCGAAGCGCAGCGTATCGAATGCCACCGACGGTTCGGGGAAGTCGAAGCTGAACTTCATGTACGCGTGACCACGCGGCGGCACGAACACTTCGCTCGTAGAGCCGAGCGGCAGGATCGTGCCCGGTGCCACCGCGGGCGAGACCGGCGCAGCGGGCGGCGATGGCGGCGGCACGGGCGTATCCGCGATCGACGCCGCAGACGCCGTATCGGGCGTCATCAGTCCCCCCACGGCGGCACTGCCCAGCCCCAGCACTCGCACCGCATCACGGCGCGACATCGGGGTCGGACCTGGCGTCGCATTCGATGTCTTGCTTGGCGTCGTCATGGGCAGCTCCAGCAGCGAGAACAGGTCGGGAAACAGGGCATGGGGAACGAGTGACGCATGGAGATCTCAGCGCTGGCCGTAGTACGCGCGCGCGCCGTGCTTGCGATCGTGATGCTTGTCGAGCAGTACCTGATCGATGCCGCTGGCGTTCGGGTTGAGCTGTAACGTGTCCATCGCCATCCGACAGGTGGCCTCCAGCGCGATGGCGTTCTCCACCGCCTTGCGTGGCGACCCCCCCCACGCGAACGGACCATGTCCCGCCACCAGCACCGCGGGCATCGACACGGGATCGAGTGCGCGTGCACGAAAGCATTCCACGATCACCACACCCGTATTGTGTTCGTAGTCGCCGCGCACTTCGTCGTCGCGCAACCGACGCGTCACCGGAATCGGACCGTAGAAATGATCGGCATGCGTCGTGCCCAGACACGGCACGTCGCGCTCCGCCTGCGCCCAGCTCACGGCGTGACTGCTGTGCGTATGCGCCACGCCACTCAGCGCAGCGAACGCCCGATAGAGATGGAGATGCGTCGGCGTGTCCGACGAGGGACGCAGCGATCCCTCCAACACCGCACCGCTGCTCAGCGACACGACCACCATGTCCGACGGCTGCATCCGCGCATAGTCCACGCCGCTCGGCTTGATCACCATCACGTCGGCATCGCGATCGGCACCGCTGACGTTCCCCCACGTGAGCACCACCAACCCCGATTGCACGAGGTCCACGTTGGCCTGCCACACGGCGGTCTTCAGCGCGTCGTGCAGTTTGTCGGCTGGCATGCTCATCGTCTTGCCTCGTCACGGATGGTCAGCAGTTCCTTCATCACGCCGTACATGTCGCCGGCGGCGCCCGACACCCCGAAGGCGTCGTGCAGGCGGCGGTACAGCGCGTACAGCCGGTCATACGTCGCGCGACGCTCCGGATCGGGCTCGAAGACTGTGTCGCGTACCCCCGTCATGGCCGCCATCGCATCCGCGAAGCTCGCATGTCCGCCCGCATCTGCACCCGCAACGACGGCGCCGGCCACCGCAGCACCCAACGCGCACGTCTGCGCACTCCGCGAGATCTGCACCGGGCGCCCCATCACGTCGGCGTAGATCTGCATGACCATCGGATTACTTGCCGCAATGCCACCGCAGTTGACGATGCGATCGACGGCGTCGCCGTACTCCTCGTAGCGCTCCATGATTACCCGCGCACCGAACGCCGTTGCCTCCACCAGCGCGCGATACATCTCGGCCGGCGTGGTGTGCAACGTCATGCCCAGCATGAGCCCCGTCAGTCGCTGGTCGACGAGCACCGTGCGATTCCCGTTGTGCCAGTCCAGCGACAGCAGCCCGCTCTCGCCCGGACACAGGCGCTCCGCGTCGGCGGTCAGCTCCTGATGCCCCATCCCGGCCGGACGCACGACGTCCACCAGCCAGTTGAAGATGTCACCCACCGCCGACTGTCCGGCCTCGAGGCCGTACTGGCCCGGCAGCACCGATTCCGGAACGATGCCGCACAGACCGGGCACTTCCGCCGCGTCGCCATCGATGGGCGTGACCATCAGGTCGCAGGTGGAAGTGCCGATGATCTTCACCAGGGTGCCGCGCCGGATCCCCGACCCGATCGCCCCCAGATGCGCATCGAACGCCCCGATCGCCACCGGCAAACCCAAGGGCAGTCCGAAACGTCCCGCCCACTCTTCCGTCAGTCCGCCCGCCGCTTCGGACACGTTATGCGCATGATCGGGCAAGGCTTCACGCAACCGCACCAGCCGCGGATCGAGCGCGGCAAGGAACTCGACGTCCGGGTATCCGCCCCACTGCGCGCTGAACATCGCCTTATGACCCGCCGCGCAGATCGAACGACGCAGCGCCGCCGGGCGCTCGGTGCCGGTGAGGATGGCGGGAATCCAGTCGGCGTGCTCCACCCACGTGGCCGCCGCCGCGAACACGTTCGGCGCGACGTGCAGACAACGCAGGATCTTGGACCAATACCATTCGGAGCTGTACGTGCCGCCGCACATCGCGAGGTACTGCGGACGCAGGCGCGCCGCGACCTCGGTGATCTGCCGTGCCTCCGCGTGGCCCGTATGATCCTTCCACAGCCACACGAGCGCGGCCAGCTCGCCCTGCAACGCGGGGGCGAACGCCAGCGGTTGCCCCACGGCATCCACCGGCATCGGCGTCGAGCCCGTGGTGTCCACCCCGAGGCCGATGATCTGCGTGGGCGCGACACCGTGTCCGCGCGCCGCATGGGCGAGCGCATCTCGCACGCTCGCCTCCATGCCGTCGAGATAATCGCGCGGATGCTGGCGCGCGAGATGCGGATCGTTGGTGTCGAGAATGACGCCGCGCTGCCCCATCCGGTACTCGAACACGCTGGTGCCCAGCTCGACGCCGGTCGACGTCTCCACGACGATCGCCCGCACCGAGTTGGTGCCGAAATCGAGTCCCAGCGTACAGGTGCCAGCCATAGATCCTCAGGCCGTGTCGTCGTGCTGGTAAACCTGCCACCCCATGTACTTGCCCAGCGCTTCCTTCACCGACGCCGCCACGTTGGCCCGGGTGGCAGCGACGTGATGCTCGAAGCCGTTGTCGCAGATGTACGCCAGCAACTTCTGCAGGCGCGGCACCTGGAAGACACCGTACCCGCCGAACGAAAGCATCACGTCATCGGTGAAGTCGCCTTCGCCCACGTAGGCGGAGATTTCGCCGCGCACATCGTCGGTGCTCACGCGTGCGTACGTGAATGCTCCCGGCGCGATACGCCCCACGATCGTGCCGTAGGTGTTCTCGCGGCCGACCGTGCCGGCGATGATCTCCTGATAGTCCATGCGCTGCGAAATGAAGAACGACTTGGGCAGATTGGAGCAATGGAAGACCACCCCTTTATCGGGGTGGTCGCCGAAGTTGTTGTTCCAGTCGAGCAGGGCCGCCGGTGATGCGGCCGCCTCCTGCAGCACGAACATGCTGAGTACACCGGCGATATCCGCCTCGCAGGCGCTGGCCATGAGACCGTCGCTCATCATGCTCATCGCCGTGCAGGGCACCACGCCGTAGAACTCCTCGAGTGCGGTCCAGCACTGGATCGCCGTCGCGTCGAGTGCGCGATCTTCGATGTAGCGATCGAGCGCCACGCCGAGCTTGGCGATCTTCAGGAGGCTCTCGCGCGGCACGCCGTCAACCGTGGTGTACGCACCGATCTGATCGAGCTTGGTGCGCACCGGCGCTTCGTCGTCCCCCATGCGGTGGATCCACCCCAGCAGTTCCGACAGGTCAAGCGTCTCGACCGTGATGCCGGATCGCTCGAACAGCTTCTCGCTGTAGCGCACCGTGTTGAACGCCGCCGGCCGCGCGCCGATCTGTCCAAGTCGCGCCCCGCGCAACGAGCGCGTGATGCGGCAGACGCTCGCAAACCGCGCCAGGTCCGCCGCGAAATCCGTGCTCTCCGGATCGACGGTGTGCAATGATGTGAGCGAGTACTTGATCCCGTACTGCCGGAGATTGTTGCACGCCGACATCTTGCCGCAGAAGCTGTCGCGCCGGTGCTGGATCCCCATGCGCGTCACCGTGTCCGGGAACGCGTGGATAAGCACGGGCACGTTGAGATCGGCCCAGCGCAGCGTGTTCGCAATCGCGCGCTCATCACCGAAGTTTGGCAGCGTCACGAGCACGCCGTCGATCTCGTCGCGATGCTTGCGGAAGTGATCGGCACAGCGCCTGGCTTCCTGCAAACTCTCGATGGCGCCGTTGCTGGTGTCCGCCGCCGGCGTGATGATCACGCGAATGCCATAGCGCTCGAGCACGGCGAGCATCGACTTCCGCCCGGACGAACACAGATGGTCCGGGAAGAACCCGCGGTTGCCGACGATGACTGCCAGCGTAACCGGCCGGGTGGCCGAGGGCTGGGCCCGGCGGGCCCCCGCGACCGCTGCCGGAAGGGAGGACGCATCGGGTCCGCGCTCGGAATCTGAGCTGGATGTCATGGGGGCTTGGCGGCGTGCGGTGGGAAAAGCGGTGCACCGTATGGCATGAAACCGCGAGTGCGGAGGCGGGAATGTAAGCGCTGACACCTTACCGCTTGCTGGCGCGCGGCGAAAGACCCGAGGAGGCGCACGCCGGTCCCCGGTTTTGCGGAGCGCTTACATCAGTGGGAAGTTCACGGCACCAGCGGCACGGCGGTGGGATTCTTGCCACCATCCGCGATGAACTTGGCCATACGCTCCGCGAGCACCGAAAGGGGCACCGATCCAAGGGCCAGGATGGCGTCGTGGAACAGCCGTTGGTCGAAGGCCGCCCCCAGTTTCGCTTCCGCCTCCTTCCGGTGGCGACGGATCTGCAGCTCACCGAGCTTGTAGGCGAGCGCCTGCCCAGGCCACGCGATGTAGCGATCGATTTCGGTACCGATCTCGTGGTCGGAGAGCGCGGCATTGGACTTGAGGTAGGTGACCGCCTGCTCGCGCGTCCATCCGAACTGGTGAATGCCGGTGTCGATCACGAGGCGACAGGCGCGCCACATCTCGTACGTGAGCCGGCCGAAGTCCTCGTAGGGCGTTTCGTAGATGCCCATCACCGTGCCCAGCCACTCGGTATAGAGCCCCCATCCCTCGCCGTAGCCGGAAAACGAGGTGCCATTGCGGAAGGCGGGACGGGCCGGCCCTTCGCGCGTGAGGGCGGCCTGAAAGCTGTGCCCCGGCGTGCATTCGTGCAGGGTAAGTGCAGCCAGCGTGTACAGCGGGCGCGCGGGCAGGTTGTACGTGTTCATGAGGCAGGCTTCGAGTCCGCCGCGACCGCCGGTGAAGATCGGCGCGAGCGCGGCCGGCACCGGAAGAATGCCGTGACGGAAGCGCGGCAGCGTGCCGATGGTTTCGCTGAGCTTGAGGTCGGCCTTCTTGGAGACGTACGCCGAATAGGACAGCAGTTCACGCGGCGTCTTGGCGTAGAACTGCGGATCGGTGCGCAGAAAAGTCATGAACTCCGGGAGCGTACCCTTGAATCCCGAAGCTTCCATCGTGGTCTGCATCTCGGCGCGAATGCGCGCGACTTCGGAGAGACCGATGTCGTGAATCTCCCGTGCAGTCAGAGGCAGCGTCGTAAACTTCTCGATCATCGCCTTGTAGTACGCCGGCCCGTCCGGGAGCGAGACGGCGGCCAGCGTGGTGCGCGCCTTCACCAGATACTCGTCGCGCATCATGGCGAGGAGCCTCGTGTACGCGGGCGCGACGGTCGCGCTGATGACCTCGATCGCCTCGGCGCGCAGTGCCGCCTGCTCTGCCGCCGGAATGGTGGCCGGCATCATCGCGAACGCCGCATAGAGCGGGTTGGTCGTATCGGCCACGGTGTAGGGCACGATGGTCAGGTCGCGGCCCACGACGGCCACGCGCGGCACCGTGTATCCGCGCGCGAGACCGGCGCGCATGTTGACGATCTGCTCGTCGAACGAGCGCGGCACATCGCGTAACCGGCTCAGATACCGGCGATACTCCTCCGCCGTGGGAAAGCCCTGTCGCGGCGTGAAGTCGGTCCAGAAGAACGTGTCTGCATTGAACGGCGCCTCGTACGCCTTGTAGCGCACATCAACCACCAAGGCTTCGATGGAGGTACGAAAGACCTGTGCGTTAATCCGCTCTTCGGGCGACAGCTGCGCGAACGGAATGCTGTCGAGGCTCGCGAGTGCCTTGGTCCAGTAGACGAGTCGCACCGTCTGCGAGGCCGCGTCGACGCGTGGGAAGTGGTCGGCCGAGCCGCGGGTGCCATTGGCGCCGCCGCGGGCGAATTGCTCCTGGCGCCAGTTCCATTCCGTCGTGTACAGGCGGCGTAGTCGCGTGTCGGCATCGCTGGCCGCCGGCTGCGCCTGTGACGCCGCCTCGTGCAGTGGAAGCGATGCGATGCCCACGCTGAGCGCCAGCACCAAAGGCAGGGTCGGCCGGACCCTGAGACGAATCACTCGCATGGGTACATCTCCAACATCATGAGTTTGCGCGGCAGTTGGTGCAGACGCGTGCGCGGAAGCGCGCGCGGACGCAGAAGCGGATGGGGCAGTCTCACTATTCGTCTCACTATTCGACTCACTGTTTGTCGCGCGCGGGTGCGTCGACGTTCTTGGGAATCACGTAGAAATTGGCGTCTACGCGAAAGTCGGACGCGTTAGGCAGGCGAACGCTGGCCTGCTGCCAGGACGTCGTCGGGCGCAGCGGGGCGAGCTGCGGCCAGTCGAGGGTGACGCGCACCGGCATGTCGAAGCTCGGCACCACGGTGTTCCAGCGATAGTGCAGCGTCGCCCCCTCGATGCGATACTCGAACGTGGGGATCATGGTCGTGCGCAAGTACTGATCGAACACGCGCGACAGATCGATGCCCGCCTGCCTGCTGATGTACGACTCGACCTGCGACCCCATCACGGTCTGATGACGGAAGGTTTCGTTGAGCCCGCGCAGGATGCTAAGCCATGTCGCATCATCGCCGATGATGTGGCGGATCGTGTGCAGCATCGATCCGCCCTTCGGGTACATGTCCCCCGAGCCCTGATCGTTCACGTTGTACGCCGGAATGATCGGCCGGTCATTCCGGATACCGCGACGTGACCCGATGATGTAGCGCGCGCCCGCGTCCTTGCCGGAGAGGCACTCGGTGTAGAGTCCTTCGGCGTAGTTGGCGAAGCTCTCATGCACCCACATGTCGGCGTTGTCCTTCGTCGTGATGTTGTTGGCGAACCACTCGTGCGCACTTTCATGCACGATGATGAAATCCCATTCGAGCCCGAGTCCGGTGCCCGAGCCGTCGCGACCGCGATAGCCGTTGCGAAAACCATTGCCATACGAGACGGCCGTCTGATGCTCCATGCCGGTGTTCGGGACCTCGATGAGCTTGTAGCCGTCTTCGTACCACGGGTACGGTCCGAACCAGTGCTCGAAGCACTGCATCATCGAGCGTACCTGCGGCCACTGTCGCTTCGCGTTGGCCAGGTTGTAGTCGAGCGGCCAGTAGTCGAGCGTCAGGTTGCCCTTGAGCCCCGCGTACACCTCGCTGTAGTGCGCGTAGTTCCCCGCCGCCACGGCGATCCCGTAGTTGTTGATCGGATTGACGACGAACCATTCGTACGTCGTCGTGCCGTCGGGATGGCGAGTGGTGCTGCGCAGCCGCCCGTTCGACACATTGATCAACGGGTCCGGCACGGTGATCGCCACGCGCTGGCTGTCCGGTTCGTCGGCCTGCGTGTCCTTGTTCGGCCACCATGCCGACGCCCCCATCCCCTGATCGGTGGTGACCACCCATGGGCGTTGCAGCGAGTCGGCGCCCCAGGTGAAGCCGCCCTGCCACGGCGGGTTTCGGGCGATCAGCGGACGTCCGCTGTAGTACACCATGATCGTCTTGTACTCACGGGCGCGCTGCACCGACGCGAGCGTGACGAAAAACGCGGCGCCCTCGCGGCGAAAGCGAAGCGTTCGCCCATCCTGCACCATGCTGTCGATACGCAGCGGCTCCATCAGATCGATCTGCATCTCGCGCGGCGTGCCACTTACCTCGCGCAGCACGCGATAGGTGATGCCGTTGCTGCCACGGAGGCTGCTGTCGCTCGGCGACAGCCGCACACGCAGGTCGTAGAAGGTGACATCCCACCAGTTGCGACCGGGCGTGGTGAACGAGCCGCGCAACGTATCGGCGCGACTGGTTTTTGGTGGAGGCGGCGGCGCCGGTGTGCGCGCGGGGCGCGGCGGTGGTGTGGCCACCTGTGCCTGCGCATCACGCAGGGCGCCCGCACCACACACCCCGACGCACAACGCGAACCAGAGCGCGCCGCGTTGCGTCATGGCGCGCCCACGCAACCGGGCATGCGGAACGCGCCGATCTTCGTGGAATAGTTGCTCGCGCCCTTCTTGAAGTAGTCACCGACGTACCAGATCGTGCAGTCGTCGCTGGGGTCGACGGCGGTCTGGCTGTAGTCCTCCCAGCGCAGCGTGTTGGTCTGCGATCCTTCGCCTTCCACGAGCACGGTTTCGCGCATGGTGAGCGTGCCGGCGGAATCGCCGGCGAGTCGGCCCGCAAAGCGCTGGCCCGCGAAGTTGGGCGTGCCGCCGAACGAGTAGCCGATGCCGATGTTCCCCTTGCCGTCCATGGCCGGGCTGGCCATCCAGCGATAGAAGCCATCGGGTGCAAACGTGCCCTGCTGATGCAGGCGGAGCGCGCCGTTTGCTCCCGCGCCGAGTCGGAACTCGTACCAGCGCACACCACCCGCGCCAGCTGCCGTGTTCACGGAATGCACCGCCACGATCGACTGCTGCGCGCCGATGCGACGATAGACCACGCGTGCCATCAGCTTGTCGCCTTGCGCATCGAGACGGCGATCGGTGCCGGGTTGCGGCACGCAACTCGTGAGCTGTCCGCCACACAGGTAGTGATACGGTGCGACGGCGATCTTCACCGGTCCTTCCACCTTGGTCTTCAACGGATCGTTCCAGTTCACGCGAAACGTCCACGCGTAGATACCGTCGTCGGTGAGGTCGTTCTTGAGCTGCGTACCGCCGGCCGCGAGCATGATGTTCGGCGCGCCGATGGGCGGTAGCTGCGTACCGTCGAGATCCGCATTGTTCAGGAAGTTGACGCCATCGACGATCACGCACTGCTCCGTCGCATCGAGTCCCTTCAGCATTTTGAGCCGGTCGACGACGCAGGCGTGCTTCTGAATGACTTCGTCACCGGTGCTCGTGGGGACGTAGTAGCCGTCGGGCCACACGGCGGGACGCGGATAGTCCGGGAAGAGCGGGCGGATGAACTCGTAGCGGTAATACGGTCCGAACGGATCGGGCGTCGTACTTACCGCGTAGCACATCGCGTACGTGCCTTGCTCCTGCGGTCGTGCCGGCGGCGTGCCTACCGCCGGCGTGCCGGGCGCAGGCGCGGCGGGCGCCGCGGGGGGCGTTTCCGCCGAACGGCCTGGCTGAAATAGTGGCGAGGCATCGCCCGGCTGCCGCAGCTGTCCGGGCTGGCTGCGACGGGCGGGCTCACCCGACCGGCCCACGCTGGGTTCGTTCTGGCGCACCGGCACTCGCGAGAAGATCGGCATGACGATGAGCCAGCGGTTGGCCAGTTGATCGTAGCGCGCCACCGCGTCGCCGTTGTTGCGGTTCTCGCAGGGGCCGCCAAAGTCACGAAACACATTGCGCGTTTCCACCGGGCCGTAGAGTACCTGCCCCGAGGTCGCGAACGTGCGTCCCTTCTTGCTGAAGATGGCCATGCGCGAGTTGACCACTTGCATGACATGATCCGGCCCGACGGCCAGCGAATTGTCCGACGGATTGCGTCCGGTGGCGGTTCCCTGCGGACCGGTAAAGCCGACGCCCAACCCGTCGAAACTCGCCACGAGCGTGGCGGCCGCACGCGCGCCCGGCGCACGCTGCTCGACCTCCTCGGCGCCGCGGGGCACGTCCATGATCGGGCGCGCATCGCGTTCCGGTTCGGGCGCCTCGCCAGTGCCTTCGGGCGACAGTCGATGGCGCGTGGCCGATGACGTTTCGGGCCACGTGGCCGCATCGGAGTCATCGGTGCGGCCATCAGGCGCGAGGAGACGCAACGGCGCCGATCGATCCCGCGCGATGGCGTGTCGCACCGCCACGTCGGAAACGCCCGCTGTCTGGTTCGCCGTGTGACTGGCTGTGCTC
>JANLVC010000167.1:0-36956 GCA_031363815.1 Gemmatimonadota bacterium
AAACGACACGGATAAGCTCACGAACACGCACGCCAAGGATCGTTGGCGTAGAGCAGTTCGCTTTTCGTTGTTCAACAACAAAACCCGGATCCGTCGAACTCGCGCCGGAGCGTGTCGTCAACCCGGAGCACATTCGCGTGCTATCCGTGTAATCCGCGGTGAAGCAGTGCCTGGGAGTAGCGATCTGTCGGTCGCCACCACCGAAGCCGATCAAACCCACCACCCAGTACCCACCACTCACGGCCTCAAGCCCATCGCCCAACGCGAGAGGCTCTGGGCTTGACGCGTGAGGCCGTGGGTTCTGGGTTCTGGGTGATTCTGCAGCCGATCAAACCCACCACCGAAACGACAAGGGAGGTCTGGGCATACCGGCCAAGGATAGGATCCGTCCGGATTCTCCGACCGTCTGCTTACCTACTCTTTAACCGGTCGCAGTACTAGGTGTTACCGGCCAAACGGATTCGAGAACTTAACATCTGTCAGGAATGTCGTGTCGGTCATCGTCCCCAGAAACGCCACCAACGACGCACGTTCGGCCACCGAGAGATTGAGCCGCAGCGGCGGTCCGTTCCCGCCCGCACCACCGCGCAACCGGTTATCAAGTCCCGGATTGTTCTGCACGCCGCTGTCGTAGAACGCGATCACCTGCTCGAGCGTCTGGAAGCGGCCGTCGTGCATGTACGGCGCGCGCACGGCGATGTTGCGCAGCGACGGTGCCTTGAATCGTCCGTTACCGGCACCGACATCGGTGATCGTGGCATCGAGACCGGTGTTGTGCGTGTTGTCGCTGATATGCGCATTGGTGCCGTGACAGCGGGCGCATCCGGCGCGGCCGTTGAAGAGATCTTGCCCCGCGAGCTCCTGCGCCGTGAAGGTGGCCGCGAAATTCGGCACGCCGTTCACACCAAAGGCCCGGTCGAACTTCGAGTGCACCGACACCAGCGACCGCACGAACTGGGCGAGGGCGAGGCTCACGCGATCACTCGTGATATCGCCCGACCCGAACGCGGCGGTGAACAGCGCCGGGTAGTAGGTGGTGACTGAGAGCTTGGCGATCACGTTCGGTAACGTCATTCCCATTTCAGTGGCGTCCTGAATCGGCTGGAGCACCTGCGCTTCCAACGACGCGGCGCGTTCATCCCAGAAGAAGCGGGCGTTGGCGTAAAAGCGGGCGTTGGCGAGTCCCATGCTGTGGCGGCTGGTGATGTCGCCAGCGAAGCCACGGCTCAGCCGGGCCGTGTCGGAGAATGCGAACTGCTGTTGATGACAGGAGCTGCACGACACGCGGTCATTGACCGACAGCCGGCGGTCGTAGAACAACACACGGCCTAACGTAGCGCCAGCGTTCGTGGTCACGTTTGACGTGGGTGTGTTATCGGCGCTGATCGGACTTCCGGCGTTCGGCGCCGCCTGTGAGAAATGGCGCGGCAGCGGATTGCTGATATCGGAATACAGGTGTGCCGTGGCCGGTATGGTGGGCGCGGTGAGATCACGGGCAAACACCACGATCGCGAAGCTGTGCGATGCGCTGCTGCCGCTGTTGTCGCGCGCGGTGATCGTCACGGTGTAGACGCCTGGAGTGCTGGCCGTCCCGGAGATCGTGCCGTTGGCGGCCGTCATCCCGCTCACGGCCGGCGTGAACGACACCGAGTAGGTGAGCCCCGACTTCCGCGGATCGCTGAACGTCATGCCGGCCTTGGTCGCATCGTACACAAACGGGACCCCCACCATGGCTCCCTGCGTGACGTTCGGCGATATGACCATCACCGCCTCTGTGTTCGGCGTGACCGTCGGGGTGTCGATATTGACGGGACTGGTCGTCGCCTCACCGCCGCACGCGCTCAGCGCGAGCGATACCGTGACAAGAGCAATGAGTGTGGTATGGCGCATCGCGGGACCCTCGAGCGTGGGAATCGTGCACAGACATTCACATGTGGTGATCCTGAACACGGATTCCGCGTCGAGACCCTATGTGCTCGGCTCGCACCAGAAAGAAAAGGCGCAGGATCTGAGTGATCCCGCGCCTTTCGCACCATCGACCCGCGCCTGAGTTACGGCGTGAGGTACACACCCTTCGCTTCACGCGAAAGCTGCTTGGAGAAGTTCAGCGCGACAATGATCAGTGCCGCAAAGACGAACGTGAACGCGATGTAGCAGACCGCGGTGACCGTTGGCTCCATGCCACCAGTTGAGCTCGGGGTCGCGATGTACATCAGCAGGCCGTAGAGCCCGAGCAGGGGCAGCACGGTGGCGGCGGCCACGAGACTGAGTAGACGGTTCGTTTTCGGAGCGATCATGGGATGGCGACGGGGACGCAAGGCGTCGGTGATCAAGAGGCAACCGGTTCACGACCGACCTGCAAAGTATCCAGACCGGGAGCGAACGGGGAGTGGGGCCTGCACGTTCCCCCATCCCGATGGGCGTTATTCGTACAGCGTGACCCCGGCTTCGGTGACCCGATGGGAAATCAGCGGGAGCGGCGGCTCGGCGTCTTCGGCGATGGTGATCGATGTGCGCAGGGCGACGAGGCCGGCTCGCACACCATCCCGATCACGGGCAAATACCGTGGCCAGTGGCTCGCCGGCCCGCACGATGTCGCCCGGGCGGGCGGTGATGACGAAGCCGACACTTGGATCGATTCCGTCCTCCACGGTGGTCCGCTGACCGCCCATCGCGGTGATGCCGCGGCCGATGGCTTTCGGCTCCACCTGAGCGATCACGCCGCCGCGGGGGGCTAGGTAAAGCTCGCATTCAGCGGCCTGCGGAAGGATCGACGGGTCGTCGATCACCCTGGGATCTCCGCCCTGGGCCGCGACGATCTCCTGGAACTTGGCCGCCGCCCGGCCACTTGAGATGGCGACTTCCAGGCGTCGGAGGGCGTCGTCGCGATCCGTCGCCACTCCCGCCAACACCAGCATCTCGGCGCCGAGGGCGTAGGTGACCTTCAGGAGGTCGGGTGGACCCTCGCCGCGGAGTGCCATAATCGACTCCTCGACCTCGAGCGCATTGCCACAGGCCCTTCCAAGCGGCCGATCCATAGCGGTAATGAGCGCCACGACCGGGCAGCCGTGGTCGGCACCCAGCTCGATCATCGTGCGGGCGAGGGCCAGTCCGCGATCGAGCTCCGGCAGGAAAGCGCCGGAGCCGCGCTTCACATCGAGCACGAGCCCTGTGAGGCCTTCGGCGAGCTTCTTCGACATAATGCTGGCCGAGATGAGCGGAATACTCTCGACGGTCGCGGTGGCGTCACGCAGGGCATACAACCGGCGGTCAGCAGGCGCGATCTCACGCGTTTGCCCGATCAACGCGCATCCGATGCGCTCGAGCTGCGCGGTGGTATGCGCCAGCGAAAGATCGGTTCGAAAACCGGGGATCGATTCGAGCTTGTCGAGGGTACCGCCGGTGTGCCCCAGTCCGCGACCGGACATCATGGGCACGGCGACGCCAAGGCACGCGACGAGTGGTGCCAGCACCAGCGACACCTTGTCGCCGACGCCGCCGGTGGAATGTTTGTCGATGCGCGCCATCGTGAGATGGTCGAGATCGAGCACCGCGCCGCTGTGCAGCATGGCGTCGGTGAGGGCGCCGATCTCGTCGCGATCAAGCCCGTTGAAGTAGATCGCCATCGCCAAGGCGGCCATCTGGTAGTCCGGCACTTCATCGGTCGCGTACTGCGACATGAGCGTGCGCCACTCGGCGGGGGTAATTCGACCACCGTCGCGCTTTCGCTCGATCAGTGCGCGTGCCAACAGACGAGAGCTCATGATGCAGCCAACGTACATCCCCGCCGTCCGCACCGCACGCCGATTGGCGATCGGTCTCACCGTTTGGACCACCGCGGTCGCACTGCCGGGGCTGCCGCTGGTTCCGCGTGCCCTCGCCGCGCAGAGCGTGAGTGACCTGCTCAGTGCCGGAGACCGCGAGAGTATCGAGCGTCGTCCGTCCGCCGCGCTCGGCAATTACGAGCGGGCCGTGAAGGCGGAGCCCACGTCGTATGCGGCGCTCTGGAAGGCGGCGCGCGAAGCCGTGGACCTTGGTGAGTTCGAGAAGAATCCGGAGACGCGCAGTGCGCTGTATGGGCGCGCCACGGACTACGCGCGGCGGGCCGTCGTGGCGAATCCCAACGATGCCGAAGGACACTTCCAGCGTGCGCGCGCGGTGGGACGCACGGCGCTCGCGGTGAATCCACGTGATCGCGTGAAGTACGCACTTGAAGTGCGCGACGAAGCGCTGAAGGCGCTACAGCTGCAGCCCAAGCATCCGGGAGCGCTGCACGTGCTTGGCGTTTGGCACGCGGAAGTCATGCGACTGAACGGCTTCTCGCGTGCCGTCGCCAAGGCATTTCTGGGTGGTCGGGTGCTGGGTAGCGCGAGCTGGCCGGAGGCGATTCGCTACATGGAACTCTCGGTCGCCGCCGAGCCGAATCGATTGGTCCACCAGCTGGATCTGGCGCGGGTATACCGCGACGCCGGGCGCCGGAACGAAGCGCGCGCCGCCTATCAGGCCGCACTGCGCGCTCCGCTCCAGGACGCGAACGACGAACACTATCGCAAAAGCGCCGACGAAGAGCTGAGGACGCTCCGCTAGGCACTCCGCGCGCTTACCATGGCGCCACGTCGCGGGCCCGCTCGCGAACGCGTGCAGCCGCCTTGCGGCCTTGCGTCATGCCACGGCGAGCGAGACGACGCGCCGAGTCGTCGGCATCGCCCCACCAGGTGGAGAGGGTGTCGCCGCCCTGCTCCGCCAATCGACGCGCATTGCGCCGCAGCTGACGGCGGGTCTGCTCGCCAGTACCCGGTGCCATGAGTAATGCGGCGCCCGCACCGATGGCGGCACCGATGAGAATTCCAAGCCCGAGTGCACGGCCGTCCATGTGAATACCACGATCCCGCTTTCCGCTGTTGAGCATGCGACCTCCCGCGCCGGAGCGCGTAAATACTGCAGTGGTGTCCGTTGCTACGAGTAAAGCACCGCCGCTCGATCGGCGGCAGATGACTCGTCGCTGTCTGACAGATACATTCCGCACATGAGCGTCGTTCCATTCCCCACCGTGCAGCGCGCTGCGGAATTGCGCGAACTGCTGGCCCGCGCGCAGCATGAGTATTACGTGCTCGACCGTCCCGCCCTGTCGGATGCCGAGTACGACCGGCTCTTCCGCGAGCTACAGGCCATCGAGCACCAGCACGCGACACTACGTACGGAAGATTCTCCCACGCTCCGTGTGGGTGCGCCAGTGCAAAGCGCGTTCCACCCCCATCGGCACCTGGTCCGGATGTTGTCACTAGACAACGCGTTCGACGAGGCGGACCTGCTGGCCTTCGAGCAATCGATCGAGCGGGTGGTGGGCGCGTCGGTCCACAACAGCGGCTATACGGTCGAGCTCAAGATTGACGGGGCGGCGATCGCGCTCACGTATCGTGATGGCGTGCTGGCCACGGGCACGACGCGCGGCGACGGCACCGAAGGCGAAGACGTTACCGTGAACATCCGCACGATTCGCGGCGTGCCGCTGAGGCTGCTGGGCGACGGTCATCCTCGCCTGATGGAGATCCGCGGCGAGGTCTACATGCCGTTCGCCGGTTTCGAGACCCTGAATGAGGCGCGCGTGGCCGCGGGCGAGCCGGTGTTCGTGAATCCGCGAAACGCCGCCGCTGGTGCGCTGCGTCAGCTCGATTCATCGATCACGGCACGGCGTCCCTTACGCTTCTTCGGTTACGCCGCCGTTCTGCCCGATGGCAACGCGCCGGCGCGCAGTCAGTGGGACTTGCTCGAGCAACTGAGCGCGTGGGGAGTTCCCGTGGCGCCACATCGAGCGCGATGCCACACGATGGCCGACGTGTCCGCGTGGGCGCACACGATCGAGCACGAGACGCGCGCACTGCTCGGCTTCGCGATCGATGGTGGTGTGGTGAAGGTGAACGACATGTCGCTGCAGGACGAACTCGGCGTGCGCAACGATCGCACGCCGCGCTGGGCAATTGCCCGCAAGTTCGCGCCGGACATGGCGGTGACGAAGTTGATTCGCATCGAGGTGAGCGTGGGGCGCACCGGCGTGCTCACGCCATTCGCCGTGCTCGAGCCGGTCGACGTGGGTGGAGCAACGGTCACGTATGCGTCGCTGCACAACGCCGATCAGATCGCGAAGAAAGATCTGCGCGATGGCGACTGGGTGCAGGTGGTGCGCGCCGGCGACGTCATTCCGTACGTGCTGGGGCCGGTGCCCGAGCGGCGCGACGGGAGCGAGTGCGCGTGGAGTATGCCGACGCAGTGCCCACGCTGCCACAGCGCGACCCACCGCTCCGGCGACGATGTCGCGACCTACTGCTCGAATGTCGCGTGCCCGGGTCGTCAACTCGAAGGGCTCGTGCATTTCTCGAGCAAGGACGCGCTTGACATCGACGGACTTTCGTACGCCCGCATTCAGCAGCTGCTCGAAGCTGGCCTCATCACCGACTTCGCCGATCTGTTCGACGTCACGGTGCCGCAGCTCCTGCGTCTCGAGCGGTTCGGCACCAAGAGCGCCGAGAATCTGGTGGCGACGATCGCGGCGGCGAAACAGCAGCCGCTGTCGCGCCTGCTCTTCGGGCTTGGTATCCGTCATGTCGGCGCGCAGGCCGCGCAGCTGTTGGCCAGGCAGTTTGGCACCATGGACGCGATCAGCACCGCGACGCCGCCGCAACTGGGCGCGGTGCGCGGTATCGGCGACACCATCGCCACGTCGATGTCGTCGTACTTCGCCGACCCCACCTCGCGTGCCCTCGTGGAGCGGCTGCGCGATCGCGGCGTGTGCTTCGACGAGCCGAACGCGGTGCAAGCCGATGGCCCACTGACCGGGGCGACGGTGGTGCTCACCGGCTCCCTGCCCACGCTCTCGCGGACCGCGGCGGCGGCGCTGGTCGAGGCGGCCGGCGGGCGGGTGATCAGCAGCGTGTCGAAGAAGACCACGTTCGTCGTGGCCGGCGAGGAGGCGGGCGCCAAGCTGGAGAAGGCGGTAGAACTGGGCATCGAGGTGATCGACGAGGCCGAGTTGATCCGGCGAACCGGGCGGTGAGGCTCGCACCGACACACTCCGGGCATCGTCCATCACGTCATCCCCGCTTGACGTGACCGCCGCAGTGGGCGAGCGTCCCGGGACCATGAGCACTTCGCTTCCTTTCCTGACCACCCGCACCGTTACGGTGCCGGTCGAATTCTTCGACGGGCTTCGCCGGTCCACTCAGCAGGCGCATCCGGCCGTCCCGGTCGATGCCGTCCGTGATGCGGGCTATGCCGCGGGACAGGCGCTCTTCGACCACTTCTCGGCGTGGCTGGCGGATCGCAGCGAGCACGGCCCCGACGACCTGGTCGACAGCCGTTTCCCGATACTGCTTCGCGAGTACTTTTTCGAGATCGGCTGGGGCCTCGTGCAGCTCTCGTCACTCAGCGAAGCGGTGATGGTGCTCGACGCGAACAACTGGGGCGAAGCGGCGGCCGCGGCCACCGGTTGTCCCGTTTCGACTGGGCTCTTTGCGGGCTTTTTCGGACGATTGGCCGACGCACCGATGTCCGTGCTCGAAGTGACCCCCGACTCCGCCGCCGAGGGGCAGTGCCGCTTTCTGCTCGGCTCGATCGACGTGCTCAATTACGTGTGGGAAGCGATGGAACGCGGGATCCCGTACGAGCGGGCCGCCACCAGCGCCTGAGGCTACCCCCGATCAGACGTCGGGGATCAGGCCGGCGTACTTGGGGTTCGGCCGGAGTTCTCCGTCGCTCATGATTTCGCGGTCCCAGGGCAGCACGATCATGCTCTGGGTGGCAAGCGCGAAATAATCCGGGGCGAAACTACCGGTCTTGAAACTCACGGCGGTACGCACTTCCAAGGCGCCGCCGTTGCCCACTGCCGCGACCGCCAGCCGCATGGTCTGACCGGAATCGCAGGTCTCGTCCACCACGAGCACGCGCTTGCCCCGCACTTCAGACGGCGCCGCCCCGAACACGGCCGGTGTTTCGCGGACCGGGGACGCGCTGTAGCGACGCGAGATCAGGATCGAATGAAACGGCAGGTCAAGAATGGCGGCCACCGCGGCACCGGGCACCACGCCGGCGGTGGCGATACCGACCACGAGTTCGGGGCTCCATTCGTGCGCGACGCGCACGGCGAGCGCACGAGCGAGCTCCCCGAAGAGCGGCCAATCCACGATCATCACGCCCTTGGACGGATCAGGTGCGTACGGCTGTGGTGCGGTCATCGTGGCGCTCCGGTAGGGGATCCCGCAGTGTAACCCGAGTGTAGCCCTCACGGTGGCAGGCGGCAACGTGGATTCTCCTGACAACAGGTGCGGCAACTTGTTGGCAACGCGCTGTCCCGATAGCTTTGCGCATCGATCGCAGCACTTCTTCTCTACTTTCTCCGATCCACGGCGAGCGCATGACTTGGTGGCGCCGCCTCGTGGGCGGCACGTCCGGGCGCGATCCGCGCCCCACGGACTTCCTGGCTGAAGCGCTCGATCTCGAGTCGCGCGGCGATTATGCAAACGCCCTGACGTCGTATCGACTCGCCTTGCGCGAGCGACCCGACGACCTCGGCGTGTTGCAAAACATTGCCATCGCGTTCTCCAAGACCGGGCAACCCGAAGAGGCCATTCGGACGTATCGTCGCGCTCTGCAGCTCGATGCAGAATCGCCCGGGGCCCATTATGGCTTGGCGTTTCTTCTCCTGAAGCGGGGTGACGCGGCACACGCCGCCATGCATCTCGAGTCGTTCCTCCACTTCAGTACCGAGCAGGATCCAACGTCCGCACGATTCCGGGCCCACGCCGAGCGCACGCTGGCGCAATTGCGGGATGCCCCGGACGATTCCGACGGCCAGTATCACGATCCGTCGGCGCCATCGGGCGGTACCGACGGATCTGCCTACACGGACGAGGGCTGACGTGGGACGCGTGCTCTCCATTGTGAGCCAGAAGGGTGGCGTCGGCAAGACGACCACCGCCGTGAATCTGGCGGTCGCGTTTGCGCGCCGCGGACTCAAAACACTGCTGATCGACGCC
This sequence comes from Gemmatimonadota bacterium, assembly GCA_031363815.1. Lineage (GTDB taxonomy): Bacteria > Gemmatimonadota > Gemmatimonadetes > Gemmatimonadales > Gemmatimonadaceae > Gemmatimonas. Next base: position 9,030 of record JANLVC010000167.1, read on the forward strand.
GACCCTCAGGGGGCCGTTCGGTATGGCGTCGGGCTGCGCCGTGGTCACCCCACGGTCGGGTTCGATGACTATCTGCGAGGCGAGAAGGCGCTGCGCGAAGTGATCCTGCCCACCGCGCTCCCGTGGCTCCGTGTGATCCTCGCCGGCAGCGTGAGCGAGTCGGCCGATCATTCGGACTTTCAGCATCGCGTCGGGGAAAGCACCGTTCTGGCGGATCTGCTGGCCATGGCCCGCGAACGCTGTCACGTGGTCGTGGTCGACACGCCGCCGGGACTCGGTGCGATTACCCGTCGCGTGCTGGCGGCGAGTCAGCATGTGGTGGTGCCTCTGCAGTGCGAGCCGCTGGCGTTGCAGACCACGCCGCAGATTCTCCGGGCGATTCAAGACGTGATCAGTATCAACGACGAGCTGACGCTCGAAGGCATTTTGCTGACGATGTTCGAAAAGGGCAATCCGGCGTCGGAGCGTGTCGTGCACTACGTGCGTGAGCACCTCCCGACGCATCTCGTGTTCGACACGCCGATTCCGCGCACGCCCGCCACGGCCGACGCGTTCGCGGCCGGCCAGCCGGTCGTGCTGCGGAATCCAGCCGATGCGGCAAGTCAGGCGTACGTGAACATCGCCACGCGACTCGCCGAGCGCTTCGCGTGACACCGTCGGTGCGCGCGCGTCGTCGCGCCAGTGCCCTGCTCGTGTCGGCAGTGATCGCCGCCACCGGCATCGGCACGGCCTGCTCAGAAGTGGGGCTCGGTCCGGATGAAGCGGCCGCGATCGAACTCGATCCGTTCCCGTCGCCGTCGGTGGTGGTCGGTGACACGCTGCGCAACATCGATGGCATCGTGACACCGGTACGCGCTCGTGTCTTCAACGTGCGCGGCGACGTCATCGGCGACGCCACGGCGCGGTACCTCTACGCCGACTTCAACATCGACTCGGCGCTGGCCATCGATTCGGCCACGGGCATCGTCGTCGCGAAGAAGCTTGTCGCGGGCGACAAGCGCATCGCCGCACGCATCGGCGGCTCGCTGCAGGTATTGCGCGGCATTCGCATCGTGACCCGCCCAGACTCCGTCACCGGCAGGAGCCTCACCGATACTCTGGGTACGAGCCTGCCCGACACCGGTCGCCGGGGACTCGACAGCAACTCGACGAAGCCGCTTACGGTGACCGTGCGGCATCGCGAAGCCGGTGCGTTAACGGCGGTGCCCTATTGGCCCGTGCGTTTTCAGTTGCTCACACCGGCCAATCCGACCAACGACACGATGGGCACCGCGTATCTGATTGACGACCAGGGTCGCGCGAGCACGATCGACACCACCGACGACAGCGGTGTTGCCGGACGTCGTGTCCGCGTGCGCGCGCTGAAGTTTCCGGCTGGCGCGGCCGTGGAGTCGGTCGTCGTGCGCGCCACCGTGACCTACAAGGGCCAGCCGCTCAGGGGCTCACCGGTACGGGTCACCGCCCCCGTTCGTCGTGGATCCGGATCGTCCTGAGGCCTCCCGCCAGACAACGTTCGGGCGCAATTTCAGTCTCACCCACCAGGCGTCGGTCCGGTTCGTTGTACCGACGCCCCTCTGCCCTGCCTTTCTCTCCATTCGGAGATGGCGATGACTTCGGTCGCTGCTGATTCCAATCCTGCCCTGAACGTGACGATGAGCGGCCTTCCGGCCTCGTCGCGCTATGCCTCCGGCGGACCGCGTCCGCCGTACGGCACGATCAACGCGTTGTTCTTCGACGCCGTCGAGCGATTCGACCGCACCGATGCGCTCAGCACGAAAACACGCGGCGTGTGGGAACCGATGTCGCACCGCACGATCCTGGAACGCGTGCGCCGCACCGCACTCGGCCTCGCCGAGATGGGGATCGTCGCGCAGGATCGCGTGGCCATCCTGTCGGAGAACCGCCCCGAATGGTTGATCGCGGACTTCGCCTGCATCTGTAGCGCGATCACCGATGTGCCGATCTATCCCACGCTCCCCGCCGATCAGCTGCCGTTTCTGCTGAACGACTCGGGAGCGCGCGCCATCTTCGTGTCCACCGCGGATCAGGCGAAAAAGGTCGCGTCGATCCGCAGTGAGGTGCCGGGGCTGCAGTGGATCATCGGCTTCGCGGCCACGGTCGTCGACGGCTGCGACTGCACCCTCGCCGATATCGAAGCCAAAGGCGCCGCGGTGGACAGCGCCGAGCGCGCCACCACGTTCAAGCGCGATGCGTTGGCCGTCACGCCTGACCAGTTGGTAACGCTGATCTACACATCGGGCACGACGGGCAATCCGAAGGGCGTGATGCTGACACAGGACAATCTGTATTCGAACGTCATCGCCACGAAGCGTTCGCTGCCGGTAAGCACGAGCGATCTCGCGCTCAGCTTCCTCCCGCTCAGTCACATTTTTGAACGTACCGGCGACTATTTCCTGTTCGCGAACGGGGTGCGGATCGCCTACGCCGAGTCGATCGACACGGTGCCGGTGAACATGAGCGAAGTAAAGCCAACGATGATGATGTCCGTACCGCGGCTATACGAAAAGATCTACGCGCGCGTGGTGGAAAACGCCGTCGCCGGGGGCGCGCTCAAGAAGCGCATTTTCTTCTGGGCGAAGAACGTCGGAGAAAAGTGGGCCGACGAGAAGCTGGCAGGACGGGAGCCGGCCGGGCTGCTCGCGATGCAGTACGCACTCGCGCAAAAGTTGGTGTTCTCGAAGCTGAAGGAGCGCACTGGCGGGAACCTGCGTTTCTTCGTGTCTGGTGGCGCGCCGCTGTCGCCGGATATCGCAAAGTTCTTCTACTCCGCAGGATTGATCATCCTCGAAGGCTACGGCCTCACCGAAACGTCGCCGGTGATTTCGACAAACACGTTCGAGCACTACCGACTGGGCAGCGTGGGCAGACCGATCCCCGGCGTGGAAGTGATGATCGCCGCTGACGGTGAGATTCTGTCGCGTGGACCGCACATCATGCGGGGCTACTACAACCATCCCGACGCCACGAAGAACGCGATCGACGAAGAGGGATGGTTCCACACCGGCGACATCGGTGAACTGACCGACGGTTTCCTGCGAATCACCGATCGCAAGAAGGACATCATCGTAACGGCTGGCGGCAAGAACATCGCGCCGCAGCCGATCGAGAACATGCTGAGGACGAACAAGTACGTCTCTCAGGCCGTGATGATCGGAGATAAGCGCAAGTTCCCCGTCGTGCTCATCGTGCCGAACTGGGATCAGCTCGAGAAGTGGGCCGCTTCGCAGAGCATCATCTGGACGAGCCGCGCCGAGTTGTTGGCGATGCCGACGATCAACGCCAAGGTAGAGAAGGAGGTGCTGACGCAGCTGGCCCGCCTGGCGAGCTACGAAACGCCCAAAAAGGTCGCGTTGCTCGAGCACGACTTCAGCGTCGAACGCGGCGAACTCACGCCGACGCTCAAGGTGAAACGCCGCGTGATCGACAAAACGTACAAGCCACTTATCGACAGCCTGTACGAGGAGTAGTCGCTACCGTACGGATTCCGGCGCGCGGCGGCGGAGCTCAATCAGCCCGCTGGCGCGCGTCGTCGTTTCGGCAACCCATTCGACATCGTCGCGCGCGAGTTCGCGCATGCCGGCGGGGATCGGCACATCGGCCGGCGCCACCAGGCGTCCCCCGAGTCGCAGCGCACGTGCGGCACTTTCCAGCAGCGCGGGGCTGGCGTGCGCATCATCGACCGCGATGGCCGCCAACGTTTCCACGCCAAGTGGCAGGCGATCGGCCACCACGATGCGTGACGCGCCGGGGGCCGATACCATCGGACCGCTATTGACCAACAGTTGCGGCGCCGACACGAGCGACGCCAGCTCCTCGCTGGCGGCCGCGTAGCGACCAACCAGCGCGACCGGCAGCGGACTCTCGGTCACACCCATCAACGCCGCCAGTCGGAGCACCGCGTCGCTGGTAAACGGCTCTGGCGGCAGCGCCGGTGTTCGCGGCGTGGAGCTCGCGAGGTCCGCGAAGTGCGCAATGCCGTCGCGGATCCGAAACTTGGCACCACATACCGGACAGGCGAGATCCGCCATGAGCAGTGTCGAGCCGCTGGCGTGGAGCACCACGGCCACCAGCCAGCTCTCTTTGTGGGTGCCTGGACAGCGCAGAGCATCGAGCAGATCGCGTTGCATACGGGAATCGAGCGAATGGCGAACGAACGACTACCGGACAGGCAGCTGCTGATCTGACGCGGGCACGCTCGGCGCGGCGGGCTTGAGATATCGGTCGTACCACGCGACCAACCGATTGTGCCAATCCGCGAACTCGATGGCATCTGTCATGGGGATGCCATGCCCGCCATTGGTGTAGTTCACCCATTCCACGGGCTTGCCGAGTCGGCGCAAGGCGAAGAACATCTCGCGCGTATTGATCGCCGGCACGTTGTGATCTTCACCGCCCGTCACGAGCAGCAGCGGTGTCTTGATGCGGTCAGCGAACATGACCGCGCTGTGCTGGATGTACTTCTGCGGCTGCTCCCACATCGTCGCACCGATACGGTCCTGCGTCTTTTCAGCGGCGTTCACGTTCCGTACGCCGAGCCTCGGCGAATCCGTATAGAACGACACCAGATCGACCTTGCCGGAAATATTGATCGCCGCCTTGAAGCGGCTGGTCTGCGTGATAAGCAGGTTGGTGGCGTATCCACCATAGCTGGTGCCGTGCACGCCCAGCTTGCTGCTGTCGGCGATCCCGAGCTCGATCAGCTTGTTGGCACTGGCGGTTACGCCTTTCAGCCAGGCCTCGCCGGGATAGCCGGTCTCGAAGGTGACTGATGGTTTCATGACCGCATAGCCGCGACTCGCCAGCATCATCGTGGTGGCGTCGAAACCGTCGTCGAAGAAATCCTCGTACACACTGAACACCGTGGGGAGCGCGCGCCCTCCAGTGGCCGGCAGTGTGAGCACGCCGAACTGGGGGCGCCCATCGGCGTCGAGGTACTCCACCAGCTTGGTGGTCGGCAGCGCGCGCGACGCCAACTGCGGATTGGATTCCACGACGCGCGTGGGCGCACTGAAGGTGGCGTTACCGAGCCACAGATCGGCGGGTCGACCATTTTCACCGATCGTAACCGCGATACGCGCTCCGTCCGGGCTTACGCGCGGCGCACCGTACAGACGACCGTCGCGCACCAGCGTATCGACCACGCCGGTGGCCACGGTTACGCGCAGCAACGCGCGATTCCAGCTCGTGCGCGACGCCATGCTGAGGAGTAGCGTGCGACCGTCGCGGCTCCAGTCGGCGAGTGTAAACCGCGGCCCGCGAATCGTGTCGGTGACGGCACCGATGGGGCGGCGGGACCCGTCTGCCGTACGCACCAGATGGAGGCCAGTTTGCGACGAGACCACGATGGCATCGCCCGTCGGGGACATGCTCACCAACGCGAAGCGCTCGTCCGCCGCTCGCGCTGCCGAATCACGCGGTGCTCCGCCGCGCGCCGTATCGCCGCGCGCCCGCGGCGGCGCCCCAATCAAACGGCGTGGCATCGTGTCGGCGAGACTCGCCACGTAGACGGCCCCGTCGCGCGAGAAGGCATAGCGGTCTCCGTCGGCGGCCTGCGACACCACGACGCCGCGCAGCGACGGGAAGATCACGCGGACACTGTCACGACCGCGTCGGGCAAGCAGTCGCGATTCATTGCTCGGTCCGCCCTCGTAGTTTGTTTTTGCGTTGCGATCTTCACGCCAGCTGATCAGCGGACTGCTCGGCGACGCATTCCAGGCGGTGAGCTGCGTTGCCCCAATCAGCGTGTCGAGGCGTACCGTGGCCGGCGTGAGGGCGACCAGCATCGCGCGGTTGCCAAGCCGGCGCAACACATCCCACGCCAGGAACGGCTCGGTGCCAACCTGAACCGCGATGGGACCGCGCACCAGTGAGTCGAAGCGCGCGCGCACTTCGTAGAGCCACTGCCGCTCCCGAATCGCCAGTAGCAGACGTCCGTCGTCGGTCCACGCGAGGTCGCTATTCTCTGCTAACCGCGCACCGCCGAGCGCTTGCGCACGGAGCTTGCGACTGGCGACGTCCCAGATCAGGAGCTGCGGTATGGTGTCGCGGGTGGCGATAGCAAGCCGGTCGCTGCCACGCGACCACGCCACATTGCCGAGGGTGATCGCGGCTCCGACCACGGCGGTCGTATCGCCCGTCGCCGTGTTCAGCAGCAGCAGCCGGGCGGGAGCCGGGCGAGTGTAGCTCGGGTCGCCGTCGCGGGCCGCCACAAAGCCCAATCCGTCGCGCCGCGTGGCGACCCGGAGTACCAACCACTTGCCGTCCGGTGAGTATTCGCCGACGGATACCGTACGCAGGCCGAGCAGGTCCTCGGGCGTAAGCGCACCAGCAGGGGCGGTTGGCGTCTGGGCAAGCAGCGTTGCGGGCGTCACGACGGTCGTGAGAGCCAGCGTAGCACATCCAGTGAGCGCAGCGCGTATGCGGGCGCGTATGCAGGCGTGTATGCAGGCGTGTATGCGGGCGCGTCGAGCGAGGCAGAAAACGGGCATGGGTCGATCGGGAGGAGTGTGCGGAAGCCAGCAACGAGTCGAAAGCTGCATGCCGCGAGGCAGATCGGCGAGCGCACCAGAGATCGTGCTGCCCGGAGACTACGCCCGGCTGATGCGCAGCTCGTCGACGTTGACGTGTTGAGGCCGGGTCACGGCCCAAAGCACGGCGTCAGCCACGTCTTCGGGGCGCAGCATTTCGGCCCGTGGCGGGAAGCCGGGCGTGTGGTCGGGGTCGATGGGATCCCAGAGGGGCGTGTCGGTGGCCGACGGCGCGACCAGCGTGGCGCGGATACCGCTGCCACGCAGTTCTTCGCGCAATACTTCGTGAAGCGCGCGGGCGCCGAACTTGCTCGCCGAGTAGGCGCCATTGCCACTGTAGATGTGACGATCAGCGACCGAACCGATGGTGATCACATGGCCATGGCCGGCCGCCCGCATGAGCGGGACAAACGCACGCAGCAAGCGAAACGGCGCGAGCAGGTTGGCTTGCAGGGTCTGCTCAAAGAATGTGGGATCCGTGCTTTCGAGCGGGCCCAGGGAAAAGACGCCGGCGTTGTTCACGAGGACCGACGGTCCGCCAGCGCGGTGCTCGCCAATCGTCTGCACGGCACGCCGCACGGCCTCCGCGTTCGTGACGTCGCACGGGACCGCGACGGCGCGACCACCTATCATCGCAGCGACTCGTTCGAGATCGTCGGCGGAACGCGCCATCAGAAACAGTTGCGCCCCCGCCGCGGCGAGAGCGCTGGCCACCGCGCGACCGATGCCGCGCGACGCTCCCGTGACCACGGCTGACACGCCGTGGAGCACCGGGCGATCTGCCGGATCGGCCGTGGTCATGGGGAGCGATTCAGAATGCCGCCGACGGGCCGTGCGCCAGGCGCAAGAACTCGCTCCGCGTTTTGGAGTCGTCACGGAACAGGCCGCGCAGCGACGACGTGATGGTGCGCGAACTCTGCTTTTCGACACCGCGCATCATCATGCACAGGTGCACCGCGTCGATGACCACGCCGATACCCTTTGGCTGCAGCACTTCCTCCAGCGCATTGGCGATCTGCTCGCCCAGTCGCTCCTGCACCTGCAGCCGGCGCGCAAACACCTCAACCACACGCGGGAGCTTGGACAGACCAACAATTTTGCCGTTCGGGATGTACGCCACATGGACCTTGCCGAAGAACGGCAGCAGGTGATGCTCGCACATCGAATACATCTCGATGTCGCGCACCATCACCATGTTCTCGTGGTTCTCCTCGAACATCGCGTCGCCGATGACCTGCCGCGCATCGAGGTCGTAGCCGCGCGTGAGCCAGGCCATCGACTTCGCCACGCGGCTCGGCGTTTTGAGCAGTCCGTCGCGATCGGGGTCTTCACCCAGCATTTCGAGCTGGCGCCGGATGAGCCCTTCGAATTCCACCTGCGTGGCGCTATCCGTCTCGGTGTCGTCGGGATCGACCGTCGCCGTGCCCGCGCGCGCCGCCAGAGTAGGTCGGATCACGTTCTTACTCCCCTTCGTAGTCAACATAATTGTTGTCGGTTTCCCAGAGTCGCAACCGCACCAGCTTTCCCGGCGCCACCACCGGCGCCAGCACGCGCCACATGCCCACGACGACATTTTCGGTCGTCGGATTTACGCCGTGCATGTACGGCACGTCGATGTTGAAATTGCGGTGGTCGGTGACATTCACCACATGCCGTTCCACCGTGTCGCGCAGCATCCCGAGATCGATCACATAGCCGGTGCGCTCGTCGATCAGCCCCTTGACCGAGACTTCGAGCGTGTAGTTGTGACCGTGCCAGTTCGGATTGTTGCACTTGCCGAACAGGCGGCTGTTCTCCTCGTCGGAGAGCGCGGGATTGTGCACACGGTGGGCCGCGTTGAAGCGCAGCAGTCGCGTCGCGGTGACGATAGGCATATCGGCCGAACAGCCCGGAAAGGGGAGAGGTTCCATCTCCATATTCGTACCGTCGGTGCAACTCGGCAAGGCAACGGCGGGGAATCGCCGGCCACACGAAAGCCCCGCCGATGGGCGGGGCTTTCGTAAAAATTACGGAACGAAGAGGAGGTCTTGAAGCCCAAAGAATACTGATAAGATCCTCACCACGCGGTCGCCTTCCCCGCACTGGGGCATGACGTGAACGCAGTCTGTCGGACCTTTTCTGAGGACTTATCGGCTCAAGAGGTAATTCTCTCCGCCCCGCACACTGGTCGAGTATCGACACCGGACGGGCCGTACTACCCCCAATATTGTAAATGATGCGCTACGGCGCGCGCAATGCGAGATTACGGCATGGATTTCTATATGCTTGCCGGAATCGTGATGCTCATCGCGTGGGGCGGTATCACGTACACGACCGACGCCCCCGGTTGGGTCCACCTGATGCTCACGGGTGGTGTCTTCCTGATCATCTGGCGGATCGTCGTGCGCGACACCCCCTCCGGTCCAGACCAGCAGCCCTAACCGCGCTGCTCTACATTTCCCAGTTCGAGAGCACCATGCCTTCGGTGGGCGGGACTTCATTCCACCCGTGGACGCTCATCCGCAGGTCTGTCCAGCGCACGCGTGCGCCCAGCGCGACCAGCGTGCGATACGCATCCAGATAGTCGCCCTGCAGACGAATCGCGACGCGCCGGGTGCCCGTCCGGCGCGCCAGATCGGCAAGACTGCCCAGCAACTGCAGAAAGCCACTGCGGCGGGCCAACACGAGCTTGAGGACGCGCAATTCGTCCCGCGTCCGACCCTCGACCAGCGGCGCGGTGTGACAGACGGCAAAGCCGGTGGGGGCGTCCAGCGGCCCCATCAGTATCGTGTCGCCCAACGTGAGGCGGTCAGTGAGTTCGAGTTCCCGGGTGAAGTCGTATCCGGGCATCACCCGCATCGTAAGGTCGCGACAAGCACTGATCGCGGATTCCTTGTCGAACGACGACAACCGCGAGAGTAACGCCGGCGCGTGTTCCGCGAGTGCGGCGTCGAGCGTCAGCGTGACCGTGAGATGACCGGGAACGAAACCGAGATTCGAATAGAAGCCGATGTTGTCCATCGTGCGCGGCATCGTCTCGAGTCCGATCACTTTTACGGACTGTTGGCGCAACCAGCTCATGCCGCTCTGCACGATGATCTTGCCCAGTCCGGCGCCCTGTTGATCAGGGCGAACGCACAGGGGCCCCATCCAACCTTCCGTGCCTGAGTGATGCACGATGTTGAACGCCGCCATGCGACCCCCTTCGTCGCGCCAACACAGCGCACCGGCACCGGCATCCTCGATCGCGTAGCGCCAGATCGACGGATTGAGCGGCGGCACGCGCACGCCGGCCAGGCCATCCTTTCGATAGCGCTCGGTGAACGCCTCGGCGAACAGGTCGTTCAACTGCGGAATGTCGTCGACGGTGGCCAGCATCGGCCCTTCGAGCGGACGGGGACTGCGCCCGGTGCGCGGCGATGCGGTCATGTCTCCGCCAGGGAACGCGTGTCAGCGGTGTCGGCACCGAACAGATCCACGTCGAGCGGCTCGTCGGTGAGCACCGGCGCACTGGTGTGCACCACACTGCACCCGCGCGACTCATCGAAACGCACCAACAGCACTCGATCAAGTCCTTCGCGGACCTGCTCAATGTGCGTGATCACGATGACCTGTTCGAATCGATCATGCAGATGGCGCAGGAGTTCGACCACGTTCGCCCGACGCGTTTCGTCGAGCGACCCGAACACTTCGTCGAGAATCAGCAAGGAGAAGGCCTGCCCGGCCCGTTCGGCGATCATCTGCGAAATCGCCAGTCGCAGCACGAGGTTGCACAGATCCTCCTCGCCACCGGAGATCACGGGCTTGGGCAATCCCTCCTCCATCACCAGCACCTTGTACTCCTCGTCGAACTCCAGCGCACTATAGCGGCCGTCGGTGAGTCCATCGAGGAATCCGCTGGCGATCTCGGCCAGTTCCGGACGGAGCTGGAAGTTGAGATCGGTTCGCAGGTCCGTGAGCGCGCGATCGAGCTCATCGTGCAGTTGCTTGTCCTTCTCGAGCGCGTCGAGTGTCTCCTGCAGGCGAGCGAGATCACGCCGCCCTTGCTCGGCGCTGTCGAGCGCCGCACGCGCCCGCTCCGCCTCGCCTTGCGCGCTGACCGCGTCGAGCTCGGCACGACGCGCTTCGGCCGACGCGCGCTCATGCGCCTCGCGCACCCGCTGGTACGACGTGTCGTCCATTCCCAGCACGGTGCGTTGACGCTCGAGCTCGACCACCTTCGTGCGTGCCGTGTCGCGTACGGCCGTGACACGCAACCGTTCGGTGCGCGTCACGTCTTCACGTTCTACGAGACCACCGACTCGCGCCGCCTTCGTTTCGAGCTCCTGCAACCGCACGACCTCGTCGCGCAGCGCGCGGTGCCGCTGCGCATCGTAGCCCAGAGACAGCGCGGCAAGTTGCTCGGTGGCCTGCGCGAGTCGTGCGGCGAGCTCCGTACGCGAATCGGCCACCTGCGTCGCTTCCGCCAGCGCATTCTGAATCCGCAGCAACCGTCGCTCCGCCGCCGTGTGATCCGTCTGCAAGGTACGGCGCTGCTCATCCATCGCTTCGATTGCCGCCGGTACGGCGGCCAGCTGCTCGACTCGTTGCCGGTAGTAGTTGCCGTCGATGCGTACGGTCTCGATCTGCTCGTTGAGCAAATCGAGCACGCCACGATACGACGCACCGAGCGGCCGTCCGCAGGTTGGGCAGGGCGACTCTTCGCCCAGCCCCTCAAGCGTGTCGCGCTGCTCCGACAGTTCAGCGTACTGCCTTCGGAGTCCGTCCCGTCGCGTTTCCGCTTCCTGACCGTCTCTCGTCCACGCTTTGCTCTCCGTGTCGAAGCTGCGCTCCACTTCGGCGAGCGTACCACGCAGCGTCGCAATTTGCTGCTGCGTGTCGCGCTCCAGCGTAGGCGCCGATTCCAGACGCACCGCGCGTTCGGCCAGCTTGGCGTCTTCCTCGGCCACCGTGCGGACTCGCTCCATCAACGCCTGCCGTCGCGCATCGACCGCGGCGAGCTGCTCCATCGATTCCAGTTCCGCGCGCAGCGACGGCAGCGGCCGTATCGCTTCCCGTAACGGCGCAAGTTCACCGTGCGCGACGGCCACGGCATCGAGTTCGCGATCGAGCCGCTCCACTTCGCGAGCGAATCCCATCGCTTGGCTCTCGGCCACACGCAGCTCGGCCAGCAGCTGCTGCATCTGGTCGCGCTGAGCCTGCGCATCGAGCCACTGCGGTGCCACGGCGCTGAGGCGGTCGGCGGTGCTGCCGCGCGCGACCTCCGCTTCAGTCGCCCGCGTGCGCGCCACGGCGAGTCGCGCTTCGGCATCGGCGACGCCGCGCCAGATCGCGTCGGCGTCGGGCATGCCCTGCTTGAGGCCGTTGATCTCCGCCATGAGCGCACGACGACGCTCGCGCGCGATCTCCTGGGCGCCGCTGATCCTGTCGTAGCCCAACACGCGCGACAGGAAACGCGCCCGCTCGGCCGCGCTCAGCGACGCCATCACATCGAGTTCCTTCTGGCCCGTGAAGTAGGTGTGAAAGAACTCCGAACGCGTCATGCCGAGTCGCCGCTGCAACAACTCGGTGGCGCCGGTGATCGTATTGGCGATGGGCACGTCACCGCCGTCGAGGAAGACTTCGGCGTTGGTGAGTCCACGCACCACGCGATAGCGATGGCTGGCGAGCTCGAACTCCAACTCCACCTTCACCGAGGCGCGTGGCGCGGCGCGTGAAAAGCGAATCGAATCGCGTGTGCCGCGCGCAGCGGGCGTGCCGTACAGCGACCACGCAATCGCTTCCAACAGCGTGGACTTGCCCGAGCCGTTGGGGCCGATGATGCCCGTGAGGCCACGCTCGAACTCGATGCGTGTGTCGGCGTGCTGCCGGAAATTCTGCAGACGGATTGAAATCAACCGCATCGGTCAGCCCTCCAGCACAGGAAGGGCAGCCATCGCCGCATCTTCCGCCTGCTGCAAATAGCGCAGACCGAGCGACACGAGCTGCTCGCGATCCACCCCCGAAGGCAACGGGCGCTCGGTGAGCCGCTCCGCCACCAGCTCAGACAGCGTCGCCCGACGGCCCGGTGCGCCTTCTCCCTTGCCGCGACGCGCCAGCACTTCCGGCCGACGCGCGTCGAGATGGAAGTGCATGGCGCGCTTCCGATACTCACGCAGGGCGTCGTGATTGAGCTCGCGCACGACGTGGCGCGCGATGTTGCGCACCGTCACGCGCACCACGCGATCGTCGATGCCGCCGATCGCGCTGTCCACGCGAGCACGCAGCGCACTGTCCACGTCGGCGGCACCCATGCCGCTCGCGTCAATCGGTTCGAGATCCAGCAACGAGCGCGAGGGTGCCACCGGATGAAAACGATGCGCGCCCGACACGAGATCGTGCTCGATGAATCCCTTGCCCGGGATGCGTTGTTCGCGTTCCTCGCGCAGCTCGCCCCACGGATTCGAACTCGTGTAGTCGAGCGACCCGCTGTAGTAGGCCCGCGTGGCGACTTCGCGATACACATGATAGTGCCCGAGGGCCACGTAGCTCCACTGCTCGGCATGCAGCTCAGCCGGATCGATCTCCATGGCCGCCCGATCGGCCGGCGCCGCGTGCGCGGGAAGCATGCCGGCGATCTCACCATGCAGCAGCAAAACCGTGTGCGCGAATCCTTCAGGGGGCACGAAGGGCGGACGGTCGATACCGGGAACATCCGGTACCGCCAACACGGCGAGCGAGCGCCCGGCAAACGTGAACAATTCCGCCTTGGCATCGGCCACGTGCACGCCGATCTCACGAAAGAGGCGGAGAATGCAGCCCGTTTCCGACGTGCGCGGCGCGTCATGATTACCCGCCACCATCACGATCGGCGTATCGGCCAAGCGATCGCGCAGCGCGGAGAAGGTACGGAAGGCGTGCAGGATCGCCGGATTCGACGGGCGCACCGTGTGAAACACGTCACCGCCGACAACGATCAGATCGGGGGCACACGCGATAATTTGCGCGACCGCACGGGACACCGTCGCGGCGACATCAGCTTCGCGCTGGTTGATTCCGGTCGGCGTGAGCCGCTGATACTGGCGGAATCCGAGATGGAGATCGCTGAGGTGAACCAGGCGCATGCTGCAAGCTACAGAACGACCCCGTCCACTCAAAGGACGAGGCTGCGCGTACGCCGCTCAGCGGACGCGAATGCGCTGGACGATACGCAGGTCGAGCAACATCGGCCGAGCCGCCTCGGCGGGGCCGGGGGTCACTTCGGACTGCACGTCGATGATGGTGCGGACATCGACAATCCAGGCACGCAGCCGGTCAAGCACCATCGTGCCGCGCACGGTACCAGCGGTGACCACCCGCGTGCCGGCGGGCAGTTCGCGCGCGGCCCCGTCTCGTCGCAGTTCGCCGTCCATGGAGATCCAGGCGTTCCGCCCGCCCTGCGTGAGGGAATCGAGGCGGAACCGCGTGCGCACCGCGCCATCGGCGCGATAGCCGCTTACCGGCAGCGAGGGCAACACGATGTCGCGCACCCAGCGTTCCCCCACGCGCACACTGTTGTCGGGCAGCAGCGCCGGCATCGAGGCCAGCGTGGCCCCAAGTTCCATCGCCCCCGGTGGTGGATCGCTCACCCGCATGGCGCCGTCGGGGGTCACGCGTACGCGCACCTGCCGTCCGTCGGAGGGGAGGGAGAGCATCTCGGGCCGTCCGTGCTCGGCGGCCGTGCCTGCCCACATGGCCATCGAGTCGGTCGTGGCCAGCAGAGTCGTGGACGACAGGTCGCTCGCCTCGACCAGCGAGTGCGCGTACATCACCAGCTTCGTGACGCGGAGCGACGCACGGGCGCGACGTGGTCCGTACTCCGGCGACTTGGATACCGGCGGCGCAGAGACGCCGACGCGACGCCCATCGAGACCAACGCCCGAACCGACCGGCGGCACCGACGATTCCGTGCGGCGTCCGCTCATCTCGATAATCTGCTCCATCTGGAGGCGTAGCGTGTCGCCCACGCGCGGCCGCACAATGAGCGTTACGCCATCCGAACCGACCCGCATGGACTGCGCGGACAACCGCGTCGCTCCCGCGAGCACCAGCGTGCTCGTGCCGGTGAGCACACAGCATACCCGGGCAATCCGCCGCCAGCAGACTCCGCTCGGCGACATCATCCGCCGTATTCGTCGGGTGAGAACGCACGCAAGGCGCGCGGGCGCGGGGTCACCGCCTCGACCTCGCTTGCGCTCGGACGCGCACGACGCGCCAATTCACGCGTGAAGGCGCGCTTGACGTCGTCTGGGCGCGTGCGCACGACCGCATTGCGCGCCGCGATCACAACCGGCTCGTCATAGAGCAGGATGGTTTGCTGCACGAAGCCCAGCTCGATGGTGTCATCGAGGCGACGCAATTCGCGCGTGACGGCCTGCGCCAGCGACGGCTCCGGCGCCTGTGGGAACCGTTCGACGCCCTCGCGGCCGGACATCACCGACGGGCGCGGAAAGCGCACGAAGACCGGCTGCGTGAAGTGCGGATGACGCACCATGAGCTGTCCCTTGTCGAGCGTGGCCATGCGCGCTTTGATCGCCGGGCTCAGCACCTGGTAGCCGGGTGATGCCAACTCATCGCCGTCCATGCGCCCGTAGAGCGCCGTGCCGGCGTTGCCGGTCACGCGGCGATGTACCTGCGAACGGAATTGTTGTGCGCCGAACAAGACAAGCCCGAGGTAGCGACCACGTTCGGCGATATCGAGCAGCATTTTGCGGACATAGGTATCGGGACCATCGTGAGGCGCATATTTGTTCAGCTCATCGACGAAGACGATCACGTGATCGACGCCAAGTTCCCGTCGCTCGAGTTGTTCGCGCAGTCGGGACACCACCCGGGCGAAGACGAGATCCTGCGCGTCTTCCTCCACGTTGGCGACATCGACCACGTACACCGCGCGATCCACAAAGCTCCCGAAGGGCAGATCTGACACCGCGCCGTCGTCGGTCACGAGCCCCGCGCATCGCGTGGACAGATTGGACAGCCGGTTCCGGACCTTGCGCACGGTGGCCGCATGATGCGTGCGCCAGCTGTCGCCATTGGAATCTTCGAGTTTGCGCAACACATCGCGGAACCAGGCATCGAGATCGGCGAACGACTGCACGCGATGCGTACGCGAGAAGCCGGGTTCCTCGAAATCCTTGCCGACGACGCGCTCACGGATGAAATCGATGAGCGCATCGGCTTTGGCATCGATGTCGTCCTTGTTCAGCAACACTTCCGCAAACTGCAACACTTCACCGAGTCCCCACGTGAGCGGCGACACACTGTCGGCAAGGGCGGGATGCGAGCGCAACGTATTCAACGCGAAGCCGCGGGCGGTGAACGGCGCGAAGTAGCGCACATCCTGAAACGGCGTCGGCGGCACACCGAGCATCTCGTACATCTCGAGATCGGCCGGCTCGAGCTTTCCGGGTTGGTCGAGAAAGCACAGGTCCGGCCCCTTCACGTTGAAACACACCGCCGCCACGGTGCCGCGATGCGCGGGAAAGTGCGCAAAGATAGACTGCAACAGCCACTCAATCGCACTGGTTTTCGTGGCGAGTCCAGAGACCCCGGAAATATTCAGATGTGCCGCTTCGGGCCCCACGAGAAAGTCGGCGTCGAGGAAGATCGGCGAGCGCATGCCACCGGCCCGGTACACACCCACCGGAATGCCCGTGGACGATTCGCCGGTGATATAGCCGTCCATGCGCAGGGCCACCGCGACATCGGCGTCATCGGCGAGATACACCGCGCCGAGCGGCACCGGCTGTAGTGGCTCCTCGGGGATGTGCCGCAACACCGACGCGGTGTAGAGCCTGATCTCGGTGCGATCGGTGTGCGCAAGCGGTCCCTGGTGCGGCCGGCCGTCGTGACTCAGGACATCGTGCAACGGCGACTGCAGATCGCTGTAGCTGAAGCCCTCCACCACCACGCCGTACACCCGCGGGATCACGGCCTCGACCGGCGTGTTTCCTTCGACGCGCACGATCGTGCCGATACCGATCGGGGCGTCGATCGCCGTCCAGAAATGGAACTCGTGCGGCGTGTTCGGCTTCTTCTCCGTCGCAACGACACGACCGAGCGGCAACGACACGGCAGCGAGTGCCGCGTCGGACGCGGCACCGGGAACAGCGGAAGGCGAGGTCACGGCGTCACGACGAAGAAGGTCAGATTCCGACAAGCGCATCGAGATACATCTCACAGGCATGAATGCCGTAGGTGAGGGTATCCCACCGCGGATCGGGAAGCGAGAGCGGAGCCCGTTCGGTAAGGATGCCGGCGGAGAGCCGATCACAGTGCGCGGTCAACCGGTTGCGCGCGTCATCCGTGATGTGCTCGGGGTCGAGCATGTCGGCCGGTGGGGAAATTTCCACGCGCACCAGACCGTGCAACGGATCACCACCGGCAGCGGTACGGAGCCGCAGATACCAACTGGCCACCGCGCGACGCGGACGATGCCCGACGAGGAAGGCTGGGGATCGCTCCCCCTCCCGAAGGGCGAGCACTGATTCCACACAGTCCCCGCTGCCGTACAGCGTGGTGTGTGATTTCACCACGCCGAATGCCGTTGCCCGTTCGTCCACTGCCAGGTTGCCAGAAACACCACCGTCGATCCAGAGCCATCGTGATTCGCTGCGACACCACTCGGCGGCGAGACGACGTTCGAGCCCCTCCCGTTCCAGCGCCACCAGGTCGAGCGCCCGGGCGCGCAGCGCGAGCGGATGCACCGGGATCGCCTCGCCGGCCACGTCGGCGGTGATGTCCACCACGGGGACCCCGCTGTCCACCAGTTGGTTCCACGCCGTCTCCCCGAGCTTGCCGCGTGACGCGTACAGCGCCCGACGGACACTCGGCTCGCGCCACGTCTCGAGCCGGCGCGCCACGCGCTCACGGACGGCCGCCGCGACCGACGCGTAGATCAGCGGCGAGCCGGAGAGGTACCCCACCACGCGGCTCCGCTGTACGCCGTCCAGAAACGCCGCGACCAACGGTTCGGCTGGCACCGGTATTGGGTGCGCTTCCGGCGCCTCCAGCATCACGCACGGCGCCACCGAGGGCGGGTCGCTGCGCATGGCGATGCGTTCGAGCGGGGGCCCGCTGCCAGCAGCGACCAGTGCCCCGTCGCCGAACAGCGCGCGGAGGGAACGAAGGGCGCCACGAAGCGAGGCGTCGGCGGAAGGGCGTTCGTCGGTCACGAAGGGCACGCTAGCGGGACAGGCGCTCGCAAACAATCAGGCCTCGTGGACGCCGGTGGTGGACTTCAGCGCTCCGGTCCACGAAACTCACGGTGTGAGACTTTCCCGATTTTCTGTCAACGCCACCCCGCGACTCTGCGGCGTGGCGCTTCAAATCCTGCCCTTGGCGCTCACGCTCCTCGCGGCGGCCTGCGATACCACGGAGCGGGTCAAGAACGCGCTCAGGGCCGACCAAGGGGATCCCGTCTGGCAGGGCGACAGCGCGCAGCTAGCCGCCCATCCTGAAGTGCTGTTCCGTGTTACACGCGACAGCACCGGGGCGCGCGTGGTGCCACTGGCCACCATGGGACCGCAGGGCTTCCGGCTGCTCACCTTGAGCGATCGTGGCTGGCACGCGTTCGATCTTGAATATTTGTACGCCGGAAAGTCCCTCACGCCGTATCGCGGCGGGCGGGCGTTAGCGCCGGTCACGTCAACGCGCGGTATGTGGGAGGGCGCGCCGCTTGACACGATACGCGGCTGCTCGATCATGCTCCCCGGCGCGCGGACGACGTTCCCAGAGGGCATCGAATTCTTCACCAGCGGCAAGCGACCGCCGCTCAAGCCGGTTACGCCGCTGTCCGCGGGCGAACTGCAGACCGCGATCGAGGCGATTCCCACGCTGATCGCGCCGGCGGCCGGCATCTCGATGTCGATGCTGCCGCGCTATCAACGCGACGTGTACGTCGCCGAGACCGGCAATGGATTGCGGCCCACGATCGTCGTCGTGTACGACGATCCGGAAGTCGTGGCGGACAGTGTGCGTCAGATGGGAGCACGCCCCCGTCATCTCGTGGTGGTGTTGGACAGGGGAGTGTACGGGTACAAGCCGACGTTCACGTACACCACGCTGGGCAACAAGCTGTCACCGCCGCGCTACCGCTATCTCGACCACATCGACGTGGACGACGACGGCAAGTCGGAACTGTTTTTCGGCCTCAAGATCAAGGGAGCGCCGCTGTACACGATCGTGCTGCGCTACGAAGCGGACGCCTGGCGTGAGCTGCTTCGCAACGAACGGCAGCGCTGCCACGGCTGAGGCCTCGGGAACGTTACTCGACCCCGATATCCCACGCCTGCTCGAGATCATTGCGGCTGTACGCGCGGAAGGCCGTGAGCGTTTGTGTCCGGATGATGCCGGGCACGTTGGCGAATTCCTCGGTGACCACCGTCGCGATGCGCTCGAGATCGGGAACGCGCACGATGGCCACCAGATCCCATGCGCCCGACACCGAGTAGACCTCGCTGACGCCTTGGATGCCGGCCAACGCGGTCGCGCAGGCGGGGATGGTTTTCGGATCGGCCTGCACCAGCACGATGGTCGTGATCATAATCGCCTCAAGAACGTGGGAGAGTCGCGGGGGCCCCTTTGGACGCCCGCTTAGGCGCCAGTGAGGCAACGGGCGATGCGCGTCACCCCCTCAACGGCCACCGACTCCGTCGTGGCGTAACTCGCGCGAATCCAATCGGGCGTGAGAAAGGCACTGCCCGGCACCACTGCCACCTCGTGCTCCTCGAGCACGGCCGCCGCGAAGGCCGCGCCCGCGTCGGCGGCGCCACGGAAGCCAGCCACGTTGATGTACATGTAGAATGCGCCGGCCGGACGGACATACCGCACCGACGGAAAGGCGGCGAGCGCCGCGACCACCGCATCGCGGCGCTGACGGAATTTCTTGACCATGTAGTTGACGGCCTCGTCGGCCTCGTCCCGTCGCGCGAGGGCGGCGAGCGCGGCATGCTGCGACACGGACGCCGCATGCGACGTGGTGTGCGACTGAAACGCCGTCATCGCCTTGGAAACGGCCACCGGCGCGATGGTCCAGCCGATCCGCCATCCGGTCATCGCGTACGCCTTCGCCACGCCGTTGATCACGATCAGATTCTCGCGCGTCTTCGCCACCTCGAGTGCCGACTGGGCCCCGCCCTCATACGCGATGCGCACATAGATTTCGTCGGCGAGCACCCACCAGCCCTTGTCAGCCGCGAGGTCGAGGATTGCCGCGAGCTCCTCACGCGTGTACACGGCGCCGGTGGGGTTACTGGGTGAGTTCAGCATCAGCCCCTTCGTGCGCGGCGTGGCGGCCGCCGCCAGCTGATCGGCCGTCACCTTGAGATCGTTGCCTTCGTCGCCGAACACCGGCACGGACACGGCGCGCGCCAGTTCCACCATCTCGTAGTAGCTCGTCCACGCCGGCGTCGGAATCAGGACCTCGTCGCCGGGGCCGAAACAGCAGACGCAGGCGTTGTACAGCGACTGCTTGGAACCGTTCGACACCACGACTTCGGCGGCGGTGATCGG
This sequence comes from Gemmatimonadota bacterium, assembly GCA_031363815.1. Lineage (GTDB taxonomy): Bacteria > Gemmatimonadota > Gemmatimonadetes > Gemmatimonadales > Gemmatimonadaceae > Gemmatimonas. The sequence continues at coordinate 29,090 of JANLVC010000167.1, forward strand.
CGCGCCGTGCGCGAGCAGACGGTTGGCGTCGGCCGCGATCGCTTCGCGGAGCGGCAGAATGCCTTCGGTGGCCGTGTACCGGGTTGCTCCCGCTTCAATGGCGGCCGCGGCTGCCTGCCGAATAAACACCGGCGTATCGAAATCGGGCTCTCCGGCGCCAAGGTCGATGATGGCCTGCCCGGCCGCCTTCAGCGCCCGGGCCTTGGCCGCCACTGCCAGCGTCGCGGATTCCTTGAGTCGGGCGATATTGGCGGACGGCTGGAAGACCAGAGACATGATCGAGGCGCTGAACGAAGGGGGATGCCAAGGGGAAACTCGCCGGCCCCCTGCAGTTCGGGTCCGGGCGCGTGTACTTTTCAAGGCTGGGCGCGTAACAGGCCCGGGGGTGCGCTCCGTCGCAGGGCGGCGGTCGATCACAGCAGGATGCAGCGAACACGAAGCAATTAAGCGCGCTCAACAGAGGCGCGCTATGCGCTATGCGCTACGCGCGACGCGGGTGTGGGTGCGCTGTGCGCCATAGGGGCGCGACAATCACTGGCCGTTGGGCGGCCAGGCTGACCGACAATCGATGGGGTGGGGCGTGGGCGAGCAAGAGCGGGAAGAGACGTCGCCAGGGGCGACGCGGAGCCAGCACGTGGTGCTGCAGGGACCCGCAGATCTGCGGATGATGACCGCCGCCATGCGTCCAGGAATCGAACGCAGCCGTCGGATGCAGGGCGTGGCCGCGCCGGCCTGCCTGGTGATCACCCCCACCGTCGAACAGGCCCTCAGCGCGGCCGAACAGGCGCGCCTGCTGCTGGCCGATGAGAACCTGCGGGTCGTGCCCGTCACCTCCGCCACGCGCGCCCGTCGCATCCTCGCCGCCGGTCCGGTGGCCGTGGTCACCGGTACGGCCGTCGACCTGCTGGCGCTGCGGCGGGAAGCCGCCATCAACCTGCAGCAGCTGCAGGTGCTCGTGGTGTTCAGCCTCGACGAAATTCTCGCCGACAAGATGGACGGCACCCTGCAGGCCCTGCTCGTCGATTCGCCGGAAGACATGATGCGGGTCGGCACGATCGACAGTGAGTCGGACGAGATCGACGCGTTCCTCGAGGCGCAGATGCGCCGCGCGCGTCGCCTCACGCCGATGCTGGCGGGCGATGCCCCGCTCGCGATGACGCCAAGCTTCGTGATTACATCGGCCTCGGGACGCGCCGACGCGCTGCGGTCGATCCTCGATGAAGTCGATCCGCCGTCGGTGGTGGTCGTGGCCACCACCGAGGCGGGACAGCGCGATGCCCACGCGGCCATTACGCGCATCGGGATGGTCGTTGATGGACTGAACGTGCAGGTCGTGCGTCAGGCCACGTCGCAGCACGTCGCACTGGTCGTGTTGTGGGAGTCGCCGACGTCGTACGACGCGCTGGTGGAAGTGCTCGCGGCACGCCCGGTGGACGCCGTCGCCCTGTTGTTGGCCGACGAACTCGCCGCCTTTCGTCGCATGACGACCGGCTTGGCAGAAGCGTGGACGCCGGCCGCCCGCAAGGCCAACGCCGAGAGCCGCGTGCAGGCGCTGCGCGCGGCGCTGCGCACTACGCTCGCCAATTCCGGTGGTACGTCGGCCAGCGAAATGGCGCTGCTCGCGCCGTTGCTGGAAACGCATGACTCGCTCGAGATTGCCGCCGCCGCCCTGCGGTTGTACGAAGGCGCCCGTCGCGATCTGGTGACGGCGCGGACGAAGGCGACCACCGCCGGTCCGGTGCGCACGCCACTGGCCGCTGGTTACAAGCCGGATGCGCCGGTGGTCGATGGCAAGCAGCGCGTCTTCCTGGCCGCCGGCAAGCGTGATGGCGTGCGCGTGGGTGACATCGTCGGTGCCGTCGCCAACGAAGCGGGCATCCCGGGCGACCGGATCGGACAGGTGGAGTTGTTCGAGTCGCACGCGATCGTCGAGCTCAACGCCGACGACGCCGCGAAGGCCGTCCAAGCGCTGGGTTCGGTGTCGTTGCGTGGCCGTCGCCTCAGCGCCCGGATCGACGAGCGCAGTGGTGACGCGCCCCGTGGTGGCGATCGTGGTGGTGATCGTGGTGGCGATCGCGGAGCGCGTGGTCCGCGCAGCGAGCGCACGTTCGGCCCGCCGCGTCGCGATGCCGGTGACCGTCCGCCCCGCAGCTCCGATCGCGGCGATCGTCCAGCCCGTCCGTCATTCGGTGGGGATCGCGGCCCGCGGCCGGAAGGCCGTAGTGGCCCGCCGCGTGGTGGCAACGATCGTCCGCCGCGCGCCGACGACGAGCGTCGGGCGTTTGGCGATCGTCCAGTCGGTGAGCGCACCGAGGGTCGGGTCGAGTGGTCGGAGCGTGGCGCCCGCATGCAGAATGCAAGCCGGAAGCCGCGTCCCAATACGGAGGGGAGCAGCGAGAGCTGATCATGAGCGGCAGTTTCCAAGTCTCCGGTGGTTGGATGGAGGTCGTCGCGGGGTCGATGTTCAGCGGCAAGACCGAAGAGCTGTTGCGGCGCGTGCGGCGGGCGACGATCGCCCGCAAACGCGTGCAGCTGTTCAAGTCGCATCTCGACGACCGGTACGCCGGACTGTGGAATATCTCCAGCCATGACCGGCGCACTTTTGAAGCGATTCCGGTCGACTCGTCGTCACAGATTCTGCTGCGCCTCGATCCCATGGCGCAGGTGATCGCCATCGACGAAGCGCAGTTCCTCGACGCCGGCATCGTGCAGGTGGCGTCGAGTCTGGCGGACCGTGGCCGACGGGTCATTCTCGCCGGCATTGACAGTGACTTCCGTGGCGAACCGTTCGGTCCGATGCCGCAGCTCATGGCGGTCGCGGAAATGGTTGATAAGCTGCACGCGATCTGTGTGTTGTGCGGGTCGCCGGCCAGTCGCAATCAGCGACTGATCGGCGGCAAGCCCGCGCCCTACGACTCGCCGACGATCATGATTGGCGCGGCCGACTCCTACGAGGCGCGCTGTCGCGCCTGCCACATCGTTCCGCGGCCCACCGAAGGACAACAAGAGCTGCTCTGATACGCGGGGACCGCGGCCACTCGCCCACGCGAACCGTCACCCCGCCGCACGCGCGAACGCCCCCGTAATCGCGTCGGCGAGTTGACCACTGGTGAATGGCTTGTACACAAAAGGCACGCGGCGCGCATCGATCTCCGCGCGTGCACCCGGATCCACGCTGTAGCCGCTCACGGCCACCATCGGCATCGTCGGATATTCGGCGGCGGCGGCGGCCATCAGCTCGAGGCCGTTCATCCCGGGCATCGTGAGGTCGGTGATCATCAGCGAGATATCGGCGGCCTGCAACGCCAGTACTTCCAGTGCCTGCCGCGCCGAAGGCGCCGTGACGACGGCGTGCCCGAGCTTTTCCAGCATGCGTTGCCCAACATCGAGCACCATGGGATCGTCATCGACGAGCAGAATGCGGTGGGACGCCGGAGCGGCGATCGGTGTCGTTGCCGGGACATCGCGTGGCGTGATGCGCGACGAGGGCACGGGCGCAACGCGTGGTTCGGGCACCAACGCTGCCGGGAAGTACAGGCGAAGCGTGGTCCCCTCGCCCACCGCTGACTCGCACTCCATGAAACCGCGGCTCTGGTGCACAAGGCCGTGTACCGAAGCGAGCCCCATTCCTTTGTTCGCACCAAACGCCTGCGTCGAAAAGAACGGTTCGAACAGACGGGCCTTGAGGTCGTCGTGCATGCCGGTGCCGGTATCAGACACCGACAGCATGGCGAACGGACGCGACGCGTCGCCGGCCGGTGCCTGTGGAGGCCGCATCATCACGATGGCGGTCGACACCGACAGGGTCCCACCCTGCGACTTGGCGGTCAACGAGGCACTCGCATTGTCCACCAGTGCGCGGAGCGCATCGAGCAGCCGGGCCCGATCGACGACGGCGGTGACGGGCGTTTCGCTCAGGTCAAGTCGCACGACGATCGACAACGGGACTTCTTGGCGAATGACGGGCAGCTGATCGCGCAACAGCTGGTTAAGCTCGACCGACTCCGCGCGCAGCATCTGCCGGCGCCCGACGGCGAGCAACCGGCGCGTGAGCTCTTCGGCGCGCTCCGTGGCGCGCTCGATCGCATCGAGATCCTCGGCATACTCCGACGCGACACCGACGCTCTCGCGTACAAAACCCGCGGAGCCACGAATGACCGTAAGCAGGTTGTTGAAGTCATGCGCGATGCCGCCCGCCATCTGGCCGACCGCTTCCAGCTTCTGCGCCTGCCGCAGGCGTTCCTCCGAGCTCCGGGCCTCGGTCACATCGGTGAAGACGGCCACCGAGGCATAGGGCCGTTGTTCGCCGGAGCGGATTAACGGTTCCGCCGTAACGTTCAACCAGCCAAACGTCCCATTGCCTCGCTGCACACCCAGCAACGCCCGCGCCTGACTGCAACCCGTTTGCAGGGCAATCATGGCAGGATGGGTCTCTGCGGGCCACGGCGTACCGTCTTCATGCACAGCGTTCCACTCGCGATCGACTGGTTTAAGCCCCAGCAGCTGCGCACCCGACAGCCCAAGAATGCGTTCGGCGCTGGGATTGCAGACGCGAATCGCGCCCGCGTCATCGTGCAGGACCACACCTTCCTGCATACCGGCGATCACGGCGCGAAATAGCGCTTCTGATTCGCGGAGCTCACGTTCAACGCGGACGCGATCGGTGGTGTCCTGAATGATGATGTGCAACACGCGGCGCCCGGCGATCGCGACGCCGCCGATGAACGCTTCCACTTGTCGGAGCTCGCCATTGGCGACGCGGTGCTCCCGCTGGACGCGGAATCCCGTGCCGCTGGCGATCGTCGATGTGGTGTCGCGCCAGTGATCGAGCGTGACCGCTTCGAGGTCCGTCACATACATTGCGCGCATGGTGTCGCGTGGCCAGCCGTAGAACGTGACCGCGGCCGGGTTCACATCGACGATGCGCGCGGTCTCGATATCGGCCAGCAGCTGCACGGCCCCGTTGTTTTCGAAGAGTTCGCGATGCCGTGCCTCGCTTTCCTCAAGCGCCAGCCGTTCAAGCTGTCGCGCCGTGACATCGCGCGAGGCGACGGCGACGACATCGCCGGGCACCGGCAGAAGCTGGCGCTGCAGCCAACGAAGCGGTTGAGCGGCCGTTGGTGCATGCTGCGTAATTTCGAGTGATTCGCCCGTGATGAGCACCGAACAAAGCTGCTCCCACAGATTCCAGTCACGGCTGTTCGGAAAGATCTCCATCAACGACTGGCCGAGCAGCGCGTCGCGGGTGCGCGACACCATCGCGCCGGCCCGGTCATTGACGTCGAGAATCACGAAACGCTCGATGGTGCCGTCGGCAGCGCGGTGCGCGCGGACGATGACGAACGCATCGAGGCCGGCCTCGATGACGCCACGCAGCCGATGCTCCGATTCGCGCAGAGCGGCCTCCCGCGCGGATTGTGCGCGCGCCGCCCGCGCGCGCGCGGTCACGTCGCGGAGTTGCACCGTCCGGAACGTCGTCCCAGCGAACGCCGTGCCGGACGTGAGCAGGGCTTCCCAGACGCGCTCGTCGGCGTCTGCCCCTACGGAGAACTCCAGCGGCGGCGCGGCGGCGGTCCGAAGAGCGCCCTCGATCCAGGTCGATAGCGCGCCGCCGCCCACGTGCTTCGCGCACTGCGGCAGTAGTTGTCCCCGGAGCGCCTCGGGCGGGAAGCCGATCACGTCACCGGCGGCCTGATTCGCATCGAGGATACGCCCCTGCTCGTCGGTCACGAGCAAGGCATCCTCCAATGCCATGACAGCCGACAGGAGCAGGGCGGAGGACACGGGAGGGCTTGAGGGCACGAAGCGGGCGCGGTCAACGGGGATTACGAGCATCGTCGCCAGTGACGGTCATGAAAATATGCAAGCGCGCTGGGGCTACCGTTAGTGAACCACCAGCCGATCGCGTGACGGATAGTGACGATTTCCCGAGTCGCCGCGTCTTTGGGCTGATGTCAGTGTCAAGTCCCCTCTTCCCCGACCGGATCGTCGCATGGGTGTAATCGCGACGCTCCTCGCACACGAGCCCCGGCTCGCACGGCTACGTACTGCCGCGCGGGATCGTTATCGGTTCGTGCCTTGCGAGGACTGGACGTCTCTGACCCGCGCTTGCGAGCGTGGGCCTATCAACGTGGTGGTCTTCGATTTGTATGTCGACGGCCGCGCGGATTTCGAGCGGGTGCGCCAGCTGCGCGTGCGTGTGCCACGAGCGGCCCTCGTGGCCTACGTGGACATGACGCGGGAGCGAGCCAAGGACATGTTCGACGCCGGTCGTTGCGGCATCGATGTGCTCGTGGTCGCCGAGGATACGGATACGCCGCAGATGCTTGCCGCGCTTCTGGATCAAGCCGAAGCGCGCAGTGTGTCGAGTCTGCTCAAGCCACACCTCGCCGGACTGCGCAGCGTCGTGCGGGACGCCGTGATGCTGTCGGTGACCCGGGCGCACGAACGCCTGACACCGGACAGTCTCGCACGCCTCATCGCCGTGTCGCGTCGTCTGCTCTCGAAGCGCTTGGAGGGGGCGGAGTTGCCGCCACCGCACCAAATGCTTACGTGGGGACGGCTGATCGTGGCCGCCAGCATGCTCGAAGACGGCTCCCGCAGTGCCGACGGCGTGGCCAGTGCCCTCGACTTCCCGTCGGGCAGCGCGTTCCGCAATACCTGCCAGCGGTACCTCGGCTGCACGCCGCACCAGATCCGGTTGCGTGGCGGAGCGAGCTGGGTGATTCAGGAGTTGCTCGTGAACCGCGAGAAGCGGCGCGAAATCTCGGAATCGGACGATGACATGCAGGACAGCGCGGCCGCGTAAGTCCCGACGTGACACCGACGCATCGAAGGGCTCTGGAAACTTCGGAGCCCTTTGGCGTTGGTGATAGCTTTCCGCATGCTTCATCTCGCGCTCACCGGCAACATCGCCAGCGGCAAGAGCACCGTTGCGGCGCTGCTGGCCGCCCATGGGGCGACGATCATCGACGCCGACCTGCTGGCCCGCGAAGCCGTGCGGCCGGGCACCGACGCCCTTGACGCGATCGTCGACCGCTTCGGCCCGTCGGTGCTGCAGGCCGATGGCACCCTCGACCGACCGGCGCTGCGCCAGCGCGTCTTTCGAGATCCGGTGGCGCGCGAGGCCCTCAACGCCATCGTGCACCCGGCCGTGAGCCAGCGGCGCGACGCCCAACTGGCCGACGCCAGACGGCGCGGCGACGCGGTGGTGATTTCCGACATTCCCCTGCTCTTTGAAGTCGGTCTCGAACATGCCTTCGACGGCGTGATTCTGGTCGATGCGCCCGAGACGGAGCGGCTTGAACGGCTCAGGCAAGACCGCGGGTTGTCGCGCGACGAGGCGCAGGCCATGATCGATGCGCAATGGCCGTCGGCTCGCAAACGGTCGGGCGCCACGTGGATCATCGACAATGATGGTCCACGAGAGCACCTTCCGGCACGCGTCGCCGAACTCTGGCAGACGATTCAGGCGCTTCCCCTCCGCGGGTCATCGGCGGATACTTCACTGTGACCGTTCCTTTTCCCCATTTGGAGTCCTCGTGTCGAACATCCCCGCCGATCTGCGCTACACCAAGGAGCACGAATACATCCGCCCCACCGACGACGCCGCGATCGTCGCGATCGGGATCACGGATTTCGCGCAGGGTGAGTTGGGCGACATCGTGTATGTCGAACTGCCGAAGGTGGGCGCGACGTACGGATCGCATGAAGTGTTCGGCACCGTAGAAGCCGTGAAAGCCGTGTCCGATCTCTACATGCCGGTGGCCGGCGAAATCGTCGAGATCAACGCGCGACTCGACGGCGAGCCGGCCTTGATCAACACGGACCCCTACGGCGACGGCTGGATGATCAAGGTGCGCGTCGC
>JANLVC010000177.1:0-29536 GCA_031363815.1 Gemmatimonadota bacterium
AAGCCTGGAAACCGATACGCGTCCCGCCACTCCCTTGGGCGCCGCGGCTCGAAAGTCATCCACGAACTTTCCCGCGTGCCACCAGTACCGCCAGAGCGCTTTCCCCTCCGAAACGACGACGCGCACCCGCTCACAACCCACTCAAATCACCCACACTAAAGCACGAAGAGCCCAATCGTGATTCTCGGCCGAGTTGTCTCGGTGCTTCCCACGATCGCGGGCGTGATAACGCATTCGCCCCACGAGTCGACGCTACTGTCAGACCCCTGAGGCACCGTACAGATATCCTCCAACGCGGAGCTTGTCTGATGGATGCTGTTCTTCTCGTCGATCACCAACCGATCGCCCCTCCCACCGGTCCCGCCGGCGTCGTGGTCCGGGCCTTCCTCACCGTCGCCGGCACGGTGCCGGCGCATCGCCAGCGGACGCCGCTCGCAATCGCACTCGTGCTCGACCGCAGCGGATCGATGGCCGGCGACCGCCTCGAGGCTGCCAAGGCCGCTTCGATCAGTGCGGTCGAACGTTTGCACCCCGACGACGTGGTTTCCGTGATCGCGTTCGACGGGCAGGTGGACGTGGTCGCGTTGCCGGCCCCGCGGGCCCGGCACCACCAGCTCGTGCAGCAGGTGAACGAGATCGACAGTCGGGGCGTTACCAACCTCAGCGGCGGGTGGCTGCGCGGCCGTCAGCACATGGAGCAGGCGCTGGGCATGCTGGGCTCCCTCCAGGGATCGTCGCGTCGCATCGTGGTACTGACCGACGGCCACGCCAATGCCGGCATCACCGACTCGTCCACGCTCGTGGAGCTGGCCCGGACGGCTCGCACCATGGGGATCACGACCACCATGATTGGCGTGGGCGAGGGTTATGACGATGATCTCCTGCGTGCGATGGCCGACGCCGGCGGCGGTAATAGCTGGTACGTGGAGCGCCCCGACCAGGCACACGACGTGCTCGGCGAGGAGCTGGGCAACCTGCTGTCGGTCTCCGCGCAGGGACTGTCGGTCACGCTCACGCTGGAGGATTCGGTGACGGTGCTGGCCACGCATTCCAGCTGGCCCGCAACGGCGCTCGCCAACGTGTTCACGTTCGATCTCGGCGATCTTTACGCCAGCGAGCCCAAGCCGGTGTTGTTGGAGCTGTTCGTGCCGGCCGATCGACTCGATGCATTGGCCAGCCGCGGGACGCCGATCGCCACGCTGACGGTGCAGGCCGACGTGCTGCTCGATGGCGGCGGGGTGGAGCATCGCTCTATGACCCTTGGCGTGGCCGCGTCGCTCGAGACACAATCCACACTCGTGCCGGCGGTGGAGCACGCCGTGTTGTTGGCCCGCGCGGCGAAGGCGCGGGAAGAGGCGGCGCGTCGACAGCGCGACGGGGACGCCGATGGGGCGCAGCAGATCATGATGTGCGCGTCGAACCTGCTGTCGAGCAATCCGCTGTCCGAGAACTCGCACTTCTCCGACGAGCTCCAGTCGCAGGTGCGGGATCTCGACGGACTGGCGGATCGCTACCAACACCGTGATTTCAGTGAGGTCGAGGCCAAGTACCAGATGCAGCGTAGCTACAACACCCGTCGCGGGAAAAAGCAGTACGACAACGTGCTGAAGCGCGAGCCGTAACCACGGGGTATCCGTAACCACGAGGAGTGTCGGGCCGTAGATTCCCGTCATGTTTCCGACACTCCTCGCCCCTGCGGCACTGCTGATGGCCGTGCTCATGCTCCCCCACTACGGTGGGGCACGTCTCGCGGCGCAGTCGCAGCCGGTGGCCCGCCGCGCGGTAGATCGCCAGGTGGCGGATCCCGCGCCGCTGGCGGCCGTGACCACGCTGCTCGACATCGATCGCGCGTTCTCGAAAACGAGTAGTGATCTCTCCATGCGGGCGGCCCTCGACGCCATGTTCGCCGACGGCGTGATCGCGCCGTGGCAGCGCGGCGAGATCGTGAAGGGCAAGGCGGCCGTGATTCGCGCCCTGCTGCAGTCGCCGGACAGCGTGGCCCGGTTGTCATGGGCGCCGATTCGCGGTGGCGTCTCGGCCGACGGACTGCACGGGTTTACCTTCGGGTATCTCGCGGCCGAGTACCCCGATGGTCGTCTCGCGCACTCAAAATACATGGCGTACTGGGTGCGCGAGCCGCGAGGCTGGCGCGTGGCTGCCTGGAAGCGTCGTCCCATCGGCGCCGCGCCGCTCGCTTCTGAGCCGCAACCGCCGTCCTTGCCGCCACGCCGGCTCAAGGTGACCACAAACAGCGACGTGATTGCGCGCTACTACCGCAGTCTCGTCAATGCCGAAGCGGGCTTCGCGTCGCTCGCGCAGCGCGTGGGACTGTGGCGCGCGTTCGCCGACATGGGCTCCGACGATGCCGTGAATATGGGCGGTCCCGATGATCCGCAGTTTGTAGTGGGTGCCGCCAACATCGCCCGCACGGTGGTGGCGTTGAACGGTGACCAACCCGCCACGATCACGTGGGGCGCCGATACGGCACTCGTGGCGTCGAGCGGCGATCTTGGCATCACCTTCGGCGTCATTCGACTGAAAGTGCAGCAGGATCCCGGTGCTCCCTCGCCGGGTACGGCCTTCTTTACCATCTGGCGTCGTGCCTCGCCGTCGGCGCCGTGGCGTTACATCGCCGAATGAGCGGCCACACTTTCAACGGACATCAGGACTTTCACATGCACTCCTCCGTTCGGCGTGCGGTCCTGACGTTCGTTGCCGTATTGATCGCCACGCCAGCCGTGCGCGCCCAGTCGCTCTCGCCGTCCACGTTGGGTCTCAGCGCTCAAGTGCATGGTGTTGGTGGCACCATGAACACGGCCATTTATCTGGGAGCCAATGGCAGTGCGGCCTTTGGATTCGGCGGTGAAATTGCCTACGGCGCCACGCCACGGTTGTCTCTGGTAGGCCGACTGGCGCGCCTGTCGTCGAAGTCGGAAATCACCGCCGAGTCCACCAACTATGCGATGGTGCAGGGTGATCTTGGACTCCGCTGGATGCAGTCGCCGGGCGCGCGCGTCCGGGCGTTCGCCGAGGCCGGCCTCGCCCTTCGGCGGCTGGCCTTCGAGTACGCCGACCGCGTCGGCGTAAAGAGTAATTTCAGCGCCTTCAACGGCGGCACCACGGTCAGCGCCGGGGTGATGATCTTCCAGACGGACAACATGTCGGTGGAAGGCGCCGGCACGTACACCAGCGGCAACTTCAACACGTGGAAAGTGAACGGAAAGCCGGAGTCGCTGGCGCCGATGCCATCGGAAATGCTTGGCCTGCGCGCGGGTGTGCGCTACTGGTTTAAGAAGTAGGCCGGTTGCGGGCACGATTGAGAAAGTCTCGCAGGCGCGCGTTTCGTTCGTCGCTCGATGCCAGGTAGCGAAACGAGGTGTGCTCGGCGCGGATCCCATCACTGAGCGACGTTTCGTACGAATCGAGGACGGCCTGCCGCGCCAGTCGCGTGGCGGCCCGCGGATGCGAGGCGATGCGCCGCGCCAATTCGGTGGCGCGAGTCAGGGCGGCACCGGCCGGTACTACTTCCGACACGATGCCCGCCTGCTGCGCCTGACGGGCGTCGATGGGATCGCCGGTGAGCACCATCTGCATTGTCATCGACTTGCCCACGCTTCGCGCCAGCCGTTGGGTGCCGCCGGCGCCCGGCATCCATCCCAACGTGATTTCCGGTTGCCCGAATCGCGCCGCCGCTCCCGCGATCGCGATATCGCAGCTCAGCACGAGTTCGTTGCCGCCACCAAGCGCAACGCCTTCCACGGCCGCGATCATTGGGCACCCTGAGTTCCAGATGCGTTGCCAGGCAAGTGTGCGGGGATGATTGACGAGCGCGGGTCCATTCATGGCAAGCATTTCGGGAATGTCCGCGCCCGCGGCAAAGGCGCGTGCATTCCCCGCCAGCACGATGCAGCATACGGTGTCGTCCTGATCCGCCGCGTCGATCGCCTGCGCGAGTTCGCTCATGGTTTGATGGCGCAACGCATTGCGCGCGTCGGGTCGATCAATGGTGAGGGTGACGACGCCATCCAGGCACGCGCTCACCAACACATCACACGCGGCGGTCATGCGTGGCCGCCAGGGCGCACGTCGCCGACGCGTTCCGGCACGATGGCCGTGGCTTCGATCTCGACCAGCGCGCCCGCCTCCATCAGCGCGCATACTTGCACCGCCGACATGGCGGGATACACACGGCCGAACAGCTCACGATAGGCCGCGCCCAGTGCGACGCCGCAGTCGAGGTATTGCTCGCGACTGGTCACGTACCACGTGAGTCGCACGAGATGCTCCGGCGTCGCCCCGTCGCACGCCAACACGTCGACGATATTGCGCATGGCCTGCGTGGCCTGCTCCACGAAGTCGTCGCTGACAAGCTGTTGCTGTGCATTCCAGCCGATCTGCCCGGCCACATGAATCTGCCGGCCGCGCGCCGAAATGCCGTTGGCGTATCCGCGTGGACGCGGCCATCCGTTGGGTTGCAGCGTGCGATGCATCAAGTGTTCTCCTTGAGACGGAAACGCTGAAGCTTTCCGGTGTCGGTTTTGGGCAGCGCCTTCACAAACTGCACCAAGCGCGGATACTTGTACGGCGCGATCGTGGCCTTCACGTGCTCCTGCAGCGCGCGCACGAGGGCGTCGTCACCGTGTACGCCGGCCCGCAGCACCACGAAGGCGGACACCACTTGTCCGCGCTCTGCATCAGGAAGGCCGACGACGGCGCACTCGGCCACGGCCTCGTGCTGCAGCAACGCGCCTTCTACTTCCGGCGCACCGATGTTGTAGCCGGCCGAGACGATGAGATCGTCGGTGCGCGCTTTGAAGTACACGTAGCCGTCGTCGTCCATCGTGCAGGCATCGCCGGTGAGATTCCAGCCGCCCTGCACATACGCGGTCTGGCGTGCGTCGGCGAGATACCGACAACCGGTTGGTCCGCGCACGGCCAATCGGCCGACCTCGCCGGCGGGCACTTCACGCAGCTCGTCGTCGAGCACCGCCACGGTGTAGCCGGGAACCGCGCGACCGATGGCGCCGCGTCGCCAGTCTTTCCCCGCCGCCCCGATGAACACGTGGATCAACTCCGTGGCGCCAATGCCGTCGAGCATCTCAAGGCCGGTGGCCTCGCGCCAGAGCGTGCGCGTGGCATCGGGGAGTGCTTCGCCGGCCGATACGGTCACCCGCAGCGAGGCCGTGTTGAAGCCGCCGGGATGCTCGCCCATCGCGAGCGCCATGTGTCGGTAAAACGTGGGCGCCGTAAAACTGATGGTGGCGCCGGTTGCTGCGATCGCGTCGAGCAGGCTCTCCGGTGACGCGCGCTCGAGCAAGACCACACTCGCGCGGGCCGCCATCGGAAAGCAGACGAGTCCACCGAGCCCGAACGTAAAGGCGATCGGCGGCGTGCCGATGCAGCGATCATCAGCCGTTATGCCGAGCACCTGATCGGCGAAACCGCGACACATCGCCATCACGTCGCGATGAAAGTGCATGCACCCTTTCGGGATACCCGTTGTCCCGGACGTAAACGCGATGAGCGCCACGTCGTCACTCGATGTGGCCGCCGCGGCGAATGGAACGGTGTGTCGCGCCATCGCGTGCTCCAGCGCGTCGGCCCCGTTGCCACCCCAACAGCGCACGGCGCGAAGGGACGGCGTTCCCGCCGCGGCACTGGCGAGATCCTCCAGCAGCCGCGCATCGCAGAGCGCCGCGTTGCACTCCGCGCGTTCGATGACCATGCGTAACTCGCCAACGCGGAGCATCGGCATGGTGGTCACAGCGACCATGCCAGCTTTGAGCGTAGCCAGCCATGCCACGGTCATGAAGCGGCCGTTGAAGCCGCGGCAGAGTACGCGATTGCCGGACACGAGACCGAGATCGTTTACCAGCACATGCGCCAACGCATCAACCTGCGTTGCCAACTGTGCGTACGTGGTCTCCTCCCATCCTCCCGTGCCATCGGGGACGATGAGGGCCACCCGCTCGCCGTGTCCTTCCCCGATGGCACGGTCGAGCAACTCCACCGCCGCGTTCATGCGAGGGGGCACCGCGTACACGCCGTCGAGCGTGATCACGGGCCACTGCTCGGCCGGCGGCAGCTGCGCGCGCGCGAAGCCGTCCACATGTCCGGTCGGATGCAGCGGCACCGGTAGCTGCACCGGCGTCTGTGCGGTTGGCGGAAGCGTCATGGCGTGGTCTTAGCGCTGACGGTGAGCCTTCAACGTTTCGCGGCCCACGAGCAGGCGCTGCACTTCGGTTGCGCCCTCGTAAATGCGCAGCGCGCGCACGTCGCGATACAGTCGTTCCACCACTTCACCAACGCGCACGCCACGGCCGCCGTGCAACTGCAACGCGCGATCGATGACCTGTTGCGCCAGTTCGGTGCCGGCCAGCTTGGCCATGGCCGCCACTCCGGTACTGCGGGTGCGCTGGGTGTCGCGATGCCACGCCGCGCGATACGTCAGTAACGCTGCCGCATCGAGATCGGTTGCCATGTCGCCCAAAATCGCCTGCGCCAGCGGCTGTGCGCCGAGCGTCGCGCCGAACATCGCGCGTGATTCGGCGTGGCACAGTGCCTCGTGCATCGCGCGGCGTGCAAAGCCGGTCGCGGCGGCCGCCACCGACACACGAAAGATGTCGAGCGTGCGCATCGCGAGCGCGAAGCCTTCGCCTTCAGCACCCAACATCGCGTCGTGCGGCACGATGCAGTGGTCGAATGCGAGGAAGGCCAGCGGATGCGGCGACATGACCGTGATACGTTCTGCAATGCGAAGTCCCGGTGTATCGGCCCGCACGAAAAACGCGCTGATCCCCTTGCTGCCCAGTGATCCGGTGTCCGTGCGCGCGAACACACAGTAGAAGTCGGCGATGCCGCCGTTGGAGATCCACGTTTTCGCGCCGTCAAGCCGCCAGCCGGCATCGGTGCGCGTGGCCCGCATGCTCATCGCGGCCACATCGGAGCCGGCGTCGGGCTCGGACAGCGCAAAGGCCGCAATCGCCCGCCCTGACGCCACGCGTGGCAACCATTCGGCGCGCATCGTGTCGCTGCCACCCAGGGTGATTGCCCCTGAGCCCAACCCCTGCATGGCGAACGCGAAGTCGGCAAGTCCGTCGTGCGCGGCGAGCGCTTCGCGCAGTACACAGAGCGCACGGGAGTCGAGCGTAGGAAGCGCGCCACCCCACGGCGCCGGCACGCAATAGCGCAAAAAACCGGCGTCGCCCAACCGGCGTACCCACGCGCGGCAGGCGTCGTCTACTTCGGTCTCACCGTTGGCCGTGCGCTCGGTTCCCTGCGCAGCGGTCCATTCCGCTACCGAGGTCGCAAGCGCGCGATGCGCGTCGTCGAAGAAAGGCCATGCCAGATGTTCGATTGCCGCGTACATGGTCAATTGCCCTCGAATACAGGGGACTGCTTGGCCGCGAAGGCCTCGAACGCCCGACGGAAATCCTGCGTACTCATGCACAGCGCCTGCGCCTGGGCTTCCATCTCGATGGCCTGATCGACCGACACGTTCCACTCTTGGCTCAGCATCGTTTTGGTCATGCTGTGCGCGAACGCCGGACCATTGGCAAGATCGCCAGCGCGCTTGATGGCCTCGGGCAGCAGCGCATCGCGCTCCACGATCGCGTTGTAGAAGCCCCACCGTTCGCCTTCGGTCGCATCTATCGCGCGCCCGGTGTACAACAGCTCCGCCGCGCGTCCCTGACCGATAATGCGCGGCAACAACGCACAGGCGCCCATATCGCAGCCCGCGAGCCCCACCCGCGAGAAGAGAAAGGCGGTGCGCGCCTGTGGTGTGGCGAGGCGCATATCGGACGCCATGGCGAGAATCGCGCCGGCACCGGCGCACACACCGTCCACGGCCGCGATGATCGGCTGCGGACAGGCACGCATGGCCTTCACGAGATCGCCGGTCATGCGCGTGAACGCCAGCAGTTCCGGCACGGCCATGCGCGTGAGTGGTTCGATGATCTCGAACACATCGCCACCCGAACAGAAGTTGTGTTCGGCGCCGGTGAGCACGATGGCGCGAATGTCCGACGCGTAGCTGAGGTCCCGAAAGAGATCGCGCAGTTCGGCGTACGACTCGAAGGTGAGCGGATTCTTGCGCGACGGGCGATTCAGCGTGATTACCCCCACCCGACCGTCGTGCGCGGTGGACCACGCAAAATGCGCCGGTGCAAACATGGCGAGTGGTTTGCGCATCGCCGACATCGGATTGGTCATGGAGTACTCCTCGGAGAACGTACACGCGTTTTCACAACGCCGAGCTGCGCGTGCATCGCGCGCCGGTCCAGTGCAGACAGTGTGGCAAAGATGTCGGCGACCCAACGCTCGTGCGCGTGCGCCATGGCCGCGAAGTGCCGTTTGCCGGTCGCGGTGAGTCGCACGATGGCGGCGCGCTTGTCGGTGGGAGACACACATCGCGTCACAAGCTTTTCAGCCTCGAGCGCGCGCACGAGCCACGTGACGTTGCCGCCTGTAGTCAGAATGCGCTCGGACAGTTCACCCATGCGCAGCCCGTCGGGCGCGCGCTCCAACTGTGCCAACAAATCGAAACGCGGCAACGTGGAGCTGAACTCACGCTTCAGGGCGCTGTCCAGCTGTCGCTCAACAAGCGTGGTGGTGGTGAACAGGCGCAGCCAGAGGCGCAGCGACTCCCGATCGGCCGTGCTCACGCGTCACCATTGGGTGCACGCCCGTCAATCACGATGGCCTGTCCAACGGGCGCCCCCGCGGGTGCAGCGCACAGCGCCAGCACGGCCTCGGCCACTTCCTTTACCGTCACGATGCGTGTCTGCCCTGCGTCGGACAGCATCGAGTGCAGCGCGTCACTGGCCGAACGCCCCGTACGCTGCACGATCCGTTCAAGGGCACCGGAAACGAGATCGGTATCCGTATATGCCGGACACACGGCATTCACCGCGACACCGCGAGGCCCGACCTCCAGCGCAAGCGCACGGGTGAGTCCGATCATCGCGTGCTTGGCCGCTGTATACGCGGTGACGTATGGTGCGCCCATGAGTCCCGCTACGCTGGCGACGTTCACGATGTGGCCAAAGCCATGCTCGAGCATGGAGGGCAGTACCGCCTGCGAAGCGTATACGGGTGCCATCACGTGCATGGCGATCATACGATCGAAGAGTGCCGTATCGCTCTTGAGAAATGGCGCCGACTCGGCCGTGCCGGCGTTGTTCACGAGAATATCCACCTGACCAAGCGCCTCGGCGGCCGCGGCGCAGGCAGCAAGCAGTGCCTCCCGATTGGTCACGTCGGCGATTACCACGGTGTATGGTCCCGGCAGCGACGTCGCCACCACGTCGGCGCGTGCAGCATCGCGCACCAGCAGCGATACCCTGGCACCAGCGGCCGAAAGCGTGCGTGCGATAGCCGCACCGATGCCGCGGTTCGCGCCGGTGACGAGGGCATGACGACCGGCCAGTATGGGCAGCGAATCACTCGTGTGCAGGCTCACGTGAGCTCTCCGGTTGGCGGTGCACCTTCGGCGGCTGCGCGCATGGTGCGCTCGCGTTCGATGAGACGATCGAGTTGCGACTTGCCGGCCAGATACTGTACAGGCCACATGGCACCGGCATAGCCGTACTTCGCGGCTTCCGTAAGGGTCCACGCTGGGTTCGCGAGATGTGGACGCCCGATCGCCACCAGGTCTGCTCGTCCCGACGCAATGATGCCGTTGGCCTGATCGGCGTCCGTGATTGCGCCCACGGCAATGGTCGCGATGGCTGCTTCCTGACGGACGCGATCGGCGAACGGTGTTTGCCACAGGCGGCCGTACACCGGAAGTTCGCGCGTCACGACTTGCCCGGCGGATACGTCGATCAGGTCGGCGCCGGCGTCGCGGAAGAGCTTCGCAATCGCCACGGCATCGTCGTCAGTATTGCCACCGCTGGCCCAGTCGTGCGCGGAGATGCGCACCGAAATCGGCAGATCGGCCGGCCACACGGTGCGCACGGCAGCGAATACTTCGAGCGGAAACTTGGCACGGGCGGCGAGGTCGCCCCCGTATGCATCGAGGCGGCGGTTCGTGAGCGGCGACAGGAAGCTCGACAGGAGATATCCGTGCGCGAAGTGCAGCTCCAACCAGTCAAACCCGGCTGCGGCGCCACGATGCGCCGCCTGCACAAACTCGTCAGTAACGCGCCGCATGTCGTTGCGCGTCATCTCGCGGGCGATTTGCGATACGCCGTCGAGATACTGCGTTTCGGACGCGGCAATCAGTGACCAGTCGCCGCTCTCGAGCGGTTGATCGATGCCGTCCCACATGGTCTTGGTGGCGCCCTTGGCCCCGGCGTGACCAAGCTGCAATCCGATCTTGGCCCGCGAGTGTTCGTGCACGAAACGCACGATGCGCGCCCACATGTCGCGCTGATCGTCGTTCCACATACCCGGACACACTGGTGTAATGCGTGCATCCGGCGCCACGCACGTCATCTCGGTCATCACCAGACCGGCGCCGCCGGTGGCACGCGCACCAAGGTGCACCAGATGCCAGTCGGTGGGCAGGCCGTCGTTGGTGGCTGAGTACTGCGCCATCGGGCTTACCACGATACGATTCTGTAGCGTGACGCTACGCACCGTGAATGGTGTGAAGATCGCCGGCGGTGCAGCGGCATCGGGCGCTACCGTAAGTCCTGACTGCTGCGCAAACCATCGTTCAAACGTCCCCACATACGTGGCGTCACGCACACGCAAGTTCTCATGTGAAATACGCTGCGAGCGGGTGAGCAGCGAGTACGCGAACTGTTCTGGCGCGAGCGTGGCGTAGCGGTCCACGTGCTCAAACCACTCGGTGGAATTGCGTGCGGCGTTCTGCAGCTTGAGTACTTCCACCGACCGATCCGTCTGATAACGAGATAGCGCCCCCCTCACGTCACCCGCGTGAGCGGCCAGCTGCAAGTCCAGCGCGATGGCGTCTTCGAGGGCCAGCTTGCTGCCGGAACCAATGCTGAAGTGGGCGGTATGCGCCGCGTCGCCCAGCAGCACGAGTGGCACGCGGCGCGTGCTCGTGTCGCCGCGGTCGTCGCGCGGGATATCGAGCCAGTGCACCCATTCGGCGCACGTGACACGGGGAAACCGGATCCACTGCGCCGAGCCACGCAAGTGCGCAGCGTTGCTGACCAGTGGGGCGCCGTGCAACGTGTCGGCGAAGAGCGACTCACAGAACGCGATCGATTCGGCGTCGGTCATATCGGCAATGCCCGCCTGTTCCCAGACCTCCTGCGGCGTCTCCACGATGAACGTGCTCATCTCGCCGTCGAACTGATACGCATGGGCCTGAAACCACCCGTGCACGCTTTCCGTGAAGGCAAAGGTGAAGGCGTCGAAGCGCCTCGGGGTGCCGAGCCACACGTAGCGGCAGCGGCGCAACTCGATGTCGGTTCGAAAGTGCGTGGCGAACCGCTCACGCACACGACTCCTGATGCCGTCCGCGACGATTACCAAATCGGCCTGCGCCTCGGCAACGACCGCCTCCAGCTGGTCGGGATGAAGTTCGTGTTGAAAGCGGAGCACGACTCCCAGGTCATGGCAGCGCTGCTGCAGCACGGCAAGCAAACGCTTTCGCCCTACGCCGCTAAAGCCGTGACCCCCCGAACGCATGGAGCGACCCGCGAAACGGACGTCGATGTCATCCCAGCGGTGAAGGGACGCAGTGATCTCGGCACCGCTTGCCGGATCAGCCTCACGTAGGTTGGCGACTGTCTGGTCGGAGAGCACCACGCCCCAGCCGAACGTATCGTCGGGACGATTGCGCTCGATGACCGTGATCTGTGCGTTCGGATCACGCCGCTTCATGAGCAGCGCGGCGTACAGTCCGCCCGGTCCACCACCTACCACCACCACGTTCACCGCATTCGCTCCGTGAAAGGATACTCGTCGACGGTACGACGAATTACTTCAAATATCAAGTAAATGAATGGCACGAGGGTACGGGGAACGGCCGCGCGACGGCAACGCTACCGCTGCGCCACCAGGGCCAATCGGCCGATCACGCAGTCGCAGCCAACTCCGAGCAGCCGGTTGCGCCACATCACGACCGTCGCGCGATCCACCGTCTCGCCGTGCGCGGCCGGATTTCTGACCGAGGCAAACTCGTCGATGATGGCCGCGAACGCGCCGGTAAACCACGCACCGTCAGCAAGGGTGGTTCGCAGGTAGTCGCCGAGTGCGGGCTCGCCGCCAAGGATATAGCTGAGCTGACCGAGCGTGAGTGGCAACGCGTCGCTGAGGAGGCGGGTGTGGTCGCCGATTTTTACCCGCTGCGCCGCGGGCGGGGCGTTGCGCACGGCGCGGCGCAGCAGCTGGTTCACCTGCACCTCGATTGCCTTGCCGTAGCTCACCAAAACCGGTGACAGATCGGCGCCACGTTCGCAGCGGTGTTCTCGCATGGTGCGCTCGCCGGTGGCGAGAAACTGACGCGCGCTCACGTCGAGCGCAGCCCAGGCGCGATCGCCCAGGTGGTCATCGCGCAGCGTGGCCGCCCACGCACCCACGCCACCCTGTTCAGCGTCGAAGCGCGTCCAGCGAAGTCCGTTGGCCAACAGAGCGCGTTCACTGCGGTCAAAGAAGCGACGGCCGTCAGGACGCGAGACCAGCAGCGGCAGCTCCACCATACCGCCGTAAATCGACACCGGGCGGTCGTGATAGCGCGTGTTGCGCAGCTGCGCGAGTTCGGCCGTCACGCCTTCGAGATCGTCGCGCACCAGCGCGCGGATGTCGCGCAACAGGAACCAACAGTCGCACGTGAGGTGGTGCTTGGTGTAGTACTCCGGCACATGCGCACTGTCACCGGCGCGTGGATCGGTGGTGGTAATCATGTGCACATCGGCCACGTACAGCGAACGGAAGTCGGTGAGATACAGATGCACCTCGGCGTCATCGCCCGCTGCACCCTCGAGCGCGAGCACGTCATCGAGGTGCGGCATCGGCTGTTGCCGCTGTCCCGACTTCACCTTGCCCCACCATACGTACACCTCGTCGTCCTCGTCGTCCTCGTCGTCGTCGGTCGTGGCACCAACGCGCGCGTCCCAGTCGAGCAACACGCGCAGGTGCGCCTCAAGCGGGTCGGTGGCGTAGGCGGGATTCCAGACGGTAACGAGATGCGAGGCGGTGGTCATTGGCAGTGCGCGGTGAATTACGGAGTGGAGACGACAACGCGAAGGATGCGGTCGAGCTTGGGGAATTCACGATCCATGAACGCGTTGCCGCCGCGCTCGAGCGGCCCCTGTTTACCCTGTCGCACGCCACTGCCCGAGTCTTCGCCATAGCCGCTGTACAGACTGTCGAGCACGGCCATGCCCTCCACCACGGTGCCGAGCAGCGTGAACGGCTCGGCGTCGTTGCGCAGGTTGTCGGCGAGATTCACGTAGATCTGCGTGTTGCGCGTGTTCTCGCGTCCGGGACCTTCGTACGAAAAAGCGAACGTGCCGCGTGCGTTGCGCGAGCGCGGAGGGTCGTCGCGGAGATAGCGCCCCTTCCAGGCCGCGTTTATCGCCGAGTCGCCGTGCAGTCCCCACTGCGCGATGTAGGCGGCGCGCACGCGGTGAAATCGGGTGTCGGTGAAGTAGCCGAGCCGCGCGAGGTTGTAGAGTCGGTCGGCCCCGAGGGGTCCCCAGTCGCGATGAAGCTCAAGCACGAAGGCGCCCTTGGTGGTCTCGAAGCGGAGACGAGAAACGGGCGGGGCCGGGCGCGTGAACTCGGCGTTGGTGGGGTCGAACAACAGCGCGCGGGCGGCGGCGGGTGTGGTGCCGGGTGGCGCTCCCGGTCCGGCGACGGCGGGCGGCGCGCGATGGCAGGCGCCGAGGGCAAGGGCACAGGTTGCCAGCGTGAGCGTGCGACGCAGCGTCGGGGGTAGCGCGGGAATCGACATGCCGAGATGGTAGTGCGTGCGGGGGCGGGGCGTGAGGGCAGGGGGTGGCGCGTCGAATGCCGATTCACGAGTGCCCTAGTCACTTGATGTGTATGGCAAAGTACAATACGGCAGCGTGGCATGAGCATGGCGGGATGTCGCGCCTTCATCGATGACTTGCAGCTGACGGTTGTACGCGCCGACACCGAAACCGCGTTCTTGGCCGGAGAACTTCAGGCACAGACGCGATGGGCTGGCCTGTCGCTGGCCCACGCGATGTGCCTCGCGACCGCGGTGCAACTCGAGGCAAGCGTGGTGACCGCTGACCGTGCCTGGGCCCGACTCGATGTCGGCGTGTCGATTCAGGTGATTCGATAACTGTCGGCTTTTTTGCCCGAGGCTGCGGCAGAGAGCCAGCGGCAGAATCCTGCATGGTGCGCCGGCCGTACATTGGCACATGCCCACCGAACAATCGCTACGCCCGCTTGACGCACTGAACGCCCGCGTGATGCAGCACCCTGCCGCCGCGCGCCTCACGCTCATGTGTCGCATTTTGCTGGCCGTGGCGTTCATTCCTACCGGCAGCGTGAAGCTGATGGGCGCGCGGTTTACCTCACTGAGTGTACACACGTCGGTCGGCGCGTTCTTCGAAGCGATGTATCAAACCGGCGGCTATTGGCGATTCCTCGGCCTCGCGCAGGTACTGGCCGGCGTGCTGTTGCTGATCCCCGCCACCGCGTTTTACGGCGCGGTGCTGTTCCTGCCCATTCTCGTGAACGTGGTGGTGCTCACGATCGCGATCGACTTTAAAGGGACACCCGTGATCACGGTGGCGATGCTGCTGGCCAATCTGTGGCTGCTGGCCTGGGACTGGCCGCGGTGGCGCACGATGCTGATGACTCGCGAGGAGCGGCATGTGACGCGCGGATTCACGCGCCTTGAGCGCGCCGGGTGGCTTCTGGGGGCGGCGAGTGTGGCAGCGTTCTTCTTCGCGGTGCGCGGGGTCGCGTTGAAGGGGACGGCGGGGGTGTTCGTCGGACTTGGGGTGTTGGGGGGAGTGATGGTGGTGACGGCGTGGGTGCGCGGGGGGCGGTAGGGCGGTGGGGCAGCGATAGGGAGAAGCCACGGGATACTCGACTCTATCGAACCATGGTTACTGACAGACTTCGAGATGGGTACAATTGGCTGTTCGTCCTGGTCAATAGCCCGTGCTCGGTCCACATTGCCCAAGAGCGGAGCTATTGCCCTTGACTCAATCTCGAGAAAAATGACCAATCGCCCGCGCTCAGGATGGGACTCTAGCTTCGCTGATTTTCGTGCGACGCCGCCGAAGCAAATTCGCGAGAGTCTCGCGGCATTTGTGACGGATGCCTCCCCGGAACAGCATCGCGCGTGGGCGGATTCGATCCCGCCCCTGCAGTCAGAGGTCTCCGAGGTGCTTATCAGAGATGAGCTCGCCCGCCAGTACTCCGCAATTCTGGAGTATGAACTGCCGATGGAGTCACGCCGGCCCGATGTCGTGCTGTTAGTTGGGGCGGGCGTGATGGTGATCGAGTTGAAGGGAAAGCTTACTCCAAGTCAGGCCGATCTTGACCAAGCGGCCGCATATGCTCGCGACCTCCGCAACTACCATCGAGAGTGTGCTGACCGCGAGGTAACCGCGGTTCTCGTACCGACGCGTGCACGCGGCTATCAGCATGAGATCTGCGGCGTTCATATAACTGGACCGGACGCGCTTGACACCCTCGTTGCTAATCTGACACGTACGAAGCGAGAGCCCGTGCTGTCTCGTGAAGCGTTCCTTTCGGACGGTGCCTATTGTCCGCTGCCGACGATCGTCGAGGCCGCACGTGAACTCATGGCGTCCGGCACTCTTCGCAAAATTGAGCAAGCACATGCTGCGACAGAACCTGCGATCGACGAGATCAAGCGCATTGTACACCAAGCAGCACTTACCAAATCTCGTCACCTTATCTTGCTGACTGGGATACCTGGGGCTGGGAAGACGCTGGTTGGCTTGCAGACGGTTCACGCTCGCTACCTCGATGATCTCGCGGTGACTCGCGCCGACGGAAAACCTACCGCCCCGGCAGTATACCTGAGCGGCAACGGGCCGCTCGTCGAAGTCTTGCAATACGAGATGCGATCCGGTGGTGGCGACGGAAAGACATTTGTCCGAGGCGTCAAGGAGTACATCAAGCGGTATTCAAACGCACGGTCACCGGTGCCGCCCGAACATGTGTTGGTCTTTGATGAAGCGCAGCGGGCATACGATTCGGATCAGGTTCGTGCCAAGCACGATCGAGCAGATGCTCGAAGCGAGCCAGAGGAATTCATTGGCTTCGCTGACCGCATTCCCGAGTGGTGCGTCGTGGTCGGTCTTATCGGCAGCGGGCAAGAAATTCACATCGGCGAAGAGGGTGGACTAGGACAGTGGAAGACGGCGGTGGAGGGCTCCGCCAAGTGCGCGGAGTGGACGGTTCATGCGCCCGGCGCGGTTGCTGGTCTCTTCAAGGGTGGCGCCGTGCCTTTCGAGAACAAGCCTGCTCTCAACCTCGATCGAGAACTGCGCTTTCACTTCGCTGGTGATCTTCACCGCTACGTGGCGCTTCTGCTCGACGGAGCCTCGCCAGCAGAGCTTGCACCCATCGCAAATGAACTCGACGTAGGCGGCTACCACCTTCGCATTACACGCTCGCTTGACACTGCAAAGAGTTACCTCCGCGAGCGGTATGGCAATAACGAGCGCGCACGCTTTGGCATCATTGCCTCATCTCGCGACAAGGCGCTCGCAGCGTTTGGAGTACCCAATGACTTCCGATCGACGAATACGTTTATGCGGATCGGTCCGTGGTATGGCGATAAGGAATCGGACTACGGAAGGCGAAGCTGCCGGCTCCTTGAATCGTGTGTGACGGAGTTCGGCGCTCAAGGTCTTGAACTCGACGCGGCATTGCTGGCATGGGGAACCGACTTCATTCGATCTGAAAACGTGTGGTCGAACACGCTGGCGCGCGGGTACAAGCGAGGAACAAAGATCAAAGATCCTTTCCAGCTTCGACTCAACGCGTACCGTGTGCTGCTGACTCGCGGTCGCGATGGGACCGTGCTATTCCTGCCGCCGCTCACCGTGCTCGATGAAACACACGCGTACTTCACTGCGGCAGGAATGAAAACGCTCGACTGACGTCTACTGCGTCACCCCCATCAAGTACTTCGCATACCACCCCACGTACCGATCGTACCGGTCCTTCACGAAGCTTGGCCGCGTAATCCCGTGAAATTGCCCAGGGTACACGATCATCTGACTCGGCACGCCCAATGACCTGAGCGCCTGATACATCTGCTCTCCGCCAGCGATGGGCACGTTGAAGTCCTTCTCGCCGCCAAGGAACATCGTGGGCGTGGTGATGCGGTCGGCGTGCCAAAACGGGTACGAGAGCTTCTCCCACAACTTGGGGTTTTTCCACGGCGCGCCAAGTTCGTTTTCGTACTGGTAGATGTACTGATCGCTGCCGTACATCGTGGTTTGCAGGGCGCTGCCGGCACCGCTGGTGGCGGCCTTGAAGCGGGTGGTGGTGGCGATGGTGTAGTCGGTAAGAATGCCGCCGTAACTCCAGCCGCCGATCCCCATGCGCGTGGTGTCCACCACGCCCATCGCGATCACGTGATCCACGCCGGCCATCAGATCCTGCACTTCCTTGTTGCCCCAATCGGCGAAGATGGCCTTCTTCCACGCCTGACCACGCCCCGAGCTGCCGCGATAGTTCACCGCCAGCACGAGGTAGCCGTTGGCGGCGAATAGTTCACGCTCGAAGGAGAACGCGTGCTGGTCCTGTCCATTCGGACCGCCGTGAATGCGCAGCATGAGCGGATACTTCTTGCTCGCGTCAAAGCCGGCCGGCTTCACGAGAAGGGCCCCGACGGTGAGCCCGTCTTTGTTCTTGAACTGCACGTCTTCGGTGGTGCCAAGCGCCAACGCTGCGAACACAGAATCGTTCACCTGCGTCAGCGCGCGCAGTGCGCCGTTTTCGAGCGCGAACAGCTCGCCGGAGCGCGTGGCAGACGCGCTGTTCACCACCACGCGTCCTGTCGTTGACGCATCGTATGACGAGACGGCACGCCGACCGTCGAGTACGCGCGTGACCGCGCCGCCGGCAACCGGCACAGCCGCGAGATGCACCGCCCGATCGTCGCCCAGCAGGAAGCGCAACGTCTGGCCGTCGGCACTCCATGACAGCGCGCTCACATCGCGATCCAGCGACGTCGCCACCAATCGCGCTGCACCGCCAGCACTCGACACCACGGCGATCGTGTTCTGTGTGTACGCCGACAATTGCGGCTCGCTGCCCTGCAGATACGCAATGGACTGCCCGTCGGGGCTCCACACTGGGCCGGCATCGGGTCCGCTCCACGTAGTAAGCTTGACCGGTGTGGCACCCGGCGCGGCATCGACCACGTAAATGTCCGCATTGTTCGTCCGGTCAGGATCGGTGCCACTGCGCTCGCTGACGAACGCGAGGCGCTTGCCATCGGGTGACCACCGCACCGACTGATCGTCGAAGTCGCCGGTGGTGATCGGCACCGCCTTCTTGGTGGCCACGTCCACGATGTACACGTGATCGCGCAGCCGATTGAGATAACCGGTGTTGTCGCGCTTGAAGGCAAATCGATCGAGCACGATCGGCTTGGGATTCTTCGTCTTCAGTGAATCGGGCGTGGACTCTTCAGGATCGACGTCGTGCGACACGATGGCGAGACGGGTGCCGTCGGGTGACCACTCGTATTCTCCCACGCCACCCTTGAGCTCCGTGAGGCGCACCGCGTCGCCGCCAGCACGATCGAGCAACCATACCTGTCCGCCCTTCGACTCGTAGCGCCCCGATACGAAGCTGAGGTAGCGATTGTCGGGACTCCACCGCGGATTGCTCTCACCTTCGGGAGAACTCGTCATCCGAATGGTGCGGGTGCCGTCGTAGTTCACCATCCACACATCGCTGTCGCTCTTGTCCTTCGCCGAATCAACGGTGGTCACCGTGTATGCGATCCATGCGCCGTCGGGCGAAATTCGGCCCGCGCCAACATCACGCAGACGATAGAGGTCGGAACTGCGGAGAGGGCGGGGGCTTTGGGCGGCGGCGGTACTGGTGGCCGCGAGGAGGGCGAAGAGGAGAGGGGAACGCATCGTGAGGAAGCACCTGAGTCGAAGGGGAGGCTGCGACGCGAAAGAACGGTGGCTCGGGCTACGGGGCTACGGGGCTACGGGGCTACGGGGCTACGGGGCTACGGGGCTACGGGGCTACGGGGCTACGGGCTATGTGCTTGAGGCTTGGAGTAATGGGTAATGGGTTCACACCGCGCCTGCCAAAAGGGCCGCGCGCGCAGTCACACAAAACCCATTACCCACCACCCAACACCCCAAGCCAACAGCCCACTGCGCCATGGATAACACAAGCAACCAAACACGAGGCGAGTACCTCATCTGGGGGTGCTCCCCTTGCCTTGCGAAGAATGCCCTGGGCACGAGAGGCCGCGGCTGCAGGCTGTGGGCTCTCGGCAACGGGGCACGGGGCTACGGGGCTACGGGGCTATGTGCTTGAGGCTCGGAGCAATGGGTAATGGGTCTTGGGTAGTGGGTTCACACCGCGCCTGCCAAAAGGGCCGCGCGCGCAGTCACACAAAACCCATTACCCACCACCCAACACCCCAAGCCAACAGCCCACTGCGCCATGGATAACACAAGCAACAAAACGCGAGGCGAGTACCTCATCCCCTCACAAGCTGGGGGTGCTCCCCTTGCCGTGCGAAGAATGCCCTGTGCACGAAAGACCGCGGCGGTGGGCTCTCGGCTACGGGGCTACGGGCTATGTGCTTGAGGCTTGGAGTAATGGGTAATGGGTCGTGGGTAATGGGTTCACGCCGCGCCTGCCAAAAGTGCCGCGCGCGCAGGTACCCAAAACCCATTACCCACCACCCACCACCCCAAGCCAACAGCCCACTGCGCCACGGATAACACAAGCAACAAAACACGAGGCGAGTACCTCACCCCCTCACGAGCTGGGGGGTGCTCCCCTTGCCTTGCGACGAATGGAGAGACCTCGGCGGTGGGCTCTCGACTACGGGGCTCCGGGTTATGTGCTTGAGGCTTGGAGCAATGGGTAATGGGTCTTGGGTTTTGGGTTCACCCCGCGCCTGCCAAAAGGGCCGCGCGCGCAGGTACCCAAAACCCATTACCCATTACCCACCACCCCAAGCCAACAGCCCACTGCGCCATGTGTAGTCCGGCTTCGCCTCGTCGGAATGCGGTCGCGCGACAGCCAATAACGACACGAGGCCCTCCAGCGGCGAATATGCCGACCATTCGTTTGCGAAGGGGAGAGATCGGCCACAGGTTAAGCCCCGATGCGAACCCCCAACCGACTCGCCGCGCTCGCGCTGCTCACTCTGGGCGCCACCGCTGGCACCGCTTGCACTCCCGCCGCCGACAAGGCCGACGCGCCGGCCACCATCGCGGGACTCGCGCCCTTCGTGGACCGCTATCTCGACGGCTTCGCGCGCCGTCATCCATCGATTGCGGCCGGCAACGGATTGCACGATCACGACGATCTGCTCGACGATTTTTCGGCCCAGGCGATCGCCGCCGAAATTACGACGCTGAAGGCGGCCGCCGCGGAGCTCGCCGCATTCAGCGACTCCTCGCTTTCTCCCGACGAGCGCGTCGACAAGCGCATTCTCGCCGGCGTGATCGA
Organism: Gemmatimonadota bacterium; assembly: GCA_031363815.1. GTDB lineage: Bacteria > Gemmatimonadota > Gemmatimonadetes > Gemmatimonadales > Gemmatimonadaceae > Gemmatimonas. The sequence goes on from JANLVC010000177.1 coordinate 20,605, forward strand.
CGGCTGGCTGCTTGAACAGGAAACGCTCGCCAACTGGAAGCGGAATCCGATGACGTACGCTAGCGCGCTGTCCGATGGCGTGCATAATCTCATGACGATGGAGAACGACGCCGCTCCGGTGCGCATGCGTCGCATGATCGGCAAGCTTGGCGGCGTGCCGGCGTTGCTCCAGGCGGCTCGCGCCAACATCACCAACCCGCCCAGAATCTTCGCCGAACGTGGCCTCGGTATGATGCGTGGCGCGTCGAGCATGCTCACCACCGACTTGGCCGTGGCCTTCTCGGCGCAGAAAGGCACGCCGCTCATGGATTCGCTACTCAGCGCGGCCGCGATCGCCACGCGTGAGATCGATGCGTACACCGCCGACTTCGAGAAAACCGTGCTCCCCACTGCGAGCGGCGAGTGGAAGGTTGGCGGTGACGCCGTGGCGCGACGCTACCGCGCGGAAGAACTGATCGATGTGCCGCTGGCGGATCTTGCGGCACTCGGCGAACGCGAACTGAAGGGCGCCCAGGAGCGTTTTCGCGCGGCCGCCAATCGGCTGGCCCCGGGCGCCGATCCGCAGGCCACGTGGCTCACCGTGCGGCGCAATCATCCCAAGCGTGGTGGTGTGGTCGCCGCCGCGCAGGCGGTGGTCGATTCCCTCACCCGCTTCATCGCGGCCAAGGATCTTGCCGTCGTGCCGCGGGGCGAGCGCGTGGTGGTCGCCCCTGCAAAGCCGTTCTCACTCGGCTTCGCCTCGATGCACGCGTCGCCGCCGCTCGAAAAAACGCCGGTGCAGAGCTATTACTACATCACCGATGCCGACTCGCTCGACGCGCCCGAGCAGCAGGAAGCCTGGCTGGAGCGATTCAACTTTGCCTCGCTCGCCATCACCTCGGCCCACGAGGCGATGCCGGGGCATTGGCTGCACTCGGTACACATGCGCGAAACACCGGGCAAGATCCGTCGCATCTGGATCGGCCTGAATCCGTTTCCGCAGCCGTCGTCGGGACAGGATGGTTGGGCGCACTACGCTGAGGAACTCGTCGTTGAGCAGGGCTTCATGAACGGCGATCCACGCTACGAACTCGCGCAGCTCAGCGACGCGCTCACGCGCATCTGTCGACTGCTCTCAGGAATTCGTTTGCACACCGGGGAATGGACGCTCGCGCAGGCTCAGGCCTGCTTCGAGCAACAGGCCTATGTGGCCGCACCGGCCGCCAAACGCGAAGCGGAACGCGGCACCTACGATCCGACTTATGGCGGCTACTTTTTGGGAAAGCGCGGCATGCTCACGCTGCGGCGCGACGTGAAGGCAGCACAGGGCACGTCGTTCAATCTCCGTAATTTTCACGAACGCGTCATGAAGAACGGCATCGCGCCGATCTGGGCGCACCGGCAACTGTTGCTGCCGGGCGACACCTCACGGGTAATTCAGTGACCGCTAGTAACGACCTCGTTCGTGTTGGTGTGCTCGGCGCCGGTGCCTGGGCACAGTTCGCGCATCTCCCGGGCTGGAAGCGTGATCCGCGCTGCACGATCGTGGCGATTGCCGATCCGATCGTCGAACGGGCCCGCGAGTTCGCGGCGCAGTTCGACATCCCCAACGTGTATGCCACGCACGAAGAACTGATCGCCCGTACCGATATCGATGTGGTCGACGTATGCACACCGAGCGCGACGCACTACGCGCTGAGCTGCGCAGCGCTAAACGCGGGTAAGCATGTATTGTGCGAAAAGCCCGTGGCCTACGATTTTACCGAGACACGTCGGGCCGCAGCGCTGGCGGCCAGCAAGGGCCTCAAAACAAAACTCGGCTTCACGTTCCGCTACGCGCCGGCCATGCGCTACATGAAGGCGCTGATCGACGAGGGCTACATCGGCACGCCGTTCATTTTTAACGGCTACGAGCAAAACTCGCAGTGGCTCGACCCGCAGACACCATTACGTCAGGTCGATCACGAAGCCGACCAAACACACATTCACGTGTCGTCGTTGGAAGGGTACGGGGCGCCAATCATGGATCTCGGTCACCTCTTCATGGGCAGTCGTTTCAAGTCGGTCGTGGGCACGATGAAGAACTTCATCCCCGAACGCATCGTGCGCGCCACCGGTACCATGATGCGCATGAATATCGACGACGGCGACATATTTATCGGCGAGTTCGACAACGGCGGGATCGGCTCAATTCAAACCAGCTTCGTGACCGTCGGGAATTACCCCGGCATCGAAGCACGGGTGTACGGCAGCAAGGGCGCCTTGATCTGCCGCCTGGTCGAAGAGAACGGCATCTGCGAAACGCTGAAGGGTGCGACGGCCGACTCCGTGGAGTTCAAGGAACTCGAGATTCCGCAGCGCTTCTACCCGGCGGGCGGCAGTGCTCGAGAATCCTGGCGCTCGCTCTTCTACGCGAATCTCATCGGCTCGTTCATCTCCGAGATCCGCGGTGAAGTGCAGGGCAACGAAGGCAACTTCGAAGATGGCGCGCACGTGCAGGAGCTCATCAACGCCGTGGAGCGCTCGTTCCGTGAACGCCGTTGGGTCGACATCCCCCTTGAGCAGCCTTCAACCGCGGGATCGGCATCCTGAGCCACGACACTGCCCAAGCGCTCGATCGCTTCTTCTCGCACTACTTCGCACGTCACCCCGTGAATGCGACGTTCACGGGGCTACATACGCACGACCATCGGCTGCCCGATTGGTCGCGCGCGGCGCGTGATACCGAAGTCAGCGAGTTGGCAACGCTGCACGATGCGCTCTTCAGCGCCGCGCCGCGCGGCAGCGATGCCCTGCTCGCCGCCAACATCGATGCCGTCGACGCCGAACTCGCGCGCGCCAACATCGATGTGCGCATTCTCGAGACGCAAAGTCGCTTCTTCCACGACCGAAATCCCGCGCTCTGGACGGGTGAGGCGATTTTTAGTGTGGTGGCGTTGCTGCTGCGGCCCACGCAGCCGATCGAGCAGTGCACCGACGCCATCATCGCGAGACTCAGGGCAATCCCGTCATTCCTTGGCGCGATGCCCACCACGCTCACCGAGCCGGTGCCCGCCATCTGGATTGATCGTGCGACCCGCGAAGCCCGTGTCTTCGCGACGTTCCTGCGCGGCCAGTTGCGACTGTGGTGCGACGAGTATCACGTCACAGCTGCCGTCTGTCAGTCGATGACCGAGGCCGCGGGGGATGCGGCGCAAGCATTTGACGCGGCGGCCAACTGGCTCGCTCAGTTGCCGCGCGATGTACACTCGGGCTACTCCATCGGTGTCGAGGCGTATGAGATCCTGCTCCAGCGCGGGCACTTCTGCGCGCACTCGGCACAGGAACTGCTGCAGCGCGTGCGTGGGGAGCTGCCGGCGGCCAAGGCGCGGTTTCACTCGCTCGCGACCGAGGTGGCGGGTTCTCCGGAAGCACTTGGCGCCAAGCTCGCCGAGGATCGCCCCGCCGAGTCGGGGTATCTCGCAGCGTTCACGTCCCAATTTGACGCGTGCAGGTCGCTCGCCCTCGCGCACGATCAGGTCACGTGGCCCGACTGGCCGTTACGCTACGTGCCTATACCCACGTGGGCCCGCGAGATAGCACCGCAACTCTACTTCCTGTTCTATCGCTCGCCAGCGCCGTACGAACCCCGCCCTGAGCACCTGTATCTGGTTACGCCCATCGACGATACGCTTGCGCCCGACGAGCGCGAGCGTCGCCTGAAAGCCTGGAACCGCAGCACCATTACGCTCAATCACGTCGTGCACCACGGCGCGCTCGGCCACCATGTGCAGAACGGACACGCCACGCAGCGGTCGCATTCGCGGATCGGCAAGATTGCCGCCGTGGACTGCGCCAGTCGCATCGGCATGTTTCTTGGTGGCTCGATGGCCGAAGGATGGGCGTGCTACGCCACCGAGCTCGCCGACGAACTCGGATTCCTTACGCCCCTGGAGCGGGCGGCCGAACAGCAGAGTCGTGTCCGCATGCTGGCGCGGGCCATCGTAGACATCCAACTGCACACGGGTAATTTCACGTACGCCGATGCCGTCGCATACTACATGCACGAAGTCGGCATGCCGGAAGCGGCAGCGGTGGGCGAAGCCACCAAGAATTCGATGTTCCCGTGCACAGCCGTGATGTACTGGCTGGGCACGCAGGGGATACTCGATCTGCGAAAAGCGATGCGTGAGCTGCCGGACTTCTCGCCGCGACAATTCCATGATGCGCTGTTAAGCCGAGGATCCATTCCGGTGGCACTCGCAGCGCGACTCCTTACGGCCACTACATGATGCGTTCGTCGGTACGATGGTCCCGTCGCTCGGCCTTCGCTGTAGCCGCGTCAGTCGGCTTGGTACTCGGTGCCTGTAGTGGCGACAGCACCCGCAGTGGCCCGTCCAATGCGCTGCTCATCGTGGGCTACGACCGCGAGCCGGATACGATGAACCGCTATGCTACGCATATTCTCGAGGACATCGAGTCGTGCGTGGTGGAAGGCCTCGTCACGAACGACGAGAATATGAAGATCATTCCAGTGCTCGCCGCCGAGATTCCGACCACGGAAAATGGTGGCGTGGTTGTGCGCGCCGATGGCGGCATGGACGTCACCTGGAAATTGCGCCCCGGCGTGAAGTGGCACGATGGCGTGTCGCACACGTCGGCCGACGTGAAGTTCACCGTGGACGCGATCAACAAGGGCGATTGGAAGCCGGAAAGCGTCGATGGCTTCGACCGCATCACGTCGGTCGAGACCCCCGACTCGCTCACGGCGATCGTGCACTACAAGGAAGTGTACGCGCCGTATCAGTTGCAGTTCGTGCGCGGCACGTTACCCAAGCACGTGCTCGAGAGGCGCGATCTCAATACCGCCAACGACTACAATCGCGCACCACTTGGCACCGGTCCGTACAAGGTGAAAGAGTGGAAAACAGGCGAATACATTTTGCTCGAACGAGCGGAAGGGTACTGGCGCGGCGCCGAGTATCCGAAAATCAAGCAGCTGCTTTTTCGCTTCCTTACGAATACGACCACGCGCATCAACCTGCTCAAGTCTGGCGAGGTGCATATGGTGGCCCTCGTGGCTTGGGATAAAGTGCGTGAGTTGGAGACTGTGAGCGACCTGCGCATGAATCGCGTGGTGGGCAACGGATACGAGCACGTCACGCTCAACCAGAGGCACTTCACGCCCTTCGCCGACGTCAAGGTGCGCCAGGCTTTGGCCCACGCGGTCAATCGCGATCTGCTCGTGCGCACGATTCTCGATGGGCAGGTGGAAGTGGTGAACGGACCAATTCAGCCTCTCTCTGCTGCCTACGAGCCCAATGTGCCGACGTACGGTTTCAATCCCTCGCGTGCCCGCACGTTGCTGACGGAAGCGGGATGGACGCCCGGCACCGATGGCATTCGCATGAAGGACGGCAAGCGTCTCGCGTTCACGCTCATTACGCAGTCGGGCTTTGCGATCCGCGAGAACGTGTCACAGGCCCTACAGCAGGCGTTCCGCGATGTCGGCGCCGAGATGACGGTAAAGCTGCTGGATGGTACCTCCATCAGCAGCGTGTGGTTTAGTGGCAAATTCGACGCCATGCTGCACTGGTGGCAGATGGGCGCCGACCCCGAGCTCACCCTCTTCTTTGCCGGCGATCGCATGCCGCCGGCCGGCCGCAATATCAACTACATCAACGACGCCGAGCTGACGTCGCTGCTGTATCGCTCCGATCGCACCGCCGACGTCGCACAGCGCAACGAGCTGCTGCGTGAAGCGCAGCGCCGCATTACCGCGCTCGCGCCCGAGATCGTGCTGTACAACACCGCCAAGGTCGATGCCGTGCCGAAGTCGCTGAAGGGCTTTACCGGCAACCCGACCAACGCCGGCCCGTTCTGGAACGTGCACTTGTGGGAGATCGGCACGCCGTGATGCGTGGCCTGATCGTACGGCGGGCGCTGCAGAGCGTTCCGTTGCTGGTGCTCATCTCGGTGCTGGTCTTCGCGCTATTGCAGGCGGTGCCCGGTGGTCCGCTGGCGGCATACCTCGAGAATCCGAACGTGCGCCCGCAAGACATCGAGCGACTACGTGTCGCCATGGGACTCGATCGTCCGTTAGCGGCGCAGTATGTCTCCTGGCTCTCGGCGTTCATTCGCGGCGACTGGGGGTACAGCTTCGCCGATGGGCGCCCCGTGCTCGATCGCGTGTTGGAGCGTGTGCCGGCCACGCTCGAACTCGTGGGCGCAAGCACGCTGCTCGCGCTCTGCATCGCGCTGCCGGTCGGTGTGCTGGCGTCAGTGCATCGTCTGTTCGATCGCATTTCGTCGTTCGGCGCCGTGGCGGGCATTTCCCTGCCGGTGTTCTGGTTCGGTTTGCTGCTGCAGCTGGTGTTCGCGATCACGCTGGGCTGGCTGCCGTCGTCCGGGCGCTCATCATTCGGCGTGAGTTCGTTCACCGATCGTATCGCGCACCTCATGCTCCCCGTGATCGTGCTGGCCGCCGTGCAGGCCTCGGCGTGGTCACGCTATCTGCGCCGGGCCATGCGCGAAACCATGAGTCGACCCTTCATGAATGCGGCGCGGGTTCGTGGCGTCTCTGAGCGCGGCGTGCTGTGGCGGCATGCTCTGCCAAACGCGCTCGGCCCGTTTATCACCGTCGTGCTGCTCGACGCCGCGATGATGGCGTCGGGGGCCGTGGTGACCGAAAGCGTGTTCGCCTGGCCCGGCGTAGGCAGTCTGTTCACAGAATCACTCGTGAAGCGCGACTATCCCGTGCTCATGGCGTTCCTCATGTGCGGCGCCGTTGCCGTCATGGTGCTCAATCTCGTCGCCGATATCGCCGTGCGGACCATCGATCCGCGCACGCGGAGCGCTGTATGAGAACCGCACCGCGCGGGGGCTTGCTCTTTCTCGCGACGCTTGTCGTGGCGTCGTTGCTGGCGCCGTATCTCGCGCCCTTCGCCGCTGATGCGCTCGATCTCGCAAACCGTCGTGCGGCACCGTCGCTGGTACACTGGTTTGGCACCGATGAACTCGGACGGGACGTACTCACCCGCGTGCTGGTAGGTGCTCGCGTGTCGCTCGCGATCGGCGTGCTGTCCGCGCTCATGAGCGCGGCAATCGGCGTGGCAGTCGGTGCAGTGGCAGGCTACGCGGGTCGCTGGATCGACGACGCGCTCATGCGCGCCACCGACGCGATGCTCGCCATCCCGCGTCTGCCGCTACTCATGCTCGGGGCCGCGGTTTTGCAGCCGAGCGTGCCCATGCTGATCCTGCTGGTCGCGGCGGCCGGATGGATGGAAACCGCGCGCGTGGTGCGCGCGGAAGTCCAGTCGTTGTCGTCACTCGATTTCGTTCAGGCGGCGCGAGCGATCGGCGCCAATTCCGCGGGCGTCATCGTGCGCCATATCGTGCCGGGCATCATTCCTGCTGCGACCGTGGCCACGACACTCGCGATCGGACGCGGCATCCTGTTGGAAAGTACCATGAGCTTTTTTGGCGTCGGCGTGCAGCCACCGACCGCGAGCTGGGGCAACATGCTGTATCAGGCGCAGACCGCGATGACCACCGAGCCGTGGCTCGCGATCTTTCCCGGTCTCTTCATTTTTGCCACGGTGCTCGCTTGTAACGCCGTCGGTGATGCCATTGGCTCGTCACCCACTCAACGCCAGTCCGTCTGATGACCTTTCCGCTTCCCTTCGCTCCCCGTCGCATCGCCATCGGCGCCAACGCGCATGTCGGTATCGCCGAATCCATTCGTGCACGTCGTCCCGATCTCGAACTCCGTGGCAAGCTGTTCACCGACATCACGCCCGGCGATCTCGAATGGGCGGAGGCGTACATCGGATTCAAGCGGCCACCGTCGGTCTCCGACATGGGCAACGTGCGCTGGATCCAGTGCACCGGTGCCGGCGTGGATTCGTGGATGGCGTCGGACCTCGATCCGCACATCTTGCTCACGCGCAGTCCCGAGTCGTTCGGTCCGATGATCGCCGAGTGGGCCGTGTCGCGCATCTTCGCAATTCAGCTGCAGCTGCTGGAGCTGGCCGAAGCCCAACGCGAGCAACGGTGGGCGCCGCGTGACATCGCGCGCGTGGCAGGAACGCGCGCGCTTGTGGTAGGCACCGGTGATATCGGCCGCGCGATCGCGACGTCGCTGCGCGCGCTGGGCGTACATGTCATTGGTGTTTCGCGCAGTGGCACCGCCGATGGTGCGGTATTCTCTGAGGTGTATCCGTCCAGCCAACTCGCCGATCTCGTGGGCAACGCCGACTGGATCGTGGTCGCCGTTCCCGACACGCCCGCATCCCGTGGCCTGATCTCGCGCGACGTGCTCGCGCGCTGCAACGGTGCGGTGTTGCTGAACGCCGGACGCGGCGCGGTGGTTGAGGAGACCGCACTGCCGCATGCGCTGGATCAGGGCTGGCTGCGGGCGGCCGCGCTCGATGTGTTTGCCACCGAACCACTGCCGGCCAACTCACCGCTATGGAGCGATCCGCGCGTCATGGTGTCGCCGCACATCTCAGGACTCACCACGATCGACGGTGCCGCACACGGGTTTCTCGAATGTCTCGAGTTGCTCGAGCGCGGCGAACTGCCAACGTGGACCGTCGATCGTGAACGGGGCTACTAACCCACAGCGCTATCCGCGAAATCGCACACCGCGCTGCCGCTCGCGATTGACCTCGAGCTGCAGAACGTCCGGCCGCCCGTAGTGCCCCATCGCATCGAAGTTCTGCCGCTCTTCGCGCACACGCACGTGCTGCACGTCGGCCGCGATGATGCGTTCCTCGTGCGCCACCGGTGCCACCAACCACGCGGCGTCTGGACCGGCGATGCACGTGCCGCCCTCGCCCATCACGGCGGGGAGCACACGCTGGAGCAGATCGAAGTGCGGAGTCCGTTCCGGCACCTGGTCACGCCGCAGCAACCCTGACACGGACATCACGTAGGAACGCCCCTCACGGGCCATGAAGCGCGTGATGTCCTC
>JANLVC010000024.1:0-3374 GCA_031363815.1 Gemmatimonadota bacterium
GGTCAACTCCACTTCCCGTCTGCTTCTCTGGCGTGACGTTGGCGTGACGTTGGCGTGCAAGAATCCATCTTTACCCGTCCGGACGCCATACGGACATTGACAGCGGCGCCAGACCGAGATAGTGTACGGACAGCGCCCGGACGCATGTGGCGCGTTGAGAGTAGCGATCACAAGGGAGAGGTGAACATGACGTCCACCGCACAGGCGTATTTGGCGCTGCCAGCGGACGAGCGGTTTGAGACACGGATCTCGACCATGCTCAAGCGGCACGCGGAGACCGTCGCGAAGGCTAGAGGCGAGAGCCTGAGCGAGTATGTGCTCGAGCTGCTCGCCGAAAAGGTGGCCATGGACATTGTGGCGACCCAGGAGCTCACGCTCACCCCGACGGAGCAAATCGAGTTGTTGCGCATCTTAGCGGCCCCGGCGGTCGTGACGCCGGCGCTCGAGCAGGCCAGTGCGTGGGCGGACACCCTGTGGGGCGCCGCGTCAGATCGGCCCGACGGGCGGTCGGCCGCGTAACAGGGGCGGAGGCGGTGTTTCGAAGCCACGGACCGCAACATGATGCGCCGCGGCGACGTGGGGGAGGCAAACGGCCTCTCCCACCCCTATGATCGGAGTCGTTGAATCCTTTCCTGCCACAACAAATCCCCAATGCAGCACTCGTGGAAGCTGGTTCGTCTTCACGAGAACCACCCTGTAGCCGCGTTTACGTGCGGGACGCGCCGCGGCGCTGCCGACATCGACCGCTATCTCCGCGAGCAGGCACTGATTGAGCAAGCCGCACGGCTGTCGGCGGTGTGGGTCGTGGAGGACACCAACGCGAACGCGCCTAGCGACGCGCTCGTCGGATTTTTTACCTTGTCCCCAGTCAGCGTACGCCTCTCACCACTGCTTATGGAGCGGATGGGCGTCAACGCGCCGTACCTCTCTATTGGTGGATGGCTACTCGGGAAGATGGGCGTCGCCGTGCAGCACCAAGGCCGTCGACTCGGTGCACCGCTCGTGGCCTCGGCGATCACACAGGCGAAGGCGCTGCGCGATTCAACCGCCGGCCCCCTGCTCGTGGTGGATCCGAAGAACGAGCAGCTCATGCACTGGTATTTGGGCCTTAACTTCGGCTTCAGTCGGCTCACCCCAACCGATCCGAGGGTGCTCCGTCTGGCGATGAAGTTATAGGACGGTTGCTGCGGGCAGGCAACCTGTGGTCCACCGGCAAGCGGATGCGCCGATCCCTCTCGCATCACCCAAGCGGCGCTCGGCGGCGAGAATGAGCGATACGACGGTAGCCAAGAGATGATCGCCTGTCAGAGCGGCAGTCTGGCTACTCAGGATTCTGGGCTGCTAGTGTAACAAGAGCATCGGCCTCGGCCACGCGCCCGTCTCAGAAGTGTCTGGCGCCGACACACTGAGGCATATGGCATGCCCGTTCTGAGCTTGTACACTCAGAACTCGCCACTTTTACGCATGCCTCACGACTCACTGTTGTGGCTCTTCGCGGTTGTGTGTGGGTGACTTCGGTGTCCTCCGTGTTCTGGCTGTTCGCTGTGGCTCGCCGAGCCAGCACACGAGGCTCGCTGACAGCCAGCACTCGGAGATCACGGAGATCACCCACATGATTCCACGAAGAGCCACTGTTGTGTTTAATGCCCAATCGCCCCCGCGTCGCGATCGCGCGGATCGGCTGCTCCCTGCCGCACGCCTTTCGCGTTCACGAAGATCGAGTGTGCAGTGCCCTGATTGCCGCCGAGTCGCACGGTGTGGCCCATGGCTTCCAGCGCTTTTACCGTTGCCGGTGAGGTGCCGTTACTCTCCATGCTGATCACGTTGGGCAACCACTGATGGTGCACCCGCGGCGCGTTCACGGCGTCCTGCACGGGCATCTGGAAGTCGATGAGATTGAGCACCACTTCCATGACGGTGTTGATGATCGTGCGGCCGCCGGGGCTGCCCACTACGGCCACCAGCTTGCCGTCTTTCGCGAGGATCATCGGCGTCATGCTGGAGAGCATGCGCTTGCCGGGCTGCGCGATGTTGGGCTTCGTGCCCACCAGGCCCGTGCTGTCGGTGAGTCCGGGCTTCCCGTTGAAGTCGCCCATTTCGTTGTTTAGCAGAAAACCCGCGCCTTCCACCACGGCGCCCAACCCGTAGCCGGCTTCGAGCGTGTACGTGACCGACACCGCCATGCCGTCCTGGTCGACCACTGAATAGTGCGTCGTCTCGTCGCTCTCGTAGCCCTGTGCCACATCGGCCGGTGACGATGGCGACGCTTTGTCTTTCACGATCGTGCGGCGCAGCTCCGTGGCGTACGCTTTGCTCATCAGCTTGTCGAGCGGCGGCTTCGTGAAATCGGGATCGCCCATGTACCGCGCGCGATCGCGGAAGGCACGACGCATGCTTTCGGCGAGGTAGTGCACGTACTGCGGTGAGTTGTGACCGAGGCTCTTGAGGTCGTATCCCTCGAGAATGTTGAGCATCTCGATCATCGCCGCGCCACCGGAACTCGGCGGTGGCATCGAGATGATCTCGTAGCCGCGATACGTGCCCTTTACGGCGGCTCGCTCAGCCGGCTGATACGCGGCCAGGTCGGCTTCGTTGATGAGGCCACCATGCTTCTGCATCTCCGTCGCGATCAGCTGCGCGGTGGTGCCTTTGTAAAATCCGTCGCGCCCCTGATCGCGCACGCGGGTGAGCGTTTGGGCGAGATCACCCAGCACGAGCTTCTCGCCGGCCGCGTAGGGCTGGCCGTTCTTGTAGTACGCCGCGATCGTGGCCGGATATGCCGCCAGCCGCGTCTGCGCGCCTTTCAGTGATGCGGCCAATCCGCTTGGAACCGCGAAGCCGTTTCCCGCCAGCTTCACGGCCGGGTCAACCAGTTTGGCCCACGCCACATGGCCATACTTCTGGTGGGCATGCGCGAAGCCGGCCACCGTGCCAGGCACGCCCACGCTTTTATGCGAGCCGTGGTGAATCCGCGCGGAGTACGCCCCGGCGCTGTCGAGGAACATGTCCGGCGTGGCGCGGGCCGGGGCCTTCTCGCGGAAGTCGATGGTGGTGGTCTTGCCGTCGGGAAAGCGCACCACCATGAACCCGCCGCCGCCGATGTTGCCGGCGGTGGGGTAGGTGACCGCCAAGGCAAAGCCGGTGGCGATCGCCGCGTCGATGGCATTGCCGCCGTTGGCCAGCACGTCGCGGCCGGCCTGGCTGGCAATGGCGCTGGCAGAGACGACCATGCCCTTGGGGGCATTGACGGCAGCGCGAGGGGCCCGCGCGGCGGCCGGTTCCTGCGCGGCAAGGGGCAGAGGGAGAAGTGCGCCGACCAGCCAGAAACGGGCGGCGGCACGAGCGGGCAGGGTAGCGAAAGCCATGGATCGGCG
>JANLVC010000130.1:0-10307 GCA_031363815.1 Gemmatimonadota bacterium
GTTTTTTTCCTGTGAAAGTTTTCTTGATGTAGATTACGACTTTTGACTTGACGTTATTTATTTGTTTGTCCTCGAAAGACCCCAAGCCAACAGCCCACTTCCCCCGCAAAAATGGGTACTCGGTAGTGGGTGCCAACGCCGCTTCACCCACAACGCATTACCCAGAACCCAGAACCCAGAACCCCAAGCCAACAGCCCCCGCAAATGGGCACCGGGTGATGGGTGCCAACGCGGCGTCACCCACAACGCACTACCCAGAACCCAGTACCCCAAGCCAACAGCCCACTGCCCCCGCAAATGGGCACTGGGCACTGGGCACTGGGCACTGGGCACTGGGTGCCAACGCCGCGTCACCCACAACGCATTACCCAGAACCCAGTACCCCAAGCCAACAGCCCACTGCCCCCGCAATTGCGTACTGCGTACTGGGTGCCAACGCCGCTTCACCGCCCACAACCGCTTTCAAGGAGGAAGCCGCCTCATTCCCTCTCTCCTTTCATTCCCGCCACCTTCCCCGTTTTCCAGATCAACAACACCGGCAGTGCTGCCACCAGCAGCATCCCCGAAATCAGGTAGATCCGCGAGAAGGCGATCACACTGGCCTGGGTCGCGATTTGGCGGTCCATGATCATCAACGCCTGCTGCTTCGCAATCGTGGCGTCGACCCCGCGCGCGATCAGCCCCTGCGTCAGTCCTCCCAACCGCGCCATCGTGGTCGGATCGTACGAGCCCACGTGTTCGGTGAGGAGCTGCTTCTGCACCACGGTCTGTCGTGCCAGCATCGTGGCCATGATCGCGATGCCCAGCGATCCGCCCAGCTGCCGCATGAGATTGAACATGCCGGTTCCTTGGCCGATCAGACGCATCGGCAGCCCGGCTACCGTGGCGCTGGTAAGCGGTACGAACAGAAAGCCCAGTCCAACGCCGCGCATGATGAGCGGCCAGAAGAGGTCGTCCTGCCCCGAACCGAGCGTGAGGCGGGACATCTGCACCATCGAACCGAGAAACATGAACGCGCCGAACACGATCATCGGGCGGGCATCAACTTTGTTGGCAATGCGTCCCACACAGGCCATCGTGAACGCCGACGCCAGTGCGCCCGGCAGAATTACCATGCCGGTCTGCTGCGCCGTGTAGCCGTGCAGACTCTGAAGGAATACCGGCAGTACGAACACCGACCCATACAGCGCGAGCCCAAGGAACAGGGCGAACAGTACGCCGGGTGCGACCTGCCGCGATTTGAGAATGCGGAGGTCGATGATCGGTTCATCAATCGTGAGTTCACGCCATACCAGCAGCACCACCGATACCACGCTGGTAATTGCCAAACCCGTCACGAAGCGCGATTCGAACCAGTCGAAGCGTTCGCCGCGTTCCAGCATCCACTGCAGCGAACCGACCGTCGCCGTGAGCAGCACGATGCCAAGCACGTCGACCGACGCCGGCTTCAGTTGGTGCGCGGCATCACGCACGTATGTCCACACGAGATAGCCGGCGAAAATGCCGAGCGGCACGTTGATGTAGAAGATCCACGGCCACGCGTATGCATCGACGATGTAACCGCCAAGGGTCGGGCCAAGCGTTGGGCCCACCATGACGCCCATGCCGAAGATCGATTGACCGATCCCGCGCTCGTGCGGCGGAAACGCCTCGAACAGCGTGGCTTGTGCGGTGGACAACAACGCGCCGCCGCCGAGTCCCTGAATGACACGCCAGAACACGAGGCCCCAGAGCGACGTGGCGGCGCCACAGAAGAACGAAGCGACCACGAAGATCGTGATCGAACCCGTGAGATAGTTGCGGCGGCCGAAGTACGCCGACAGCCAGCTCGACATCGGAATCACGATCACGTTCGCGATGATGTACGACGTCGACACCCACGCGATTTCGTCGAGGGTGGCGCCGAACGTGCCCATCATGTGCGGGATCGCCACGTTCACGATCGACGTGTCGACAAGTTCGAGCACCGCGGCCAGCGTCACCGCGATCGCGATCAAGTACTTGTGTTTGTACGGATCGTCGGCCGTTAACGTGGAAGCCGACGGCGCACCGGCGGACGGCGCACCGGCCAAACCGGTAGGGAAGACAGTGGTCGCCATGACGCTGGTGGCGCTACGGCACGATAACGTTCACGAGCACCGACATTCCCGGACGCAGCGGACGATCGGCACCAAGCCCCTTCGTGATGCGGATGCGCACCGGTATACGCTGCACGACCTTGGTAAAGTTACCCGTCGCATTGTCGGGCGGCAGCAATGCGAACTTGGCACCCGTGGCCGATGCAATGCTCTCGATTTCGCCCTCGGCCGCCGCCGCATAGGCATCGATCTCGAGTTCGACTTTCTGCCCTACCCGAATGCGACCGAGCTGCGTTTCCTTGAAGTTCGCCGTCACGAACAATCCGGTATCCGACACGATCGACAGCAACGTCTGACCGGCCTGCACGAGTTGGCCAACTTCCACCTGCCTGCGCGACACGACACCCGAGAGCGGCGCCGTGATCTTCGCGTAGGAGAGCTGCAACCAGGCGTTCTCGCGCGCCGCCTGCGCCGCCGCCAAGCGCGCCCGCGCCAGTCGCACGCCCGCCTCGGCGTTGGATACGCCCGACGTCGCCGCATTCACTTGACGCTGCGTAGCCGTGAGCTGGGCCGACGCGGCGTCGAACGCCGCCTGCGCGGCATCGAGCTGCGCCATGCTGATGATCTGCTTGGCCGACAGCTCCTTCGCCCGGGCGAGATCACTCTGCGCTTTCACCACCTGCGCGCGCGCGGCGAGCACCTGCGCGTCACCGACTTCGCGTTGACTCGATGCGGTGCGCACCATCGCCGCCGCCTGTCCTTCGAGTGTGTTGCTGCCGGCCGCCGCCACCGCCGCCGCGTAGTCGGCATCGGCCTGCGCCAGTTTCACCTGATACTCACGCGCATCGATCGAAACGAGTACGCCCGTGCCATCCACATGCGCGTTCTCGCCCACGCTCACCGCGAGCACGTAGCCGCCTACCTTGGCGACCACCGGCACGATGTGTCCGTCAACTTGCGCATTATCGGTCGTTTCGTGCGTCCGCGAAAAAGACCAGCGATTGAAAGCCCACACGCCACCGGCAATGACCAAGGCAATGGGAATGAGCAGACGAATGTTCTTAACCATGAAAGCGAAGTCTGGAGTATGAAGTCGAGAGTATTGAGTAATGCTCAGGGAAGCGTTTGCACTTCGCCCATCGCTCGTGCCAACGCGACGCGGGAACCGTGGTAGCTGGCCAGTGCATCGTTGCGCAGTGTGCGCGCCTGATTGAGCGAGAGCAGGGCGGCGATCACATCGCCGTTGCCGGCGACACCGGCGCGGAACCGCTCCTGCGCTTGTGACACTTCCTGTTCCGCGAGTCGCAGGCGTTCACGCACCGCGTCGACTTGCTCGAGTGCGGCGCTCAGGTCAAGCAGCGCGGAGCGCACGTCGAGGGCACTCTGCGCGCGAAGGTCACGGAGCTTGGCGTCGGTCTCGCGCGTGGCGGCCACCTGTTCCTGCAGGCGTCCTTCGCGACGGAATCCGTCAAAGAGTCCGATCGACAGCTGCACACCCCACGAATACGTGGGGAGCATACGATTCCAGTGCTTGCCGATCACGCCTTGATCCACGGCCAGCCCCAGTTGTGGCGTGCGCTCCCACTTGATGGCCTGCGTCGCGGCGCGCTGGGCCGTCTCCTGCGCCAGCAACGCTTTCACGTCAGCGCGCGATTCAGTCGCGCGGGTCAGCGCGCTGGCAATGTCAGGCGCCACGTCACCAACCGGCATGCCGGCCAATGAATCGCGTAGCGTAAGCGGCGCGTCCAGTGGCAGTCCCACTGCGCGCTTGAGTTCGAGCAATCCGCGGTCGCGTTCATTGCGGGCACCGATGATCTGCGCCCGCACGTTCGCCAGCTGCGACTCGGCGCGCGTCACATCGAGCGCGATACCGGTGCCGGCCTGCAGTTGATCACGTGCGATGCGCAACAAATCGGCCGCCAACGCGGAGTCCGCGCGACGCGACGTCAGCTGCGCTTCGGCGCGCGCGGCGCGCACATACACCGCCGCCGCCGTCGCTGCGGCGACCTCCGCTTGCGCGTGCACGTCGGCCGTGGCCGCGCGCACCGACGACTGCGCGGCGCGCCATTTCGCGACGTTGCCAAGGTCGAGCAAGGGCTGCTGTAGTCGATAGCGCACGTCAACCGTAGGCACCGGCCCGATGATTTCTCCGTCCGGGCGCAACAGCGGTTGGCCGGTCACGGGATTGCTGAACGTGAAGCCGAATGTCGCCGAGTTGAGACTCCGTTCGGCCTGTTGAATACCTGCCGCCAAATCGGGAAAGAGCGCGCCACGTCGCTGCGTCACGCGGGCTTCCGCTTGCGCCACGCGTTCGCGGGCAATATCGACGCTTCCACTCTGCTTCGCGGCCAGTCGCGCCGCATCGCCGAGGGTGAGCCCGTTCTGCGCGGGCAGGGCATGGCCTGCCATCACGACGAGGGCGGCGACGGGGAGAGACAGGCGTGGCTTCATGGACGCAGGGCGTAGAGATAAAACTCGAGCATCTCATCGAGCACCTGCTCGTCGCTGCCGAGTGTTGGGTGAAACTCACGACGCGCACACCACGTGCTGTGCGACATCCAGAGGGCCGAGAACATGCGGGCCGCCAGCTGAGGGTCGACGTCGCGGAATTCGCCACGCTCGACACCGCAGGCGATGATGCCCGATACGAGACGGCGCCCGCGGGCAATCACTTCGTCGGCGTAAAAGTGCATGAGGTCGGGAAATTGCCCGAGCTCATGGGACACCAGGCGTTGCAGCACCTGCACGCGGTCGGTGCTGAGGAACAGCCACCAGCCACGCCCGAGCCGGCGCAATTGGGCCTCGGCCGATTCCAACGCGAACTCTGCCAAACTCACCTCGGCCTCCGCCAGCGCGGCCACGATCGTCGTGTGCACCATCTCCCGAAACAGCGCTTCCTTGTTCGGGAAGTAGAGGTAGATGGTGCCCTTGGCCACCGTCGCCCGCTTGGCGATATCGTCCAGGCGGGCGCCAGCCAGCCCGCGCTCGCCAAACTCATGGAACGCGGCGTCCAGAATCTGCGTGGGTCGTTCTTCCGGCGCCCGCCGGCGTTGAGTTTCGAGGGTGGTCACCCAGTAAAGTTACTGACTGACCGGTCAGTTAGTAAGTGGGTCGGGGAGCGAGGCATGCTGATAGTCTCGAAACGGCAAACTCCCGAGTTAGCAGGAGGGAGGGTATCAGGGGGCAGGAGGCAGAGGGGAAAAGCGGAAAGGGGCAGGACCGCGTTTCCGCAGTCCTGCCCCCTCCTTCCTGATACCCTCCCTCCTGCTAACTCGGGAGTTCGCCGTTTACCCAACCAGCGGACTCACACTGAAAGCCGCCGCCGCCTTCTCCGCCTTATGCCCCGCAAACTGCCCATTTGTCCAAATCACGATGCCGTACAGGATCGCGCCGATGAAAAGCGCGCCCGCGATCAGGCCCACGAACGCGGCGCCCTTGTCGCTGCCCTGCTGTGCGTGTCCGCCCATCTCAGATCTCCGGAGAAAGTCAGTCGACGTCGGTGACGCGCACCGACACCATGCCATCGTTGGCCACGATCGAGGGGAGAAACTCGAGCCCCTTCGTGACTTTGCCGAACACCGTATGCACGCCATTCAGGTGACGCGTGTTCGCCTCGCTCAGCGCGATGAAGAACTGACTGCCGCCGGTGTTCTTGCCCGCGTGCGCCATCGACAGCGCGCCCACTTCGTGCTTGTGCGGATTGCCGGCCGTTTCGCACGGGATCTGCCAGCCCGGGCCGCCCGTGCCCACACGCCGATCGCCCGCCGGCAGATCACGCGAGTACGGGTCGCCGCCCTGCACCACGAAGTCGTCGATCACACGATGAAACTTCACGCCATCATAGAATCCCTGGTTCGCGAGCTTCTCGAAATTCTCTACAGTTTTGGGTGCCTCGGCCGGGTACAGCACGGCCTCAAGGGTCCCCTTCGTGGTCTCGAACGTTGCCAGCTTGGTCACACGGTCTCCTGGAGCCTATTGGGAGTGAAGACAGGAAAACTAAATGCGATACCCGCGCATTGACAGAGCAGCCCGTCGGGTTGGATACTCGCTCCCATGAAGACCAGCCGACGGGAATGGTTGCGAACAGGCCTCGGGGCCGCCGCCGGAGGGGCCGTATTGGTCTCCGCCGGGTCGGCGCTGGCACCGGCGTCCCTGGCCGCCCAGCTCCCGACCCCGCGCAACGCCCGACTGGGCGCACTCCTTAGCCAGCTTGGGCAGCAGGCCGCTTGGACGTCGCCAGAGCTCCGGCTTCTGCGACGCACCTCTCACGGCCAGACTGCCGCGCAGGTCGACCGCGCCTTCGAGCTTGGCTACGAGGCATACCTCGAGGAGCAGCTGAATCCCCAGCGCATCGACGACTCGGCCTGCGAGACCCACATCGCCGCCACCTACCGCGACCTGCTGGCCCTGACCCCGCGGCAGTCGATGAACATCGCCGACACCGGCAGCCCGTTCTTCCAGATCATCCGCCCGCTGGGCCGGATGACGGTCGAACGCGCGATGCTCTCGGAGCGCCCACTCCTTGAGCGCATGGTCGAGTTCTGGTCCGACCACTTTCATGTCCCGATCGACGGCGCCTACAGCCTCAAGCTTTTCCACGAGCAGCAGATTATCCGTCCGAACGCACTCGGCAACGTCAGTGATCTGATCAATGCCAGCATGCGCAGCTCCGCCATGCTGTGGTACCTCGATCAGGTGTGGAACACCAAGTGGGGACTCAACGAGAACTACGCGCGCGAGCTGATGGAGCTGCACACCGTCGGCTGGGATGGCGGTTACTCGCAAGCGGATGTGCGAGAACTGGCCCGCGTTCTCACCGGCTGGTCGGTGAGCGGGCAGGGGATCTTTCAGTACAAGGCCGAGCTGCACGACTTCGAGGCGAAAACGGTATTCGGGATGACGTTCCCCGCGCGCGCGCCGGCGCCCGGTACGGCAGGGATGGACGAAGGCATCGCCTTTGCCGCGATGCTCGCGAATCACCCCGCCACCAAGCGCTTCATTGCCGCCAAGTTGCTGCGATGGTTTGTGCGCCCCGATCCCTCCGATGCGCAGATCGGCACCGTAGTGACCGCGTACACTCGCAGCGGTGGTGACATCAAGGCGATCCTGCGCGCGGTGCTGTCGCGTGAAAACCTCATGCGTGCACCGGCCAAGCTCAAGCGGCCCATGCATCTCATGGTCTCGGCCCTGCGTACCACTGGCGCCCGCGCGGTACCGGTTGCCGACGTGCGTCGCGATTTCGATGGACTGTATTTCCCACTGGAAGCGATGGGACATCGCATCGGTGGATGGCCTACACCCGACGGCTATCCCGATCGCGCCGAGTTCTGGGCGGGGATGATCATCGATCGATGGAATAACATGAACACCGTGCTGCAGGTGGCCAACACCGGCCGCGGGTGGACGATCGTCGATCTCGATCTGTTCATGACCACACCCACCGTTGATGGCGTCGTCGGGGCGATCCGCGCGCGACTGTTCAGCGGCGAGATGTCGGCCGACCTCGACGCGGAACTGCGCGCGTTGCTCGCCGCCGGCGTGTCGCGCGGTCGCGTACTCGACGCGCTGCAACTTGCCACGATGGCCCCTGAATTCCAGTTCTACTGATGTCCTTCTGATGCTCCCCTGATGTCATCCGACTCCATGCACCATCTGCACGACGACGTGGCGTGCGACGAATACCGTCACGTCAGTCGCCGCCGGTTTCTCGAACTGGGCTCCCTGAGCGCCGTGTCGGTTACGCTCCCGTCATGGTTGCCCTCGGTGCAGTTCGCCGAATCTGAAAACGGCGTACGCGACGTGCTGGTCTCGGTGTTTCTACGCGGCGGAGCAGACGGCCTCACTCTCGTGGCGCCGTACGCCGATCCCACCTACTACGCCGTGCGCCCCACGCTGGCGATTCCGCGCCCCGACAGCAACTCGCCCAACCGCGGACTCGCTCTTGGCACGTTCTTCATGCTGCCGCCCACCATGGCGCCGCTCATGGCGCCCTATCTGTCGGGTGAGCTGCTGGCCGTGCACGCTTGTGGTCAGGGCGCCACGAAGTCGCGCTCGCACTTCGAGGCCGAGCGGTATCTCGAACAGGGCAAGCCTGACGACTACACCATTCAGTCGGGGTGGCTGGCGCGACATCTCGCCACCAGTGCGCCGCTCAATGCCACGGCGCCGATGCGCGCCACGTCCATCACTTACGGCATGCCGCGCACGCTGGCCGGTGCGCCCAAAAGTTTGCCGGTGCCGCGGCCGGCCTCGTTCGGTGTCACGTCACCACACACGGCGGCGCTGCAGCGCCTGTACCACGGCGCGTGGTCGCCCATGCGTGACAGCGCCATCGACGGCATCGCCACGGTCGCGTTGCTGAGCACGCTCAACTTCAACGGCTATCGCCCCGCCAATGGCGCGGTGTATCGCAACGACAACCTGGGGCAGGCGCTGCGTGCGATCGCCACCATGATCAAAGGCGATATCGGACTCGAAGCGGCGCATGTGGACGCCAACGGCTGGGACACGCACGCCAATCAGGGCTCCATTGGCGGCGTGCTGGCCGACAACATGACAGAGTTCGCGAGCGCGCTTGGTGCGTTCTGGCAGGACATCATGCAAGGCGCGACGAATTATCGCGTCACGCTCATCGCCACCACCGAGTTCGGACGCAACGTGCGCGAAAACGGCAGTCTCGGCACCGATCACGGACGCGCCAGCGTGATGTTCCTGATGGGCAAGAACATCGCGGGGGGACAGGTGATCACGCAGTGGCCCGGGCTCGAACGCGAGCAGCTCGAAGACGGGCAAGACTTGCGCGTCACGATCGACATGCGCGATGTACTGGCTGAAGTGGTGCAGAACCGTCTCAACAACCGCAATCTGTCGGCGATCTTCCCCGACTATACGCCACGCTTTCGTGGAGTGACCAAGTGACTGTGACCGTGCGTTCGCCCCTGATTCCGCGTTGCCATGCGCGTTGCCATGTACTGCTCGCCACCGCGGCGTTGTTGCTGCTTGCGGCATGCACGGGAGCGGAAGGACCGGCGGGACCCACGGGTCCTTCCGGACCCACGGGAGCACCGGGCACTCCTGGCACTCCTGGGGCTACGGGAGCACCGGGTGCGACGGGACCTACAGGTGCTCAGGGTCCGTCCGGCGTGGTGAATCGCATTGAGAGCAGCGGCCTTTTCAATTTGAGTGGCACGTTCTCGATGCCGCTGCCGGCAGGGGCCGTTGCGAATAGCAAGCTGCCATTTGTGGCGTGCTGGATCAGCATCGATGGACGGACCTGGGTATCGGTTACGCAAACACCGGCGACTACTGAAGACGTGTACTGCGGCGTGACAGGCGTGGGGACGGCCGCCGTGGGAGTGACGATTGTAAATGGGATGACGGGATGGAGGTTTTATGTGTTGGCAATGTGGTAGGAAGGGACGCAGGGGGGGATGGGCATTAGGGGCGCTAGGAATTAGGGGCGCTAGGAATTAGGGGCGGTGGGAATTAGGGGCGCTAGGAATTAGGGGCGCTAGGAATTAGGGGCGCTAGGAATTAGGGGCGCTAGGAATTAGGGGCGCTGGGAATTTGGGGCGATGGTGAAGCTGGTGAGGACCGTGAGCCAGTAGCGCCAGCCGGCGGCGGCGATGATCGTGAGTAGGAACAGGACGCGATCGACGCCGAGTGCGGTGTATTGCGCGGCTACGCGTGTCGGTGACTGAAAGAACTGGCGAGCGGGGTGTCGCGCGCGGAGCACGGCCATTTCGGCGAGTCCTTCGTGCATCGCTTTGATGGCGAGTGGCTGCTCGGCACCGTTTTGTCCGAACAGGTCGTCGTTCTCCACCAGTTCGACGGAAAGGTGCAGGAAATCGCGTGTGCCGTGCTCGGTGCCGTTGTACAACTGGAGTCGCGACGAGACTTGCTGCTGAAACGCCGCGTGGTGACGTTGCAGTTCGACCACGGACAGTCGCGTATTGCCATCGTCATCGAAGCCCGCGAGGGCGGACACGGGGATAGACAGCGCTCCGAAGACCGCGCTGATCGGCGTCGCGAAGTTGCCCATGGTCACCGGATGATCGGGAATGCCATTTCCCAGCGCCCCTAATTCCCAGCGCCCCTAATTCCTAGCGCCCCTAATTCCTAGCGCCCCTAATTCCTAGCGCCCCTAATTCCCAGCGCCCCTAATTCCCAGCGCCCCTAATTCCCAGCGCCCCTAATTCCCAGCGCCCCTAATTCCCAGCGCCCCTAATT
>JANLVC010000053.1:0-7874 GCA_031363815.1 Gemmatimonadota bacterium
CCCCCCCATCAACAGGGCGGGCACGTCGTACTGCCGGATCGTAGAAAGGACTCGAAGGATCTGGATCGGGATCACTGGTGCCTCCGAGGGCGTGGAACCACGCGGCCAGTCGTACGGTTTCCGTCCACCGTTGCCGTGGACTCAGCCGCATCCAGTCGGCGGCTTCCTCGCCATACAGGTCGTCCAAGCTGATAAAGGGCACGGTCGCGCGTGGGGTGCTCATGCCTGAAGATATACGACACGTGCCGTTACTTCCGCGATGCCTGTGCGCGCGCAATCTCCGCCGCGAAGTTGCGCACCACCACCAAACGCGGGAAACGCGTCTGCCGCACAAACACCACCGTGCCATCGGGGCCCACATCGAATGGCGCATGCGTCGGATCGTCCACCAGGAACTCGGCGCCGAGCAGCTGTCGCGTGCTGCCCACCTTCACGCCCGCCGAGAGATCGACCGTCGTGGCCACCAGTCCGGTCGGCGAGAAGTAGTAGAGACTCCGGCCGTCGCGTGCCCACACCGGAGGGCCACCGCCGGCGCGGTCAATGCGCACCTGGGCGCCGGGGCCGGGGAATGGCGCGACGTATACGTGCATGGCCGCATCGGTTCTAAAGGCGATCCATCGCCCATCGGGCGAGAATCGGGCACCGGTGAAGTTCCCGGATTCCGTGGTCAGGTGTGGCAATGGACGGAGCGCGTTGTCACCGCGTGACCACCAGAGCAGACTTTGCGCGCCGCTGACCACGTCGTCCTGGATACGACCAAGCAACGTGTTCCCATCGGGTGCCACGACGACTTCGTACACCGCGCGTCTGGCTCGCAAGAGCACGGTATCGGCACCGCTGCCATCGGCCGAGCGCAGCATCGCGCTGCGCGAGGAGTCGGTAATCGACCGGAAGAGCACGCTCCGACCGTCTGGGGTCCACTCCGCGCGATCTCGTCCGGCCTGTGGGTCCTGACCAGCGAGGGGCGAGAAGAATGCGGTGGAGCGGTCAAGCAGGCTGAGCGTACGACGACGCGTGGCACTGTCACTCACGGTCACCACGAGGCGGCGACCGTCGGGTGAAAACGCGGTTGCTCGAAGGCCAGCGTATCCGGCAAGGCCGATGCAAGCCGGCCCTGTGGATCGAGATACGTCAGCAGCCCGGCGGTGCTCTCGTTGATGTACACCAGATCGCCCGACGGTGACATCACCGCGTAGCCTAGTCCGAAGCCGGCCTGGTTCATCTTCACGCCGCCGCCCATTCGTTCACCGGGGCCGGTGACGGTGTGGGAACGTGCATTGAAGGGTGCCGCATAGATGTCGCCGGCGCGAGTGAGGTAGACCAGTTGGCCGCGTGCGACCCCCACCACCGCGTAGGCGTCGGTCCCCACGTCGGTGACCTGCCCATCCGTAAGCGACAGCGCGAGTACACGGACCGAATCGCCTTTGCGCTGGTTGGCCGCGAAGAGCACCACGTCTGACTGTTCGAGCGCCACGGGCCACCGCGCCACGAAACCCTTAGGGGCCACCGCAACCGCGCGAGACACGCCTCCTGACTCCTTCACGGCGAACAACGTGTCAGACTGCACCCCGAACACGATGTCGCCACCCAACGTCCACGTGATGCCTTGGGGCTCCACCGGCAGCATGGCGATGCGGATCGGATCCCCGCCGGCCACCGCCACCTTGAAGAGCTGGCGGTCGACCATGAACGCGATCCAGCGACCGTCGGGGGAGAACGTCGGATCGACTGCGTTGGTGCTCCCTGGAATGGGCGTCATCTCCAGCTGATCCATTCGGCGCACGAACAGCTGCGGCACACCGTTGGCGGAGACTCTCCACATCACCAATGTGCGGCCATCGGGAGAGTGCGCCATCAGGCGGTTTTGGTGTGCCCAGGTGCTCTTCCCCTCGATGGTGAAGCGCGTGACGACGTCGGTGGGCGATGCCCCGTCGTCACGCTGCCGCGCCAGCATCCACGTCACACCAGCGGTGACAGCGGCGGTAAGCACGACAGCGCCCGCCAGCATGGTCGCCGTCGTACGCCGACGCGCCCCGCGTGCCGGCGACGCCGTGGCGCCGCTGCTCTGCGCCCCACTCGGCGTCGCCAATGCCGACGCGAACTCAGACGCGCTCGCTTGTCGATCGGCTGGCAGCTTCGCCAACGCCGTGAGCACGGCCTGCTCCACATTGTGCGGGATCGTGGTGCGCACACGCGAGGGCGGTTCGGCCTCGCTCGACAACACGCGCGCGACAATTGCCTGCACCGACGCTCCCGTGAAGGGCGGCGCGCCAATGAGCATTTCGTACGTCACCGTGCCGAGCGCGTAGATGTCGCTGCGGGCGTCGATGGTGCGCTCGCCCATGGCCTGCTCGGGGCTCATGTACTGCGGCGTGCCGAGGCTCAAGCCCGTTTGCGTCATGCGCGCACCGCCGGCGCTTTGCACGGCCAGGGCGATACCGAAGTCGGCCACGAGTGCGCTGCCATCGTGCAGGAGAATGTTCTCCGGCTTGATGTCACGGTGGATCACGTTCTGCCGGTGCGCGTAGTCGAGCGCGCTCGCCACTTTGCGCGCGATGCGCACCGCGTCATTGATCGGCAGCTGCTTCTCGCGCTCCAGTCGCGCGCGCAGCGTTTCGCCGGTCACCAGCGGCATCACGTAGTACAACAAACCATCCGCCTCGCCGCTGTCGAGCAACGGCAGGATATGCGGATGCTGCAACCGCGCCGTGGTGCGGATCTCGCTTAAGAAGCGTTCGCCACCGAGCGCTGCGCCCAGGTCGGGATGCAGCACCTTGATCGCGACGTCGCGATCGTGCTTGATGTCGTGCGCGAGGTACACGGTGGCCATGCCGCCCGCGCCGAGTTCACGCTCGATGCGGTAGCTACGGCTAAGGGCGGTGGTCAATCGTGCAAGCACGGTCTCCATGTTCATGACGGTATCCATGACATCACGATCGCACGAATCTGATCGTCGAGTGCCGGCACCAGCGCGAGTCTCGCCTCCAGCACCGCTGGCGCCACATCACCACGCTGCAACAGTGCCCGACAGAACTCGCGATCCTTGTCGCGTCCGGCCACCGCTTTGGAAATCCACAGATCGTGCAAATCGAGGCACCATGCGGTGACGCCGCGCGTGGATGGCGTTTCGAAACGGACCAGACGCTCCCGCCACCCGTCGGGCAGTCGGGCGGTGGATTCCAGCACGCCTTGTGCGTAATAGCCAAACGTGTCGTGAAACATCGACGCCTCGCCGATGGAGCCGTCGATCAGATCGGCCAGACGGCCGTCCACATCACCGCGCACCGCGACATCCACTTCCACCGAGCGCGTAGCTTCAACAGGCAGCGCGCCGCTCAGGCTGCCGTGCACCGCCTGGCTGCCGATGGCGAGCACTTCCGACACACTCAGGACCGCGCCAGCGGCGCAAATCGCGTGCTCGAACTGTTCACGTGTCACGAGCGACTCCTCACGACCGGCGCGTCACGACGCACGTTCCATCGACCCTGTCGTGTCGGCGAGGGTCGCGCGTTCGACACGCGCAAACGCTTTGTACACCTCCGTGCGTTCGCGCGCCGACAGCACCCCCGTGAACGGCGTGACCTGTCGCAGCTCCCGCGACCACGGTGAGGGATCGAGCATCACCGGGATCAGCGCCGCGAGTGGACGGCGCAGGAGGAGTCGCCACTCGTCGAGCAATGGTCGCGCGCCGGGATGCAGGGCGCGCATGCGCGCAAGCGAGGCGCGGGCCTGCGCCAGCACCGCTGGCGGGTCGTTATGGAGCCGCGCCACGATGGCGGCGTGCAGGGCAAGCGAGCGACGATCTTCCCGCGTCAGGGGTGGCAGGTAGCGCACCTCAAGGTGGCACCCCGCCGACTGGGCGAGACGCTCCATGGTGCGCCACGTTGGGCTCTTGCGGCCGCCTTCGTATGCCGCGACCGCCGATTGCGATGTGCCGGCGGCAGCGGCTAGTTGCTGCTGGGTGAGCCCGCAGCATTCCCGCAGTTCACGGATCGGGTTCATCCTCGAAATATACCTGATCGGATATACCACAACAGCGCCCAAGGCGTGCGCGCCAACCACGACGTAGCGCACGCCAGCGTCGAGGAACTCACTCAGGAGCGCGAACCAATCGTCGCCGATCACAGCCGAATGACGCGCACGGGGAACCCGCGCCGCGTCGGCGATGGCGGTGGTGTCGGATTGAACTCCACCATGCGCGCCGACAGCATGGCCACCATTTCGAACCGCGCCTCCGCGCTCGTGCTGCTCGAGAGATCGTCCGACGGCTCCTCGCCGAGCCGGAACACACGCACCGGTAGCGGATCGCGGTGGGGGACTTCTTCGCGAACACTCATCGGCGAACGTTAGCGCGCACCAGAGCATTCCGCACCAACGGGCGGGTCACCGCACCGTCCCCGCCAGCTTCGCCCGCACCTCCGCCGCCCAGTTCGTGCTCTGCACCAGCTCCACCTTCTCATCAGCCGCTGTCGCTGCCAGCGGGCGCAAGAACAGGAACTGCTGCCCATTGGGCGAGACGTCGCAGAAGAGTGAGATCTGCCAAGAGGCGATCTGCAGTCGTCGTGACGTGCTCGATGTCTTGCTCGCGCGCGGCACCATTCAGCGCGTCGGCAGGGGAACGGCGACGACTTCGAGACCGTCGATGCCAATGAAATCGTCGGGATTGCAGGTGTACACGGGCAAGGCATTCGCGAGCGCCGTGGCGGCAATCATTGCGTCATACGAGCGGGCGGCGGGCTTGCGCCCCGACTGCCGGAGCGCGGCGGCGACGCGCCCGAAGGCGCGCGCGGCCGCCGCATCGAACGGCAACGCCTCGAAGTCCGATTCGGCTTGCTGGAGATGCGCCTGCCTCGACGCGCGCTCCGTATCCGACGCGGCCACCAACGGGCCCACCGTCAACTCGGCCAACGTGATCGCCGTGATCACGGGTTCGTCGGGCAGCACCAACGGATCGTCCAATCGACTGAGCAGGATGACCGTGCTCGTGTCAAGAATCCCGCGCGTATGACGCGCGCGCTCGATCACAACGACGCATCCAGGACGCGATCGAGATCGGCGCGCAGCTGCCGTGCGTCGATTGGCGGGAGCTGGCGCCACCGCTTGAGCAGCGTGGCCGCCGGGAGGGCACGACCGGGCACGGGCCGCAGCTCGGCGATTGGCTGGCCATCCATGGTCACGGTGAGCGTTTCGCCGTCGGCGACGCGTTGCAGCACCCGACCACCGTTGTTGCGGAGTTCACGCACGGTCACGTTATCCATAGTGCGAATGTATCACGCGTGAGACATGGTCGCAAGGAGATCTCGCCCCGTGGTGCTCATGGAGCTTCCGCGAGGCTACCAGAACACGTCGACGCCGAGGTCGACGAAGGCGGCGTCGTTGGTCACCACGGCTCCGCCGAGGACGAGCGCCTGGGCGCCGATCAGTCGATCGAAGGGATCGCGATGGGCGCTCTCGAGCTGCCCCGCGCGGATCGCCGACGCCGCATCGACGTCGAGCAAACGAAAGCCATCTGCCTCCACCACGTACGCGAAGTCGTTGAGCATGGCCGAAGGGACGGTGAGCTTGCCGAGTCGCACCTTGGTCGCGATCTCGAAGGCGCTGGCGGCGCTCACGTACACCGCGCGCGCTGGTGCCTCCAGCATGGCGCGACGGGCCAACGGTGACAAGCGCGGGCTGTCGGCGTGCCAAAAAATGAACGCGACCGTATCGAGCAGCAGCGGCTGAACGGGATCGGTCATAGCCCCGAGGCGTCGGCGTCCTCGTCGGAGAGTGGCGCAAAGGCGTCGTCGCTGAAGCGAATGGCGTCTTTGAAGCGCCCCGGCGTGGGCACGGGTACAAACGGACGGAGCTCGGCCATGGGGTGGCCGTTCACGCTGATTACGTAGCCCTCGCCGGATGCCGCGACTTCGCGCACGAGGGCGGCCAGCTTGGCTTTCGCTTCGGAAATCGGGATGGTCGCCATGTATGGTCAATCTATTCGGACCACTCCAACTGGTCAACAACAGCGGAAGTACGTCGGGCCGCCCAACGTCCTTACGGCTTCGCCTTCGCCAGCAACTCGGCAAACCAGTTCTCGACGTAGACCACCTGCGAGGCCGTGTTCTCGCGGATCATCAGGAACCGCTGACCGTCGGGCGTGACGTCGCACTGCGGGCGGTTCCGGGCATAGCGATAGCCGTCGACCAAGAAGAGGGCACGCGGCGGCCCCGGCGAGAAGACCGGGCCGGGTGGCACCGCGACGGCCATCATCTTCCCGCCGCTGGTAAAAAAGAGTTCGCGTCCGTTGCCGGACCACTGGGGCTCCGAGCCCCCTTTCGCCGACACGACGACGCGCTGCTGTGCGTCGGGGAACGACTGCACGACGATCTCGCGGCTGCCGACCACCGCGCCGGAGCTGTACGCCAACCACCGGCCATCGGGGGACAACGCCGGTTGCAGTGCCGCCGCAGTCCCTGTTGGCAGCGGGCGCAATGTGGTGTCCCTGAGAGGCGTCGTGCGAACAGCTGCGACACGCGACTCGACCCTCCGCCCGTTTCGTCGGCACGAATCACCAGCCACTGCCCGTCGCGCGACAGCTCCACTTCGAAATGGTTGACGGTGGCCGCAGCAAGCGTCGTCGCCGTTCCGATGCCGTCCGCCCGAGCGAGCACGGGCACGGAGGAGCCGGCACCAATCGTCGTGCGCATCGCGATGAATGCCAGCGACTGCCCGTCGCCGCTCCACGAGGGGCGTCAGTACGTCGTCGCCGTGCTCTGCACCTTCTGCCTGGTGCCGTTGGTTCTCCAGATCCAGAGATCCAAAGTCTTGTCGTGGACCGTCACCGCCAGCGAGCGTCCATCCGGGGCGAGTGCGGGGTAGTCGAACTTCACGCGCCATGCGGAATCCACCGGTTCCGCGCGTCCGTCGCGCGACACCCACACGAGGCCAAAGGAGGCCGCTTTGGCCTGATCGACGGTGTACAGCGCAGCCCCGACGGTGACAAAGCAAACAGGTTGGGGACCACGCCGTCGATCAGCGCCACCGGGCCACCGGTGACCTGCAAGGAACTGATGTTGAAGGGTTCCGCATACAAGCCGCCCTCGCGACGCGTGTACACCAGATGTCCCGTGGCGGCATACCATGCGCCAATGGCCTGCGGGAGCAGCAGTCTGACGCTGTCCGCCGCAGCATCGTACACCCAGACCGCCGAGCCCACGGCGCATGACGACGCGCACACGGTGAACAGGAATCCATTCCCCTTCGGCAGTGCGGTGAGGGACAGGACGTCATTCTGACCGCCGGCGTTCGCGTATGCCGCGGCGAGGTTCGGTGCACGCAGCGGTGCGCCGTCAGCCGTCACCCGTTGCACACCCGGCCCCATGGATTGCACGATGCTGCCATCGGCCAGCCACGCGCTGGAGCTGAACGCCGTCATGACCTTCGATTCGACGATGGTGACCGCGCCGCCGCCACCGGCACTGGGCACCTTCCGCAGGTCGCCAGTCTGCGTGCTGAAGAGAATCCACTTGCCATCAGGGGAGAATGACGGCGAGACGCCCTGCTCCGTCCCTGGAATGGGAGTAGCCTCGGCGGCGTCGCGCGCCTTGCGCATGAGCATCCGACCACTCGCGCTCGAATCGGAGTAGACGATCGTCGAGCCGTCTGGCGCAATGGCGGCCTGGTAGCCGAGGCGCGTCGCACCCGGGTTGACCGGCGAGGCAAACGCGTACCTCCAGAGCACCACCTGCTGTCGGCTAGTGCTGCGACCGGTTAAAGAGTAGGTAAGCAGACGGTCGGAGAATCCGGGCGGCTCCTATCCTTGGCCGGTATGCCCAGACCTCCCTTGTCGTTTCGGTGGTGGGTTTGATCGGCTTCGGTGGTGGCGACCGACAGAT
>JANLVC010000109.1:0-44148 GCA_031363815.1 Gemmatimonadota bacterium
AGCGTGTCGTCAACCCGGAGCAAATTCGCGTACTATCCGTGTAATCCGCGGTGAAGCAGTGCCTGGTAGTCGCGATCTGTCGGTCGCCACCACCGAAGCCGATCAAACCCACCACCCAGTACCCACCACTCACGGCCTCAAGCCCATCGCCCACCGCGAGCGGCTCTGGGCTTGACGCTCGAGGCCGTGGGTTTTGGGTTTTGGGTTCTGGGTGATTCTGCAGCCGATCAAACCCACCACCGAAACGACAAGGGAGGTCTGGGCATACCGGCAAGGATAGGAGCCGCCCGGATTCTCCGACCGTCTGCTTACCTACTCTTTAACCAGTCGCAGCACTAGGACGTCGGAATGACGCCACCCCGGGTCGCGGTGTATGCCACGCATCGACCGTTTCGCACCGCGTGTGATGCGCTGCTTCGCGACGCGGGGGCGCCTGTGCGTGTGGCCAGTCGCCAGGCGGAGCTCGCCAAGGCGATCGGGACGGGCACGATCGCGGTGATCATCGCGGGCGACGATTGCCACGATGTGGAGGTCGCACGCGCAGTCGCTGCGACCTCGGCCGCGGTGGTGACCGTTATGCAGCGAGCGCCCGGCGAATCGATCGAGGAGATCGTCGCGCGGGCGCTCGCGGCAACAACACCAGCACCAGCACCCGCAATGGATCAGCCGAGGTCGAGCAAATAGCCTTCGCCGCGCACGGTACGGATGTCGACCACGCTGCCGGATTCGCGCAAGCGCTTCCGCAGCTGTGCCACGTGCACATCGACGACGTTCGAGCCCGGATCGAACTGTAGGTGCCACACATGCTCGAGCAACATCGGTCGCGTGACGGTTTCACCGGCCCGCATCGCGAGAAACTCGAGCACCGAATACTGCCGCGCCGTCAGGTTCACCGACTTGTGGTGGTAGTGCACTTCGTGCGTGACGCGATTGAGCGTGAGATCGCCTGCACTCACGCGCTCCATCGAGCGCGCGCCACCGCGGCGAATTGCCGCGCGCACACGGGCCGCGAGCACTTCGTTGGGGAACGGCTTCTGGAGGTAATCATCGGCACCCGCGTCGAGCGCGCGAACAACATGGGCGGCGGTGTCATGCGCCGTGGCGACCACGATCGGCGTCGTGCTGCCTTCTCGACGCAGATCCTGCAGCACCGCGAGTCCGTTGCGGTCGGGCAGTTCGAGGTCGAGGACGATCGCATCGTACGCGTTGGCCAGCGCGAGACGACGACCGTCCGCCGCATCGGGCGCTAGGTCGACATCGTACCCATCGTCGATGAGCACTTGACGCATGAGATCAGCGACGAGTTGATCGTCTTCGATGACAAGAATCCGCATTCGCGTGTCGGATTGTATGGGAACCATGCGACGGAGTGCAGTGGCGGGAGATGTTCCCCCATTTTAATGCGGATCTGTTACCATGCTGGCAGGATGAACGGCAATTCATGAAGTTGTTCCCGCCGCGTAACGGTGGGGCCGGTTATCCATCGCCCTTCAGGCGGCGAATTTCTCTCCGGTCTCGTTTACCGGGCTTACTGTCGCCGAAGGCGAAGGCGGTCGGCATTTGGCGCAGCTGCTCCTGCGCGGCTTCACGCTTTCGCTTGCCGTCGGCCGTCTCCTCGTAAAGTCGCTGGGCGAGCTCGGCGGACCCCCGGCGATCGGCGACGTCCTTCACGCGGAGCTGCCACACGAGGGGACCCTGCCGGAGTCGAACCTCGTCGCCCGCCTGCACCAATTTCGCGCGCTTCGCCCGATCGCCGTGCACGTCGACCTTACCGCCGTCGACGGCCTCGGCCGCTAGCGCCCGCGTCTTGAAGAAGCGCGCCGCCCAGAGCCACTTGTCGAGTCGAACCTTCCCTGGCGTGGACTTCTCGTCGTCGTCGTCGCGCATCGGCTACTTCACGCCGTCAGCGCTGTCGTCGTCCTCGTCGAACGTGATCACGTCGTCGTCGATATCGGCGTCGTCGACATCGGCGTCGTCGACATCATCGGGGGCGGTGCCATCGGCCTGCGACGACTGCGCTTCGGCTGACCGAACCTCGCGGATGCGAGTGGCCGCACCGGCGTACACCGAGCGGACGGCCGGATTCAACAGATGCTCGGCGGCGCGATGCTCAAGCAGCGGGACCAGCGCCATGATGGCGTCGAGCTCTGCATTGGCATCACCGTTGCTGACGATCGCGAGCAACAGGGCCACGACTTCGTCGCAGGCATCGGCCATGCGGCTCGATGTCGCTGCGTCAGGACCGGGCACCTTCGTGCCGCGCGCCATGAGCGCGACGCGCTCGCGCAACACGGCGGCGTCGGTCTGGAAGCGATTAGCGAGATACTCGCGGGCGGTCGTCGTCATCAGCGATGGATCCTCATCGACACGTGTGCATTCCGAGGGCCGTGCGGGGGCGCACCGGCTTAACTGAGATCGTTACGGGTGATGCCAAGTTCGTCGCGCGCGGCGCGCCACGATGCGAGCCAAGCATCGGCGACGACCGCGGGCGCAATGCCGATGCGGCCGCAGCGCGACACGAAGTCATCCCACCAGCCCTGTTCGAGCGCATCGATCACATCGAGCAACTGACCAAGCGGCAGGTGGCGGCCCACCATGACGTCGCGCAACGCATTGGGCAGCGCCAATCGTTCTGCCAGGATCGGCGCCGACGCGCCGAGTGCGAACTCCAGCGTCGAGAGCAGGCCGGCGATAAGTCGCATGCGCGGGTGCGGCGCATTGTCGAGCGCGGCGCCCACGCGTTCGCAGACGCGCGCGCGTCGAAGCGATGCGAAGCCGAGTTCCGCATCCTGGGCCGCTTCCCCAATCAGTCGCGCCGCAACGGACACGAGCTGGCCCATGATCGCATCACGTCCGAGTAGCGTGATGGCGTGCGTTACCGAACGCGGACCGCGCACGCCGAGCGAGGCGGACCCCATCGCACGCAGCAGCGACGCGGCAAGATGCGGATCATCGTGCACGAAGCTGTCGAACGACGAATCCGTGGGTCGGCCATCGGCGAACGCGGCGAGCATCGTGATCGCGCGGATCACACTCTCCTCCGCCGTCCGGTCGATCGACACGCCCGCGCCGCGGGCGAGCAAGCGCCCGCTGTACAACGGCACGCCGGCCTGAAGTACGCGATGACGGGTAAGGCGATCATCGACGCCGCGAACGAGCGGGCGGAGTCCGGCGTCCAGGAGCACGCGCACGCGGGCTTCGAGGGCAGTAGGCAGCGTGCGCGCTGCGTCGAGCACGATCGTACTCCCCACCAAGGATGGCGGTAGCGGCTCGCCGTCAGGGAAGCCCTGCAGCGCGAAATGAAAGCCGGCCCCGACCAGCCGATCGACGGCGCGCCGCGTCGCGGGGTCGTCGAGTGACTCGGTGGCCAGCAGCCAAATGGCATCAGCCGTCGCGAAGCGGGTAATGGCACCATCGCGCACGATGGCGGGCGTGACGGGCACCACCAGACTCCGGCCGGCGAGGCGGGTAAGCGCCCCCACCATGTCCACGACACGGCGCGCGTCACCGTCGGGATCCGAACCGCTGCGAGGATCGTCCGGACAGGCGGAGACCGTGTAAGCGATCACCCGATCTCGACGATCGCGAATCGGCTGCAGTGAGGTCAGCATGGGCGCGTTCGCATCACGAAATCAGCGCGGCGTAGGTTCGGCACGCGCGAGCACCGAGTTGAAGTATGCGGGTTCGCCCGTGACGTCGCGCTCCACGTACGGCGCGAGCCATTCGGGAAGCGCCGGACGGTCGTCGAGCCCCGAGAGCTCGACCTCGGCGAGCACGAGCTCACGATCGAGGAACACGTCGATCTCCCACGCGTAGGCCGCCTCGCGCACGACATGCCGTTGCTTGCGCACGCGTGCTGCGGCGGTGAGGGGCCACATTGCTTCAAAGAGATCCCGGCCGGTAGCCTCGTCGATCTCGACACGCGCCTGGGCAGGACCGAGCTTCACGTTCCGCCAGCAAACGACTGTCCCGTCAGGATTCGTGGAACGACGCAATCGCTCACGCAACGCGGTGCCTGGGAGCCACCCCTGTTCGATGAGTGTGAACGGAACGGCCGCGGCCACCGGCGGCACGCGCGTGAGAAGATACTTCCGTTCGATTTCGAGCGGTACGCCCGCCTCGGTTGCCGGTGCGCTGTCACGCCGCAATTCGACGACCGCCAACTCGAGCGACTGCATCACGCGGTCGATGCGCACGCACCAATCGAGCGTAAACGCTTCGTAGTGCGCGAGCGCGACGGCACCGAGGGCGCGGTGCAGCGCCGGAAGGTTCGCCTTGAGCGCCCGCTCGGCCAACAGATCGGCGTCGCGTACCGCGCCCAGCAAATCCTGACCGCGCGTGGCGAATTCATACCACGCGCCGAGCGCCGGCCGCGACTTGGCGAACGGCGCCAGCATCGCGCGCTGGCGCTTCAGTCGAATACGCACCCGGTGCATCGCGTCGCGCGACTCGACGCTGGTCACGCCTTCAAGATCACGCCGCAGTCGCGCCGACGTGCGCTCCACACGCGTCGCCAGATGTCGTGCAAACGGAGTGGGGGTGGCCGGCATTCCGACGCGGTGCAACAGCAAATAGGTTGAGAGGCCTGCCAGCAGTCGATCCACGATCGGATCAAAATACTTGTCGAATGCGCGCGTGACGGCCGCCGATGCGCGCGTCGCGTGGTCGTCGAGGATCGCGCGAAGCTGGACGGCTTCGTCTCGGGCGACCGCCGGCAGCTGCTCCATTTCGGCGTCAAGCCAAGACCGCTGCACGTCGGCATCACGGACCGCGTTCGTGGCCTGGCCGAGTGCCCGCAGTGAGCGCAGCGTACGTCGGTCAATCGCGCCCGCCAGCGCACTCTCATGCTCGCGAAGCACCGCGCGCAGTCGTCGCAGCGATACACGGGCACGATGCAGCGTGTCCGCCTCTGTTCCGCTGGACGAATCGGGTGCGCCGGTCAAGGAGCCGGCCATGGCGGACGCGACGCCGGACGCGACGCCGGACTCGAGGGCGGCTGGCGACGACAAGGCCGCCGGCCGCCATAGGGCACGTGCCTCACACAACTGCTGGAGCCAATGGAGCGCCACGAGACGGGCGCCTTCCTGTGCCGGTCGGCGCAGCGCTTCCGGCAGCAGGCGCCGCAGATCGGTGGCCGTCAGGAGAGCACTGTCAGCCATCGTTGTCATCATGGTCGTCGTTCGCGTCGACGTGCACGTGGGCGGTACCGTCGTCGTCGTAGCTCACCGACACGAGCCACGGGCGACAACAGACCTGACAATCCTCGATGTATTGCTGATGCGTCCCGGAGCCTGGGTCGAGTGTGATCTCACCCGGCTCCCCGCAATACGGGCAGTGTACTTCGCCAACGAGATCGGCAACGCCGTCGCCGAGGGGAAATTCCTCGGCGTTGAGCGCGTCTTCGGCCCCATCGGGATCGCCGGCGTCGTCCGGCAGGTCCCATTCGCCGTTGTCACGCATATTGGTACAGTGATGGCATGCACGTAATCAAACGCTGGTGCCGCCCCTGTCCACCTCTGGCGCGTCAGTTCTGTTTCACCAGCAGCGTCCGGTCGCCGGTGGCCACGGCGAGGGCCGCGCGGGCGCCAGCCACCTTGGCCTCCACCGCGGCGAGCTTCACGGCCTCGTCGAGCACGAGGCGTTCGCGCAGGTTGAGAATGAGCAACGTGCCTTCGCCATTCTCGTAGCGCACCTGCTCGGCGTCGCGGAGCAGCCTGGCGTTTCGCACATTGGCTACCTGACGTTGCCGCAGCCGCTCGAGGTTGAACAGGTCGAACATCGCGGCCCGCGCATCGAACTCGACCTCGCGTCGCAGGCGATCCCGCTCGAGGCGCTGGAACTCGAGGCGCTGGCCCGACACCGCGAACCGCCCGGTTTCCTTGAGAAAGAGCACGGGCGACTTGATGCTCAGTCCGGCCTTGTAATTGTTGTCGAGTCGTTCGCGATCGAAAAACGACTGTTCGCTATCGCTCGCGCCGAGCGCGGATAATTTCGCTTCCGCGAGCGGCAACAGCGCCTGGGTGCTGAACAATCGCTGCGCTTCGGCCTGCTTGATCCGCGCTTGCACTTTCAGCAGATCGGGATTTCTGCGGGTGGCGAGGTCGAGGAGCTCCGCCAGGCGGGTCGAGTCGATCCCCACGCCCTCGATGCCCAGCAACACAGGCTTCGCATCCGCAGGAAGCGCGGCCGGTCGGCCAGCGTCGTCCCACCAATACGCGGTGACATCGAGCGACGAGAGGTAGAACGACGCCTCGGCCTCGAAGCGAGTGACTTCGCGGCGCTGCAATTCCAGCAGTGCTTCGATGGTGTCGATCGGTGCGCTCTCGCCGTTCGCGACCCGACGCCGCACCGCCTGCAACCGGAACTCCGCCAACGCCTCGCCCTCTTGCGCGATAACGCGACGGCGCCAACTCTCGTACCACACCCCGTAGTCCTTCGCTGCCGAGAAGAGCAGCTTGTTCACGATGGAAGTACGGTCGGCCTCGCCGACGTCACGTGCAGCACGCGACTGCTGTAACGCGTTGCGCCGTTCATCGGTCAGAATGCGTTGCCCGAGCGGGATGGAGATGCCTGCTTCGAAGGTGCCGTTGGCCGCGGTGCGACGGTCCGGATTAACGTACGGGCCCGTCGTACGATCAAACGCCAGCGTGACGTCGGCGCCGATCGGCAGCGGAATCGTGAGCTCAGCGTTGAAGTCGTGGTAGTACTGCGTGCCGTCGAACTTCTTCTGATTCCACGAGGCCGTCATGGTGGGATCGAATGCGCCCCAGGCAGTCCGTAATTCCGACCGCGCTTGGTCGGCGACCAGGCGCGCCTGCGTAGCGACCGGATGATGGGCGAGAATGCCGTCAACAAATTCCGGAAACGTGAACGGCGTGCCAAGGGTGTCGAGCCGCGATGGCGCGGCCTGCGCGTCCGGCGTCCGTGCGAGGATGAGCGAGAGCGCAAGGGCGACGCGCAGGGGTCCGATCACTTCTTGCCTCCACCCTTGGAATCGGTCTTGCCCGCGCCGTTCTCACCCGCGACCGCGTCCGCCGGCAACGCTTCGTTCGGATTGATCGAGAGCGGGAAGCCGTTGAGCTGACGCCAGATTTCCCAGCCGACCGTCACGTTGTCCAGCATCGCCCATCCCTGTACGCCGGTGCCGAGGCGAAGTTGTGCCGGCCATGGCGCATCGTGCGTGGTGTCAGGCACGAGCAACACGCGAAACAGCCCTGCACGATTTGGGAACTGATCGATGACGGCCACCTGCGCCCCGAACGTGCCGGAGGCCACCTGCGGCCATCCTGAGATCTGCAGCGCGGGCCATCCGTCGAAGAAGATGCGCACATGTCGCCCCGGCTTGAGCAGGGCGATGTCCATCGGCTTCACGAACAGCTCGACCGCCTTGCTGGGCCGCGCCGGCTGAATCGTGACGATCGGTTCGCCGGCTTTCACGATCTCGCCCTGACCGGCCTTCGTGGCGCGCACGACATAGCCGTCTTGGGGCGCCCCGATGAGGTAGAAGCTGTTGCGAATGGTCAGTGCGCCCACTTTGTCCTTGAGCTTCGCGACCTCCGACCGGCCTTCGCTGACCTCGGCCAGCGTGGACGCGCGATCAGAACGCGCCTTTGCGATCTTCTCCCCGTACTCCGCGGGAATGCTCAAGAGATCGGTCTGCGTGCTGAGCAGCATCTGCTGCTTTTCCACGAGCTTGGCCGACGCCGACTGCACGCGGATTTGAAACGCCTGGAGTTCGTTCACCGACACGAGCCCGAGGGTGTCGCGGAACAGCCGCTCGCGGCGACGGAGCTGATCGCTCGCCACGGAGTCTTCGAGCGCCACCTGACGGACTTCCGCGCGATACTGCTCGATCTTGTTTGCCGTCTGCTGCAGCTTGAAGTCGCGTTGCGCCTCGAGCTGCACGATCTGCATGGTCAGCGCAGCCGCCTTGTTCTGCTTTTCGCCAATCGCGGATTCTTTTGCCGCCTGCTGCTGCGACGTGAGCGGCAGCACGTTGGGATTGAGGTACTCTTCCTTGATTTCTGAAATGCGGACAATGCTGTCGCCCTTGTTCACGTACTGGCCTTCCTGAACGTACCACTGCTCGATGCGGCCATCGATCCGCGTGGGAAGCTCTTGGGGACGGTCTGCAGGATTGAGTGCGGTGACGGTACCTTCGCCGCGTATGCTCTGCTGCCAGGGCAGAAAGAGCACAAGAAACAGCGTGATGAGTATCCCCACCAGCCAGTGGGATACAATGCGGCTCGTGTTCGCCTTCCCCAAGAGTGCCGTGGTCTCCAACGGCAGATGCTTGAGTTCACGTTCGATATCGAGATCGGACAAGGCCATGGTGTTCAGGCTCCCGTGGGCATTGACGTCTCGTGCAGCAGATTGCGGCACATCGGGTCTTCATGCAGTACGCTAAACGATCCTTCGCGCACGATCTGTCCCTGATCAACCAGGAGCACGCGATCAAAGGCTGCGAGCAGCTGCGGATCGTGCGAGATGGCGATGACCGTCCACGGTCTGCTCCGGTCGGTGAGCAGCTTGATGATGAGCGTGCGCGACGCGGCGTCGAGATTCTGGAAGAAATCATCGAGTACGATCAGGCGAGGGCGGCCCACCATACTTTGCGCGACAAGCAGCTTGCGGGCGAGGTGCGTGGACAGCGTACGTCCGCCGTTCGTGAGTTCAGTCTGAATGCCCTGCGGCAGCTGCTGAATCTCGTCGGTGAGCGCAAGGTCGTCGAGCGCTTCACGGATATCGAGCGGCGTAATGTGCCGTCGACCCACGCTCACATTCTCCTCCACGGTTCCGTCGAAGAGATCGGACCACGAAAGCATCTGCCCGATACGCGAGCGCAATGCGGGCCGATCGAGGTCGCGCAGCGTGACGCCGTCGAACCGGATCGTGCCGTCGTAATCGTCAATAAGACCGCCCAGCAGCTTCAGCAACGTGGACTGACCGGAACCGTCTGAGCCCATGATGGCCACCCGCTCGCCCGGCGCGATCTGCACGGTGATGCCGTTTACTGATGCCGAGCGCGCCGACGGATAGCGATAACGGAGGTCCTTGGTGACGATGGCAACGCCGACCCCCGGCGCGTGCACCGGCGCGAGTCCGCCGCGGGCTTCGAGCGGCAGGTCCGCCACGTGACCCGACTTGTCCACGCTGGTGAGTACGTCGTAGACGGTGGCAAGACTCGTGATCAACTTTTCGATGCCGGCGAGCACAGTCACGATCACGACTTCCGCCGCGACGAATTGTCCAAGCAGGAGACGATTGGTCTGCACCAAGGTGGCGCCGATGATCAGCACGGCGGCCGTGATGAATGTTTTGAAGCCGATCAGGGCGATGGTCTGCTTCACGAGCACCGCGAAGTGCTTACGTCGGTACTTGAGGTAGCCGGTGACGACATCGTCCATGCGTTCCACTGGCAGCGTGGAGTCGCCGGCGTACTTGAAGGCGTGAAACGCGCGGGCAATTTCCCCGAGCCAGTGCACGGCTTTGTACTTGTACTTCGACTCCACGATCGAGGTCGCGAGGCCTTCTGGACCGGACCAGCGGATGACGAACCAGAGCGCCGCCGAGACCGCGATCGCGAAGACGGAAAACCATGGGCTGTACAGCGTGAGCAGGAGGAGGCTGAACACGATCGTGAGCAGCGCGGTCGGCACATCGAGCAGTAGCTTCTGCACGCCCTTCTGAATCGCGATCGCTTCGAACAGGCGGTTCATCTGCTCGGGGAGGTTCGACTCAAGCGACGTTGCGTAGCGGAGTCGGGGTATCCGAAACGCGAACTCCAACGCCATGCGCGCAAAAACCCGTTGCTGAATACGCTCCACGACTTTCAAAATGCCGATCTGGAGGACGCCGGCCACGATGGTGCCAAACACGACGAACGAGATCAGCACGATCACCGGCTGCAGGTAGAGCCGCCCCTGCACGATCTGCACGATGCCACCGACGGCAAGGGGAAGAATCAGGCTCAAGCCGCCGGACAGTGTCGCGTAGAAGAACACCGTGAGGATTTCGCGACGCTCGCGTGCGAAAAGCGCCAGCGTGCGATCGAGCGGTGTTCGCGGTTCACGCTCCTCCTCGCGCGCGACGTGACCGAGTGGGCTGTGGGGATACCCGTTCGAGATCGCGCTGTTGGACGGTCGCAGCGCCATCGGCGCCAGCGCGGTAAGCACGGTGCGCGCACCGAGACGCGCAATCAGGGCGTCGGCGAGCGCGTCGCCCTGTCCCTCGATCGGGACCTCGCTCCCATCGCGAGAAACGAGCAGCGCCTGCACGCGATCGGAGTCATTCCGGCACAACACGATCACATCATCATTGCGCAGGTCCATGAGGAGGATGGGCACGGTGCGCTCGGCGATCGCGAGCCGGAGCGTATCGTGAGAGATTTGCCGATCGAGATAGCCCACGTCCACCGCACCGCCAATTGACCGGAGGCGGTGCGGCAATGGATCACTGGGCAAAATCTGACGCGTCAGCGCTCGCCACCGTGCCTGCTCGACCTCGAGCCCGAGCGCGGCAGTGACTAATTGATTAACACGGGTTGCTTGAGCCGGCATGGCGCAATCGAGGGATCTATGAGCCGGGGCGTACCCGCATCGATGTGCTCGAAACGGGCAAACGCGATCGGAGACGGGCCGAGTGCCCATACCCCTGAGTCTGGAACTGTCGCGAGTACCACCGCGGCCCAGGCAGCTGGCACCGAACGTACTCGGCAGTGGTGCGGTGGTCCTTGTGTCGGCGCCGCGCGCCGCGGATCATCTGGTCAACGAATACGAGATCGCACGTCGGGATTCAAGCGGCAGGCGCGCTAAGACTGGCGGTCGTCGGTGGCTGAAACCAGTCGGTGACACTTTTAATCCGTATCGGCGTACTGCTCTTCACGATGTGATCGCACTCGGCGGTCCTGTCGAGGGCATTTTTGCACGACTCAACGCGCCTCTCTATGTCTCGCGTTTCCATTGGTTCTTCACGCGCTACAAAAGCACTCACGTCCGTGTTCGTTTCGGTGTTCGTTTCGATGTTCGCCGCTGCCCTGCTGGCCGGGTTAGCGGGGGCGCAGTCGGGTGCCAAGGGCGGAGCGCCGTCCGGTCGCGGATCGATCAGCGTCCATGTTCAAGTGTCCGAGCCCAAGGGCGAATTTGGCCAGACGACCGGCAACGGCTTCGGCTTGGGTGGCTATGGCCTGTTACGGCTCGATCCGAGCTCGATCACGAACCTTCGCGGCGACCTTTCGTTTCTGACGTATGGAAGCTCCACGCGACGCATTCCCCTCAGTGGAACGGGCGGGTTGATTCAGCTCAACGTGCGCACCACGAGCAACATTGTGTCGTTCGTGGCGGGTCCGCAGCTGCTGGGTCCCACCGGCCTCTTCACGCCCTACGCCACCGCGCTGGGCGGCTTCTCGGTGTTTTGGACGTCCAGCTCAATCGAAGGCTCGAGCAATGAGCAGGATCCCTTCGCGACCACGACCAACGCCAGCGACGCCGCGTGGGCTTACGGGGGGGCGGTGGGCAGCTACTTTCGCGTCAGCAACGGCCGGCATCCGGTGCGCCTCGATCTCGGGGCGCGCTTCCTGCGCCATGACGACGTGCGTTACCTCAACGCCGATCGGGTCCGTGAGGCGTATACGAACGATCGTCCGCCCGTCCCCATCCGCGGACGCGGTGACTTTGTGACGTACTACCTCGGCATCAACGCGATCGCCTTTTGACCTTACGGCCGGCGACGATCATTCGTCGTCGGGACGCCGACGGCGTTTGGTCTCGCTGCGCTGACGCTTCTCGATCAACCGCCGTTCAACGGAGCCCCGAGTAGGCCTGGTCGCCTTACGGGGCTTCTGCACGACGAGGGCCCGCGACACGAGCTGCACCAGCCGCTCGATCGCCGCGCGGCGGTTCTGCTGCTGACTGCGATACTCGCCAGCCACGATGCGCAATGCGCCTTCGCTGTCCAGACGCGACGCGAGGCGCGCCATGACGAGGGCACGCTGGTCATCGCGCAGCGCGCGCGAGTGGCGCACGTTCCACTGCAGCGCGATCCGCGTGGCACTGCGGTTCACATGTTGGCCGCCGGGCCCGCTGCCTGAAATCGCCGTGACATCAAGCTCGAGCGCCGGAATGCGCACGCCCGGCACGACATCCACATCGTCCTGGGATGGCGCCGTCATCTCACGTATCTCCCGGTGCTCGACTGGGCGACATGCGCAGCGCGGTCGAAATAGCCGTGGGCGTCGGCCGCGTCGCGGAGTCGGGCGCCCCAAAGATCGCTCCGTACTCGGAGGGCGCCGTGTTGGTGAACGACACCGGCTGATAGCCCACGGCCGCCACCTCGCAGCGCAGCGGCGCCGGCGGTGTGCCATGCCCGACGAGAGGACGCTTGAGATCGCGAACGGCTGCGCGATTTCGTGGCACCTGTGAATCCTGATGGCCACGACGACGCGTGCCGTGGCAGGCGCGGGTCGTGCGTCTCCCCACGCACCACCTGCACCTGGTGCCGTCCTTCGCGGGGCGACGATCTCCGCCACCGGTCGTACTCTCGCTTTGGTCGGCAGACGCGCCGCCGGTGGATGCACCGCAGGTACAGGCACCGCAGGTACAGGCCGCCACCAACCCACGCGGCCACGGAGCGTGGATCATGTGGCGCTCGGTGTGTCGGTCCGCAGATGCACACGAAGGGCCGCCACACGACGGCCATCCATCGCCACGACCTCGAGCTCACCACCGGGGTACGTCACGCGATCGCCGACCTTGGGCAGTCGCCCCAGCATCGCGAATGCATAGCCGCCGAGGGTAGACCAATCGCCTTCGGGAATCGGCAGCTTGTGATTTGAGCGCACGTCGACCAGAGACATGGAGCCGGCCAGTTCCAGCACGCCATCGAAGAGCAGTGCATCGCGCGACAGTGGATCGTATTCATCGGCGATGTCACCGACGACTTCCTCGACGAGATCTTCCATCGTCACGATGCCCGCGGTTCCGCCGTACTCATCGAGCACAACGGCCAGATGCGCCCGAGTGCGTCGGAGATCATCGAGCACGCGCTCGGCCGCCCGTGTCGCGGGCACGAACATCGGTTCACGCAAGTGCTCGCGAAGCGAGAAGGACTCGGGATGCTCATCGAGCCAGAAGTCCTTCGCGAGAAACACGCCGATGATGTCGTCGGGTGTGTCGCGATACACCGGATAGCGCGAGTAGCGCTCTCGACGCAGCGTCACGATCAGCTCGTCGAGCTCCACGTCTTCAGCGATCGCGACCATGTCCGTGCGCGGGCGCATCACATCGAGCGCCTTCTTGTTGTGGAAGTCGAACACGCCGGCCAGC
This sequence comes from Gemmatimonadota bacterium, assembly GCA_031363815.1. Taxonomy (GTDB): domain Bacteria; phylum Gemmatimonadota; class Gemmatimonadetes; order Gemmatimonadales; family Gemmatimonadaceae; genus Gemmatimonas. Next base: position 13,323 of record JANLVC010000109.1, read on the forward strand.
ATGGCGGAGTCGGACTCGTCGAGCGTGCCGTGGGCACGCGCCTGCATGACGAGGAGGCGCAGCTCCTCCGGACTGTGCACGTGTCCCCCTTCGGACACGGGTTCGACACCGAGGAGTTTGAGCAAACGGTTGGCGGTGCCGTTGAGCATGCCGATGAACGGCGACATAACCCGCGAGAAAAGCATGAGCGGGCGCACCACCCACCGGCTCACCGTTTCAGGCCGCGCGAGGGCGATCGACTTGGGAGCCAGCTCGCCCAGCACGATGTGGAGGAAGGTGATCACGAGAAACGCCACGGCGATTCCGGCGCCGGTATGCACCGCGCCGACTGCCGGCTCGACACCAACGAAATGCAGTGCGCGGTCCACGAGCACGGCGATGGCCGGCTCGCCGATCCAGCCGAGCGCCAGCGACGCGAGCGTGATGCCGAGCTGCGTGCCCGAGATATACCGGTCAAGCTGTCTAAGGGCCCGCTGCACCACCTTGGCGCTGCTGTCCCCCTCGGCGGCCATCTGGTCGATGCGGCTCCGCCGGACCGCCACCAGCGCAAACTCGGCGGCGACGAAAAACGCGTTGAACAGGACCAACAGCAGCACCACCAACAAACGCCCCGAAGCCGAACCGAAGGTAATTTCGTTCACGACGGGCAAAGAAGGGTCAGCAAGCATACTGAAAAGAAACGGACACGCGGGTGATTCGTCAGGGTAGTGCAATCTGCAAGAGTGCCGGGCATTCCGCTTCTGCGGCATTCTGCAAGACTCACGACCTTCTGTGCGCTATACCCCAGCGATCCCGCACGTCCCGATTCAGGAGATGCTCGACCCGCGCCGCGTGCTGCGCTGGGTCTGGCTGGGCCGCGTCGTGCTCTCTTGTGCGATCCTGGTGGCGGCGGTGTTCGTCTGGAGTGAGGCCGCCCCGAGCGATACCCTGATCGCCACACTGGCGTTCGCCGGCGCCACGCTCGCGACGATCTGCTCGGCACTGTACGGCGAATTCGAACGTCGCGCTCTCGGGCTGGGCTTCTATGGATTGCAGTGCGCGATCGATTTGCTGCTGGTGACCGCGGTCGTACACATCACGGGCGGCTGGAGCTCCCAGTTCGCCGCCCTCTACATCTTGGTGATTGCGAGCGCCGCCTTGCTGTTGCCCTTCCGCGGTGGACTCGCCGTGGCGGGTGGCGCCTGTCTGCTGTACGCGGCCGACGTGCTTCTGCTTCGGCCGGGTACGCCGTATGTCGGCATTTCGGTGCAGATCGCGGTGTTCTTCGTGGTGGCGGTCGGCTCCGGCTACGTATCCTCACGCTTGCGTCAGGCGGGCGTGGGCCGTGAGGCGCTCGCGGCACAGCTGGTGAAGGTACAGCTCGACGCGGCGGACATCCTGCGAACGATTCGTTCCGGCATCATGACGGTCGACCCACAGGGGCGATTGCTCTACGCCAATCCTGCGGCATCCGACCTGCTCGGCCTCGATCTGCGCTCGCTCGTGGGGCGGCCGGTGCTGCCTACCCTGCTCGGCGTGTCGCCGCAACTGGCGACTCTGCTCGAGCAGTCGTCGCGCGAAGGGGTACGGACCACCCGCGCGGAGGGTGTGATCCAGCGCGATGGCGAGACGTTGGAGATCGGTGTGACGACCACGATCGCCAATGGCACGCGACAGGACGGCGGTGTGACGGCGACCGCGATCTTTCAGGACATCTCGGACAGCAAACGCATTCAGGCGCTGCACATCCGTGCCGAGCGTCTGCAGGCCGTGGCTGAGCTGAGTGCTTCGCTCGCGCACGAGATCCGGAATCCGCTGGCGTCGATACGCAGCGCGACCGAGCAGTTGGCTCGTCGTCGCGCCCGCTCGTTGGCGCCGACCGCGGACGATGATGACGAGCGCATCTTGCACGACCTTGTGGTGCGCGAGGCCGATCGGCTCAACCGCTTGCTCGCCGACTTTCTCGACTTCGCTCGAGCGCGTGTCACGCGTGTGAGCCGCATCGACCTCGGTGCGATCGCGAACGCCGCCGCGATGATCGCGACGGCGCATCCCGACCGGCGCGCCGGCGTACAGGTGCAAGTACGCGTGGCGCCAGACCTGCCTCCGGTGGAAGGCGACGAGGATCTGCTGCATCGCGCCGTGTTCAATCTCGTGCTCAATGCCGTTCAGGCCGTGGGGCCAGAGGGACACGTGTTCATCGAGGTCGACCGGTATCGCCCCACCGGAGAACACGGTGCCGCTTCGGCTCTGCTGACCGGCGAGCTACTGACCGTCAGCGTGACGGACGACGGCCCGGGTGTCCCACCGGAGCTCAAGGACCGTCTGTTCGAACCGTTCGTGACCGGCAAGGCCGGCGGGACCGGACTCGGACTGCCTGTGGTCCATCGTGCGGTGGAAGCGCACCGCGGGGTCGTGCTGGTAGACTCGCTCGCCCAAGGCACACGGTTCACGATGTTGCTGCCGATCGCCAGTGGCAACGACTCCTCTCGTCGCAGTGAGACGCCCGTGCACACTGCTGTTCCCTTCGAGCCGATTCAGGACGTGTCGGTTGACGCTTTGCTTCCTCGCCTTTCTGGAGTTGCCTCGTGACCCCTTCCGCGCTCGCCGGTGACGCTCCGCGCGTGCTTATCGTGGACGACGAACCGGGCATTCTCGACTCGTTGCGCATTCTGCTGAAAAACGAAGGCTTCATTCCTTTCACCGCGCAGGGTGGCCGTGCCGGCGTGGAGCGCATTCCTGAGCTGCGTCCGGACATCGTCCTGACCGATGTGCGGATGCCCGATGTCAGTGGCGTACAGGTGCTGAGCGCTGCGCGGCAAGTGGATCCCGATGTGCCGGTGATCCTGATGACGGCGCAGGCCACGTTGCAGTCCGCCATTCAGGCGGTGAACGAAGGCGCGTTTTATTACATCCAGAAGCCGTTTCGCAACGACGAGCTGTTGGCGATTCTGCGCCGCGCCGCCGAACATCGAAAGCTGCGCGCTGAGAACACCACGCTGAAGCAGGAGATCAAGCGGCGTGAGCGCACGACCAGCGGCCGTCCGATCGGGCGAAGCAAGTCATGGGTCGATGTACTGCGTCTCGCCGAAACGGTCGCGCCCACCGACTCGACGGTGCTGATCACCGGTGAGTCGGGTACGGGTAAGGAAGTGATTGCGCGCTACATCCACGAGCTGAGCACGCGATCGGACAACAGTTTCCTCTCGATCAACTGCGGTGCGCTCCCCGAGTCACTGCTCGAAAGTGAACTCTTCGGACATGTGAAGGGCTCGTTTACCGGTGCGGTGAAGGACAAGGACGGACTGTTCACGGCGGCCAATCAGGGCACGTTCTTCCTTGACGAAATCGGCGAGACAACCGCCTCGATCCAGGTCAAGCTCCTGCGCGTGTTGCAGCAGCGTGAAGTGATTCCCGTGGGCGCTACGGAAGCGGTATCGGTAAACACCCGGGTGCTGGCGGCCACGAATCGCAACCTTGAAGAGGAGATCAAGCGCGGCAGTTTCCGCGTCGACTTGTTCTATCGACTGAATGTGATCGCGGTGCATCTGCCGCCGTTGCGTCAGCGTCAGGATGACATCCCGCTGCTGGCGGAGTCCTTTCTGGCACGAAGCGCGACGCTGCGGAGCGAAGGCGTGAAGATGCTGAGCGACGACGCACTCGACGTGCTCATGGCGTACTCCTGGCCCGGCAACGTGCGTGAGCTCGAGAACGCTCTCGAACGCGCCGTAATCCTGTCGACCGGATCGGTGATCGACCCGGATGCATTGCCGGAGCGTGTGACGGCGCGTCGTGCGGAGCCGCTGGTGAGCGAACGCACACCAACGTCGCCGACACTCGAAGCCATCGAGCGCGCCTACATCCAGTGGGTGTTGCAGAACGAGGGGGGCAACAAAAGTCGCGCGGCCGACATGCTCGGCATCGATCCCTCCACGTTGTATCGCAAACTTGCTCGTTACGGAGAAGCCTGACTATGCAGACACTGATGCGACGACGCGTCGGATTTACGATGATGGAACTGCTGATCGTCGTGCTGGTTCTCGCCATTCTTGCGTCCATTGCCATCACGAAATTCGGTGACGCGAAGCGACGTGCATACCTGACCGCGATGAAGTCGGATCTGCGCGGGCTGGCCACCGTGGCCGAGTCTCGGTACACGTCGGACAATTCGTACGAGCACCTGGAGACACCGCAAGGTTCGGACGGTGTCATCCTCACGTTCACCGGCTCAACGTCCGGCTGGTCCGCTACAGCGACGCACCTACGGGTGCCGGGTGTCGCGTGCAGCATTGCGGCCGGGACGTCACTGGCCGCGAACGCATCGAGTGGGCCGGTCTGTCAGTAGCGGTGGTTGCGCGGGAATCTCGCGCAGCATCTCGTGGCACGCGCGGTTGCGCGTGCCACTTCGCTTGTCGCATAGCCGCGCAGTCACAGCGCGAACGTCGCACAAGTATCACACGCGGCGCACAGTCGTTACACCGCCGGAGCGCGCGAGAAATGCACGTCGCGGGACACCCATTGCACGCTGCAAGGAACCGTGCGAAAGGCAAGGCGCGATACGCCGAGCAGGCTCGCGGTAGAATGATGCAAGTATTTGGCTGGCAGGGGGTTAGCGTAGCGTCGTCAACGTGGCAAGGCAGTTGCCATGTTCGATGGTGTCGCGTCGGATACCACCACGGGTGACCAGCGTCGCTAGACCCCCACTGGAGAAGTCATATGAAGCGAACTCGCAAGGGTTTTACCCTCATCGAACTGCTCATCGTCGTCGTGATCATCGGCATTCTCGCCGCGATCGCGATCCCGAAGTTCGCTGACACGAAGCGCAAGGCGTACGTGACGGCCATGAAGTCGGACCTGAAGAACATGGTGTCGGCGGCCGAAGCGTATTTCTCGGACAACAACTCGTATGCCGGCTACGCGGCGCCGACGGGTTCGTCGGGTGTCTCGCTGACGTTCACGGGTTCGACCACGGGTTGGGCGGGCACGGCGACGCATGCGAACGCGGCCGGCGCCACTTGCTCGATTGGTACTGGCACCGATACGCCGGCCGGTCTCGCCGAAGGCCAGCCGGGTGGCGCGACGTGCAAATAATGACCATGGCGACATAGTCGCTGCGGCATGGTGAAGGGGTCGGGCAATTGCCCGGCCCCTTCGTCGTTGGTGTCAAGGTGACGGCATGCACGCCGACGAAGTGGTCGCGTTGCACATTGCGAGAGAATGGCAGAATGACATTGCCTTCGCGCTGACCATTCCTCGACGCAACGGCGCAAAACGTTGAAAACTAACAACTTGCAGTTATCGCACGGCGTGGTACGGGCGTTGCCTTACCTGTCAGCAACGAAACGGGCATCGAGGCCCGGTCGCCCCCCCCCCAAAAAATGGAGATGGATTATGAAGCGCACGCGTAAGGGCTTTACCCTCATCGAACTGCTCATCGTCGTCGTGATCATCGGCATTCTCGCCGCGATCGCGATCCCGAAGTTCGCCGACACGAAGCGCAAGGCGTACGTGACGGCCATGAAGTCGGACCTGAAGAACATGGTGTCGGCGGCCGAAGCGTATTTCTCGGACAACAACACGTATGCCGGCTACGTGGCGCCGACGGGTTCGTCGGGTGTCTCGCTGACGTTCACGGGTGCGGCCACGGGTTGGTCGGGCACGGCGACGCATGCGAACGCGGCGGGCGCCACCTGCTCGATCGGTACTGGTACGAGCACGCCGGCCGGCCTCGGCGAAGGCCAGCCGGGCGGCGCCACCTGTAAGTAAGCACGGCGTGACGTCGTCGTGTGCGCGCCTAGTCGCGCCGACGATGTCGCATCGATGATCCGCGGGTGACCGACGGGCATTTCAAGAGGGGCCGAGCCGATGCTCGGTCCCTCTTGGCATAGAAAGGGCGCGTCGGGCCGTTGCCCCACGCCGTTGCGCCGCGCCGTTGCGCCGCCCAGTTGCCACGGGAGCTCGCGACATGCATCCTCCGCAGGTGCTCGCCATCCCGACTCCCCGCATCCATCAACGACTCAAGCAGGTGCTCGTTCTTACCAGCGGCAGTGCGCTGGCGGCGATCATCCTGACTATGTGGGTCACGGAATATCTCCCGTCCTACCTCCGGTGGCCCCTGGTGGCGCTGCTCGTGGTGCTCGTTTCGATCGTGTGGGTGAGCGTATTGCGACGACAAGTCGTGGAGCTGGTGGAGATACCCTTGGCGCAATGTGTGGAAGCGGCGGAGGCGATTGCCAATGGCGACAATAGCCGTCGCGTGCCGGTGGGGCAGACGCACGAGTTCGCGCAGCTGGCCAACAGCATCAACCGCATGACCGAGCAGATGCTCGCCGCTACCCAGTCTCGGATGCGCGTTGAAAAGCTTGCAACGATGGGACGCATCGCCGCGGGTATCTCGCACGAAATCGGCAATCCGCTGTCGGCCATCGCGAACTACGCACATGTACTGCGGATGCGCACGACCGACGTACCGGGTACCACGGAACCGATCGATGCACTCGAGCGCGAGATCGCGCGCATCGACCGGATCATGCGTGGTTTGCTCGACTACGCGCGGCCGAGACGTCTCACGCCCAAGCCGATCGTGGTCGACGAGGTGATCGAGGCGGTCGTGCGCTTGCTCGACGATCAGGGCATCGTTCGCCGCTTTCGTGTTACGCGCGGCCTCGAGGCACCCGACGGCATGGTGTATGCCGAACGGCATGACCTTGAGCAGGTGTTCGTGAACCTGCTGCTGAATGCGGTCGATGCCATGGATCGTGAGGGCGATGTCGTAATCAGCAGCCGCATCAACGATGCGGAGTCGTTCACCGAAGCCATCGATAAGCGCCGCACCGATCCGACGCCGCAGCGGTGGACCCACCGGCCCAGCAAGCGTGCCCTGGCCTGGCTGGCCCGACCGGAGTCGCCCTCTCGATTTCTCCAGATCGTGATGGCCGATTCGGGTACGGGTGTCGCGCCCGAAGACGAAGAGCGCATCTTCGAACCGTTTTTTTCCACGAAGCAGCCGGGGAAGGGCACCGGACTCGGACTCGCCATCGTGGCGAGCACGATTGATAATCTGGGCGGTACAATCTGGGTACAACGCGCGCGCGAAGGCGGGGCTGCGTTTGTGATTCTGTTGCCGCTGCACTCAGGATCGAGTGGTCTTTTGGCCATGACGTCGGGCGAGCACGCTGCGGTGCCGTGATCCTGCGCGCATGATTCGGATGACACAGCGGGGCGGTGGTCACACTACCGTGCAACCATGCCTCCCCCGACATCCCTCTACACGGTGCGTGAATGGCCGCGTTCGCGGCCGCGCCGCGGTCAGCTGCTCGTCGAGTGCCTCCTGGCGCTCGTGCTCGTGGCAGTCGCCAGCCTGCTCCTCGCGGCTACGTCGGTCTCCATCGCCACGCTGGGAGACGACGCACTGCAACTGGCTCGCGCCCAGCGCGAACAGGGGAACGCGGTTGGCCGCGCGCTGCTCGCGCCATGCGATTCCGCCACTGGTGCCGTGGCCTCCACCCGATGGCCAACTTCACGACTGCGGGTCGATGCAGCGCTGACGACTGCCGGCACGCTACACCGGAGTCGTGTCGATGTAGGCTGGACGGCGTCCGCGCTCGCCACCGATGCCGCGCGTGAGTTGCACGTCAGCAGCGCGGGTCGATGCCGATGACGACCATGCTACCTCCGCGGCGAGGAGGGACGCTCGTCGAGCTGCTGATCGCCCTTCCGATTGCCGCGCTGCTCGCCGTCGCCGCGGCGGCCACGCTGATCGGCGGGTGGCGGCTCGTACGACGGGCGCAATCCTCGCAGGGCGGCACCCGAGAACTGCGGCATGCACAGGCCGCCTTCGAGGCGGAGCTGCGTCCACTGCGCGCGCGTAATATTCAGTCGCTGAGCGACACCGCCGTGGAGTTCGACGCGCTCCTTGGCGCGGGCGTGCTGTGCGCGGCGGTGTCCGGAGCGGCGCTCAGCGCCGGCGAGCGCCTCGATGTTGCGTCAGGAGATCCCGCCGATCCGCGTGGCGTGTCCTGGGCGAGCAGTGTGCAGGTTGGCGATGAACTGTCGCTCTGGCGCGCCGGCCGCGACAGCCTCGCGTCGCTGGTCGAGCTCCGCACGATGGTGCGCGCCATCAGCTGGGGCTCAGCCTGCGCCGCCTCGCCATGGATGGCCGGTTGGGCCGATCAACGCACCGTGCGCATCACCGTCGCCGATGTGAGTCCCTCGCCCGTTGTCGTCGGATCTGCGGTCGCTGTCAGACGACGGACCCGACTTTCGCTGTATCGCAGCGGCGCGTCATGGTTTCTGGGCAAGCGCACGCGGGCCGGCAGTGCGTGGAACGTGGTACAGCCCGTCGCCGGTCCGCTGCTGTCGGCCGCGCAGCGCGGTATGACGGCGCGTCTCCTCGATGCCGCGGGTATCGTCACGCTTGTCGTCGCCGATGGCGCGGCGATACGCATCGAGCTTCGTGCCGAGCGCGCATCCGACGGGCGGTCGTCGGCGCGACGTGATACGGCCGCCTTCGATGTCGTGCTGCGAGCGGAAAGTGCGCAACGCCGCCGCTAAACGCGCGCGACGCGACGGGTTTGTCCTGCCGTTCGTCGTGGTGACGACCGCGCTCGTTGCGGTGCTCTCGCTGGCCGCGATCAGCACGACATGGCGCAGCTATCGTGCCGCTCGGCTCGCCGCCAACGGCGTGCGCGCCCAGTTCGCTGGAGAGGAAGGCGTAGCCCTGCAGCTTGACGCGTGGCCGGCCGAGTCGCTGGCGGCGATTGCGCCCGGCACCACACTCTCGACGCTGGTTACCACGGCAGTGGGCGATAGCGTACGCGTGCGGCTCACGCGCACGCACCCACTGGTGGCGTGGTTGACCGCCGATGTCGCGCTCGAATCGATGGGCACACCGGGACGCGTACGCCGTCACGTGACGCGGGTCATGGCGCTCGAACCTCCGGCATTGCCGATCGTGGGCGCACTCACAGCGATCGCCGCCGTGCATGCGCAGAATCCAACGACGATCGACGGACGCGATCTCGCGGACGCTGCGGATGTCTGCGGCGCGTTGCGGGACACACTCTCGCGCGTACCGATCGCCTCGACCGCGCTGATCGAGGCGCCCGTGGGAACGTGGCCCGGTCCACCGGCGTCGAGGCTGCTCGCCGATACGACGGCGGTGCGCGCCGCCTTCGATCAGGCGTGGATCTCGGTGATCGCCCGAAGTCCCCGTCGCATAGCGGATGCGACTCCGCAGCGGCTCGCTCCGTTACCAGGCTGGCATGCCCTGTTACTCGATGGACCGATCGTGTCGCTTCGCGCCCCATCGCAATGGCGCGGGCTGCTGGCGGTGAGCGGTGATCTCGTGGTGACAGGAAGTCTCGAGGTCGAGGGCGTCCTCGTGGTGCGCGGACGGCTTGACGCACGCGGCGCCGTGCTGCGCGTTCGTGGCGCGCTCGTCGTTGCCTCACGTGGAAATGCCATCGTGGAACTCGGTGATCAGACGCATGTGCGCTACGACCAATGCGCGGTGCAGATGGCGCTCGCGCCCGTCGCCGTGCCGCGCGCGCGGCCGTTTTCGCTCTGGTCTTCGCCGGTGCATTGATCGCCGATAGGTCAAAACGCCCGATTGCGAAAAGTCGGCGAACGGGCCGACCCTGTCACGGTGTGGGCAGTCGTACCGGCTGTTCCTCCTGCGGGGGCGTTACCTCGTGAGAGGACGGTCGTTTGAAGGGAGACATGCCGAGTGTAGGCAGGTCAATCTGTCCCCTCGGTGCTCTCAGTGCCGAACGGCAGTGCGAAAACCACCAGTGCAACCCCAACAGCCATGGCGCTCTTCGGCCGAAAGAAAATCACCGTCGGACTCGATGTCGGTTCCGGTCTTGTGAAAGCCGTGGTCATCGATCACAGCGGATCCACGCCGGAACTGGTCAAGGTCGTCATCACACCGCTGAACGACACCGCGATCGTCGAAGGCGAAGTGATGGATCACGGCCTCGTTGCCGAGGCGATCCGCCAGACGCTGGAAGCGACCGGCGTGAAGACGAAGAGCCTTGTGACAGCCGTGGGCGGACGCGACGTGATCGTCAAAAAGATCTCGATCGAGCGGGTCAAGGAAGCGCAGGCACGTGAGCTGATTCGGTGGGAAGCCGAGCAGCACGTGCCGTTCGACATGGACTCCGTCGAACTCGACTTTCAGATCCTCGATCCAGACGGCGACGGTCTCGACATGAGCGTCTTGCTCGTCGCGGCGAAGCGGGATCTGGTGGAGGCGAAGCGCCATCTCCTTGAGGACGCGGGCTTCCCGCCCTCAGTGATCGATGTCGATGCCTTCGCGCTGCACAACGCGTTCGAGGCGAACTATCCCGACGCGATGTTCGGCACGGTGGCACTGCTCAACATCGGGAACGAACAGACGAACCTGAGCATCCTTGACGAGGGCGTGCCCATCCTGACGCGTGATCTTGGCGTCGGCACGCGCCGCTTCCGCGAAGATGTCCAACGCGAGCATGGCATCGGCGGAGACGAGGCTGAGGACATGCTGCGCGGCTTTGATCGCTCGCCGTTGCTCGACAGCACGATCGCGCTGCGCGGCGAGGAACTCGCGGTCGGTCTCGAGCGCGCTGCCACGTTCCTCGCCTCGTCGTCGCGCACCTTCGGTCAGATCCGCACGGTGTATGCGTGCGGCGGCGGATCGCGCGTGCCCGGCCTGCTGGCGTGGATGTCAGATCGCCTGCGCATTCCGGTTGAATCGGCCAACGCTCTCGCGCGGATCACCGTGCGAGAAGGCGCACTGGAATTCCTGTCCACCGATGAAGTCGTACCGCTGCTGATGCTGCCGGTGGGACTCGCGCTGCGCGCAGCGGCCTGAGGAAACCGACCATGATGCTTCAGATTAATCTCCTCCCCGGCTCGAAGAAGACGTCGCGCGGTGCCGGTACTGTGGCCAGCTCGATCGGCTCCATCGGCGCGTCGGTCCGCGATCCGTGGCTTGTCGGCGCCGCTGGCGCCGTCGTGGTGGCATGTGCCGCCGTCGGACTGCTCTTCACCGCGCAGAACGCACGCGCCGGCGAGATCACCGAGAAGCTTGATCGCGCCGTGCGTGATTCGACCCGCTACGCGAAGGTGCTCGACGCGCGCCGCAAGCTGACCGCCGAGCGTGACTCGGTGCAGCGTCAGTTACAGATCATTCGCACGATCGACGAGAACCGCTACAACTGGGCGCACATTCTCGACGAGATCAGCCGCGCGCTGCCCGCCTACACATGGTTGACGACGCTCGAACAGACGAGCAAGGCGCCGTTGCCCCCGGGAGCGGACACACTGGCCGGTGTGACCACACCGGTGCCGGCCACGGCGGCAGCGAAGGCCACGAAGGCAGCCGTCGTGCGGGACACGATCGACATCCATCCGCCGCTCGCGTTCCGCGTCGTCGGACAGACCGTCGATATCCAGGCGCTCACGATGTTCATGCGGCAGATGGAAAGCTCCCCGTTCATCCAGCATGTCTCGCTGAGTAAGTCGGAGATCGTCATCGTCGAAGGCAAAGATGTAACGCAGTTCGAGTTGTCGGCGGAGTACGAAGTGCCGCCCCCGGGTGTGGTGCGAACCTCGCCCCTCGTCGTTCCCGTGCGCTGACCAGAGACTCCAATGGCACTGCTTCCTCAGACCCAGCGTGATCAGGTCAAGCTCCTGATCGGCTTCGCGGCTCTCGCCCTCGCCGCGGCGTACTACGTCTATCCGTATGCCGCCCGCGAAGAGCAGCTCGCGTCCGACATCACTCGTGTGGCGGAACTCGACGACGCCAATCAGCGCGCGGCGCGTGAGTTCGCGTCGGGCAGTATCGAGAACCTGCGCGTGCAAGCGGCGGAGAATCGCTCCGCCCTGCTGGTCATGCGGCGACTCGTCCCCACCGGCAACGAAGTGCCGGCGCTGCTCGAAGAGGTCAGCACGGCGGCCCGTCGCGCCGGACTCGATGTCGGCGGCGTCACGCCCGAGCCGATGATCCTCGGTGAGCGGTTCGACACGTACCGCTACACCGTCACCATCATCGGTGGCTACCACCAGTTCGGCGAGTTCCTCGCCAACGTCGGTTCACTCGCCCGCATCGTGGCGCCGGTAAACTTCTCGATCGTCGCCGGCTCCGGAGCCAACGCCCCGCGCAACGCGATCAAGACGTCGGAAAAGGGCGCCCTCGCCGCTATGATCACGCTGCAGACCTACGTCGAGAAGACGACGCCGGCCAAGCCCGCCGCCAAGGAGCGTTCGTCATGAAACGCCTCACCATTGTCGTTGCCACCCTCGCGCTCAGTGTCTCGGCGCTGGCAGTCGAGGCGCAGCAGCCGGTTCGCCCCACGCCCGCACGGAACGTCGTCGGTGAGTCCGCCGGAACCGTCGGCGCCACGGCGGCGCAGAGAAAGTCGGCGGGGATGCCGACCGAGATCACGCTGCAGCGCGAGACCTTCGCGTACAACGGTGGCGGACGTCGCGACCCCTACAAGTCGTTGATGAGCAGCAGTGATGTGCGTCCGCTGCTCAGCGATCTGCGCCTCACGGCCGTCGCGTTCGATCCGGTCGGCACCGGCAGCAACTCCGTCGCCATTCTGCGCGACACGTATTCGAAGCAACAGTACCGCGTGCGCGTCGGACAGCAGCTTGGTCGGCTGCGCGTTGCCGCCATCCGGCAGAAGGCCGTGCAGTTCACCATCGAAGAATTCGGATTCAACCGGCAGGAAACGCTGCCACTCAGCAGCGACACGACGAAAGTGAGGAACCCATGATGGGACCGACCACCGTTGCAGTGATCTCCGCGCTCCTGGCGCCCGGCGCGCTCGCGCTGGCGCACGTGAACGCCCCCGCCTACGCGGGCGATACTGCCCCTTCGGCCCATGTGGCCATCACCTCCGTTTCCGACGTGCCGACGCGTGGACGCGTGTTGGGGATCGCCGTTGCGCCTGCGATGGCAGGCGCCGACATCGTGCTCTCGCTCGACTCGAGCGTCACGCTCAAGCACTTCACGCTTGACAATCCGTCACGTATCGTCGTCGACCTTGGCGGCGCGAACCTGGCCATCCGCTCCAACTACGACGGCAAGGCCCGCGGCCCGGTGCGCAACCTGCGCCTCTCGCAGTACCGCGCGGACACGGTGCGCCTCGTCATCGATCTCGACGGTTCGCGCAGCTACACGGTGGTCCGCGACGGCGGTCAGGTGCGCATCGCGCTCAGTGCTCCGGCGGTTGCCTTCGCCCGCTGGGGCTCCAGCAACACCGGTGGGGCGCTGTCGTCGCAGGTCGCCGCTGGGCGGCTCGAGCCGTCGGCACCGATCGCGGCCGTGGCGGCGCCGGTCGTGGCGGCGCTGGTCGAAGCCAAGCCGATAGAAATGAAGGTCATTGAAACGCCGATCGTGAAAGCGGCCCCGGCGCCGGTCGTTATCGACGACCACTCCAGTGATCCGCTCACCGCCCGCACGCCGGCCACGGTGTCATCGATGGCCGCCGCGCGCCGTCAGCAGCAGAAGCCGCGCATCACGGTGAGCTACGACGGCACGAACATCCGTGACGTGATCGCCGCCTTTGCCACTTTCTCGGGACGCACGATCATCGTCGGCAAGGATGTGTCGGGCGACGTGACCGCTGATATTGCCGACAAGCCGTGGGACGTTGCCCTTCAGGCCATCCTTCAGGCGCAGGGGCTCGCGGCCACCGAAGATGCCAGCGGTATCATCACGGTCGACAGCTACCGCAACCTCGCCACGAATCAGGCGCTCGAGCCGCTCGTGACGCAGATCGTGGACATCAACTACTCCAAGGCCTCGGTACTGCGCGGTACTGTGCAGCAGCTGCTGGCCCGTGATTGCACCGGCCTGACTACGATGGCGACGGGCCGCGACATGGGCATGCCGATGAATCAGGGCGGCGGCAGCGGCGGTGGTCAGCAGGATCAGACCGCCGGACAGGGGTGCGTGGTCCGCGGCTCAGTGGCTGCCGACAGCGCGACCAACAAGTTGATCATCACCGAGGTGCCGTCGCGTCTCCCGGAGATCGTGGCACGCGTGCAGCAGCTCGACATCCGCACGCCGCAGGTCGCGATCAAGGCAAAAATCATCTTTGTGAATCGCACCGGCATTCAGGACATCGGCCTCGCCTACGACCTCGGCAAGGGTGACAAGCAGTTCTTCCAGCAGCTCGTGCCCCGCACCGATCCGAACACACTTGTGCCGGTCGATACCGACGGCGACGGGGTGCCCGATTCCCGGGGTGGTGGAACCGCATACCAAGGTCCGGCCCGCATCGCGCTCGGCGGCAACGCACTGGCCGGTCTCGCCAACGCGAACAACGCCATCAAGCCGAATGCGCTCAATCTGATCTACAGCACGGCACTCGGTCGCTATCAGCTCACCGCGTTTCTGAACGCGCTGCAAACCTCGTCGCTCGCCGACGTGCAGTCGGAGCCGAGCATCACGATTCTGAACAACCGCAGTGCCGAGATCTTTGTCGGTCAGGAAATTCCGATCCGCGTCATCGATGCCAGCGCGGGTGGTGGGGGCCAGGGTGGTGGTGGTGGTGGTGGTGGTGGCGGCGGTGGCGGTGCGCAGGGCCAGCCGAATGCGGCGGCCTTCTTCCCCCGCGCCATGGTGTCGAAGGAAGAGGCCGGTATCAAGCTCTCCGTGACGCCGCAGATCACCAACAATCGCATGGTGCTGCTCAATATCAAGGCGGAAAACTCCAGCGCGGAAATAGCGGCCACCGACGTGGGCGTGATCTTCAACCGCCAGCGCGCAGAGTCGCAGGTGCTCGTGGCTGATGGTGAGGCGGCCGTGATCGGCGGCCTGACCGTCACCGAGACCAACCGCTTTCGCAGTGGCATCCCGATTCTCATGAATCTCCCGTTCGTCGGTCGCTTGTTCTCGCAGAACTCCAAGAACGAAACGAAGCGCGATCTGCTCATCCTGGTGACCCCGCACATCCTGGATGATGGCGCGATCCCGCCGAGCCGCTGACGCAACGAGGACTCACATAATCATGTCTGCATTCATCGCTGGCCGCCGTTCGCTGCGGCCCACACCTCGCACCGCCCGACCGGCCGCCCTCGTGGCGCTGGTCGCCCTCGCCGCCCTCGCCGCCCTCGGCGCGTGCAGCAGTGACGAAGTGATCGACCCGCCATTCCGGGACACGATCGTTCCGCGTGTTCATGTGTCGAAGGGAAACACGGTCGCGGACACGCTGTTGTCCATGACCGTGAACGCCACGGACAACATCGGCCTCAAGCGTGTTCGCGTGCTCCTGGCCGGCGGCATCAGTGCGACGTACGACACCGTCATGACGACCGCCGTGACGTCGCTCACGGTGAACGTGAACATCAGGGTGCCGAACAGCGCCCCGTTGGGTGCGACCGTGAACGCGCGGGCGATCGCTATCGACGGCGCCGGTAATCTGTCGGATACGGCGCGCGTGGTGCTCACCGTCGGCAATCTCGAGCCGCCGCAGGCGGTCGTGACGAGTCCCGTCACCGGTTCGCCGGTCGTGAGCGGCAAGTCGCTCGTGATCTCCTTCTCCGGCAAGGCACGGTACAAAGTGCGCACGCTCGGCTACGAGATCACCGGCGCGTACAACGTGAAGGACTCCGCGTCCTTCGGCAATCCGTTGCGGGATTCGGTTGCGGTACTCGACACGCTCGTCGTACCGGATACCGTGAAGGGACAGATTATCACCGTTACGCCGTTCGTGACCGACTCGCTCAACCAGCGCGTGCTGGGTACCGCGGTGCAGTACGCGGTGCAGAGCCCGGCCAATGCGACCACGGTGCCGATCGTCCGCACCGGCGTCGCCTCGCGTCTCGAAGTGTCCGATACCGTGTTCGTCGAAGCGACTGATCCGGTGGGCATCTCGGTGCTCGGATACGAAGTGCGCGGTCTCACCGGTCAGCTTATCGTCGCCGACTCCGTGACCTCGACCGGTGGGTTCTCGACGCTCGTACGCACGTTCCGCGCCCGGGTACCGGTCACGGTTTTCCCGACGCTCGTCACGGTGACGGGCTTCGCCCGCAATGCGAACGGTCGTCGCGATGTGGCCCGCTTCACGTCGGGCGCCCTGCGCCGCGATACGGTCGCTGTGGTCGCGGGCTATACGAATCCGCTGCCCAGCGGCGGACAGGTGGCCGACGCGTTCTACTTCCCGCGCACCGATCGGATCTATCTGTCGAACATCGAGCGCAACTGGCTCGAGGTCTACAACCTGGCCGACTCGACGTTCCGTACGCCCATCGCCGTGGGCTCGCGTCCGTGGGGTATCGCGCCGTGGCCGCGCAACCGCGACGGTGTCATGGGTGATACGCTGCTGGTGGCAAACTCCGGTGGAACGAACATCAGCTACGTCGATCTGACAACCGGATCGACGGGCCGCGAAGTGTTCCGCTACGCGCTGCCGAACATCGTCGCCTACAGCATCACGACGGTGCGCTCGCAGACCACCGATGCCCCGATGACGCAACGCACGCTGTACGACTTCAGCGATCGTCCGCAGTATCTCGCGGCGACGTGCAACGGCGGCAATACGCCGGGCTCCCCGTGTCAGGACGTGATCGCGGTGTACTCCACCACGCCCACGTCGGGCCAGTCGATGCCCTTTCCGAACCAGGGCACGATCCGCTGGGAAAATCTCACGCGGCGCACGTCGCATTTCTTCTTCGAGCAGGCGATCGGCCAGTCGGAAGGGCGCTCCGACACGCTGGAAGTCGAACGCTTTGCGGCGGCGGGCTTCGGTAAGGATTCGCTGCTGGTGCCGTACAAGCAGAACGTCCCGAACGGAAACGGCGGATTCTTCTCCTACTCTGTCGTCGTCCGTCTCGACAAGCTGGCGTTCCGTGACACCACCTTCGTTCGCGGCTCCGGCAACTTCCGGCGTGCGGTGTTCGGTGAAGGCGGATCGGTGCTCGGCAGCCGCGCGTTGACATATGACGCGACCTCGGGGATGGATTCCACACCGCCCACGCCCGTGATCGACCGCGGTATTTCCCGCCCGCTCGATGTGACCGACTTCGTGGCCAACACCTTCTCCCGCGTGCAGGGCGTCGGTATCAACTTCGACGGCGAGTTGAATGCGGTGAAGGGTGACTCCACGTACCTGTTCGATCGCACGCTCCGCCTGCAGGGTATCCTGCAGTCACGACCAAGTGGTGGCGGCCTCGATTTCCACCCGTTGAATACGGGTGCCAACTCCGCCCTCCGCACGCGCCTGGCGTTCATTGCCTCGAGCGAGCCGGTCATCGACGTGTTCGACACGTACTGCTATCGCAAGATTGCGGCGATTCCGATCCGCGACCCGATCATCGGTCCGGTGCGTGCCACGACACGTCCGAACGGCCAACTGGTCCTCGTCGGCGCCACGATCCGCGGCGTGACCGTGGTGGCGCTGCCCGACAATTTCACGACGTCCTGCCAGTAAGGGTCGCGGCGCACGGTCGGCAGAGCAGGGACGACGGCACGGCCCCGGAACATTCGCTCCGGGGCCGTGCTGCGTTGGCGTTTCTCGCCCCTGCGGCACGCTCGGGCGGCAGGGGCGGGCGGCACGCTCGTGCGGCGAAGCGCTCCCATCGCGCCGTGTCGTCTCGTACGTTGTGACACGGGCCGCGGAATGACCGCGGCCCATTCGTCGTCTGCTCCGCACACTTATGCTCCGCTTCACCACCGCCGGCGAATCCCACGGCCCGGCGCTCGTCTCGATTTTGGAAGGCATGCCGGCCGGTGTTCCGCTGCTGGCCGTCGACGTCGATACCGAGCTCGCCCGCCGCCAGCAGGGCTACGGACGCGGGCGCCGCATGGCCATCGAGACCGATCGTATCGAGTTCCTGTCGGGCGTCCGCGCCGGCGAGACGCTCGGGTCGCCGATCTCGATGCTGATCCGCAATAGCGACTGGAAGAACTGGCTCGAGATCATGGATCCGGCACCGCGCGACGGCGACGCCAACGGCCCCCGAAAGCGACCGGTGACCCGCGTCCGACCGGGACATGCCGATCTGACTGGACTGCTGAAGTACGACCGCAGCGACGCCCGGGACATACTTGAGCGCGCCTCGGCGCGCGAGACGACCGCGCGGGTGGCCTCAGGGGCCGTCTGCCGTGTGCTGCTGCGCGAATTGGGCATTCATGTCGGATCGCATCTCGTGCACCTTGGCGGGGTCGATGCGGCCCGCCCTGAGGTGATGCCCGGCGATATCAATGCCGCGTCGGACAGGTCGCCGTTACGCACGCTCGATCCCGTCGCCGAGGCGGAAATGATGACGCGCATCGATGCCGCCAAGAAAGACGGCAACACACTGGGCGGTATCTGCGAAGTGGTCGTCACCGGGCTGCCGGTGGGGCTGGGCTCGCACGTGTCGTGGGACCGACGTCTCGACGGGCGGCTGGGGCAGGCCATGCTCTCCATCCCGGCCGTCAAGGGCGTGGAGATCGGGCTCGGCTTCGAAACCGCCCGCCGCACCGGCGCGGAGGTGCACGATGAAATCGAGGCCGCCCCGGGGAATACCCGCATGGGCCATGTCCGGCGCAGAACGAATCGCGCCGGCGGCACGGAAGGTGGGATGACCACCGGCGAGGAATTGGTTATCCGAGTGGCCATGAAGCCGATCTCGACGCTCATGCGCCCACTCGCCACAGTTGACGTCGCCACTGGGCAAGCGGCCTTGGCCGTTGCGGAACGGAGCGATGTGACCGCGGTACCGGCCATGGGGGTGATCGCCGAAGCGATGGCGGCCTTTGTGCTGGCCGACGCGCTGCTTGAGAAGTTCGGCGGCGATTCGATGGGTGAAGTGCGTCGGAATCTCGACGCCTATCTTGCCCGCTTGGACGAGCGGGTGGGGTGACCAAGCCGGCCGGCCTTCAGATCGACGGGCATCTGGTGCTTGTCGGGCTGCCGGGTTCCGGCAAGTCCACCGTGGGTCGTACGGTGGCGAAGCGACTGTCGCGGCCGTTCCTCGACTTCGACGCCGAAATCGAGAAACGGGAAGGGATGTCGGTGGCGCGTATTTTTGCCGAAAAAGGCGAAGCGGTGTTCCGTCAGTTGGAGTTCTCGCTGACCCAGGAGTTGGCGGCGGCACCGCCGATGGTACTTGCACCGGGCGGCGGATGGGTGACGATTCCGGGCGCCATGGCACTCCTGCGTCCTCCGGGGCGTATCATTCATCTTCAGATTTCCCCGAACGAGGCGCTGCGACGCCTCATCCGGTCTCGCATCGTACGCCCGCTGCTTGCTCAAGCGGACCCAGCCATGGCCATGCAGGCGTTGTGGGAGCGGCGATCTGGGCTGTACGCCCTGGCCGACGTGACCGTAAACGTGGAAGCTGTTGATTCACAACGACTTATTGATTCTGTGGTGGCGCTTGCCCACGACGGGACTCTGGGGATAGGTTAGGCGATGGACGATCAGTGGACGCCTGTCATCGATGATTTGCGCGAACGATTCGCGGCCGACACGGATGTTGTGGAGGTCGAGGCCTATCTCTCGTCGCAAGGATATGACCGGCGACAGATTGGTGAGATCCTTTCACTTCTTTATAGCGATACTGCCCCACCACGCGGGTCTGGTGGGGCTGTGATGTCGCGCTCCGCGCCGCTCCGCGTTCAGGGGCCGCATGAGCGCGGACGGTTTACCGCCGAAGCCTGGGGCTACCTGGTCACGCTGGGTGGCTCCGGAGCGGTGAATCTCAACGATTTTGAGCAGTTGGTGGAGCGCGCGCTGGTTCATATCGACGGCCGCATCAACCTCGCAGACATCCGTGGAATCGCGGTGGACGTGGGCTTCGATGATGGGGCGATGGACGGCGAGCGGTCCCAGGTACACTGATCTGATGCCAATAAAGAAGGGCACGACCGCGGCGGGTACGAGCGTATCCAAGCCCGCGGTAAAGAAGGCCGTCAAAAAAGTGGCAAAAAAGGCCGCAAAAAAAACGGTGAAAAAGTCGGCAGCGACGGCCACCAGCCTCGTCGCTGAGCCGTCGCTTGCGCGCAAGCCGGCCGTCACGTCGGCGACCCAGTCGGCCGCGAAGACTGTCGCCAAAAAGACGGCCACCAAGACCGCCGCCAAAAAAGCGGCCACCAAGACCGCCGCCAAAAAGGCGGTCAGCACCAAAGCCCGCGCCCGGTCGCGCGCTCACGCCGCCCCGCCGGACGACGACGAGCCCGCGCCCGACGGTGGCACGACCCTCGTCATTGTCGAGTCGCCCGCCAAGGCCAAGACGATCGGCAAGTACCTCGGCAAAGGCTATACGGTGAAGGCGACCGTGGGCCACGTGCGCGATCTGCCGGCCAAAAAGCTCGGCATTGACATCGAGCATGGCTTCGCCCCCGACTACGTCACCATCGAGGGGAAGGAAGACATTCTCGCCGAACTCAAGCGCGTCGCCAAGGGCGCCCGCGAGATCTTCATCGCCACCGACCCTGACCGCGAAGGTGAGGCGATCGGTTGGCATGTGGAGCAGTTCTTCACGCAGCCGCCACGGTATGCCGTCACGGCCCCGATCCGCCGCGTGATGTTCCACGAAATCACGAAAGCCAAGGTGCAAGAGTCCATGGCGAACCCGATGGACATTGACAACAAAAAAGTCGATGCCCAACAGGCGCGCCGTGTGCTCGATCGTCTGGTCGGCTACAAGGCCAGCCCGATCTTGTGGAAGACGGTCAAGAAGGGGCTCTCGGCCGGTCGCGTGCAGACGGTCGCACTGCGCATCATTGTGGAGCGCGAACGCGAGATTCGCGCCTTCACGCCGGTCGAGTACTGGAGCATTGCGGCCGACCTGCAGAAGGGCACGCAGCCGTTCACCGCGAAGCTGCATCAGATCGACGGCAACAAGCCCGAGATCCACAGAAGCGCGGACGCTGAGCGCATTCTCGTCGATCTGAAGGGCCGCACCCAGTTCACGGTCACCGAAGTCAAGCGTCGCGAGAAGCGAAAGAATCCCGCAGCGCCGTTCACCACGTCCACGCTGCAGCAGGAAGCCGCGAAGAAGTTGGGCTTCGGATCCAAGCGCACGATGCGCCTGGCGCAGGATCTGTACGAAGGCATCGACGTGGGTGGTGAGGAGGGCCAGGTCGGTCTTATCACGTACATGCGTACCGATTCGTCACGCGTGTCCGAGACCGCGGCCGGTGCCGCGCGTGATTGGCTCAAGACCGAATACGGCGAGTCATATCTCGCGGCCGGTATGCAGCTCTATCCAAGCGGCAAGGCCAACGCGCAGGACGCGCACGAAGGCGTGCGTCCCACCGACCCCACGCGCCGTCCCGACGATCGTCTTGCCCGGAAACTCACGGCCGATCAGTTCAAGTTGTATGAGCTGATCTGGAAGCGTTTTATGGCGTCGCAGATGGCACCGGCCGTCTTCGACACGACCACCGTCGACTTCGACATCCCGACCACGGGGCGTTCGTATCTGTTCCGCGCCACGGGCTCCGTCATCAAGTTCGACGGTTTCCTCACGCTCTATCGCGAAGCCCGCGAAGAGGGCGACGGCAAGGCCCTCGAAGACGAGCAGGCGTTGCCGTTCCTCGAGCTCAACGACTCAGTGCCGGTCAAGGCGATCACGCCCACCCAGCACTTCACGGCGCCGCCGCCGCGCTTCTCCGAAGCCTCGCTGGTGAAGGAGCTCGAGCGACTCGGCATCGGCCGTCCGTCCACCTATGCCTCGATCATCTCGGTGCTCGCCGAACGACGCTATGTGTCGCTCGAGCAGCGCCGCTTCTTCCCCACGCCCTTGGGCGAAACGGTGGAGAAAGTCATGGTCAAGAAGTTTCCCGACATCTTCAACGTGCAGTTCACCGCGCAGATGGAAGGGGAACTCGACAAGATCGCCGACGGCGAACTGAGCTGGGTGCGCGCGTTGACCGATTTCTGGACGCCGTTTCAAGCCACGCTCAATGACAACGATCTCGACGTCCTGATCGGCGAAGCGTACGATCTGTCAGCCCTCGCCACCGAGAAGTGTCCTGAGTGCGGCGGCAAGCTCGTCGCCAAGGGCGGGTTTTTCGGCCCGTTCGTGGCCTGCGAGAATCACCCGAAGGCGTGCAAGTACACGCGCCCCATAAAGGGTGAGAAGAAGCCGGCCGAGCTCACCAAGTACATGTGTCAGGAGTGTGGTGAACCGATGGTGGTGCGGCACGGTCGCTCCGGTGATTTCCTGGGATGCTCGAAGTTCCCGAAGTGCCGAGGCACGCGCTCCATGCCCACGGGCGTGAAGTGTCCCAAAGACGGCGGCGAGATCGCCGAGCGTCGCAGCAAGAAGCGCGGCAAGGCGTTCTACGGCTGTGAGAATTATCCGAACTGCGATTTCGTGACCTGGGATAAACCGGTGGCCGAAGCGTGCCCGGAATGCGGGTACGTTGGCGCTGAGGCCAAGAGCAACAAGACCCGCGGCGCGTTCCGGAAGTGTCTCAAATGCGCGAACGAGTGGGATGTACCGAGCCCGGACGAAGCCGAGTTGGTGGCCGAAGTGGCCTGACACGCTGTGCGTTGGGGTGGATCGTGGAGCGGTCGCTCGGGCTTGGTGCCTGGGCGACCGTTTTGCTGTGGGCTGTGGGCTGTGGTGTGCGCGAGACGCTCGGCGCGACCCGTGGGATCCCCTTGGCGAAATTGCTGCGGGGGTGGCCGTGCGCCTGTCGCTGCGCTCCGGCGCCGGCGTCACCCCCGCAGAGATTCGCCGCGGGGACCCACGGCCCGCACCGCGCTGCGAGGTACGCGTACCACGGCCCCGCCACCTGCACCGAAGCCCGTCGTGGCGGCCAAGTGCGCGAACTCCCCTTCATGGGCGCCAGCGACTGCCACTGGCGCGCTGCGGTCTCTCTCCGTCGCCGATCGCGCGCGTCCACCTCGGCCATGCGTGTGCCGCGCGCGCTGACCGCCGCCGCCTCGCGCACGCGCACCACGTCCCCCGTGTAGCTCGTTCGGCACGGGGACGCCCCGCCGCCGCCTCTGCGTGGGCGCCGCATCCATCAGCTCCGCCCCATGC
Source organism: Gemmatimonadota bacterium (assembly GCA_031363815.1). Classification (GTDB taxonomy): domain Bacteria; phylum Gemmatimonadota; class Gemmatimonadetes; order Gemmatimonadales; family Gemmatimonadaceae; genus Gemmatimonas. The sequence continues at coordinate 36,279 of JANLVC010000109.1, forward strand.
CCCACCGCACGCGCAGCAAGCGGCGAAGGGGTGATCCCCGATGCCGCACGAGCGTGTACACCGACCCGAGCCCAAAGCAGCCCCGAGGCCGCAACAGTGCGAGCCGTTAGACTACACGCATGGCATCCAACGAAGTGCAGGTGATCGGCGGCGGGCTCGCCGGCAGTGAAGCCGCGTGGCAGCTCGCTGAGCGCGGGCACGCGGTCGTGATCAGTGAGATGCGTCCCGTGCGTGGCACCGCCGCGCATCGAACGGAGAAGCTCGGTGAGCTCGTCTGCTCGAACACGTTCAAGAGCACCGAGACCAGCAACGCGCACGGCCTGCTGAAGGCCGAAATGCGGCAGCTCGGCTCGCTCATTCTCGAGTGCGCCGATCAGTCGCGCGTTCCTGGCGGATCGGCGCTCGCGGTCGACCGCGAGATTTTCTCGCAACATGTGCACGATCGTATTCATGCACACCCGCGCATCCGTGTGTCGCGCGAGGAAGTGACGTCGCTCCCCGATGTCGGCATCATCGCGACCGGTCCGCTCACCTCCGATGCGCTCGCCGACGCCATCCGCGCGCGACTCGGTGTGGAGTCGCTGGCCTTCTACGACGCCATCGCCCCCGTGGTGTCGATCGAGTCGATCGACCAGTCCATCGCCTTTCGCGCCTCGCGCTGGGGGAAGGAAACAATGGACGGTGTTGGTGAAGAAGGCGCGTATCTCAACTGCGCCTTCACGCGTAGCGAGTACGAAGCGTTTATCGATGCGCTCACCACGGCCGATCAGTTCACCGCGCACGAGTTCGATGCGGTGCCGTATTTCGAAGGGTGCATGCCCATCGAAGAGATGGCACGGCGCGGGCGCGAGTCGCTGCGCTTCGGCCCGATGAAACCCATCGGGCTGCAGGACCCGCGCTCCACGTCACGTCCCCACGCCGTCGTACAGTTGCGCATGGAGGACCGCGGTGGTCGCATGTGGAATTTGGTCGGCTTCCAAACGCGTCTGCGCATTGCTGAACAGGCGCGAGTGTTCCGCATGATTCCCGGCTTGGCCGAAGCCGAGTTTTTGCGCTTTGGCTCCATTCATCGCAACTCGTACGTGAATGCGCCGGCCGCGTTGTCGCCGCATCTGTCGTTGCGCGAGGCGCCGCAGCTGATGTTCGCCGGGCAGATCACCGGCGTCGAAGGCTATACCGAAAGCAGTGCGACCGGTCTGTTGGCCGGTATCAATCTCGCGCGTCAGATCTCCGGTAGTGAACCGGTGGTGCCGCCGCCAAGCACAATGATGGGTGCGCTGTATCGGTACATGCGCGAGGCCGATCCCAAGCACTTTCAGCCCATGAACGCAAACTTTGGTTTGCTCGACGAGCTCGAGGGTGTCGAGCCGAAGCTGTTGAAGGACAAGGCGAAGAAGCGCGAGCTGTTCGCCGCGCGCGCGCTCGCCGCGATGGCGGCGTGGCGAGATGAGGTCGGCATCATTCCGACCGCGATACGCCCGTGATGCGCCCGTGATGCGCCCGTGATGCGCTCGTGAACGACGACGTCGCGCACCCAAGCGCCGCCCTGCCCAACGCGGCACTCCCCGCCGAGATCGACGAGTTTCTCGTCCATCTCGCGAAGGAGCGCGACCTGTCGCCCAACACGATCTCGGCCTATCGGCGCGACCTGCGCGAATTTTCCGCGTGGCTGGCCAGCACGCACGGCATCGATGGCTGGCAATGGAACGCGCTCGGACGCACTGATATCCGCGGCTTCATGGCGCACTGCACGCGCCGTGGACTCGCTAAGCGCTCCATCGCGCGCCAGCTGTCGGCCGTGCGCAGCTTCTATCGCTGGATGCATCGCGATGAGCGCGTGGATGTGAACCCCGCGCGCGCGGTGAAGTCGCCGCGCTTGCCGCGCACGCTCCCGGCGTATCTCGACAAGCGGCAGGCCGAAACACTACTCGAACACGCCGCCACGCGTGCGAAGAGTTTGGGATTCACCGATGTGCGCAATTTCGCGATGCTGGAGTTGTTCTACTCGAGTGGGCTCCGACTCTCCGAACTGCGCGGCATCGACCTCGGCGATCTCGATCTCGTCGCACAACAGGTGAAGGTGCGCGGCAAAGGACGCAAAGAGCGCATCGTGCCCGTCGGGGATCACGCGCAACGCGCGCTGCGCAATTATCTCGTGAAGCGCGATGCGCTGCTGGCGAAAGTGAAGGCGAGCACCACCAAGCCTGCACGCGATGCGGTCTTCCTGAGTGAGCGGGGGGGGCGCATGAGCCCACGCGCGATTCAGCACGCGATGGTCGGACTGCTCGCCGCCGTCGACGAAGGAGCCGGGCTCAGCACGCACTCGCTGCGCCACTCATTCGCCACGCATTTGGTAGACGGCGGCGCCGATCTGCGAGCGGTGCAGGAACTGCTCGGTCATGCGAGCATCAGCACGACGCAGATCTACACGCACACCAGCGTCGAACGCCTCAAAAAGGTCTACCGGCAGGCGCACCCGCGCGCCTGAGTAGTGTTGCGGTGGTGGTGGTATGCTTTCGGCTTTGTTCGTGGTACGAGCGTTGGACGTGCTAGCGCGAACGCCGCGCGGCCCGTGGGGAACTCCCCGTCGGCTTTCCTGCGGGGGGAGAGCTTGGCGGCGCCGCGCACAGATCGCCGCGGCCCCCCGCAGAGAGCCGCCGTGGAGCCCCATGGGCCGAGCGGCTACACTCAGGCGGTAGGAAAGCACGCCCGCGCGGCTTGCCGTAAGACCCGCACCCATTGGCTCCGGCGCGCAGTGGCGGGGGAAGGGAAGCGCGGGGAACTACGCTCGTGCGAACAGCCCGACAGCAATCACCGCGACGAGGCTCGCGCGTTACGCCCCCTCGTGCGGCACGCCGCCCCCGAGGTCCGAGGCGGCGTGTGCTCCCCCAGCCCGTGGTAGGTCGGCGGTGCATCTCCCTTTCGCCGCTTGCTGCGGGCGGGACGCGTGGGTTCGCCGCGCAGGTGAGGTGCGGCCGCCCGCAGAGGCGGCTGCAGGGAGATGCACCGCCGACCTACACCTCTCCGCCAGCACACCAACTCACAACTGAAAACTCAAACAGGCGTGCCACCAGAAAGCACGGTAACAGCGCGAGCCGCGTCGAGATTGCCTCCGCAGATCACGATGCCGACCGTGCGCCCCGCCAATCTTGGCGCGAGCACGTGCAAGCCGGCCAGCCCCGTCGCTCCGGCGCCCTCGGCCAGATTGTGCGTGATCCGCCACAAGTCGCGCACGCCCTGCGCGATCGCCGCCTCGCTCACTACCACGAACTCTTCAAGCTCCTCCCGAAGCGCCGGAAACGTCAGCTCGTACGTCGAACCGGTCGCGATCCCTTCGGCGAACGTGCGCACCGGCGCGTTGGCGCGCGGCATGCCGTCGTGCCACGCATCATGCTGCGCCGACGCACCCTCACTCTGCACGGCATACACCTCGAGATGCGGCTTGAGCACATCGCGCACCACTGCCGCACCGACCGCCTGCGAGCCACCGCCGAGGGCAATGATGATCGCGTCGAGCGCTGGCGCTTGCTCGAGAAACTCCGCCGTCATCGTGGCTGCGCCGGCGATCACGTGGCGGTGATTCGTCGAGTGGATCAACGTCTTCCCATCACGCTCGGCCAACTCGCGACACGCCGCCACCGTCTCGTCGTACCGATCGCCCACTTCGACTAACGTGGCCCCCAGTCCGCGGATCGCCGCGCTCTTCTCGGGGTTGTTGCCGTGCGGCACGCAAATTGTCACCGACACACCGCGCTGCGCGCCGGACCACGCCAGACCAAGTCCGTGGTTGCCCGTTGTGGCGGCGATCACGCCGCGGAGCGCTTCGTCGTCAGTGAGTGCGGTGATCGACGACGTACCGTTGCGCACCTTGAAGCTCCCCGTGGGCAGGTGGTTCTCGTGCTTCACCAGCACCCGGATGCCGTGGCCGACGAGCTCGTCGAGCGGGGGGTAGTGTCGGACCGGGGATGGATCCAGGTACGGGCGCAGTCGCGTGCGGGCGGCCAGTACGTCGTCGTAGGTGATGGGGTACATTCCTGAAATATGCCACTCCCAATCATCCGTGCTACCACCATTCTGGCTGTGCGTCGCGATGGACGCGTGGCTATCGGCGGCGACGGGCAGGTGTCCGTCGGTGATACCATCGCCAAGTCGCAGGCGGTCAAGGTCCGTCCCCTCAAGGGCGGACGAGTGATCGCCGGCTTTGCCGGCTCTGTGGCCGACGCGATCACGCTCTTCGAGAAGTTCGAGGAAAAACTCGACCGCTTCCCGGGCAATCTCCCGAAAGCCGCCGTGGAGCTGGCCAAGGAATGGCGCAGCGATCGCGTACTCCGTCGTCTTGAAGCCATGCTGATCGTGACCGACGTCGATCACGGCTTTATGCTGAGCGGCAACGGCGAACTCATTGAGCCAGATGACGGCATTCTGGCCATCGGTTCGGGCGGTCCCTACGCCCAGGCGGCCGCGCGGGCGCTGGTGCGCGAGACCACGCTCTCGCCGGCCGAGATCGTGCGGAAGGCCCTCACCATCGCCGGCGAGATCTGCATCTACACCAACACCAACATCACCGTACTCGAACCCACGGCGTAGCGCGCGCCGAACCGGTTCACCCAGCTGGCCTTCAGGAAAAATCTCTCGCTCACGCGGCGCAGGCGATTGAGTCCCAGGGCTTCGGGTTCGGTAACGCTGCTGCCCTAGCCGGCGAAGATCACGGTGCCCGGGCTCGGCCGGAATGAGAACAGCCAGTCGGCGTGGTGCTCCACACGGGCTCATCAAGCCGGTCGTCGATCTCCACCACCGCCGCATTCGGTCGGCCCATCCGGACTTCGGTCTGGCCGTTGATGGCATGGTACACGGCGGGCGTGGAATCGGGCGGCGATGGGGTGGAGGGCGCGGCGGGAAGGGAGGCAACCGACAGCTGCCGCGCGCCGGCAAAACTGAGCAGAAAAGACATCCCTGAAAGCGAGGAGGATCGTTAGCGTTCGGCATGCCATCTCCCCGTACGCAGCAGGCGATCGCTCGGCTCGCCGACCTCACGCCCCGGCAGATCGTGGCGGAGCTGGATCGCTACATCGTCGGCCAGGCCGACGCCAAGAAATCGGTGGCCATCGCGCTGCGGAATCGGTGGCGACGCCAGCGAGCCCCGGAAGCGATCCGCGAGGAGATCTCACCGAACAACATCATCCTCATCGGCCCCACTGGCGTGGGGAAAACGGAGATCGCGCGACGCCTGGCCAAACTGTCGGGCGCCCCGTTCGCCAAGGTGGAAGCGTCGAAGTTTACCGAGGTGGGCTACGTGGGGCGCGATGTGGAGTCGATGGTGCGCGATCTCATCGAGAGCGCGATCGACATGGTGCGTACTGAGCGCGAGTCGGAAATCGAAGACCTTGCCAACGAGAAGGTCGACGAACGTCTGCTGGATCTGCTGCTGCCGGTGCCGCCGGTCGCGACTGGTGACGCGCCTGAGGTGAAAGCCGAGCATGACGCGGCGATGGAGCGCCACAAGCGCACGCGCGACAAGCTGCGGCTGCTGCTGCTGGACGGGCAGCTCGACGGCCGCGAAGTCGAACTGGAAGTCACACAGTCTGGTCCCGGCATGCCCGGCCTGATGACACCTGGCGGCAACGAGGGCATGGAGAGCGTAGCCGAGTGGTTTCGCGACATGATGCCGAAAAAGAAGAAGCGGCGCACCGTGAAGGTGAATGAGGCGCGACGCATTCTGCTCGACGAGGAGTTCGAGAAGTTGATCGACCTCGACGACATCACCGAAGACGCCCTCGAACGCACTGAAGCGATGGGTATCATCTTCCTCGACGAGATCGACAAGATCGCCGGCGAGCGAGGGCAGGGCGGCGGACCCGATGTCTCACGCGAGGGTGTGCAACGCGACCTGCTGCCGATCGTGGAAGGCTCGAACGTGCAGACCAAGTACGGGACCGTGAAGACCGATCACATCCTGTTCATCGCGGCCGGCGCGTTTCACGTGTCGAAGCCCAGCGACCTCATTCCCGAGTTGCAGGGCCGCTTTCCCATTCGCGTCGAGCTGAAGCCGCTTACCGAGCAGGACTTCGTGCGCATCATGACCGAGCCCGAGAACGCGCTCACCAAGCAGTACGCCGCGCTGGTGGAAGCGGAGGGTGCGTCACTGGAATTCAAGGAAGACGGCATCGCCGAGCTGGCGCGAGTGGCCACGCGCGTAAACGAGCGGATGGAAAACATCGGCGCGCGGCGGTTGCACACGGTGATGACGACGTTGCTGGAAGACGTGCTGTTCGAGCTGCCGGACCGCGGAAAGGATGCCGTGGTGGTGGACGCCGCGATGGTGAGGGACCGGTTGAAGGCGATCAGCGAAGATGAAGATTTGCGGAAGTACATTCTGTAGGGGCACAGCAGGTGTCGCGCTCACTCACGGCACCACCGGTTGACCCGCAACTCCGCACTGCGGCCGATCGTCAGCTCCCGCTGCCAGAAGTCGCCGGTCTTATGGGCGATCCGCACGTTGGAACGGAGCGCAAACGCAGCAGGCAATCGACTCGTGTAGAACTGGCCGAACAGGTGGCCCATCATCAAAGCGCTGTTGGCCTTGCTCGACTGTACGCGTAAGTCATTGTCGGTAAATGTTTTACGAGATAATCGTGCAAGTCAAATTACCCAAATGTGATGTGCAGGCCTCGCCGCCACCTTTCGATCTGGTAAAAGTAGCTCCCGGAAGCTACCTTTAACCCATGCGCACTGTCGGACTCAAAATCCTCAAAAACAAGCTCAGCGAATACATCCGCATGGTCGAGGCCGGAGAAACCGTGCTCGTGACCGATCGTGATCGGGTGGTTGCCGAGTTGCGACCGCCGCACGAACGCGGGCCGCTGGCCAGCGATGCGCATCTGGCAGAGTTGGTGCGGCGCGGGGTGCTGGCGCCCCCGCTGGTGATACGCGAGGGACCACCGCCCCGCGCGCGCGTCGCTTCCACGGAGACGATTCTCCGCGAACTCGCTGACGATCGCGGCGAGCGATGATTTATCTGGACACCTCCGTGGCGCTGGCCCATCTCCTGGGGGAGGATCAGGGGCCACCAGACAGCATGTGGGACGAGCTGCTCGTGAGCAGTCGACTGTTGGAGTACGAGGTATGGGCGCGGATCAACGCGCGCGGGCTCTCTCGATCGCACGCCAGCATCGTCAGATCGCTGCTGGACCGCATCGCGTTCGCGGAGCTGTCCACCACGGTACTCGCCCGAGCGCTGGAGCCCTTTGCGGTACCGGTGCGGACGCTCGAAGCGCTGCACCTGGCCACCGCAGACTTTCTCCGAACGCAGGGGCAACAAATACGTATCGCGACCTACGATCGGCGTATGCAGGATGCCGCCGCCCACTTGGGGCTGGTGCTTTTCGAAGCGTAAGTCGGGCCTCGCGCTGATTCTGGCACGTCAGCGCCGGCGGGCGAGCTGCTCGACCTTTCGCGTCGTCGCGAGTTCGAGGGGGCAGGGTTGGTGAACTCACGGAAGTGACGTCACGAGCAACGCCAGCCACGCGAGCAGTCTCGACGGCGCACGGCTCAACGGGCAGATTGGTGAGGTGAATTCCACCATCGAACGTCTCACCACCGCCCTGAGCCGTAGCTACCGCGTCGAGCGCGAACTCGGCGCCGGCGGCATGGCCACGGTCTATCTCGCGCACGACCTCAAGCACGAACGCGACGTCGCCATCAAGGTGCTGCATCCCGACCTTGGTGCCGCGCTCGGTGCCGAGCGGTTCCTGAGTGAGATCAAGACCACGGCCAAGCTGCAGCATCCGCATATTCTGCCGCTGCTGGACTCGGGGGCGGCTGATGGTCTGCTGTACTACGTCATGCCGTATGTGCGTGGCGAAACGCTGCG
>JANLVC010000141.1:0-23620 GCA_031363815.1 Gemmatimonadota bacterium
GGGCCTCTGCCTGATCGTGAACATGAATCAGATCCACAAATGGAGTCATGGGTCGCCGCGCGAGAATCCGTGGCTCGTCGGCGTGTTTCAGCGCGCGGGGTTGCTGCAGACACCGGCGCACCATCGTCGACACCATATCCATGCGCGCAACACGCACTACTGCATTCTCACGAACTTCGTGAATCCCCTCCTCGGAGCGCTCCACTTCTGGGAAGGCGTGGAGTGGGGCATTGCCCGCTTGTTCGGCGTGCACCGTCGAGACGATGCGCAGCGGGCCGCCATCGTCCTCGCCCGTGAGCCGGAGTTCTTCGGCGTGTATCTGCCGGTCGTGCGCCGACGGGTGGCGGCCGAGCTGGCGGCCAGTGGCGTGGGGCGAGCAGGCGCGTGATGCGGCGGCGGCGCCGGCTTGGGGTGCGCCGAAGCTCGCCGTGAAAAGGGGGCGCAGGTACCCTTAGGTCATGTCCACCGACCCCTTCGACCGCTTGTCCGCCGCGCTCGCCAGCCGTTACCGCCTTGAGCGCTCCCTCGGCGCGGGCGGCATGGCCACGGTGTACCTCGCGCACGACGAAAAGCATGATCGCAAGGTCGCGCTCAAGGTGCTCAAGCCTGAACTCGCGGCGGTGCTCGGCGCCGATCGATTCGTGGTGGAGATCCGCACCACCGCCAGCCTGCAGCATCCGCACATCTTGCCGCTCTTCGACAGCGGCACCGCCGACGGGTTTTTGTACTACGTCATGCCCTACATCGAGGGCGAGACGATTCGCGACAAGCTCAATCGCGAAACGCAGTTCGGGGTGGACGAGGCCATCCGCCTCACGCGCGAGGTGGCCGAGGCGCTCGACTACGCGCATCGTCGCGGCATCATCCATCGTGATGTCAAGCCTGAGAACATCCTGCTGCACGATGGCCGGGCGATGGTCATGGACTTCGGGATCGCGCTTGCGGTGAGTGCGGCCGCCGGTGGGCGCATGACGGAAACCGGCCTTTCGCTCGGTACACCGCACTACATGAGTCCCGAGCAGGCGACCGCCGAGAAGGAGCTGTCGCCGCGGTCGGATGTGTACAGCATCGCGAGTGTGCTGTACGAAATGCTCGCCGGTCAGCCGCCGCACGTCGGCGGCGCCGCGCAGCAGGTGATCATGCGCATCATCACAGAGGCCGCGCGCCCGGTGAGCGACTTTCGCAAGAACGTGCCGCCGAATGTGGTGGCCGCCTTGAGCAAGGCGCTCGAGAAGCTGCCGGCTGACCGCTTCGACAGCGCGAAGCACTTCGCCGACGCGCTGGGCAACGCCACCTTCACAGTGACCGGCATGGCGGCCCCGGTCGCCCGCGCCGCATCACCGCGCGCCTGGTATGCGTTGCCGCTGCCATACGCCGCGGCCCTCGCCGCCGCGCTCGCCGTGATTGCCTGGCAATCCAGCCGCAACGCGACGACCGCGACGAACAACGCGCCGATGCGTTTCGTCGTGAAGTCGCCCGTGGGTGGTATCGCCACTGGCCGCCGCTTCGGCAACGCCATTTCCGCCGACGGTCGCCGCATCGCGTTCATCGCGCGGGATGGAAGTGCCACGCGAGTGCATGTGCAGGAGGTCGGCAGCCTCGTGAACAAGCCAGTACCGGGTACCGAAGACGCGCGCTACTTCGCCCTGTCGCCTGATGGCCGTGAGTTGGCGGTACAAATCGGCACCGGCGGCATCAAGCGCTTCGATATCGATGGTGGCGGCGTTTCTGATATCACGCTGCCGACCGAGTTGGCCAAGCTCCTCCCTTCCGGCCTTTCTTGGTCGGCGAACACCATCGTAGCGTCCATCGGCCCGTATGGTGTGCTGCTCATTCCGGCGAATGGTGGCGCCGCGCGGCGCGTTGCCGTGCTACGCGGCGGCAAGCCCTGTCGCTGCACGCAGGGGCCAGTGTTGAGTCCTGATGGACGCTACCTGTTTGTCGCCGGACCTAGCGCGTACATGCTGCCGGTGACCGGCGGTGAGGTGAAAGATCTCGGCATCGCCGCCGAAGCCATTGTGGGGCTCGACGGCGATCTGCTCTTTGTCGTCACCGCCGATCGCAAGCTCATGGCCGCCCGGCTCGACCTCAGCGCGCAAACTCTGGGGTCGGCCACGACGCTCGAGAGCGGTCTCATACCCGGCTCTGCGGCCGCGCTCTCGGCGAATGGCACCTTGCTGATGTTCACCGGCGACTCGCGCACGCAGCTCGATCTCGTCGACGAAGGCGGCCGCGGTACGCCGATTACGGAGGCCAGCGGATCGACGAGCATGATGTTCCCGCGCTTCTCCCCCGACGGCAAGCGCGTCGCCGTGGCCGCGTCGGAGCGTATCGGCATGGGCGTCAACTATCGACTCAACATCATCGACATCGCCGCCGGCACCACGACACGGCTCACCGGCGACACCGCCTCCGATCGCCCCGAGTGGAGCCCCGACGGGAGACGCGTGATCTTCCGACGGCTGTACGACGACCGTCGTGAAGAGATCTGGTGGCAACCGTACGATCGCAGTGGTCCCCCCGAGCCGCTGCAGCAAGGCGCGGGCGCGCAACGCCTGATCGCCGAGGGCATGATCTCCCCCGACGGGGCGTCACTGTTGTATCGCATTCTCGCCGACGCCACCGGTCGCGACATCTGGTATCGCGCCCTTCGCGGCGACACGACGCCAAAGCCTTTCGAAGTCACGCCCGCTGACGAGACCATGCCGCGCTTCTCCCCCGATGGCCACTGGGTCACGTATGTATCGAACGAATCCGGCGCGCCGGAGGTGTTCGTGCGCCCATTCCCTGGCCCCGGCGGCCGCACTCAGATCTCCGCCGGCGGCGGCACCGAGCCCGTCTGGTCTCCCGACGGGCGCCGCCTGTTCTATCTCACCGGGAACGACCTCATGGCCGCGAATTATACCGTGAACAGCAGCTTCACGGTGGCATCACGCGCGCGCGTGTTCACCGCCGACGTCGCACCGGGCGCGATTCACGCGAACTACGACGTGGCGAAAGACGGCCGCCATTTTCTCATGGTGCGCAACGCCGGTGGGTCGACGGACCTCACGATCGTGTTGAACTGGCTGGAGAGTGCGCGGAAACGGGTGACGCGGTGACACTCATGGTCTTGCCCGACAGCTCCTCGCAACGCGATCTCTACAGCCTCACTCGCGCTGAGCTCCAGCAGCAGCTGGTGCACTGGGGCCTCAAGTCCGTGCATGCCGAACGGCTGTGGAAGTACTTGTACATCGATCTCGTGTCGTCGCTTGACGGGATGCCCGAGCTGTTGCCCGCGTTGGCGGCGCGTTTGCGAGCGGAAACGACACTGGATTGCGGCCGAATGCGGGCAGCTGGCGGTGACGGCGCGCTAAGTGGATCGCGCCTGTTCACTGGTCAGTTCACGGGGGCGTGCAAGGGTAACGATGCGATGGCGCTCACGGCGTCGATGAGCCTCGCGCGCAGCACGCCCGCGCGCTCACTAAGCTCGCGCTGCCGCCGTAGGTATTCGTCGCGCCCCTCCGACGTTTCGATGCACACGGGTGCGAAGCCCATGGCCTTCAAGTCGTAGGGACCCGCCTGCATGTCGAGCACGCGCAGCTCCACGGCAAGGGCAAAGCACTCCCAGAGCAGATCGCTGCCGATCCACGGCATCGAGGTGAAGGCCCAGCGATACAGGTCCATGTTCGCGTGGATGCAGCCGGGCTGCTCGGCGTCATGGCGGGTGGCCCAGACCAGCGGGACGCGGTTCATCGGCTTGGCCGCTGGAGCGAAGAAGCGGAACGCATCGAAGTGACTGCATGCCACCGGACTACTCTCCACGAACGCGTCCAGATCGCCCTGCGAAAGCCGGAGCGGTGCGATCTCCGCGTGGCGCACATCGTGGCCGCCGTACACCATCGCCCACTCGTGCATGCCGTAGCAGCCGAAGTGCGCGGGTCGGGCCTGGGTTGCGCGCAGCACGTGCAGCGTCTGTTCGAGCGTTGCCCGCTCCCCGGGCACACGCGCGCTTAAGTCACGGCGAATCTCGTGGTCGGCGGTCACATACACGGGCTCCGTGAAGCGCTCACGCGCCTCGGGGGTGTCCACCAACCGCTCGTGCGCGTCGGGATGCCACGTCTCCAGCTTCCCGGCCGGATAGTGATAATACTGGAAGAGAAAGTCGTAGACCGGATGCACGTCACCACGCGAGCGCCGCTCGCGCCACGGGCTCGTGAATCGCAGCACACGCTCGCGATGCGCATCGGCCCGCGCCTGCCACTCGGCCGTGGTCAACAGCGACATGCCAACGCTCACCGACCACAGCCATGGTGGCGGTACGTGGGATCCAGTGGGGTGCCTTTTCGCTTGGACAATACGACCTCGATGCAGGTTCTCTTGATTGTACCGGCCGGGGTGGTCATCACGCGAGGGTGTGTGATACCGACGTGCGCCATCAACGCCTGCGCACGTGATCCCACGGGTACCTTCCGCGAATAGCCGCGGCGAATGTGCTTCCCAGAAGTGCGGCCTCGGAGGATCTCATTGCTGGGCGGGGCGGTGGTGGTGACGGTGTCGGGCAAACGTGTGACGTATCGTCGCTGACGGTGTGGTGTCGGGCGCACTGGTGTTGGTGCTCCACCGCTTGCCGATGTTCGGCGCGGCGAGCAGCTTGATGCCATGCGCTCACTCTGTCGTATCACTGCCCTGTCGGCGATCGTGATGTCGCCGTTCGCCGAATCGCTTCATGCACAGCAGCCAGCAGGCGCGACGGCAGCGCCGCAGCGCGCGGTGCTCGTCACCGGTGCGAGCAGCGGCATCGGTCTCAAGATCGCCACCCTGCTCGCGTCGCAGGGTCACTTCGTGTACGCGGGTGCACGAAAGCCCGAGGATATCGCAACGCTCTCGAAGATGCGTAACATGCAAGGTGTTCGGCTCGACGTCACGGTCGCGTCGGACATCGCGGCCGCCGTGGAGACCGTGCGCAAGGGCGGGCGCGGTTTACATGGTGTCGTGAACAACGCCGGCATCGCGATTCTTTCGCCGCTGATTCAAACGGACGAGCGCGAGATGGCGTCTATCCTGGACGTGAATGTCAGCGGGCCGTATCGCGTGACGAAGGCGTTCGCGCCACTGCTGCTCGAAGCGAAGGGCCGCGTGGTGACGGTGAGTTCAATATCCGGCATTCTGTCCGGCTCCTTTTTCGGTCCGTACAGCATGAGCAAGCACGCCATGGAGGCGTTCGGTGATGCGCTCGACGCCGAGATGGCCCCGCTTGGCGTGCGCTCGAGCCTCATTGAGCCCGGTAACTTCCGCTCCGATATCGGCCGCTCCACGAAAGGGCAGGTAGAACTCGCCGCTGCACGCGCCGTTGGTACGCCCTTCGAGGCACAGATGAAGCGGCTGGTGACCGTGATGGACAATTATGAGACGTATCCCGAACCCGATGCCGTGGCCGAAGCCGCGTCGCATGCGCTGTTCAGCGATGCGCCGAAGCGACGGTACATGGTGGTGTCGAACGCGCGGGAAGCCGACGTGACCATCAACAAGGCGATCGAAGAACTCGTGCAGCTCAATCAGGCACACAAGTTCAGCTTCGGGCGCGACGTGCTCGTGCGCAAGCTCGACTCGGCGTTGGCGCGCCATCGCTAGCCGCGTGCATGGTGTCGCGTGCGGATCGTGGTCGGTGGTTCGGAGCCCGGCGCGTGGTACGCGAACACTCAGAACATCGGCCGCCGCTTCCCATGCCCCGTGGCCTGTTCAAACGCGTGCGCCAGCTGCAGCAGCGCCCAGTCGCCGCGCGGCTTGCCCACGATTTCCACGCTCGTGGGATACTCGGTGGTGATGTCGAACTGGTCACGTCGACCCCACGAGCGTATCTGCATCATTGCTCCGCCAAGGGTGAATTCGTGCTTTCGAGCGACTCCGTGATACCCACGTTCACGCGCTCCTCTCAAATTGCACACATCACGCAGCTCGTCCCTGCTATCGAACGCGCGAAATTCAATGAACGCGCATACACCATCGGCGCCATAAGGTACGCCGCATTCTTTGCGCTATTCCGAGATTTTCGAGGGTACGTCGACTTCTTCCGCTTGCAGGACTTGGTGACCGCGGATTACTCAACCGTTCGCCACTTCCTACCGTTCGACGGGTTCCACCCTTGGCCGCTTCCTGATTCCGGCGACGCCTATCGAGTCTAAAGGCAGAACGCCGAGACCTTCATCGATAGCGCGTGTCAACCAGTTTCAAGCGGCCGTCTTGGAGCTGGGAGGACGTGGAGCCCGCGACACTGGATACGTCGCGCGATTCTCTTCAACTCTTTCGGCTGATCCGACTGTTCACTTCCGTCCAAGTGACGATGCGTCAGAGTTAGATGGATCGCCGCGCCGGCGGGCTTGCACAATCGCGCGGTACTTCTACACGTTGACGGCACTGCCGTCTTCTTGGACGGCAGCACTCGACCGAAACCCGAATGGGTTCGACCGAGCCTTCATTTCTTTGGAGTATCGAATGCCGAGTATTCGGGTCCTGACCGTGGGCGTGCTCCTCGCGTCCGCGACAGTGATGGGCGGCTGCGCCACCCTGTTCGGTGGAGGCGGTTCGCAGTCGATCACGATGGCCGTCGCGCCGACGACGGTGAACTATGTGATCCAGTCGTCGTCCGGCCTGCAAATGGCCAGCGGACCACGGGGATGAGGATCCCACATCGCGCACATCAGTCACACCGCCGCCGCCCTGGCCGGATTCCGCCAGAATGGGTGGCCGGATTCAATCGGAATCAGTGGCCGGTTTGCGCCGGAATACGCACGTTGTCACTTCACTCGCCGTACTTAACGAGGTGACCACTCCTGCTCCGGAGTTCCCGTGAGTGTATTGGCGAGGGTGGCTGTGGGTACATCTTCTGCGAGGCGATGGGCTGGCTCGAGATGGACATCAGCTCTGGGTCGGACCTTCCAACGCTTCCAATGCCGCTGCATCGGCAAGGTCCTGGGGTCGCCCTGTCGCCCTCTTGTTCCTGATCAGGTCTGGACGGGAAAGGATCCAGACGGCGACATCGCCAAGCTTGCCTCCCACTCGTCTGGACCACGCGTCGTCAAAGTCGACGCCCCAGAGGCGAGTAAGCAGGTCCACGCGGTTCGGGGCTCGACCTAGTTGAACGACACGATCATCGGCCACGAAATCAGCGGCGGTCAGACCAAGACTGGCGAATCCGAACGTTTCGAGCGCGGCGATGACACGCGACGCATTCTCCGGCTCGGGGCGCAGATACAGATCGAGCTCCTCCGTAAAGCGAGGATACCCGTGAAAGGCGAACGCGTGGCCTCCAGCTACCAGATACTCAACGCGGCGCTCGGTCAATAACGCGAGCAACGCGCGCAAGTCCGCGTCCAGTATCACCCAGTTGCTCCCGGTAAGCCTGCTGCAGGCGGAGTAGTCGGTCGAGCCGCGCCTGCGGGGACATGCTTTTCACCTCAGCGCGGTCGGCCGCCGCGGCGCTTTCGTGCGACGCATGCATTACGATGACCCGTTCCATACCTGAATTTAGCCAACTGCGTGCTGCGCTGCTGGCTGCGGTCCCAACGCCGTCGGCAACGGGAACGTGGGCATTGATACGCCGCAGTCCCAATCGATCGCGACTGGGTGGCGTGGTGGCCGCGATCGCCGTATCGCTGCCGGGGCTCACGGTATCGGCGCCCACCTCCTCGTTCAGTGTGCGCAATCAGGAAGCCGATGTCGGCACGATCGGCCGTCCACGCAACGTCTCATCGTTGCTCCCGAGGAGTATTCAGCGCGCCGGCGTGAGCGGCGCCTGTTAGCTCTGGCTACACACGCGTGAGCCACTCCTGTGGTGTGACGACGTCGGCGGCGCCGGGCGCTCGATTGACGATATCATTGTCGAGCGTGATCAATGTGGTATGCGCAAAAGTGGCCGTTGCGAGATAGACCGCATCTGCGCCCCGCAACCCGAAGTCGGCCGCATATCGCGCGGCGCGCGCAGCGAGCGGCGCATCGAGTGGGATCTCCTCCATGATGGCCAACGCCAGCAGGCAATTGACTGCCACCTCTGCCTGCCCGCTTCCGGGAAATCTCCGGCCAAGTGCTGCCGCGACCTCCACCAAGAAAAGTGTGGGCTGCACCAGCTGGATTTCGCCGGTGATCAGTTTCCGCACGACGAGAGCGCAGTCGTGATGCCCGGCCTCCGATGCGATGACCGAGGCGATCCATACCGATGCATCGACCGTGACCGTCACCGACGATCGCGGAGCAGCTGATCGACGACGCCTCCCTCCGGCGAAAGGCGCCCGAGTTCATCGGCGAGCGATGTCCACTCCGTCAGCCATCGCTCTCGCCGGCGACCTGCCTCAAGGAGGGCGGACGCACTGGCGGCTTGGCCTTCCCCCCGCGGCACCGTGCCGTCGGCCCACTGCTGAAACAACGACGTCGCCACCTCGCGCACGGTTTTCCCCTCGAACGCGCTCTTGACCTTTACTCGGCGGTAGAGCTCGTCTGGCAGCTCGATAGTGGTCTTCATACCAGGAATATACCCATATTTACGGGAATATGGGCGCCACTCACAGCATCGGCCGCCGCTTCCCATGCCCCGTGGCCTGTTCAAACGCGTGCGCCAGCTGCAGCAGCGCCCAGTCGCCGCGCGGCTTGCCCACGATTTGCGCGCCCACCGGAAGGCCGCTGGCACTGAAGCCGGCCGGCACGCTGATCGCCGGGCATTGCATGAACGTCACGTACCACGCGCTGCGCATCCAGTCGATGTAGGTCGGCATCGCCACACCCGCCACGCTCGTGGGATACTCGGTGGTGATGTCGAACGGCTCGACCTGCGTGACGGGACAGACGTACGCGTCGTACTTCGCGAAGAACTGCGACACGTGCCTGTACATCTGCGCCTGCCGTGCGTTCGCTCGGGCCACGTCGACCGCGCTCTGCCGCTCCGCTTCAGCGATCTCCCACTTCACGGTGTCCTTGAAGATGGTGGGGTCGTCGCGCGAGAGCTTCGCGTAGCTGGTGTGATACGTGAGGTGCCGAAGCGTGGGGAAGGCGTCGTCGACGCCGCTGAAATCGGGCTCGGCGTCTTCCACGATGCAGCCCATGTCGACGAACGCTTGCCGGTTGGCGTTGAGCACGCGCGTGATCTCGGGCTCGAAGGGAATGCCGCCCATATTGGTGAACCAGGCGATGCGCTTGCCCTTCATGCTGGCGCCGAGTGGCCGGCGGAAGCTGGCCGGATCATCGGTCAGTGACGTTGGGTCGGGGGCGTGCACACCGGCGATCGCCGAGAGAAAGAGCGTGACGTCTTCGACGGTGCGCGCCATGGGACCACTGGTGGAGAGCGGCGACCACGAGCCATCATCGTCGGGCACGCGCCCCGGTGACGGACGAAAGCCCACGATGTTGTTCCACGCGCCCGGATTGCGCAGCGAGCCACCGGTGTCGCTGCCGTCGGCGATCGGCAGCAGATTGCAGTTGAGCGCACAGGCCGCGCCGCCACTCGAGCCGCCCACGGTTTTCTGCAGGTTAAAGCCGTTGCGGGTGGCGCCGAAGACGGCGTTGAAGGTGTTCGAGCCAGCGCCGAACTCCGGCGTGTTCGTTTTGCCGATGGTAATCGCGCCGGCGGCGCGGATGCGCTGCACGATCAGCGCATCAGTGGTCGGCACGTTGTTTTTGTACAACAGCGAGCCCCTGGTGGTGCGAATGCCGGCGGTGTCGACCAGATCCTTGTGCGCCACTGGCAATCCGTGCAGCGGCCCGAGTGGCTCACCGCGCGCCTGGCGTTCGTCGGCGGCTTTCGCCCACGCGCGCGCCATGTCGGGCACGAGCGTGACGATGGCATTCACCGTGGGGTTCACACGTTCGATACGCGCGAGATGCGCTTCGAGCACTTCACGCGCCGACACGCTCTTGCGGCGGATGCGTGCGGCGAGCTCGGTGGCGGAGAGCGAGGTGAGCTCGTCGGCGGGGCTGAAGTCGGGCGCGTTCATGGCGGGCGTGTTGGCAGAGAGCGCGTCAGGGAGCGCGCCGGTTACGGCGGCGGCACCAAGGAGTTGCGTGAAGGTGCGGCGGGAGAGGGAATCAGTCATTGGTGGGCAAGGGCGGTGTTGCGTCGCGCGAGGGGGATGGCGTACCCGAATATGCGTCACGAGCCGTGGAACGCGAGGGCGATGCACTCGGTCGACTTCGACCTCGCACCAAATGGCAAAACGTTCGTGGCGGTTTAGTCGGCCACCAACGCGAATGCGCTGGTGGTTGTGGGATGAGCGGATGACGTGCGGCGCCTGCTGCAAAAAAAGGAGTAGTGTCGCTACATGCGCCGGGTAAAGAAATCGATCGCCGACTCGAACGCCCGCATCCACGAGTCATGGCGCAGGAAACTGTGTACTTCGTCGGGAAACACCAGCTGCTCCACTGGCACCTGCTGCGCCCGCAGCTGCTGAATCAGCGTCAACGTCTCGATGAAGCGCACGTTCCTGTCGTCGTCGCCATGCACCATCAGCACCGGCGCGCGCCAATTCTTCACCTGCGCCATGGGTGAGGCCATAAAGGCGGTTCTGGTCGCCAGCGGATTGGCGTACACATCGTACTCCGGCACGAACGTCTGGATTCCCACGTTCCAATCGTGCACGCCGTGAATGTCCACGCCGGCCTTGAACAGTTCCGGATTGCGAGTCAACCCCATGGCGGTCAGATAGCCGCCGTACGAGCCGCCCCACAGTCCAATGCGCGCGCGATCGACATCGGCGCGCGCGCCAAGCCAGCGGGTCGCCGCCACCACATCGCCGTATTCACTCCCACCGGTCGCGCCCTGCCGGAGCGCTTCGCGAAAATCCATGCCGTATCCGATGCCGCTGCGATAGTTGAGCGACACCACGATGTACCCCCGCAGCGCCATCGCCTGATTCATCGCGTAGGCGTGATGGTAGTAGGCGCCGTAGTTCCAGCCCAGCAGCATCTGCCGGCGCGATCCACCGTGCAGAAAAATCACGGCGGGGTACCGCTTGCCCGGCGTCGCACCGGGTGGCATGAACAGCTGCCCAAACGACTGCACCCCATCCGCCGCGCGCAACGTGATGGCGGTGGGCGTGACGAGTGACGCCAGCGGGAAGTCCGCAGGCATCGTCTCCGCGGCAAGGTGCGTCCACTGCGGGGTGGTGCCCGCTGTACTCATCACGGCGGCGTGCGCCGGCAGGCGGGCATCACTCACCAGCGCATACAGGCCGCCCGCGCTGGATTCCACCGCGTTCCACGCAATGTGCGCACCGGGAACCACGCCGACCGGCGCCGACTTTCCGTCCGCTGCCACGCGCATCACATGGCGCCGATCGATGTCGCCGATGTTCGTGCTGTAGATCAGTTGCGTGGCGTTCCCATTCGCGGCCACGAACTCCACCTCACCGTTGCCGGGGGTGAGTTCGCTCGGCGTCCCGCCGCTTGCCGCCACGCTGTACAGATGGACCCAGCCGGTGCGCTCCCACGGAAACACGAGGCGATCGCCGGCCATCCAGAAGAGCTGATTATCCGCGACGATGGCCCAATACGCACTCCCACGGCCCGCTGTCGCGCGAAAAATCTCTCGCGCCTGTCCGCTCGCGACATCGGCCACCATAATCCCCCACGGCTCGGCGGATCGCGTCGCACGAAAACCGAGTCGGCGCACGGCATACGGCATGCGCAGGAACGCGATGCGCGATCCGTCGCGCGACCATGCTGGCGCATTGTCCGTATCGGTGCTCGGCGCCATCCACCGCAGCGTCTCCGACGCGAGCGCATAGACGCCAACAAAGCTGTGTGTGCCACGATTGGACACGAACGCCAGTTGCTCGCCCGATGGTGACCAGCGCAGCGAGCCGCCGCTGCCACGCATTTTCAGCAGTGGTGAAACGCGCAGGGAATCGCCGGCCACGGTTGCCATCCAGATGGCTCCGCGTCGCAGAAACGCCAAGCGGGTGCCGCGAGGCGCGGGTGTTGGCGACGAGCCCTCGGTGACGCGTGCCGCCGGCGTTCCATCGAGTCGTACACGCCAGATAGCCTCTTCGGCACCACGCGGATCGCTCGTGGGATTGGGGATTTCGCCCGCCCGATTGGGTCCGCCGCCACGCACGAAGTACAGGGTGCGGCCGTCGGCGCTGAACGCCAACGACGTGATGTCCTGCCCGTCGTCCTGCGTGAAGGCGGTGACCTGCCGAGCCTCCGCGCGCGTGGAATCGGTGACCCAGATATTGCGTACGCCGCGCGTGTTCAGCACGAACGCGACCGCGTTCGCCGCTGGCGCCGCGACGAGGGTGGCCGCAAACGGTGCACCATCGATCTGGCGGACGGTTGGCTGCGCACCGATGATGCATGGGGCTGCGAGCAGGACGCACAGCGGTGCGTACCGGGCGAGGACGCGTGCGAGTTGGCGCATGGAGTGTAGTGAAGTGAAAGTGTGCGGCATCCTATGCGAATGCGTTCCCATGCCAGCGAGGCGAACTCGCCCAGCGCTTGTCCGGCCACGATGGTGGGATCGCTTGGCGAACAGCTTCCCCGCCCCCGCGGAGCCGACTTGAATGGTGGCCAGTGTGCCATCCGTTCCGAGCACCGGCAGCGCGCGTGCAAACGCGGGGCCCTATGGTTTTGCTGCCAGTACGGCGAGATAGCGTGTCATGAACGCGGGCGCAAAAAGGGCATCACCAGTTCGCTGAAGAAAATCTCGTCGCCGCATACGCGCGGAGCCAGTGGGTGAGTTGCGCGGGTAGTCGCACCGCGACGCCGGCGTCACCGTGCTGTTAGTACGCGGGGGCCGTTTGGACCGTCGCGTAGAGATCGTTAAGTGACCAGAGGATTGCCCGACGTTCGCTCGCCTCCACGGCCTTTCGAAAGGCCGCGGTGAAGCCGCCGGCGGCGACGTAGTACAGCGGGGCGTCCTGCTCGAGGGCCGCGTGCGCCCAGCCTCGTCCGGCGTCGGCGGCACGGCGGAGCATCTCCAGGTGCTCATGGTGTACGCGGGCGCCGATTGGCGCGCGGTCCCACTTTACGGCGCCCGTCATCCAGCGCCCGTCGGCGAGCTCCGCGACGAGGTCGATTTCAAGGGAGCGTCGGAGCCGATCGACGCCTTCCCAGCGCCCCCAGCGTTTTACCAATGGCAGGTCGAGGCTTGGGACGCGGCGGTCGTACGCCTGGACGGCGATGCGCTGGAGCTCGATACCCATGTAGGCGTCCAGCTGCGGGGCGACAAAGGCTTCCCACAGCTGTGCCGCCGGGTAGCGCTCAAGCCGCGAGGCGTTGGGTGCCACGAAGCGGTGGTAGAACCGGAACGCCGCGTCGGCAATCTGGTAGCGGACGGCCTCGTTCGGTTTGGCGTCCACGTTACGCCGTTCCTCGAGGTAGCCGAGCGCAATCAGGGTCGCGAGTTTTTCCCTGAGTCCATGGTCATTGGTCAGCCCCGCCCGTTGGGCGATATCGTTGCGCCCTGTACACCCATCCGCCACCGCGCGGAGGATTGCGCGGTACTTGGATGTGTCGCGTAATCCCTCCTCTTGATCGAGCGCGGTCTCCACCAGCAGTCGCACCTCGCCACGCGGGGACAGCAGCAGGTTCGTCGTGTTCTCGGCCAGCGACCGACCTGTGTCGATCGCCGCCAGGTACCGGGGCGTGCCGCCGAAGACGCCATAGGTCAGCGCTCGGTCCCTGAGCGAATCGAAGGCCGCCAGCTCGGCGGCGAACCAGTAGGTAAAGGGTTTGACGGTGTGTTGCCAGTCGAATCGACCATAGAGCGGCGACCCGCCGCTGGCGAGCGCCTGCATGCTGGTCACTTCCGACCCAGCGAGCACAAGCAGCAGGGGCAGGGTCCCTCCCGCCGCGCGCTTCAGTGCGCGCCCTCCCCACACGGCGTTGAGTTCAGCCGCAATGTCGGCCATGCCCGCTGGGCCATCGGCGAGGTACTGGAACTCATCCAGTACCACGACGCTCGGTTTGGGCCGATCAGCCGTCGCTCGCGAGGTGGCGACGTCTACGAGCAGGCGGAAGACGGTGCGCCAGCTGGGAAAGTCCGCTGGGTCGAACGTCGCCTCGCTCCATGCCGCCAAGTCGTGGATCAGCTGCCGGCGGTTCAACTCCGGCGTCGTCCGCGCGGCTGTGAACAGGAAAATGTTATCCGCCTCCCACGCGTGCGTGAGGAGAAAGGTCTTACCGACGCGTCGTCGACCTGTCACCAAGGCGAGCGCGGGCCGCCCCCGCTCCAGCAGCGCACCGAGCTCTCGGCGTTCGTCGTATCGGTCAACGAGCGGAGATAAGCGGGCGAGGGGGGCGCTGGGTTTCGAACGCGTCATACTCGCAACTATACTTGTATGCAATTATGGTTGCAAGCAGCCGTCACGCTGTAGCATCCTGCTGGAACACGGGTATCGACGGGGGCGCAACAGGTGAGTATTCATGTGGTGTTGGTGCATCCGGAGATCCATTGGAACACCGGAAACGCTGGACGCACCTGCTTGGCGGCGGGGGCGACGCTGCATCTGATCGAGCCGTTGGGTTTCTCGCTTGATGAGGCGCAGGTGAAGCGCGCGGGGCTCGACTACTGGGAGCACGTGGACGTGCGCGTGTGGCCGAGTTGGGAGGCGTTCGAGGGCGAGCTGCCGCGGTTGGGCCAGCCGTATTTTTTCTCCACGAAAGCGACGCCGCTGTTTTGGGATGCGCCGCTGGCGCCGGTAGAGGGGACCGTGCTGGTGTTCGGGTGCGAGACGGGCGGGTTGCCGGCGGCGTTGCACGAGCGCTACTCGGACCGGTTTGTGCGTATGCCGATGATGTCGGAGCGTGTGCGATCGCTGAACTTGTCCACGACGGTCGCGATCGCGGTGTACGAGGTGTTGCGGCAGCAGCAGCGCTGAGCCGCGATTCTCATCGATCCCGCCGCGTCCGCGTTCAGCATATGATCGCTGTGTACCTTCTCCGACCATTCATTTTGCATCCCGAGACGCTGTTCGCTGTTCGAGGCCACCGGGCAGCCGGTCTGCTCCTGATGATGGGCGCCGCGGCGTGCTCGCGCGGCACGGCGCCCGTGCACGCCACTCGCGTTCACCGTTGCGCTGTCAGCGCAGACGTATCCGAGCGGCAACGATCCGCGTAACGGTCTTAGAACCGGTTTGACGGACGCCGGGATGGCGCTGCAGGGCAGGCGTCTGTTGTCCACCGCGCCGAAGGCCGCACCGTTCGATACGGCACGCGGACTCACCTTCGTGAATGCTGATTTGGCGTTCCGCGGCAGCTTGGTGTATCAGGGAAATTTGCCGGCTTCTCCATCTGCGACGTGAGCAACCCGTCCCAGCCCACCATGGTGTCCATTGTCTCCCGCATCACCTCGTAGGGCGATCCGTCCATCTGTGGCAATCTGCTGTTCATCTCGGCCGAGGGTGCGGGCAACCGGAATGACTGCGGCAAAGGCGGGGTGCGCGATCCGCGGTTATCCGCGTTGATCCGCGGTCAGGTTGTTGGGTTGGTGGCTCAATCACGATATCGGTTGAGTTGCACCCAAACGAACGACCTCACCGCGGATTTTCACGGATGTACGCGGATCAAACAACAACGACCATTTGAATGGATATGCACCACGGCTGTTGGCGCTCACGTGCGCGATCCGCAAAGTGTCCGCGTTAATCCGCGGTCAGGCTGATGGTGTGGTGGCTCGACGGCGATATCGGTTGTGTTGCTACCGAACGTGATGGTGTTCTCGGTGCCGCGAATCCGACCCTGGCAGTCGTGAAACACACGGGTCGCCTGCGATTGCAGGGTCGCAAAATCTTGGCGGCCACTCGGTGGCAGCATCTGCTGGCGGCCGTGCGCGGGTGGTGCTGGATGAAACGGGTAGCCAAAACCACAGTGGCGTAGCGACACGGACAACAACAGGGCGGCGAACCCGTCGGTCCGCCGCCCTGTTTCAAACCGAACAGCAAACGGCCGTCGCGATCAACAGCCCGGCCCGCGCAGCGCTACGGGCTGCCTCGCGCGGAACACGCACTCGGCTTGCGGCACGGGCATGACCGTCACGCGGAAATGCGTAGGGAGATCCAGCGGCAGCGTACTGATGCGACGATAACGCCGGACGTCGAACCAGCGATGCCCTTCGAACAGCAGGGAGTAGCGACGCTCGTACAGCAACGCCGTGACCGCCTCGGTCGCACTCGTGGGCGTGGCAACGGGCGGCAGCAATCCGCCCGCCTGCGCGCGAAGGTAGTTCAGGTCGGCAGTAGCCGCAGCGAAGTTCGAAAGACCGATATTGGCTTCGGCGCGCAGGAGGATCAGCTCTTCATTCCGGATGATTGGAAGGGGCGTGGTCTGATCCGGATAGATCGTGAAGCCGACGTCGGTGGGGATGCCCAGGTTGGCACCCGGTGCCGTGCGGGCGGGGGAAAGCGTGCGCGTCTTGGCGCCAAGTCGCGCATCGGGCTGCCCGTTCGTCTGCAGCTGCGCATCGAAACGAATGCTCGGGTGCCCGATGATGTCGGGGCTGACCGCGTTGTTGAGGCTGTTGAGCGCATCACCCGATGCCGTCGAATACGTGTGGTACACACCACGACGGAGGTCGGCACCCGCCGCCGAGCTGATGAAGCTGTCGCCGAGGACCGACAGCGCTGCCGTGAAACAGGCGACTCCGCAGCCAAGGCTGCCCCGGTACACCTGAATCCGCGCCGCCAATGCCCGATTGAACTGGCGGAACGTCGCGGGGGTGTTGAAGCCGGCGAACCCGGTCGTCAGGTTGAACGGGAAGGCGGTGCCGCCCGCCGCGCTCAATTGGCTGTTGGCCTGGTCCAGGGTCGCCGAGATGAACCGATAGACCGAGTCCCGGCTGTCGAACGTTTGGGCGGTGTTCCCCACCAGATCAATCGCCGTCGGGGCGCCAAGCGTGTCGCGGGTCGCGATGACGTAGAACAGATCCAACGCGCGCATCGTGTTGGCAAACCCGCGAACCGCGTTCTTTTCAGCGTCCGTGAGAAACGCCGCACCTTCGGCGATACCGATCAGGTTCAGGGCATTGCGGATGTTGCGAAACCGGGGATCCCACTGCCCGTTGGTGAAGCCGGAGTTGTCGAGCGGGAACGTCGAAAGGAACAGCGTGACGTTGCGCGGTTCGGAGCCGGTGTAGTTGTACGATTCGCGGCCGAAGATGCCGACGTTGCTGATCAGGCCCGCCATGCCACCGCGCTGTTCCGCGAGAATGCCGCTGGCCAGGTTCTGCATCAAGGGCCGATCTGACGGGCCCACGGCGGGATCGTTGTAGCTGGGGACGTTGAGCCGATCGGCGTTGCAGCCGCCGAGAGCAACGAGGGCGGTAAGGGCGAGGCCGCGGACGAATGTCATGTGAGAGATAGTCATGGCTCAGAACCCGACGTCGACGGAGAAGAAGAACTGGCGACTGGGCGGGAAGGTCGCGAGATCGACGAAGCGTCCCACGTTGTTGTTGCCGAAATTGCTCACCTCGGGATCCATACCCCAGTAGGGCGTCCAGATGGCCAGATTGCGTCCAACCACGTTCAGGCGGACCGTGTTGCCGCGGTCGCCGAACAGCCGCTTGGTGAGGGTGGGTGGCACATCGTAGCTGAGGGAAACCTCGCGCAGTTTTACGAACGAGCCATCCTGCGTGATGATGCGGGCATCCTGGCCGCCGTTCCACTTCGACCAGCGATAGTCGCCAAGCTTAGCGGTGGACGACGTGTCCACCAGCGTCCGGCGCCCGCCCGCGATGATCACGCAATCGTCACGCGTGAACGGGGCCCCGCGGCAGGGCGAGGCGTTGTCGTGATCCCGCGCGTTCCGATACTGGTCGAACACGTTCTGACCAACGTTGGAAACGTCGCCGCCCTGGCGCCAATCCACCTGCACGTTGAGGGCGAAGCGTCCCATCGTGTACGTGTTCAGGAAAAACATTTCGAAGTCCGGCGTGCCTTCACCGATGATCGTATCGCGCACGAAGGCCGTATCGCGGCCGTTGATCTGCGTGAAGATCGGGCGATTGCCCCAGATCGCCGTAGTGGACACGCCCGTGGCCAGGCGCGGACGACCATAGGCCGACCCGAAGCCGACGTTCGGCGGGAACGGGTTCACATTGTCCGCGGCCTCGACTCGGTTGCGGATGCGCTGGTAGCTGACGCGTGACACCCACGTGAAGTCCTTCCGCTGCACCGGCACCAAGTTTACCGCCACCTCGTGGCCGTTGTTCGACAGCCGACCCACGTTGTCGAATTGGGTCGTCACGCCAGAGGAGTTCGGCAGGTTTCGCAGCAGCAGCGCATCACGCACCTGCGCGTCGAAGTACGTGTACTCCACCGCGACCCGGCGGTTGAACGCCTGCAGATCCACGCCGAATTCCACCTCTTCCTTCAACTCGGGCTTGATGGCTGGATTGCCAAGCGTGGCGACGGTGCCGAGTCCGTTCACGCCGCCGATCAGGCCGACGCCCTGCAGGGTGAGGAAACGCTGCCCGTACAGCGGCCGGTTGCCCGTCTGGCCCCACGACGCGCGCAGTTTCACCTCTTCCACCGCCGGAACCTTGTTCACAAAGCGGTACGAGGCCTGCGCGGACGGGAAGACAAAGTACTTCGCGACGTCGCCGTTGTTGCTGGAACGGTCGCCACGAACGGCGCCCGCCACATACAGCTTTTCGTTGAAGCCGAGGAACTCTTCCCGGGCAAACCAGGCCTGGTCGCGCTGCAGTTCGCGGCTCTGGAAGGACAGCTGCTGTCCCTGATTGATGTTCGGAATGCCGGGGACCAAGCCGATCGCCCGAATACTGGCCCGGTTCAGTCCCTGCTCTTCCTGGGTGACACCGGCCGTGGTCGTGAGCATGAACGGCAGGGACGACGGCGTGAACTGATGCGTGGCCTTCAGCACTTGGTTCAACTGGCGGCTGTTGGCCGTTTGCTGAACGGCGGTGCCGAGTTGGCCATCGCTCGGCTCATACTGCATGAAGTTCGGGCTGTAGAGCTGGTTGTCCTGCGTGAACCGATCTGCACCGAGCGTGTAGCTGAACCGGAGCTTGTTGGTCGGCGTTTCCAGCGCCTGATAGTTCAGTTCACCCGCCGCGAGAATGCGGTCAATGCCTTCTTCGTTCTTGACGAACGCCAGCGTCTGGAACGGATTCGACGTGTTGATGGGGTTCGCGTTTCCGCCGAAGCGGTTCACCAGGAAGTTGCCCTGCGCGTCCCGTCCATCGAGCGTGAAGAAGCTCGGCGTGGCACCGAACACGTACAGCGGGCTCGTTACCGGCGTGTTGGAGTTGCCGGAGATGCCGCGGTTGGACACGCTGCGTGTGTAGCCCAGGTCCATGCGGGCCGTCAGCTTCGCACTGATGTTCTGGTCAATGTTGATGCGCGCATTGTCGCGCGTGGCGTTGGTGTTCACGGCAATCCCGTTGTCGAACTTCCGACCGACCGACGCCACAAAGCGCGTCGACTGAGTGCCTCCCGTTACCTGCACTGAGCTCTCGTGCGACAGGGCTTGGCGACCGAAGAGCTGGCGGGTGAAATCGTTATAGGGAATTTGCCCGCCGTTGGCCGCCATCGCCGCCGCCAACTGCTCACGGGCGATGGTGGCGTTGGCCGCCTGAGTGGCCGCCTGGATCGCCGACGTGGTGTCCAGGAAGCGGCGCTGGCCCACGCCGCGCAGGAGCGATGACTGCCCCACGCGCTGGAGCGCGTTCCACCGCGTTTGCCCGGCCTTGCCGCGCTTGGTGGTGATAATCACCACGCCGTTGGTGGCGCGAGACCCGTACAGCGCCGAAGCCGCGGCGCCCTTGAGCACCTGGAGATCCTCGATCTCGTTCGGATTGATATCCGCCAGACGGTTCGTGCGATTGTCCTGCACACTTGTGACGTTGCCGGTGAAGCCGGACGCCCGCGAGATGGAGTTCTGCCCACCCGCGATAGAGGCATTGGACATGATCACGCCATCGATCACGTACAACGGCTCACCATTACCGAGCACCGAGGTGACGCCACGGATCTGGATCTGGCCGCCGCCGCCAGGCGCACCGCTGTTCATGTTGATGCGGGCACCGACCACCTTGCCCTGCAGCGCCTGGTCGACCGAGACCGCCGGAACTCGCGTCAGCTCTGCGCCAGTGACCTGAATGGTGGCCGTCGCCGCGTTCTTCTTTTCCAACGTGCCCTGCTGGGCCGTGGTCAGGACGGCGTCCAGTTGGAGGGCGTCCTTCTTGAGGATCACATCGGCCGTCAACTGCCCCGCCGCGATCTGGACGCTTTCCGCCCGATATCCGATGCGGCGGACGCGCATGGTGAACGCGCCGGCGGGCGCGTCCAGCACGTAGGTACCAGTGGCACTCGTGAGTGCCCCCGCGCTGCCGCCCACGACCAGCACGGACGCGCCGGGAATCGCGACACTGCCGCCTTCCTCGGTAACCTTGCCGGTCACTCGCCGTTGCGCCTCAAGGCGCTGTGAGAAGAGCGCTATCAAGGCCAGCGTAGCCGCGGCCGCTTTGTGGACAGATCTCAAGGGGGGTACTCCTCCGAATCAGGTGGGCGCTCGAACGAGCGGGGCTTCAAGACAGGTACGGATTCCGAGCGGCATTACTCTGTCGGGCAGACTTGCGCATCGCCCAACGTCGCCCGCGGTGAGCAATAATACACGTACGGTACCAACCGTAGAGTTGACGCCGCCGTCACAAATAGCGAGCTCAGCTAGACAATTGCGCCGCGTCCCACGCTCACCGAACAAATTACCTATCCGCGGATTTTCAAGGATGCACGCGGATCAAACAACAACGACTATTGGAATGGACATGCACCAAGGTTGTTCGCGCGCACGTGCGCGATCTGCCCGGTTGTCCGCGTTGATCCGCGGTGAGGCTGTTGGTGTGGTGGCTCGATGACGATATCGGTTGAGTTGCACCCAAACGAACTGACTCACCGCGGATTCCCACGGATGTACGCGAATCAAACAACAACCATGAGCCAGCAGACCGATCGCCTCAACACCGCACTCTACGACCGCTACCGCATTTTCCGCCACCTCGGCGAAGGCGGCATAGCCACCGTGTAACTGTGCGAGGATCTCAAGCACGATCGTCAGGTCGCGCTCACGCTGCACAAGCCGGAGTTGGCGGCGGTGTTGGGCGCCGAGCGGTTCGTGCAGGAGATCACGACCACCGCCGCGCTGCAGCATCCGCATATTCTGCCGCTGTTTGATTCGGGCGCGGCCGACGGGTTTTTGTTCTACGTGATGCCGTTCATCGACGGCGAAACGCTACGGGCGAAACTCGATCGCGACACGCAGCTCGGTGTCGAGGAATCGGTGCGCATCGCGCGCGACGTAGCCGATGCGCTGCATTACGCGCACACGCGCGGCATCGTGCACCGCGATGTGAAGCCGGAAAACATTCTGCTGCACGACGGTCGGCCGATGGTGGCCGACTTCGGCATCGCGCTCGCGGTGAGTGCGGCCGCCGGTGGTCGCATGACGGAGACGGGGCTCAGTCTCGGCACACCGCACTACATGAGCCCCGAGCAGGCCACCGCCGAGAAGGAGATCTCGGCGCGCAGCGATGTGTATTCGATCGGCAGCGTGCTGTACGAAATGCTCACGGGCAACCCGCCGTTCACCGGCGCGAGCGCGCAGCAGATCATCATGAAGATCATCACCACGCCGGCCGAAGCGGTGACGGTGTACCGCAAGTCGGTGCCGGCCCACGTCGCGGCGGCGGTGGCCAAGTCGTTGGAGAAATTGCCGGCGGATCGCTTCGAGAGCGCGAAGGCGTTCGCCGAGGCGTTGGCGAATCCAGCGTTCGCGACCACGGCGCACGCGCATGGCGTCAGCGGCACTCGCCTCGACCCGAGGTGGCGTCGCATCGCCCCACCGGGGTTGTTGCGGCGGCGTTATTCGCCACGACGGTAGCCGCTTGGTGGCGGCCGACGCCTCGCCAGGCTGTGGAGCGATTCGAGATCCCGATCACCGTCTCGGCTCGGGTGGTCGCGGCTGGCGGCGGCTGGGGGCGATCCTCAACGCCGCACTTGCCGGCCGCTACCGCATCGAGCGGCACCTCGGCGTCGTCGCTTGACGCGTTCAGCGGGTCTGGATACTTTCAACTAGTCATCAACCAGTTGGAGACATGGAATCCATCGCCGCGTTTGACGCCAAGACCCGCCTCAGTGAATTGCTCGAACGCGCCGCCAACGGCGAAACGTTTGAGATCACCAAACACGGGCGCCCTGTGGGGAAGCTGGGCCCCCCGGACTCCGCTCGAGACCCCAAGGTGGTGGCCGAGGCCGTCAAGCGACTCAAAACGTATCGCGGTGCCCTCATGCGAATGAGCCGCACCGAACTGCTCGCACTCAAACACGACGGGCACCGCTTTTAATGGCGCTGGTGCCCGATGTCTCGGCGATACTGGGGCAAGCGCTCGACGACGAGGACGCGACGTTTGCCGAGTCCGTGATTGCGGCCATCGCTCGCAGCGAAGCCATCGTGCCAACATTGTTCTGGTACGAGATTCGCAACGTGCTCGTCATGGCCGAGCGCCGTAAGCGCATGGTGGCGGCGCGAACCACGGCCTTTCTGGCCGACCTGGCCCTGCTGCCATTTACGGTCGACGATCTCCCGCGCGAAGCGTCCGTCCTCGATCTCGCACGGCGGCGGTCGCTCACGGTGTATGACGCGACCTACCTCGAGCTCGCGCAACGTTGCGACGCACCGCTGGCCACGCTCGATCAGGCGCTGATGTCCGCCGCCAGGAAAGAAGGGGTCACGCTGTTCAAGGCCAGGAAATAGCAGATGGTCAATCGCTTCGGCGTACATCGGTGAGCAACAACACCGATCGCCTCAACACCGCCCTCGCCGGCCGCTACCGCATTCTCCGCCACCTCGGCGAAGGCGGCATGGCCACCGTGTATCTGTGCGAGGATCTCAAGCACGATCGTCAGGTCGCGCTCAAGCTGCTCAAGCCGGAGTTGGCGGCGGTGTTGGGCGCCGAGCGCTTCGTGCAGGAGATCAAGACCACCGCCGCGTTGCAGCATCCGCATATTCTGCCGCTGTTTGATTCGGGCGCGGCCGACGGATTTCTGTTTTACGTGATGCCGTTCATCGACGGCGAAACGTTACGCGCCAAGCTCGATCGCGAAACGCAGCTGGGTGTGGACGATGCCGTGCGCATCGCGCGCGACGTGGCCGATGCGCTGCACTACGCGCACACGCGCGGCATCGTGCATCGCGACGTGAAACCCGAGAACATTCTGCTGCACGACGGTCGGCCGATGGTGGCCGACTTCGGCATCGCGCTCGCGGTGAGTGCAGCCGCCGGCGGTCGCATGACGGAGACCGGCTTGAGTCTTGGCACGCCGCATTACATGAGCCCCGAGCAGGCGACGGCCGAAAAGGAGATAACGGCCCGCAGCGATGTGTATTCGATTGGTAGCGTGCTGTACGAAATGCTCACGGGCAATCCGCCGTTCACCGGCGCGAATGCGCAGCAGATCATCATGAAGATCATCACCACGCCGGCCGAGGCGGTGACGGTGTACCGGAAGAGCGTACCGGCGAACGTGGCGGCGGCGGTGGCGAAGGCGCTGGAGAAGTTGCCGGCCGATCGATTCGAGAGCGCCAAGGCGTTTGCCGAGGCACTGGCAAATCCCGCCTACGGCAATGGCGCGGGAGCTACCGT
>JANLVC010000170.1:0-42437 GCA_031363815.1 Gemmatimonadota bacterium
ATGGGATGGTCGTGTACGACGATCCGTCGCGTCGCGCCGGGCGATCCGCGAGCATTCGTGTTGATTCGCGGTACAGCAGTTTCGTTCAAAAGTTCGCCGAACAGCCTCACCGCCGATTGGCGCGAATGCCAGCGGATGACCAGCAAATACTTTGGGATCTTCGTTGAATCGGGTGGGTGATGTTCACGCGTTGTGATCGCGCGGAAGGGGTGACAGGGTGCACGTGCGGATTTTCAGTCGCCGGTATTCCTCGTCACGCAGGCCGTACCAGCGACGAAGGATCTCCCGGATTTTGGTGTTGAGCCCTTCTACAAACCCGAGGGCCACTGTGTTCTCGGGCGGGCCGTAGGCGGCGATGCAGGGTGAGGACAACCGCTCGGGGATCCGCGTCTGCGTCCCGCACCGCGCGGCTCGGCACCGCGCGGCTCGGCACCGCGCGGCTCGGCACCGCGCGGCTCGGCTCGGCGTAAAGCCTGGAAACCGATACGCGTCCCGCAACTCCCTTGGGCGCCGCGGCTCGAACGTCATACCCGAACTTTCCCGCGTGCCACCAGTACCGCAAGAGCGCTTTCCCTTCCGAAACGACAACGCGCACCCGCTCACAACCCACTCAAATCACCCACACAAAAGCGCGAAGAGCCAAAAGTTTGAAGTGGTGGCGGTCAGAGAGAACCCGGGTGCCGCAACACATGCGACGGCATCACGAACGTTCGACCGTCCGCGTTGCGCCGCGCCGTGGCGCTTTGCCGACGACCTGCCGGCCCCTCGCCCGTTTCCGTCGAAGTAAGGCGGCGCGCGCCTTACCGAGTCGTGTCGGCCAACGGGATGGGCACCGAGGGCAGAATGTTTTCGGGAATCGCGGCGTCCGAGGAAAACTGCGCCGTCCATCGCTCGAAGAGGCGCCACGTGATCGGCGTGAACAGTGAAGCATCGACCGGCACGGACTCCACTTCGTGCTGGTCGGTGCGCTGCAGCGGGGCCGGTATTGGCGTCTGGCGGCTGATCAGCAACAGCGGCAAGGCGACGTCATTGGCAATCGCCCACGGGTCGCGGGGTAGCAACGTCCGAAACGCCCGCCAGCTGTAGCTACGCGCGGTCGGCCCATCGGGTCGCTGCGCGCGCTGATACGCCACGGGCAGCCGGTCGGCGAAATGCAGGCCGACGACATTCAACAACTGTTGGGTGTGCAATCGTCGCGTATGCCACTGCAAGGCGCCGGCGTCCTGTGTTCCTGCGGCCTGCAGCGAATCTCGGGTCAGGATCGGGTCGACCAGTGCGATCCCCTGCACGCGAGGCTGCTTTGAGTCGCGCGCGCGCGCCGCGAACGCCAGCACCGTACCGGCACCCTGTCGCACGCCGACCAGCAGAACCGGTCCCGACGGATTCGTGCGCTTGAGTTCACGCACGACGCCGGCGAGGTCGTCGGCGTATTGCGTGTCGCTTCCAATGCGTCCACGCGCGCCTCCCGACCGTCCATTGCCGCGGAGGTCGAGAAAGAGGATGTTCATGCCCGTGACGCGTCGTAACGAGTCACCCGCCTGCATAGCGATGGCGTCGTGTGCGCCAAGTCCGTGCAGGATGATGACGGTGCCGCGCGACGCCAGAAAATATTGCGTGCCGTACACTGCAACACTGTCCGGCAGGTCGAACAATCGGAACGCGGCCTTGTTGCCCACGATCGGCATGCCTTCAATCGCCGTCGTCTCGAAACGCGAGAGCCGCGCAAGCGTGGGCGCGCCGGTGCCAAGTCCGACGCCGAGCACGGCGCTCGCCACAAGCAGCGCGAGCGCGGTGATTCGGGCTGCGGTCAGAGCGACTCCGCGACGCGCGCGGATACGTGATGCTGTCGCATCGGTATCACGCCGAGGTTCTCGAAAATGAAGGCGTACTCGTCGGCCATCTCGGCGATCTGTTTCGTGAGTGACGAACTGCCGTGTCCCGACTGTGTCTCAACGCGTATGAGCACCGGGTTCGGGCCACGATGCGCGTCCTGCAGGCGGGCGGCGAACTTGAAGGAGTGCGCCGGCACCACGCGATCGTCGTGGTCGGCGGTGGTGATGAGCGTGGCTGGATAGGCCGTGCCGTTTTTCAGGTTATGCAGCGGGGAGTACGCAAAAAGGTACGTGAACGCATCAGCGTCGTCGCTCGACCCGTAATCGGCGATCCAGTTCCAGCCGATCGTGAACTTGTGAAAGCGCAGCATGTCCATGACACCAACCGCCGGCAACGCGACGTGCGCCAGCGTTGGATGCTGCGTCATGATCGCGCCCACCAGCAGTCCACCGTTCGATCCGCCGGCAATCGCCAGCTTCGCGCTGCAGGTGTACTTGTTGGCGAACAACCAGTCGGCCACCGCCACGAAGTCGTCGAAGACATTCTGCTTCTTTTCCTTCATGCCGGCCTGATGCCACGCTTCCCCGTACTCGTTGCCGCCGCGCACGTTTGCTTGCACGTATACGCCGCCCTGCTCGAGAAAGGCTACGCGCATGGCGCTGAAATTGGGCGGTAGCGACACATTGAATCCGCCGTACGCATAGAGCATCGTGGGATTGGCACCGTCGAGGACGAGACCTTTTTGGGCCACGATGAACGCTGGCACCTTGGTGCCATCCTTGCTCGCCACGAACACCTGCTTCGTCTCGAACCGGTTGGGGTCAAACGGCAGCGTGACCTCACGGAGCTGCGTGCTACGCCCCGAAGCGATGTCGTAGTGATACACCGTGAGGGGCGCCGTGAACGACGTAAAGCTGTAATACACACCCGTTGCATCGTGCTCGCCGTCGAATCCGCCGGCCGTGCCGATGCCGGGCAGGGTGATCTCGCGCTCCAGCGCGCCGTTCAACGCGTGGACATACGCGCGCGTCGTCACGTCCCTCAGGTACGTGGCGAACAGACGGCTGCCGGCGGTGGACATACCACTCACCGGTTCGCTGCGCTCGGCGATCACCGTGACCCAGTTCGCCTCGTCCGGAAGAGCGGGATCGATGCGCACCACTCGCTGGTTCGGCGCGTGTCGATTCGTAAGCACCAACAGGTGATCGCCCACGTTGTCGAGCACGTCCATCTGGTCGTCGAATGTCGTCCACAGCGGGGTGAACACGCTTCCCGGCGTGGTGAGGTCCATCACGTGCAACGCATTGCCGTCTTTGCCCTGACCACGATCGCTGATGGAAAGCACCGCAACGCGTTCGTCTTCCGTGGTACCGACGGTGTGGAATCGCTGCGGATTGGTGCCGTCCCGGTACACCAAGCGATCGGCCGACTGTGGCGTGCCGAGTGCATGGTAGAAGACCTGATGGTCCTCGTTCATTGAGGAGAACGCGGCATCGGTGTTCGTGGGCTCGGGGTAGCGGCTGTAGAAAAAGCCATCGCCGTGCCAGGCGAGCCCGGACACCTTCACCCAGTCGATCACGTCGGGCAGAATCTCACGGGTGCCGACATCGATCACGCGGATCTGCTGCCAGTCGGAGCCGGCCTGACTCAGCATGTAGGCGATCCGGGTGCCCGCCTTGTTGAACGTCAACTCGGCCACGCGGGTGGTGCCGTTTGCCGAGAGGATGTTGGGGTCGATGAGGACCACCGGCGTTCCCGCGGCGCCTTCCTGGATGTAGTACACCGCCTGATTCTGGAGCCCGTCGTTTTTGGTGAAGAGATACCACTGCTTCTTCACGACCGGGGCGGAATAGCGGGGGTAGTTCACCAGCTCCGTGAGCCGGGCCCGGATGTCGTCACGGTAGGGAATCTGGTCGAGATACCCAAAGGTGACGCGATTCTGGGCGTCGACCCAGTCTTTGGTTTCCGCCGATGTGTCGTCTTCCAGCCACCGGAACGGGTCAGAGACGCGGGTGCCGTGGTAGATATCCACCTGATCGACCTTCCGCGTGGCCGGATAAGTCAGTGGTGCGGTCCTGCCTTCAGGCTCGAGCGGAGAGGTCACGAGAGAGGTGGCACTGGTGGAAGCGGCGGGCCGGGCGACTGCCGAACTCTACCGGCAGGCGGGGCACTAGCGCCAGCGGCAATTCTTTGGGTATCTTGCAAGGCTTAAGTGTTTTACCGGTCTTTCGAGACTATGTCAGCTCCCCGGAGTATGCCGGGCGGCGATGCCACGTCGGTACCGGATCGGGGGACTTCGCTCCCAGTCTGCGTCATGGCCTCTCGCACCGTTGGTGTTGGTGTCGTTTGCTGCAGGGGCTTCGGCTTCGGGCAGATCGACGTCGTACCGCCGGATCTGCAGTACCTGAACCGGGCGCGGTTTGGCCCCGGAGCGAATTATGCATCCGTTTATCGAAACGCAGAAAGAGTGGATGAAGACCGTGACGCCGTTCCGCCCGGGCGACACCGTGCGTGTCAACGTCCGCGTGAAGGAAGGCGACAAGGAACGCGTGCAGGCGTTCGAAGGCGTGTGCATCGCGCGCCGTGGCGGTGGTGTCAGCGAGACGTTCACCGTGCGCAAGATTTCGAACGGTGTCGGCGTGGAGCGTATCTTCCCCATTCACAGCCCGATGGTTGCCGAGATCATCGTCGTTCGCCGTGGCGCCGTGCGCCGTGCGAAACTGTACTATCTCCGCGACGTGACGGGTAAGGCCGCGCGTATCAAGGAGCGTAAGATCGTGCGCGCCCCTCGCGGCGCGTAAGACTCACGCGGTTCACGCCTCACCAGGAAGCCGGCCCTCGTGGCTCGGTGGACCCCGATCGAGCGCACCCTGCGTGCGCAACACGGACCGCTCCTGGTGGGTGTGGATGAAGTCGGACGGGGCCCGCTTGCGGGTCCCGTTGTCGCATGCGCGATCATCATGCCGCCCAACCGCCGCGCTATCGCGGGCGTGGACGACTCCAAGAAGCTTGACGCCGCCACTCGCGTGATGCTCGCCGCTCGCATCCGCGAGCAGGCACTCGTGATCTCGTTGGGCGCCGCCAGTGCGCGCGAGATCGACCGCATCAACATCTATCACGCCACCGTGCTCGCCATGCGGCGTGCGCTGGGCCGTGTAGCCGGCCGCCTGGGCTGTGAGCCGCATCACGTGTTGGTAGACGGCAAGCCGCTGCGCACGCTCGGGCTCGTGCATACTGCAGTCGTAAAGGGCGACGCCAAGTGCTACGCGATCGCCTGTGCATCGATCGTCGCCAAGGTGACGCGTGACCGGCTCATGCACGCGCTCGCCGTGCGCTACGAAGGCTACGCCTGGGAGCGGAACAGCGGGTACGGCACGGCCGTGCATCGCGCCGCGCTCGACGAACGCGGGCTCACGCCTCATCATCGTCGCAGCTTTTGCCTCGTCGAGCAGGTCGCCCTGTTGCTGGACACGGTGGCCACCGATGAACTCACCGTCCCTTCTCAGTCCCTTCTCACGGAGTGAGTGCATGAATGACGCGACTGGCGGATCTGATCTCACGAACACGGCGTCGATCTTCCGCGCTGGATTGCTCGACGGACAGGTGGCCCTCGTCACCGGCGGTGGCACCGGCATCGGACTGGGCATCTCGCAGCTGCTCGCCGAGCTTGGCGCGCATGTTGTGATGGCGAGTCGGAAGCTGGCCAATCTCGAGGCGGCCCGTGCCGATATCGAGTCGCGCGGCGGAAAGGTTTCGGTCGTGCAGCTCGACGTGCGCGACCCGGAGCAGGTGAAGGCGGCCGTTAATGGCATCGCACAACAGCTGGGGCGTATTGACGTGCTCGTGAACAACGCGGCCGGGAACTTCTACGCGCCCAGTGCCACCTTGTCACCGAACGCCTGGAAGAGTGTGGTCGAGATCGATCTATACGGCACCTTCTACTGCTCGCAGGCCGTGTATCCGATCATGGCCGCGCAGGGCGGTGGCCGCATCGTGAGCACGTCCATGACGCTGCACTATCGCGGCTGGCCCATGATGGCACATGCCACCGCCGCCAAGGCCGGTGTCGATGCCCTCACGCGTACCCTGGCGGTGGAGTGGGCACCGCAGCGCATTCGCGTCAATGCGATCGCGCCGGGGCCGATTCCCACCGAAGGCGTGCGCAAAGCCTTCACGCCACCGGCGGACAGCGGCGTGCCTGACCTGTTCGCGGCCGCTGATGCGCGCATGGCGGAGTATGCGAAGCAGGGTATTCCGCTCGGACGGTGGGGCTCGCCGCGCGACATCGCGAACATGGTCGCGTTTCTCGCGTCGCCCGCGGGTGATTGGATTACCGGATCGATTTTCGTGATCGACGGCGGCGAATGGTTGGCGAAAGCGCCAGGCTGAAGCACACGAAGGTGGTGGGAGCTTGCCGCGCCCTGTGATGCCGCACACGACCCGTACAAACTGGTACGAAATTCGTGATAGGAGGCACATCGAATGGCGGTTGACGTGGCGAACTTCTTCTCGTGGTTCGCGTTGTGCATGGAGCATGTATCGCGAGCCCGACGGAAATACGTCGACACTCAAGCTTCACCACACGACAGGAACAGGAGAATTCATGCGACAGGCAAAGTATGTAGCCATGGTTGTTCTCACGGCGAGCACGCTGGGTGCATGTGCCACGAAGGGTTTCGTACGCCAGGGTCTCGAGGAGCAGCGCGTGGCGCTGAGCACCGAGAAGACTGAGCGCGTGGCGGGCGATGATGCGCTGCGCACGGATGTGAACGGTTTGCGCACCGATCTCAACGCGCTGCGCAACGACCTCACGACCATGCGCACCGATTTCGGTGCGAAGATTACGGCGATGGAAGGGCAAGTGAAGTTCGCGATGCCTGTGCATTTTGCATTCGACGATGCTTCGGTTCGTCAGAGCGATCAGGCCGCGCTGGAGAAGTTCGCGCAGGTCGCGAACCAGCATTACAAGGGTGCCACGATCACGATTGAAGGCTTCGCCGATCCTGCGGGCTCGACCGATTACAATCTCCGCCTTTCTCGCGAGCGGGCCGACGCGGTTCGTGACTACCTCGTGACCAAGGGCCTTGATGGTTCGGCGTTGCGCACGGTAGGTTATGGCAAGACGCGTCTGGTTCGTCCGGGCGCACAGGGCACGGCTGATGGAGCCGACCTCAATCGTCGCGTGACCTTCGTCATCGAAACGCCGGCTGGCGCCGCGACGGTTGCCGCGCTGTCGGGCATGAACTGAATCGACTGACGTTGGTGTGACGGTACGTGATGGCCGGCCCTTCTCGGAGCGCCGGCCATCGTGGCGTTTGTACAAGGGGGGTGTGCGCTCCGGCCCCGCCGTCGTTGCGCTAGGCCACCGCGCCGAGGTACATAGAGCGTGGTGCCGGTCCGTCAGGCACTGCTCACCTCTTCTCGGCCATCATGCAGCGCTGGATACCAACAGGGCGGCGCGCAGCGTCTGCGCGATCGCTCGCGATGACGCTCGCTGGAACGCTTTTCGCCGGGGCCTGCGTGGCTCCGCTCAAGCTGGCGCACGACGATTCGGACACCGTGTTGTCCAAGCAAGTGCTGGCGGCGCCGAACCCGTCGCAGAAGGGCAGCCTCACGGTGAAAACGCTGTATTACGGCAGTGGCACGGACAAGCGGCGCGCGATCTATCGCGACTCGGTCACGCTGAAGACCGCCGTCGTAGACGGTGCCAAGTTTGCGTCGGCCCCCGACCCCAGGCAGGCGAAGATTCGCCGGAAGTACTGGGGTTTCGACTTCACCAAGCTGCCGGTGAACGGACGCGTGTGGTATCCGGATGCGCCGGGCCCCTTTCCGCTCGTGCTGGTGGTGCACGGCAATCATGACATGAAGCAGTTTTCCGATCCGGGCTACCAGTACCTGGGAGAGCTGCTCGCCTCGCGCGGGTTCATCGTGGCGTCGGTGGACGAGAACTTTCTGAATGGCAACATCCGTGGCGAGAACGACGCGCGCGGCTGGATGCTGCTCAAGCACCTGCAGTCGTGGAAGCGATTCAACGACTCCACCGGTTCGCCGCTGCAAGGCAAGGTGGATATGCACAACATCGCGCTCATGGGACACTCGCGCGGGGGTGAAGCGGTCACCGTGGCCGGCGCGTTCAATCGGCTGGCGTACTATCCCGACGACGCCACCGTCAAGTTTGATTTCAACTTCGACATCAAGTCGCTCGTGGCGATCGCGCCGGTGGATGGGCAGTACCGTCCGGCCGACAAGCCGACGCCGGTGGCCAACTACAACTACTTCCTGATGCACGGGTCGCACGACGGCGACGTCTCCACGTTCAACGGCCTGGCGCAGTACGAACGCATCCGCTTTACCGACGGGAAGCCGTGGTTCAAGTCGGCGGTGTTCGTCTATCGTGCCAATCATGGGCAGTGGAACACCACGTGGGGAAATCTCGATGGCGGGCCGCGCAGCGCGCGCTCGCTCGATACCCGCGGCCTCATCTCACAGGCCGATCAGCGGAAGTTCGCGGAGGTCTATATCACGGCGTTTCTCGAGGCGACGTTACGCGACAAGCGCGAGTATTTGCCGATGTTCCGCGATCATCGCGTGGTCGGGCAGTGGTTGCCGAAAACGATGTACACGACGCGCTTCCAGGAGAGTGGATTCCATACGGCCGCCGACTTCGAGGAAGACGTCGATGTGACGTCCGGGTCGGTGTCGGGCATCAGGCTGTCGAGTGACTCGCTGGCGGTGTGGAAGGAGTCGCCGGTCCCGTTCCGCGCACGCGGCGCGACGCAGGCGCATAATGCGGTGACCCTCGGCTGGAACAATCGCATCGCCGGCGACGACACCACCAAGCTGGGCACGCCCGCGGTGTTTGCGATGCAGGTCAGCGATTCGCTGCGGACCTCGTGGAACGTGGGCGGCGCGTCTTCGCTGGTGTTCTCGCTGTCGCCGACCGAGGCCAAGCCTGGACCGCGTGCCGTAGCGCGTGATACCACGAAAAAGACCGACTCCCTGTCGAAAGCCGCCCCGAAAAAGCGCGCGCCCAAGAAGCCGTCACCAAAGAATGTGAAACCCGATACGGTCCCGATCGATCTTTCGATCGAAGTGACCGACGCCGACGGCCGTTCGGCGTCGCTGCCGCTGTCGGCCTACGGTGCAGTACGCCGACCGCTCGAATCGTACGTGTACCGACGGGCTGGCCGCGACAAGCAACGCTTCGCCGCCGTGTCCGAAATCGTGCTGCAGACGTATGCGATTCCCCTTGCCGATTTTGTACGCGCCACGCCCGGGTTCAATCCCGCGCGCATCACACGCGTACGGTGGCGCTTTGATCGCAGCACTGCCGGCACGATCATCCTCGATAACATCGGCTTCTCCAACATGCGTTCCGAGTTTACCGCACAGACGATCGGAGCGGCGCGATGAGCCGTTCATGCCGCCAGATGTTTCGCGGGTCCATGCTCGTGGCGACTCTCGCAACCGGGCTCGTCACCATCACCGTGGCGACGGTCGCGACTGCGCAAGCGCCGGCGCCGGATCAGCGGGAGCGCTATGCGCCGCTCATCCTCAAGTTGCCGGCCACGGCGCGCCTGCTGTCGTTGGGGGGAGCGCAGGTCGCACTCCGCGACGTCGACGCCGTTTTCGGAAACCCCGCGCTGGTCGGGACGGGCACGGCGTTGGCCTTCGGCGCGGAGCGCTACGCGAGCGGGGCCACCGCGGGGCAGTTTGCCAGCAGTTCGACTATCGGACCGCTGGGCATCGGCGTTGGCGTGCAGCTGCTCGACGCCGGCCCGCGCGACGGCACGTTCCCAGCCCAGAGCGACGTGCTCACGCGCGAGCATGCGGCGGGCACCAGCGGTCTCGCGGCCACGCTCGCCGCGTCGCTGTCGTGGAAGCAGCTGCGCTGGGGCGTGGGCGCGACGTATGTGGAGGAGCGCGTGAGCGATCGTCGCGCCGGCGGGGTGGTGTTCGACATCGGCGCGTCGAAGTCACTGCAGTTTCTCAACAGCACCGTTGGTGTCGCGGTACAGCATCTGGGACCGCGTCTCGAGGTGGCCGGTCGCAGCGAAGCATTGCCCACCCAGCTTGCCGTAGGCGTCGCCACCGCTCCGCGCGGCCTCGGCAAATGGATCGATGTGTCGGGCACCGCGGAGCTCGATGTGCGCCGGGACGGAGCGCTGTTCCCCCGTGGCGGTGTGGAGCTGAGTTACACCCCCATCGAAGGCGTGGCTTTCGTCGGTCGTGTCGGCGGTCGCCGTCCGCAACTGCGCGAGGAGCGTGCGGTCACCGTGGGTGGCGGGTTCACCGTGGATCGCGTCACCCTCGACTACGGGTGGCAGGCGCTGCGTGAGGGCGCGGGGCATCGGCTCACGCTTCGGTTGCGATAACGCATTTTTGCGCGGCGCTCCCCTGTTCGCGCAGGGCATCATTTCGCTAAGTTGCAAGGCTGGCCCGCTTCACGGCGGGTCCGCGCTCCGGTAGCTCAGTTGGTAGAGCAGTGGCCTTTTAAGCCATAGGTCGTGGGTTCGAGTCCCACCCGGGGCACTCGCTGGTAACACGGCTATCATTGGAGATGCGCATTCGCATCCTCATGTCCGCGGCGATGGGCTTCCTCGCTGCCAGTCTGTCCCTTCCGCATCAGGCGCGGGCGCAGCTCGGGCTCCCGTCGTGGGTCCAAAGTGCGGACAGCGCCCAGTCCACCGTGTCCACGGCATCGCCCCGGGCGGCCCTGCAGTCGTTCCTGCGCTTCGCCGAGGCCGACGAGTGGGTCAGCGCGGCGGCGTATCTCTCCGTGCCGACAGGGCAGCGGGATCGTTCCGCACAGCTGGCTCGTCGCCTGAAAACGGTGCTCGATCAGCGCTTGGCGGTCGACGTGCGCACGGTGTCCGGTGCGGTGTCCGGCGATACCACCGATGGCGACGTGGGCGGAGACCGCATCGGTGTGATCTCGTCGGCGAATGGCCGTGAGGATCCGGTGCGGATGGTGCGACTGTCCGCACCGCCGTCGGGAGGACCGGTGCGGTGGGTCTTTTCGCAGGCCACCGTTGGCCTGGTCGATGACTGGTTTGACAACCTCGGCGCGCCATGGCTTCGTGAGCGACTTCCGCAGACGTTGATGCGTGAAGGGCCGCTCAACGTGTACTACTGGCAGTGGATCGGCCTCGGGATGGCGATTCCCGTGGTTCTCCTGGTGGCGTGGGGGCTCGGTGCCGTGCTGCGCAATCTGCTGGGGCGCATTGCGCGACATACCGTGACCGAATGGGACGATCTGCTGCTCGAACATTTGCGCGGGCCGTTCCGACTATGGGCCGCGTCGCTGGCGATCGGACCGCTGCTGTCGTTGCTCGACCTCAATACACGCGTGGCTGGCTTCTTTACGTCGCTCACGCGCGGGCTCGTGCTGCTTTCGATTTTC
Organism: Gemmatimonadota bacterium; assembly: GCA_031363815.1. Taxonomy (GTDB): domain Bacteria; phylum Gemmatimonadota; class Gemmatimonadetes; order Gemmatimonadales; family Gemmatimonadaceae; genus Gemmatimonas. The sequence continues at coordinate 11,237 of JANLVC010000170.1, forward strand.
TGGGGGCTGCTGCGTATCATCCGCCTGGCGCAAGAGCGGGTGGCCAATGCCGCCTGGGCCACGGGGCAGGGCACACAGGCGCGCACACTCGTGCCCTTGCTGGGCAACTTCCTGCGTGTCACACTGGCGATCATCGCCCTGTTGGTGGCGCTCGCACAGTTCGGGTATCCGGTCGGCACGCTCCTCGCCGGTCTTGGTATCGGTGGTATCGCGGTGGCCTTGGCGGCGCAGAAAACCGTCGAGCATCTGTTCGGCAGCGTGTCGCTGGCCGCCGACAATGCGTTTCGCGTGGGTGACTGGGTTCGCGCCGGTACCGCAGAGGGCGCGGTGGAGCGCATCGGTTTGCGCTCTACGAGCATTCGCACCGTCGACCGCACCGTGGTCCGTGTGCCGAATGGTCGGCTGGCCGATGAGCGGATCGAAACGTTCGGCGAACGCGATCGCATTCTCCTGCGCACCGATATCGACCTTACCTACAACACCACGCCGGAGCAGCTCGAGGGCATTCGCGATGCGCTCGAGGCGGCGTTGCGCGCCCATCCCATGGTGTTCTCCGACGTCGTGCGCGTGCACGTGGTTGGTTTCACCGACTCGGCGATCCGCATCAACGTCGTGTCGTGGTTTCTGACCACCGACTGGCAGGAATTTCTACGCATCCGGCACGACGTGCTCATCACGTTTATGCGGATCATCCGGGACAACGGGTCGAGCTTCGCGTTCCCATCGCGCACCGTGTATCACGTGCAACAGGACGGCAGCACGCCGGTACCGATCATCGGTGCCCGCGCGCCTGCCACCGATGAATAACATGGTGTGCAGGTCATGACGACGGGGCTGCCCGGCATGCTGCTGCCGATGCTGCGCGCGCTCGCGCAAGGCGATATGATCCAAGCGCCGCCGCCGCTGCTCGCCACCGAGCTCGCCGCCACGCTGCTGCAGGGGGCGATCACCACGGGGCTCGCCGCGCTGTGCGCGCATTTGTACGTGCGCTATCGCCGTCCGTGGTTCGGGTGGTTCGCGGTGGCGTGGAGCGTGTATGTGGCGCGGTTGCTGTGCATTCTGAGCTTCCTGCTCACGGGCGAGCGCGTTTGGCTGTACTGGCATCAGGTGACGACCGGGTGGACGGCGCTCGCGCTGCTCTGGTCGGCGATCGTCTTTCTGCGGCAACCCCGGGCGCGACCGGCGTATCTTCTTGTGGCGCTCTTCCCGGCGCTCTGGTCGTACGTGGCGATCTATCAGCTCGATCATTTCCTGTGGGCGGCGCTGCCGGCGGTTCTCTTCCTGAGTGGCGCGACGATGTGGACCGGATGGGTGTTCTGGCGCCATCACCGGAGCGCGAGTTCAACCGGTGCCCGACTGCTGGCCATCTCGTTCTTCCTGTGGGGGCTGCACCACCTCGATTATCCGTTTCTGCGTGCCCAGGGCGCGTGGACGCCGTGGGGCTATTACCTCGACATCTCGTTCGAGTTACTGGTTGGCTTTGGGCTGGTCTTGTTGGTGCTCGATGACCTCGGACGCGGCGTCCGCGCGCTGTCGGCGCTTTCGGGTGACCTGCAGCGCCGTGATCGCACCACCGATCCACTCGATGCCCTGTTGTCGCGTCCGCTCGCGTTGCCGGGTGTGCGCGGCACGGCGATGTATCTCTTCGACGCCGACCGTGCCGACGAGGCCCCTGCATCCGACGTGCTGAATGGGGTGCTTGCCGGATGGCGCGATGACGGAGACGCCGACCAACCACATGGTGACACCGCACCATCGGCTGCCGCTCCCGCCCCGCGCGGACGATTCGTGCGCGGGGCCGGTACCTGCGCGTCGTGGGACAATGCGCGCCCTGACCAAGCGGTGCTCGACGCACTAACCCGTATGCGCATCTCGCGACGACCGCAGGTCGTGGCCGCTGAAGGCCGGCAGCCGTTCATCGCGGCGCTGCCGGTGGGCACTGGCACGCGACTGGTGGGTGCGCTGGTCATGGCCGGCGACGTCCGGAATCCGTTCACGGCACTCGATGACGACTTCCTCCTCACGCTGGGGCAGCAGGTTGGTGCCGCGCTCGAACAGTCGGCGCTCGACCGGCAGCTTGCTACGCGCACCAAGGCGCTCGAGCAGCTCTCTGCCCGCATGGTGCGCCAGCACGAAGACGAGCGCCGCCGCCTCTCGCGTGAATTGCACGATGAAACCGCTCAGGTGTTCTCCGCGGTGAAGATGCAGCTCGAGGCATTGCGCCCACTGTTGGTCGAGGGGGCTGCTTCTCGCCTCGATCGTCTCCTGTCGCTGGTGGATACCGGTATCGCCAGCATTCGGCAGGTGACCAGCGCGCTGCGTCCCACGCTACTCGACGATCTGGGGCTACGGCCGGCGCTGCATTCGCTTGTCACCGATTTTACCGAGCGCAGCGGGATCCGCGCCACGTTCGATGCGCCCACGACGTTTCCACCGCTGCATCCCGACGCCGACTTAGCGCTCTTCCGAGCGTTGCAGGAAGCGCTGTCGAATGTGGTGCGACACGCCCAGGCCACGCAGGTCGACGTGCTGGTCACCGTTGATGGCCACGGGCTCGTGTTGTGCGTGCGCGACGACGGCCACGGGTTTCCCGTGGGACGTAATGGTCGCATTCTGGACGCCGAGAATCGCATGGGCCTTACGGGCATGCGGGAGCGGATCTTCGCGATCGGCGGCGAGGTGGTGATCGCCAATTGGAGCAACGGCGCCGAGGTGCGGATCAGTGCGCCGCGCGTGGATGTGGACGCGTCAGATCCTGTGACTCTTTCGTGAGCACCTCGTGAGCATCTCGTGAAGCGATCCACTGAAGCCGGGCAGGCACCCGCACGTATCCGTGTGCTCATCGCGGATGATCACGCGCTCGTTCGAGAAGGGTTGCGCTATGTACTCGATGCCGATCCGGGAATCGAAGTCGTGGCCGAGGCGGCCAACGGCCGCATTGCCGTGGAGCTTGCCCAACAGTACGAGCCGGATGTCGTGGTCCTCGATATTACGATGCCCGAAGAAACGGGTTTGCGCGCGGCGGCCCGCATTCGCGAGGCGTTGCCCACCGCGCGCATTCTGATGCTGAGCATGCACGACCAGAGCGAGTACGTGCGCGAAGGCATGCGCATCGGTACGCATGGCTATTTGCTGAAAGATTCTGCCGGCGAGGAGCTGCGAGCGGCGATTCACGCCGTGCATGCGGGCGGGACGTTTTTTAGCCCTGCCGTGGTAAAGCGTCTCACCGCGAGCGAAGCCGCGCCGATGTCTGCGCCACATCTGCAACTCGAACAGCTGACCCCTCGAGAACGCGACGTCCTTGGCGGCGTTGCGCGCGGACTCACGAACAAAGCCATCGCCGCCGAGTTGGGAATCAGCCGTCGCACCGTGGAAGCGCATCGGGAGAGCCTGATGCGAAAGCTCGAGATCCATAGCGTGGCAGGGCTTACGCGCTTTGCGCTTGAAGCGGGCTTGGTATCAAACGCCTGAGGAATCGCGTGTCGTCGACGCTGCGTGACCGCGGTCGCGCGGTCAGGCGGCCCGTGTAAGAGACGTTACATCCCCGTGTCCATGAGGTGATGGGATTGTCGGCCCTCCGTCACGTGTGCTGACGACTCTGTTCATTCATGAGCCCGTGGCTGATTCGTCTCGATGCGCGAGATCGCGCCTTGTTCGCCCGACTTGCCCTGACGTCCAGCACGGCCCGATCGCGCCGCCAGTTCTGGACCTCCCTCACTCACCTCGGCGGTGCGCGGGCCAGTATCGGACTCGCGCTTATGCAAGCGCTGATGCCCGGCGGATCGTTCGCGATGGCCTGGCGTACGCTGTGCTTGCTGGGGCTGTCGCACCTTGTGGTTCAGCTCATTAAGCGATCGGTGGGGCGGCCGAGACCTTCGGTGCAGGAATCATCGGGCGCCCTCGTGCTGATCCCTGATCGCTTCTCGTTCCCCTCGGGGCACGCCTGCGCGGCCATGGCGCTGGCGGTCGCCGTGGCCAGTGCCATACCGACGCTGACCGTGCCACTGCTGATCGTGGCGCTACTGGTCGGGTTTTCCCGGGTCATGTTGGGCGTCCACTATCCCGGCGATGTGCTCATGGGGCAAGCCATTGCTCTCATTTCGGCTTATCCGTTTTTGCGCTGACCGGCGGCATCGGCGATTCGTCCCGCGTGCGACCTACGTCACATCACGCCGTGACAGCGCTTGGGATGAGTCGTCACCCGAGTGACGACCTCTCCTCCGCCCAAGCCACCAGAGATGTTCCTCCCCGAGCTGCTTGCCGGCAGCCTCACGACGACTCGCCTGAACACCAACAGTGCGGCCCAGCGCCTGCGGCTCTTAAGCTGCCGGTTGGAGCGTGGGCCAGTCGCGACGTCGCGCGTATCTGTGGAGTTCGAGGGACCCGCTGAGGCGCAACGGATCGTGTGCCGCCAAGAGGGCTCAACCTGTCCCGGCGGTGATCTCCGCTTGGCCGCGCTCGCGACACTGCAGGCCATCACGCAGGCCACTGGCGGTGCGCTGACCTTCGAATTGATCGGCGTGAAGCCGGTGCGCGCGTTTGATACCACGGTGATGATGGTGGCCGTTTTTGCCCAGCATGGCGGCGATGTGACGCGTATCGTTGGAGCAGCGATCGTCGAGGACGATCAATTGGTGGCCACGGCGCGCGCCGTGCTACATGCTGCCAACCGGCTGTCTTCGCCTCTGCTCGAACAGTTGCCGTCCGTCGCCTGAATTCACCAGGCTGAAGGAACGTCACGAGGGGCGAGGGGTCCGACCGGCCACTCACTCGATCCAGCTCTCGTTAGGCACTCCGCGTGAAACTTCCCTTTTTGTCCGCACCGGTCTTGTTGTTGCTCGCGACCGGAGCGTGCGGCCGTGCAGGCTCGGTCGCCCCCAGAACAGTGCCGATGCCGGTCGTGGCCGTGCACCAGCCGGTCACCGCTGCTGGCACGTCTGCCGTCTCAATGGCCGATCGTGCGACGCCGGATGAAGTCGTCAGCACCGTTGTCGCCGTGTTTGGCGACAGCGCGGTTTTGCGGCGAGGCGGCGCGATCCTCGCGACCGACGATCCGATCTGGGATATCGACGTGCGGTCGTTTGAAACGCATGACCGGGTCGAGCATTACGTCGGACTGTTCTCGAACAGCGCGAAGGAACGGTTCGTCGCTCGCCTTTCGAGAGGGACACGCTACGAGCCGATGATCCGTGCAAAGCTTCGGGCCAGTGGGATGCCCGAAGACCTTACCTATCTTGCGCTGATCGAAAGCGGCTATGATCCGCATGCGTACTCGCGCGCGGCGGCCGTGGGGATGTGGCAGTTCATGAGCGGTACGGCGCGCGACGTCGGGATGCGGGTGGATTGGTGGATGGACGAGCGCCGCGACCCGGCCCGCTCCACCGACGGCGCTATCCGCTTCCTCGGCTATCTGCAAAAGCAATTCGGCTCGCTTTATCTTGCGGCGGCGGCGTACAATGGCGGTCCCGGTCGCGTGGCGCGCGGACTCACGCGCTTTGCCAGCGAGATGGATGGTGCGGAGGGCGAAGATCGCTTTTTCGCACTGGCGGAGCACGATTATCTGCGGGCCGAGACCAAGAACTACGTGCCGCAGATCATCGCCGCCGCGCTGGTGGCCAAGATGCCGGCGCGCTACGGCCTCGTGATCGACTCGCTGCCGCTGTACGGGTACGACTCGGTGTTGGTGGCACCCGGCACCAGTCTGGCGCACATCGCGGCGGCTAGCGGCGCCACGAAAGCCGAGGTGCGCGACCTCAATCCTGCTGTGCTGCGTGGCATCACGCCGCCCGACGCCAGCATCTGGGCGCGGGTCCCACTCGGTTCGGCACCGCGGACACGTGTCGCGCTGGACAGTGTGCCGGAAAGCGCACTCCGTGGCTTCAGCCTGGCGTCGGTTCGCGGAAGCACCACGACGCCGGCGGGCTTTGCCGACCGGAACGGCGTGACGCTGAAGCAGCTCCGCTGGTTTAATCCGACCCTCAAGACGACCAAGAAGGGTCGGCTCGTGATCGGTCAGTCGCTGCGCATTCCGAGCGAACGGGCGATCGACTTCGCGCGCGACATCCCTGATCCCGTTATCGAGCGATACGGGGGCTCGTCGCCGACCGCGCTGACCTCACGCGGCATTCACGTCGTCAAGCGCGGCGAGTCGCTTGGCGCGATCGCCAAGCGCTACGGCACCACGGTGACCCGTCTCAAGTCGCTGAACGGCATCAAGGGGACCCGCGTGATCGCCGGCCAGACGCTGCGGGTGCGCAGCGGGACAACGACGGTCTCACACAAGTCGTCCAGCGCGAAGAGGCCCGTCGTGAAGAAGGGCACGGCTCAGTCCAGATAGCCTCGCCCGCGGTATCCCTTTGTGATGATGCTCTCGTATCCGTTGGCCGGGCTCAAGCCCATGCTGAGGGACTTCTGCACCGCCACCGGACCGCGGTTGTACACCAGTAGGGCCAGCTTCAAATCGCCTTTGTACTCGCGAATCAGGCCGCGCAGGTATTTGAAGCCGATACGGAGATTTACGTCGGGGTCGAGCAGCTGCTCCCGCGTGACTTTGGGCTCGAACTCGCGGGCTGTGCCCAGCATGAGCTGAGTGAGGCCTAGGGCGCCGGCTGAACTGACGGCGCGGGTGTCGAAGACACTCTCCACGCGGACCAGACGAAACCCCAACTCCGGCTCGATCCCCGCCGTCGTGGCCGCATCATAAACGCGGCGGGCGAGGTCGGACTTGATGCGGTACTTCGCGCTGTAGGTATAGATGCGATGCAGGCGACTGAGCGACTCGCGACGTTCGCGCTCCCTCGGATCGAGCCCAAAGGGCAGTGTCGGGGCCGCGACGGACTTCGAGCGCTTTAGTACTTCACCGGCTGGCCGCCAGAGCGGTTGAATGGGCAGGCTGGCGGCGTTGGAGATGGCCGCCGACGTTGCCGTGAATCCCATGCTGGGCGTTGCCACGGCCACCACCCGCGTGGACGCATCTGGGGTCACCATCACGGCGAGCGCAAACACGACAGCTGCCGCTACGAACACGTTCGTCAAACGACGCTTTGCCTGACGACGATGCATCCGCCGCCTGCGAGCCACCGCGTCGCGGCTTGGTATTTTATCGGTCGAATCGGTCATGACACCTCTCGATCAGCAGGACACTCATGGACCTCTGGTAAAGTCCCCCGTCGTGCCGCCGCGCTTTTCGCGTAGCACGATCTCGGAGATCACCATCGTCCGGTCGATTGCCTTCGCCATATCGTAAATCGTCAACAACGACACGGAGACTGCAGTCAACGCTTCCATCTCCACCCCCGTCTGAGCGGTGGTTCTGACGAATCCCTCGACTCGAAGACCCGGCAGGGACTCGTCAACGTTAACCCGGATATCGATTCCCGACAAAGGGAGTGGGTGGCAGAGCGGGATGAGGTCAGCGGTCCGCTTGGCGGCCTGAATGCCCGCGAGCCGCGCAACTGGAATCACATCCCCTTTCTTCAACGTATTTCCCTGTATTGCTTTAAGCGTGCTCACCTCCATTCGAATCGAGCCGCTGGCGAGCGCCGAACGGACCGAAATCGGCTTCTCGGCGACGTCCACCATCGTGAAATGTCCTGCCGCATCGAGGTGCGAAAACTCGCGCCCGGGCACGTCCGGCTTGTCTGGAGTCACGAGCGGAGGGTCCGATGAAGGGAGGAGAGCAGCGAGGCGCCCAGCAGCTGCGGGCTCACATTGCCCTGCGCTTTGGCCTTCGCGAATTCAACAAGCACCACCGCCGAAGCGGTGCGTCGCGCGTCTGCGTCACGTCCGACATCGACCATCTGCTTGGCGCGTGCATGCAACAGCTGCGTCAACGCCTCAAGGGTATCGGTGAACGATCCGCGCGCGCCGGCCACGCCCTGACGCGCCGCGGCCTTGATCCGTTCGGCGACACCGTCTGGAGTTGACGGCTGCAGTGCGGCGTCGAGAAGGCGTCGGGCGGCGGTCAAGGCCACGGCCATCGATTCGCCGGCGAACAACTCGCCGGGCGCGCCGTTCATTCGCGCCAAGGCTTCGTCGCGCGGCACGCGGGCGAGCTTTCGCGTTACCACCGCGTCAGCGAGAAACGCATCGATATCGGCGCGTGCAAGTGTTGGGACACGAATCGCGACCACGCGCGACTTGATCGTGGGCAGGAGATTGCCCGGTTCGCTGGTGGTCAGAATGAGCGTCGTGCCCGGCGGCGGCTCCTCGAGCAACTTGAGGAACGCGTTGGCCGCCTGATCGGCGCCCTCTTGCGAGACCATGCGTTCGGCATCGCCGACCACGAACACCGCCCGGCGCGCCATCGCCGGCCGCAGTGAGGCCTGATGAACGAGCGCGCGAACGGTCGCCACATACAAGCCCTCGGTACCCAACGACGGCGCCCAGAGGCCTTCGGCTTCCATGCGCTCGGCGATCGCCTCGCTGTAATCGGACTTCACGTCGTCGGGCGAGGCGTCGCCATCTTTCAAGCGGGGGCGCGGAAAGAACCAGTGCAGGTCGGGGTGCATGCCGCGCACGGAATACCGGCAATGCTGACAATTCCCGCACGGTTCGTTAAGCCGTTCGGCTAGCGCTCGCTCACAAAGCAGGTACTGTCCAAGCCAGAGACCAAGGCGCTGCTTGCCGACACCGCGGCGACCTTGCAGCATGATGCTGGCCGGCAGCCGGTCATCGGCGGCCGCCGTCGTGAGCCGATGCCGCAGGGCGGCATGTCCGTAGAGCGGGCGAAGCGACATGCGCGCAATATGCAGGGATCACGGTCCTCCCCGTCAGTCCGCCTTCATGACTCCGATGATTCAGCCTCCTGGTTTGTGCGCTCGTTCGCGCGCTCGTCTTTTCACCGTCGGCCTCGCGGTGATCGCCATCTCGGCACCGGTCGCCGCTCAGCAGCGTGCCCGCGCGATGGGGCTGGCCCCGGGTGTGTTCACTCCCGGACCCAACAACGCGATCACCGATGTGGCCGGCGTGCGCGTCGGGCACGAAACGGTGACCCTCGGCGACTCCATCCGCACCGGCGTCACGGCGATTATCCCGCACGGGGGGGATCTTTATCGGGATCGCGTACCGGCCGCGCTGTACGTGGGCAACGGCTTTGGCAAGCTGCTGGGTGTGACGCAGCTGCGAGAACTCGGCGAACTCGAAACGCCGGTGCTGCTCACCTGCACGCTGTGCATCTGGCAGGCGGGCGACGCGCTCGCCACGTACATGCTGGCGAAGCCGGAGAACGCGAATGTGCGCTCGATCAATCCGGTGGTGGGTGAAACGAATGACGGGCAGCTGAATGCCACGCGCTCGCGGCCGGGGATTGCCGCCGCCGTGAATCGGGCGCTGCTCAACGCCGACACGGGCCGGGTGTCCGAAGGCAGCGTGGGCGCGGGGCACGGCACGGTCATGTTCGGATGGAAGGGCGGCATCGGCACGTCGTCGCGAAAGCTGCCGGTTACGCTCGGCGGATACACCGTGGGGGTCATCGTGCAGGGCAACTATGGCGGGGTACTGCAGATGGCCGGCGTGCCGATCGGACAATTGCTGGGCCGCTACGCCTTTCAGCATGACGTGGAGCGCGCGGCGGGCAGTCCGCCGGGTGGCGCACCTCCGGGAGACCTCGGCGCCGAGCGAGGGGATGGCTCGTGCATGATCGTGATCGCGACCGACGCGCCGATTCTGTCGCGCAACCTTGAACGACTCGGCGCCCGCGCGGTCATGGGGCTCGCGCGCACAGGATCGAGCGCGTCGAACGGCTCTGGCGACTACGTGATTGCCTTCTCGACCTCACCGCGCGTGCGCCGCTCGCCCGATGCCTCGGTATCAACGAACGACGAGCTCGGGAACGATGCCATGTCGGCGCTGTTTCAAGCGGTAACAGAAGCCACGGAGGAAGCGCTGTACGACGCCTTGCTGATGGCCACACCGGTTGCCACGCGGGCCGGCCGGGTGAACCCGTTGCCGCGCGATTCCGTGCGCGTGCTGCTGGACGCGCGCGGCATTCGCGCCCCTCGATAAGTGGAGACGAACATGGATTCGGCATCGCTCCTGACCGCTGCCGGTGCGCGTACGACGATCACGTCGCACGCGCGGACCTCCGCCATGCCGTGGCAGCTGGCGGCCGTGGTGTTTGCGGCCACCAGCGTGATGGTGGGCCTGATCTGGGACATTTCGTGGCACATGACCATCGGCCGCGACTCGTTCTGGACGCCGGCGCACCTGGCGATCTACACGGGCGGCGCCGTAGCCGGACTGGCCTGCGGCTTCGAGGTGGTCCGCCGCTCGTTTCTATCAACGGCGACGCCGGCCAACGGCGTGACCGTGTGGCGCGTGTTCACGGGTCCGCTGGGCGGATGGCTGTGTATCTGGGGGGCCGTTGCCATGTTGACGTCGGCACCATTCGATGACTGGTGGCACGCCGCCTACGGACTCGATGTGAAGATCATCAGTCCGCCGCACGCGCTTCTGGCCCTCGGTTTCATCACGATTCTGGGCGGCGCGCTCATCATGGCGGTGGCGGAGCAGGGGCGTGACGCCGATCGCGCAGGAGCGGACGCCGAAGTCGGCACCGAGTCGACGGGTGTCGCGCCCTACCTTGTGGCGTACACCGGTGGGCTGGTGCTCGCCATGCTTTCGATCTTCACGACCGAGTATCACGATCGCGAAGTGATGCACCTTGGCCGTTTCTACCTGGTGTCCTCGCTGGTCTTTCCCTTCGCGCTGGTCGCGGCAGCGCGGAGCACGCGTATGCGCTTCGGTGCCACGGCCACCGCGCTGGTCTACACGCTTGTGATGAGCGCGCAGCTGTGGCTGCTGCCGCTGTTTGAAGGGACGCCCAAACTCGGACCGATCCGCACCGCGGTCACGCACATGGTGCCGCTGGATTTCCCGCTGTTGTTACTGGTGCCGGCGATCTGCTTCGATCTGCTCATGCCGCGCCTTCGCGAGCGCCATGCATGGGTGCAGGCCGCGGCGTTGGGCGTGCTGTTTCTGGCGGTGCACGCGGCCACGCAGTGGCCGTTTGCCAATTTTCTCATGAGCGACGCCTCGCGGAACTGGTTTTTCAACACCGACAACATTCCATACATGATGCCCCCCGATTGGCTGCGACCCATGCGCCAGTTCGCGGAGGAGCCGATGTCGCAGACGGTACGCGCGTTCGGTATTGCCGGTGTGCTGGCCGTGTTGTCGGCACGTGCTGGGCTTGGCTGGGGCAACTGGCTTCGTTCGGTGCGTCGGTGATGGCCGCTCGCATGACGCGCCTCGGTGGGCGGATGTCGAGCATTGGCGCGCGCCTCACGATTTTGGGCAGTCTCCTGCTGGCGTGCGCGCTGCTGTCGGCGCACATCGGCACCAATCAGGTGGTGTTCGAAGGGATGGCCGGCGGCTATCCCGTGCGTGTGCTGATCAATCCCCCGGGGGTTGTGCCGGCACAGGTACCAATCACGGTGCGCGTACTCAGTGGAGCAGCGACTCGCGTCACGGTGCGTGCGGCACAGTGGAACGTGGGCACCAAGGGCGCGCCGCCGGCTGAAGACGCCGCACTGATTCCTGGCGATCCCGGCGTGTGGGCACATGACCTGTGGATCATGACCGCCAGTGTCTACGCGGTGTACGTCGCGGTGGAGGGGCCGGCCGGCCGCGGCACCGTAGTCGTCCCGATGCAGTCCAGTGCCACTCGCACACTGGGTATGGAGCGCGGCATGGGTGTAATCCTTATTGCACTCGGTACGTTGCTGGTCGCGGGAATGCTCACGATCATTGGCGCCGCGGTACGCGAAGGTCCGGTGCCACCCGGGCAAGTGCCACCACCTGCCCGCGTGCGCGGAGCGCGTATCGCCATGGCTTCCGGCGCGGCACTGCTAGCGCTGGCGTTGTGGGGTGGATCGAAATGGTGGGACGTGGAGGAGCGCGCATACCATCGTCGTTTACTGAAACCGATTTCCCTGCAGGCATCGGTGCGACTGGTGGACGCCGAGCGCGTGCTGTCCATCGCGATCACCGATTCGCTGTGGTTGACGAATCGCTTTGCGCCGCTGATGCCCGATCACGGCAAGCTGATGCACCTGTTCCTGATCCGTGCCGACGGTGCCACGCCCGAAAGTGCGCTCGCGCATCTGCACCCGCTGCGCGTGCATGCCGATACGTTCGTAACACGCCTGCCGGCGTTACCAGCCGGGCGATACTTCCTCTTCGGCGACCTGTTGTTGCAGAACGGCGCGCAGCGCACGTTGGTGGATACGATCGACGTGCCTGTTGCTCCGGTGGTGCCCGGCGAGGATGGTTCGACACCTTCGGTTGAGAGCTCGGCTGTCGTGCCGAAGGTCGATGCCGACGACGCATGGAGCACGCTGACGCCAGTCGCGCTTGGCGCGGCATACCCGTTGGCGAACGGCGGCATGATGGTACTTACGGCCGATGCGCGCGTGGACGTCGGGCGTGATTTCCGACTGGTGGCGACCGTTACGAACGCCGACGGCTCGCCTTCCGTGCTCGCGCCGTACATGGGCATGGGCGGACATGCGATGGTACTGCGTCGCGACGCCGGCGTGTTCATGCATCTGCATCCCATGGGCACCGCGAGTATGACCGCGCAGGCGCAGCTGCTGCGGCGCGAGCGCGGCGACACGGCGCTGCTTGACGCTGCGCAAATCTCCGCCGCGATGGCGACCGCCGAAGCGGGGACACCGGAATTGGTGGAAGGCGGAGTTCAGGCATCGCACGCGATGCACGCGGCGGCGCCGAGCACGCTGTCGTTTCCGTTTGCGTTCCCCAGTGCGGGGGCATACCGAGTGTTCGTTCAGGTGCGGCGCAACGGCGTCATCGAGACGGCCGCGTTCGACGTGACGCTGCGGGAGCCGGCTCGCTGAGGTCATAGCGAGGGGAATGCCGTTGCGTGGAGTGCGATAGCGCCGTGCATACTGCGCTATCGCGCTACGATATCTGCGAGCATCGCCCCCGCCGTCGCGCGTTTACCCGCGCCGGGTCCCTGAAACACCAGCGACTCGGCTGTTTCGCTTTCCACCACGATGCGATTTACCGGTCCCGCGACTTGGGCCCACGGGTCGTCGCTGGTGATGCGTGTGGGGAGAATGCGTGCGACCAGTTCATCCCCTTCCCGCGTGCAGCTGGCGATGAGCTTCACGCGGTCACCCTCAACGGCCACGCGCGTTGCCCACGCGGCGGTTTCGGCATCGATGCCACGGCGCGTCACCTTGAGCGTGGCCGGGTCCACGCCGAAGCACATCCACGCGAGTATGCGCAGCGTATCTTCGGCGTCCTGGCCGGAGAGGTCGCGCGAAGCATCCGCTTCCGCGTAGCCCAGGCGCTGCGCCGTGGCGACCGCCTCCGCCAGCGATGCGCCCTCGGCGATCTTCTCGAGTACGAAGTTGCTCGTGCCGCTCAGAATGCCGCTCACCTTCGTGATACTCATGCCCGCCGCGCCGCTGCGCACGCAACGGACGATCGGAATCGCGCCGCACACCGCACCCTCGAAGTCAAGACGCGTATCGGTGATGTGCGCAAGCGCGGAGAGGGCCGCGCCACGTTCGCCAAGCAGCGCCGTGTTCGCGGTCACCACGCGGATGCCGCGGCGCAGCGCCGTCTCCACCAACGTGCGCGCGGTGGTCGTTCCACCGATCGCTTCCACCAACACATCGATGTCATCGCCGAGTAGCTGCGTCGGGTCGGTGATACAGGCATCCCGCTCCACGATGCCGCGTGCGATCGCCTGCGCCAGCGCGGGGCGCGGACGCTGCGCGTCACGTACCAACACGCGATTTACGCAAATAGGCTGCGCGTCGCCACGCTGCTGCGCACGCTCACCGAGGAGATCGAGCAGACTGCCGCCCACCTGACCGCAGCCGGCAAGCGCGACGCGTAGTGGACGAACACGCGGCGTGACCGACGTGACGACAGGCGGCGCAGCGATGGCCGCGACGGGAGAAACCGAGGCGGTGCGTGACTCCGCGTCGTTGATCGCCTTTGCAATGACCGCCGACACGCGGTCCACCTCCAGGAGAAACGCGTCGTGCCCATAAATGGACGGCAGCTCGACATACGTGGCCTTCGCCGCCGTTGTCCATTCGCGTACGCTTTCGGCGGGATACAGCAAGTCACCGGGAATGCCCACACCGATCAGTCGGTCTCCCACGGCCGACAGCGCCGCCGACAGCCCGCCCCGATCGCGACCAACATCATGCTCGTCCATCGCATCGATCAGCGCGCCGTAGCTGGTGGCATCGAATCGCGCCACTAACTTCTCGCCGTGCACGTCAAGCCAGTCGCACACCTGAAACGTGTCGTGCTCGCTGCGCGACCGTCCGAAGCGATGCTCGAGGCCAATGGGCGTACGGTAGCTGAGCATGCCGACCATGCGCGCCAAGGCGAGACCTTCACGCACGCCGCCAAGGGCGATCGCGCGCCGCATGATCGCATTCCACGCGAGACCCTGTGCGGTTTGCGCGGCAGGCGCCGCCAGCACGACGGCCGACCGTACGCGCGTGGGAAAGCTCGCCGCGAACTCGAGCGTTACCATACCACCCAGCGAACCGCCACACACCAACAGCGGAGCGTCGACGTCGAGGGCGTCGAGCAGGTGCGCCAACAACGCCGCCTGATCGCGCGTGCTGAATGGCGGCAACGCATTGGGGTCGTCGTCGCTCGGCCCCGTGGTTCCGGCACAGCCCCCGAGCAGGTTCGCGCAGAGGACGGCATGTCGCGTGGGATCGATCGCCGCGTTGGTGCCGATCACGCCCTTCCACCACTCGCTCGCGTGCGTCGTACCGGTCAGCGCATGAACGACCAGCACCACGTTGTCGCGCGCCGCGTTGAGGGTGCCCTCGAGCCGATAGCGCACCTCGACGCGTTCCAGGCGGTCGCCGCGCTCCAGCGCGACGTCATGAAACGTGATCGTCTCGTCGCGAATCGGCCACGCCGAAGCATCGGCACTCTTGGCGCCACCACCTATACGGTCTGCCGCGCGCGAAGGAATGGATGATCGCGGAACGCGCACCGAGGCGCGTTCGCCCAGAAGACTCGGGGGCAGGGTGCTCATGCGGCGTGCCCGCTGGACACGGCCACCGCGGCGACACCACCCACGTGGGCCGCGATACGCTGCTCGAACACGTCGGTGGTCGGGTTGTTAACGCGGGTGTCGATGTTGCCGACGGCGCGCCGGCGCGCTATTGCAGGAATGGAATCACGCATCGTGGCACTCTCCAAAAGGGGTGAGTGCCGCCCAACAACACGAGCGCGCGCAGACGGATCGTTGGCCGAAGGGCGCCATCGCAGTTTAGCTCCTTGTTTTACGTGGCGGCAATCGGCGGCAAATCACCACGGAAGAGTCACCGACGGACGCCGATGGCGCTTCATTGTCATTTTTTCTGTTCGATGTTGGCGGGCTCTGCCTGAAACGACCGACCCAAAACAACTGACGGCCCGCGCCGATTTCTCGTCGCAGGCCGTCGGGACCCCGACTTAGACGGATAGTCAGTGCCACAGGCACTGCGTGCGCGGCCCGTCAAGTCTGGAAAACCGCCGCGCACACGTCAGTATCGTAACGTTCGGCAAAATCTGCAACCCCTGTGCTCCAGAATAACTCAGGTCGGCTCCAGACCCGCGATCACGCGGAAGGTATCCCGCGCGATCAGTAGCTCCTCATCCGTGGGCACCACCCACGCGGCCAGCGACGAACTGTCGGTTGAGAAACGGCCCTCGCGGCCACCCACCAGCGATTCGTTGGCGGGTGCGTCCACGTGCAAACCGGCCCACTGCAGGCCATCGCAAATACGACGGCGAATTTCGGCCGAATTCTCACCGACGCCGCCGGCGAACACGACCGCGTCGGCGCCACCAAGCGCCGCGAGATATGAGCCCACGTACTTGCGCGCGCGATAGCAAAAAATGTCGATGGCCAGCTTGGCGCGACGATCCTGGTGCTCGTCCGCCTCCGCCAGTAGGTCGCGCATGTCGTTCGTCAATCCCGAAATGCCGAGCAGTCCCGACTGGTTGTTCAACAACGCCTCGACCTGCGGCAGCGTGAGTCCTTCCTTCGCGGCGATGTAGTCCAGCAGCGCCGCGTCAATGTCGCCCGAACGCGTGCCCATCACGAGCCCTTCCAGCGGCGTAAAGCCCATGCTCGTGTCGATCGACTCACCGCCCTTGATGGCGCACGCCGAGCACCCGTTGCCGAGGTGCAGCGTCACGATGCGCACGTCGGCGCGTTCGCGACCGGTGAGCATGCGCCAGCGATAGGCAATCGAGCGATGCGAGGTGCCGTGAAAGCCGTAGCGACGTACCTTGTGCCGGCGATACAACGGGTACGGTATCGCGTACAGATACGCGTGCTCCGGCAGCGTATGATGGAACGCCGTGTCGAACACCGCCACCTGCGGCACGCCGGCGCCCAGTGCCGCTCGCGCCGCTTCGATGCCGCGCAAGTTGTGCGGGTTGTGCAGCGGCGCGAGTTCGATCGTTTCCTCGATGCCGTGCAGCACGCTGCTGTCTATCGCCACGCTGTTGCGGAATCGCTCGCCGCCATGCACCACGCGATGCCCCACGGCGTGCAGATCAGCGCGACTGGTCAGGCCGGTGCCGCTTTCCTCCGACGTCACGAATCCCACCAGCCAATCCACGGCGGCGCGCAAATCGCGCAGCGGGGCCGCGCGCTTGCGCGACACGCCATCCGGGCCGCGAATGGTGATGATCGACTCGCCGCCGATCCGCTCGATCTGTCCCCGGATCAACCGTTCGTCTCGGTCTTCACCAATGCGATCGGCGTCGGTGACGACGACCTGAAACTTGAGCGTCGTGGAACCGACGTTGAGCACGAGAATATTCACGAATACACGCGCCTGGCTAACGAGAGGATCACGACGTGGAGCGCATCAGAACGGCTTGTAGAGGGCCATGTACACCGCCACGCCGGCCAACAGGGGGAGCAGCAGCAGGAACGGCTTGGCGAGCCCCGGACGGCGGTACGGCATGAGCACCACAGCACTCAGGATCACCCACACGAGGATCTTGACCCACAACCACCCAGGAAAGTTGGCGCCGTGCAGGAAGCCCAGTCGCGCCAGCATGCCGAAGCCGCCCACGAGAATCAGCAGGGCCCCGAGGCCGTGAATAGCACCGATGAGCGGACGCGTGGAGCTGGTGGCCCTGATACCGCCGTTGGCTGCATGCGTCGCGACGCCACCAATGGCCACGAACAGCATGACAATGCCGACAATGTGCAGAATTTCGTAGAAGTCGCGTGGAAACATGCGTGCCGTTAGTTGGTGCTGCGAGCGAGCACGGGCTCGTGCACATCGAAGCTCGCGATCGTTGCCGGCGAGAGACGCCGGTAGCTCTCGAGCACACGTCCAAGCGCCTGTTGGGCACTCTCGCCGACGGCCGAGAGGTGGCCCATTTTTCGGCCGCCGCGCGCGCCGGCCTTGCCGTACAAATGCAATCGCGTCCCCGGCACCTCGAGGGCGTGGGTCGTGTGGGGCGGCTCGGGCTGCAGCCACACCTCGCCCAGCAGGTTCACGATCGCGGAGGGCGCGTACACGTCGGTGCTGCCCAGCGGCAGATCGCACACGGCGCGCACCAGCTGCTCGAACTGGCTGGTGGCGAGTCCGCGCTCACTGTGGTGATACGTGTTGTGCGGACGCGGAGCGAGCTCGTTCACCAGCAGATCGCCTTCGGTCGTCACGAAGCATTCGACGGCCAGCAGCCCCACGATGCCGAGACGCTCTGCAATCGCCGAGGCGAGCGCCTGCGCCTTGTCCGACATGGCCTGCGAAATGATCGCCGGCACGACGGCCCACGTAAGAATGCCGCTCGTGTGATGATTGCGTGACGGTGGATACACCGCCATCTCGCCGCCCGGACGACGCGCCACCATCACGGAGATCTCGTAATCGATCGACACGAGCTTCTCGACAAGACAGGTGCGACTGCCGAGTGCGTCCCACGCATCAGCGGCCTGCTCGGGCTCGCGCAAACGCACTTGGCCGCGGCCGTCATAGCCACCGTGCGTGGACTTCGCGATGCACGCGCCATGCGTGTGGACCGCTGCCGCCACCTCAGCCGCGGACGTCGCCGCCACAAACGCGCCGAGCGGAAATCCCTGCGCGTGCAACCACTGCTTTTGTCGAATGCGATCCTGAATGATGTACACGGGCGCACGCCCCGGCCGGAGCTCGGTGTGCGCCGCGACCGCATCGAGCACGTCCGGATGGATCTGCTCGATCTCCAGCGTCACGACATCGCACCCCTTCGCCAGTTCGACCGCCGCGGCGACGTCGTGAAAGGGCGCGGTGATCGTGCGCGAGGCCACCGCGCGCGAGGCGCACGTGGCATCGGGATCGAGCACCTGAATGTCGTAGCCCATAGAACGGGCCGCGAAGGCGGTCATGCGGCCCAACTGTCCACCACCGAGAAATCCGATGGTGGCTCCGGGAAGAATCGGCGTCACGTGGCAGATGGAATAAAGTCGTTGGGGGCAATCGCGTTCGGCGCGGCGAGCGGGCGGGCGAGTGCTTCAGTGGCCTTGGCCGTGCGGCGGGTCGCCAGCTTCTCGCGCAGCGACGCATCGTCGGCGGCGAGTAGCTGCGCGGCGAACAGGGCGGCATTCGACGCCCCGGCCTTGCCGATGGCGAAGGTCGCAACCGGCACACCGGCCGGCATCTGCACGATGCTCAGCAACGCGTCCATGCCGTTGAGCGGTGTCGCGACAACCGGCACGCCGAGCACGGGCACGAGCGTTTTGGCGGCGAGCATGCCCGGAAGATGGGCCGCGCCACCAGCACCCGCAATAATGGCCCGCAGCCCGCGCGGAAAGGCGGTTTCGGCGTATTGAAACAACCAGTCGGGAGTGCGGTGCGCCGACACCACCCGCGCCTCATACGGGATACCGAGCTCGGCGAGAATCTCGCAGGCTGGCGAGAGTGTGTCGAAATCACTCGCGCTACCCATCACCACACCAATCAGCGGCGTGGTCGCGGCAGCGATCAAGCTGTCAGCAGCAGCGGACACGGGCACTCCGTAAAAAGGGTCGGCAGCCCCCGCGGGGCCACTCGGTGCCCAAAGTTACGCGGGAGCCTGACCGCTTCCAACCCGGCTGGGCTTTGCCGCGATACCTCGCCGCGATACCTCGCCGTGAGGCCGCCGTTTGCTATTGCAGCAGCGCGGCCAGAAACTCGACGTCGGTGAAGGCCCGACCGCCCCGCACTGGGCCCATTCGCACGATGACCAGTTCCGGCGACGGGATCAGGTACAGCCACTGCTTGCCGGCGCCGGCCGCCACCAGGACATGCCGTAGGCCGAGATGACCGAACGCGGACGGAACAGCTGCGTCACCGGCGCAGCCGGAAGAATACGCGTACTTCCGTGCAGGCCGCGCCGCCGGCCAGCTGCGGCTTGCCGGCGGCGCACGTCAGGCGCCATTCCACGTTCACGCCGAGTGGGGCGAACACGCGTCGTTCGAGATACTCGGCGAAGCGTTCGCGCGGATTCACCCGATCGCCGCGATCGACAGCATCTCCGCCATCGGAAAACGTGCGAAGCGTGTCATGCGCGGTAGACGAGCAAAACGCGCGTCCCGTTAAGCGCCCGGGGATGCCCGCCAGAAGTACCATTCGCGCAGGGCGGTCCATTCCTCGGCCACGGCGCGATCATTTCCGTGAATGCACGTTGCCCCAGCCGTAGTGATTGCGCGAAATACGTCGTCGAATTCTTTCAGCAAATCACGCGTTTCGGCCGTGGCCGGACGCACGCGCAACCGCTGCGCGATTTCATGGCGCACCGCGATCCGTTCGCGCATGTCGTCGAACGCGCCGGTGCGCGCCGCGTCGTCCACGAGGCGCGCCCAGAGTGCGATAAGCGCCGGCAGATTGACCGGTGCGAGGTTCACCGCATGCTCCGCAAGGGTGCAGTCCTATTTGGGTGGAGGACTGACCACCGGCAAGCGCGCCGTGCCGCTCCACTCCTGGAACGACCCGTCGAACATGCGGGCGTCGTGCCCCAGCATCGTGGCCACAAACCACAGCAGCGTGGCTTGCTGCCCGATGTGACAATACGTGATCACGGGCTTGCTCTGGTCCACGCCGGCGTCGGCAAACAACGTTTTCAACTCGCCGATCGGCCTGAGGTAGCCGTTGGTGCTCACGCTCGACAGCGGCACGTTCACCGCCGTCGGAATATGCCCCGCGCGTGGGAAACCACCGCCGTCACCATTGTAAAAGCGCGTGAGTCGCGCGTCGATAATGTGTCGCGTGCCGTCGTTGGTGGCCGCTTCCACCTGGGCGATCGTGGCGATGATGTCAGGGCGCAGCTTCGGCGTGAGCGTGACCGCTGGAGCAGCGGCCGGTGCGGTGGTCGTTACCGCCCGCAACTCGCTCTTCCACGCCTGGAAGCTGCCATTCAGCAACGAGATCCGATCCATCGCCCCAAGGTACGCGAGTGTGATGAACACGCGAGTGGCCGACTGCAACGCGCCATCGTGAGGAATCACGATGACCCGTGTGCGATCGCCGATGCCGTTGCGCACCGCCCACGCCGTGAGCTGCTCCACGCCGGCCAACTGCAGCGTCAGTCCACCCGGCACGTTGGGTAGCGCCACTTCATCGAGCGACGTGTGGCGCGCACCGGCGATGTGGCCGCTGTCGTACTGCGCCTTGCTTCCGACATGCAGCATCACGAGCCCGCGATCGTTCTGGTGCTCGGCCAGCCAGGCGGTGGTGACGAGCATGTCTGCTGCATTCGGCGCGGGCATGGCGCGCGGCGGCGCACGATGGCACGCCCCAGCCGCGATCGCACTCGTGGCCAACAGCACGGAGGTCATCACGCGACCGATCACGGCGTGATCACCGGACGGCCACGGGAGTCACGCACGTCAACCGGCGCGATGCCGGTGGCCTTGAGCGCGGATTCGATCGTCGCGCGATCGCCGGTGATCACGATCGTCATTTTTGAGGGGTCGAGGTATCGGTTCGCCGCCCGCTGCGCCGACTGCACGGTAACCGAGCCGATGCCGGCGTTGAACGCGCTGAGCGTGGTAAGGGGCAGACCGTACGGAATCAGCTGCGCGAGCTGCGCCGCGATGTCACCGGTGGACTCGAAGTTTTCGGCGTACCCGAGCTGCAGGTATCGTTTCGCCTTGGCCAGTTCGTCGGCCGGCAGGGGATCGCGAATCGCCTTCAGCTCGCGCATGAACTCGATGAGTGCGGAATCCGTTTTGGCTGACACCACTTCGGCGTTCGCGCGGAACGGTCCGGCCTCCTTTCGCATGGTGAAGCTCGAGCCGGCACCGTAGCTGTAGCCTTTCTTCTCGCGCAGCGTGTTGTTCAAGCGCGAGGTGAACGAGCCACCCAGCGCTGTGTTCAGGACCATCAGCGGGTAGTAGTCCGGCGTACTGCGCGCGACGCCAATACCGCCCAACCGGAAGCTTGACTGCGCCGCCTTGGGCTTGTCCACGATGTAGATCGTGGTCGGCTTGCCGCCGGCGCTGGCCGGCGTGGGCTTCGCCGCCAGCGCGGGGAGCGGGCCCGGCGTCCACGCGCCAAAGGCGCGGCGCGCCATCGCTTCTGCCTCGGCGACCGACAGGTCACCGACAATCACGAGCGTGGCGTTGTTCGGTCGGTACCAGGTCTTCCAGAACGATTGCACGTCAGCTCGCGTGAGGCGCTCCGTGCTCTCCTTGGTGCCGATTGTGCTCTGGCCGTACGGATGCGCCTCGCCGTACACCAGCGCCGCGAACGCGCGGTCGGCCATGGCCGGTCCGCGATCCTGTTCCTGCAGCAGCCCCGTCATGCGCTCGCTCTTGAGCCGCAAAAATTCCTTCTCGACGAACGTGGGGCGCAGCGCGACGTCTGCCATCAACCCCATGGCGCTGTCGAGCGTGGCCTTGGTGGAATGCATCGAGATCGTGCTTTGCTCGAATCCGGCGCCCGTGCGCAAGCCGATCGCCAGGAATCCGATCTGTTCCGCGAGATCCAGCGCGTTACGCGTGCCGGCGCCTTCGTCGAGCAGGTTCGCCGCGAGCGTAGCCAGTCCGGCCTTCCCCTGGGGATCGGCCTCCGCGCCGGTGCGAACCACCAACGACGCATCCACGACGGGAATTTCGTGCTGTTCCACGATCACGAGCTTGAGCCCGTTGGGCAGCACACGCTCGGTGATTCTGGGAAGTGTGAGCGGCGTCGGCGCCGTGAGCGTGGGCGGCGTGGTCGACGCCGGTTGCGCGGTCTGGGCCTGCGCGCGAAGCACGGCCGGCGCCAACGACGCGAAAAGCATCAGGGCGAGGCGCATCAGCGGAGATCTCCTGCGGTCAACGCGAGCTCCTTTTTGCCTTCCGGAACAACGGTGAGCACAATCTTGTGCCGACCCGCCACATACTGCTTGGCCACGCGCTGCACGTCGGCAGGTGTGAGCGATTCGTAACGCGCGAGGTCTTTGGCCATGTAGTCGGGCGTGCCGGTGAAATAGTTGTAGTAGCTGAGCTGCGTGGCCTTGCCGAGTACGCTCGACAAGCGATCGATCGTGCTGGCGCGCATGCCGTTCTTCACGCGCGTCAACTCGCGCTCGGTCACACCCCGGGCGGCCACGTCGGCGATCACCGTGGCGATCGTCGCGTCGATCTCGCGCGGATGGACGCCCGGCTTCGCGGTAGCGGACAGCATGAGCATGCCGTCGAGCTTGCTCGAACTGTTGCTCATGCTCACATCCTGGGCGATCTGCTTCTCGTACACGAGCGTGCGATACAGGCGCGAGCTTTTGCCGCCGGCAATGATGTCCGTGAGCGCGTCCAGTGCGGCATCGTCGGGGCTAAACGCCTTCACGCTGTGCCACACGTAGTACGTGCGCGGCAGCTGTACGCGGTCTTCCATCATCATCACGGTGTCCTTCTTCAGCACGACGGCGGGAACGGCCGGGCGCGCGATGTCCGCGTTGCGCGGGATGTTCCCGAAATATTTGCGCACCCACGTTTTTGCCGAGTCGGCATTGAAGTCGCCGGCGATCGTGATCGTCGCGTTGTTCGGCGCGTAGTATTGACGGAAGAAGTCGCTGACGTCGGTCACCGAGGCTGCGCTGAGGTCGGCCAGCGATCCAATCACCGGCCAGGAGTACGGGTGATCTGACGGGAACATCACCGGCAGGATCGTCTCGTAGGCGCGCCCATACGGCACATTGTCGGTGCTCTGCCGACGCTCGTTCTTCACGACGTCGCGCTGCAGGTCAAGCTTTTCCTTGTCCATCGTAGGCAGCAGCCAACCCATACGATCGGCGTCGAGCCACAACATGAGGGGCAGGGCGTTCGACGGGCCGGTCTCGTAGTAGTTGGTGCGGTCGAAGTTGGTGGAGCCATTGTTGTTGGCGCCGGCCGCTTCGAGCCATTCGTCGAACTTGCCAACGGGTACGCTCTGCGACCCCATGAACATCACGTGTTCAAACAGGTGCGCGAAGCCGGTGCGTCCGCGCTTTTCGTCGCCGGAGCCGACTTTGTAGAAATTCTCGACGGCCACGATGGGCACCGAGCGATCCACATGCAGGATCACCTCAAGGCCGTTGGGGAGCGTGAACTTCTCGTAGGGAATCGTCAGCGCCTTCTGCGCGGAGGCGAGTCCGACGGAGGTCCCCAGCGCCAGCAGGCAGGCGGCCGTGAGGAAACCGAAGCGATACCGCAAAGTCATAGTTCGGAAAGTCGAAGAGGAGGCACTGGTAGCGCTGGAAATGTACACACGCCACTTTGGCGCCATGGATATACACGCGCCCCAGCCGGTCGGTTACGCAGCCCGCCTTGGCCTGTTCTCCGGCACCATGCTGGTCGTGGGCGGCATCATCGGCTCCGGCATCTTCCTCTCCCCGTCGGTGGTCGCCCAGCGGGTCGGGACCGCGCCGCTCACCCTCGCCGCGTGGGGCATAGGCGCCATCGTCGCCATCATCGGCGGCTTCGTGTACGCCGAACTGGGTGCCCGACGTCCGCGGGCGGGCGGCACGTACGTGTACTTGCGCGAGGCGTTCGGCACGTTGCCCGCCTTCCTGTACGGCTGGGCCTTGTTCCTGATCATGGCAACCGGGGCCATCGCCGCTGTGGCCATGACCGGTGCCAGCTACCTCGCCACGCTGCTGGGGTGGGCGCCGGAGTGCGCGCGGGCGATTGCGCTCGCGCTGATCGTGATCCTCACGCTCATTAATGTGCTTGGCGTCAGCATCGGCGCCGCGACCGGCAACGTGCTGACGGTGCTCAAGCTGTCTGCCATCACCATTCTGGTGGTCGCGGCGCTCCTCATGTCACCGGCACACGCGCTGCCCGTGTCGACCGTCGCCGCCGCACCGCTCGTTCCTCCGCCGGGCGGCATGGCCACCGTCGTCACGATGGGCGCGGCGCTGGTCCCCGTGCTCTTCTCATTTGGCGGCTGGCAGCAGACCAATGCGGTGGCCGAAGAACTGCGCGATCCAGCCCACACGCTGCCACGGGCGCTCATTCTGGGTGTGCTGATCGTGGCGGCGACCTATCTGCTCGTAAACCTCGCCTATCTGCGCGCACTTGGCGTACAGGGACTCGCCGCCAGCAGCGCGCCGGCCGCCGACACGATGTTCGTGTACCTCGGCCCCGCCGGCCGCACACTGATCACCGGCGGCATTGTCGCGTCCACCATCGGATTTCTGAGCATGGTAATTCTGATGTCGGCACGCGTGTATCAGGCCATGGCCGCTGATGGCCTGTTTTTTCAGCGTATGGCCGCGCTGCATCCCACAACGCGCACGCCCGTGGTGGCGCTGGTCGCGCAAGGTGCCGTCGCGGTGGCCCTGCTGCTTACGGGCACGTACGGCCAGCTGCTCGACTATGTGGTGTTCGCCGACTGGATTTTCTTCGGCTCCACGGCCGCCGCGCTTTTTGTGCTGCGGCAGCGCGATGCGCGGAGCGATGCGCGGAGCGATGCGCGGAGCGGGGCGCCGACGTCGATGAAGGCACCGGGCCATCCGTTCACCACGCTGATCTTCATCGCCGCGGCCGTCTACGTTGTGATAGGATCCATCATCTCGAATCCAGGCAATGCGGCGCGCGGGGCCGGCCTCCTCGCACTTGGCGTACCTGTGTACCTGTACTGGAACGTACGCCGTACGTCCTCTCGCCCACCGATCGCCTCGTGATGAAGCCCGCAACCGCCACGGCGCGCGTATCCGCGTTGTACCTGCATCCGCTCAAGTCGGCAGCGGGCATTCGCGTGCGCGAGATCACGCTCGACGAGCGCGGCGCCGTGGGTGACCGACGATGGGTCCTGGCCGACGCCAACGGCGAGATGATCACCGCGCGCGAAACGCATCGTCTGGTGCTGATTCGTCCGTCGTTTCTCTCGAACGATCGCCACGGCGGTATTCGGCTCACTGCCCCTGGACTGAGGCCGCTCGACGTGCCGATCTCGTTGGTCGATCGCGCCGCGCCAACGGGCGTAATCCGCGTGTGGGACGACGATGTGGTCGTGCACGACGTCGGGGACGTCGCTGCCGCGTGGTGTACCGCGGCGGCCGGACGCCCGTGCCGCCTCATGCGCCTCGCCGACGTAGACCGCCGGCCACTCGCGCCGCGCTTCGCGGGCACGATCGATCCGCAATCGCGCTACGTCGCCATGTCTGACGGCGCCCCGCTCTTGCTGCTTGGCAATGCGAGTATTGATGCGCTCAATGCCCGCCTGCTCGAGAGTGGTCACGCCGACGTCATGGACGCGCGCCGGTTCCGCGCGAACGTGTTGGTGGCCGGCACATTGCCACACGATGAAGATGCATGGCGTGATATCCGCATCGGGGCGGTGTCACTGAGCGTGGGCTCCGCATGCACTCGCTGCGTGCTGACCACGGTCGATCCCGACTCCGCCGCAAGCGGTCACGAGCCGCTGCGCACGTTCGCGCAGTATCGTCGGGCTGACGATGGCGTGATCTTCGGCATGAACACCACCCATCGCGACGCGGGCGTGATTCGTGTGGGAGACGAAGTGCAGGTCCTCAGCCTGCGTTAGCGTCACCGGCCGAGAGAAACTCGGCGACCGCCGCAATCGTGATGGGATCGCGCAGAATCCGTCGATGTCCCACGTGTTCCACCGGCAGGAGTGTCGCGCCCGGCCAGAATCCTGCGATCCGCTCGGCGTCAGCGAAGGGCACTTCTTTGTCGTCGAGCGCATGGACCACCAGTGCCGGGACGTTCACCGCGTGCAAGGCGCCCTCGATGTCGTCGGTGCGATAGCCGCGCGCCGCGATTCGGCGTCGGGCGTCGCGCACGAGGTGCTCGGTTGCCTTCGGTGGCAGATGCACCGCGGCCGAGAAACGGTGCAACACGTCGTGCAACGACGATGGGCTGGCGATGACCGCCGCTCGCGCGATGGAGAGTCCCGACGAGAGGGCCAGTGCGATACTGCCGCCCCCCATGGAATGCCCCACCGCGGCGTGCAGTGGACCAAGACGCGCACTGACCTCGATCAACGCCTCCGCAAATCGATAGGGATCGGATTGCGTTCCTCTCGAATGGCCGTGCCCAGGCGCATCGATGGCGACCACGCTGAAGCCGCGGGCGAGCAGGGCAGGGGTGAGCGCCGCAAACTGGGTGGCCCGTCCTTCCCAACCATGGATGAGGGCCACCACGGGGCCGTCGCCGGCGCGCAGCACGGACAGTCCGCTCGGCAAGCGCTGGCGGGTGGCCATCTCCTCAAATGGCCGCTCCCACGCCCGTGGCGTGAACTTGCGAGGTGTCGAGAAAATCCGGCGGCTCAGTCGTGACGCGAGCGACGGCGCAACGCGCCCGAGGATGCGGTTCGCCCCGCGGATGATGCGGATCCCGGCGGGGATGTCATTGGCCATGTCGAAGTATCGCCGATGTGCGCGAAGGGCGGCCACCTGTCGGCGACCGCCCTTCGCGTTCCGCTCCCCCTCCCGAGGGGCCCTGCAGCCTGCTTCCGCCGTTTCAGTACAGCTGGACCCAGCTGCGCTGCTTGGTGCGGGTCAGAATGGCCGATCCGCGAAGGGCGGACTCGACCGCACACTTGGACCAGTTGAAGGACGAGTTGCCGACGATGTCGTTGTCGTCCTGCACGTTGGCATTGCGCGACATGATGCTGCCCCACATGTCAAACGTGCCGTTGCCCTTCGTGATGTCGTCGCGGGCAATGATCAGTCCGAACCACTGGAAGTTGCCAGCGAGCCGAATGTCGCCATTCACCAGCAGAATCCCCTGACCCCGTCCGTGCGTGAGCTGCAGCGATCCACTCGCGTAGATGATCGGGAAGTAGTCGGTGCAGCCGCCCACGTAGCCATTGCCGCTGCGAAGCGGTTCACCCCAGTTCGACGTGCTGGAGATATCGCACGTGGTCGCGGTGCCCACCGGTTCGGGACCGAGGTTGCCGGCCGGCAGCGTAATGTCGGCGTTCGCGACGAGCGTATTCCAGCTTTCCGTGCCGTACCGCACGTAGGTGTTCGAGTCGGCGGCGGCAGCACTCTCATTGATGCCGCCCGTGACCATGTTGGTTTTCTGAATCGCAACCGTCTTCCCCGTCGCGTAGCTGATCGCGAATGTGTCGCGGCCCGCAATGTTGGCGCATTGGGTCCAGCCGGCGGGGTTGGTGTTCGTACCCGAAATCGCGGCCGAGCCCTTCACACTGATATTTCCGGCGGTCACGATGGCGCCGCCCGGGTTGATCGTCGGGTACGCAATGCGCACCACCATGTGCGTCTGACGCTGGGCTTCGAGCGCACTATTGCCGATGTTGGCACGGCCCACCGACACCACCCAGAAGGTGGTCTCGGTCAGGCGCTGCACACGAACCCGCGCCGTGTCGCCCTGCGCCACGAACACACTGGTGGAATCGATGGCGCCGATAGCCATGCCCCTGGGCGCGGGCAGATTGCGCGCACGATCCCACTTGGAAATCTCTTGGTTCAATCCAAACTCGGCCACGGCGAACGCGCGCTGCTCAACGAGCGTGTTGCGGCCCGCGCGGAAGTCCTGCATCGCACCGAGCACCGCGCCGGTCGAGAGAATCGCCAGCACGACGACCACCAGCAGCGTAATCAGCAGCGCCGTGCCACGACGGACCCGCGTTGAGCGGGGCGTTGCGGTGGCCTGCTCCTCGTGCGAAGTCGCAAAACTGGTCATTGACGGTTCCTCAGGGCCATGCGAAAGGCGAGTGAATCGGTGTTGCTGGTGCTACTGCTTCCCACGCCGCCGGAGCTGTTCGCTCCCTTGGTGCGCAGCATCATGTCGATGCGCGCGACATCCCGGCCGAGCGCGGGATTCGTCACGGCCGCGCCAAGGCTGTCGAAGTACGTGAAACGGATTCCGCCGTTCGACCCGCTCGGCGCCTCGTACGGACCGCTGACCGGCGTATTCCCTTGCCAGGCGCCCCCGATGTATTCTGCGCGCGTGAGGTAAAAGCGTCCGCTGCTCTGCGCCATCAGCTGATAGCGGGCACTGCGTGTGAAACGCAACGCCGAGCCGACCTTGATCGAATCGGGAAGATTTGGCGATACACTCACGCGGAAACGCGGCTTGCCCACGTCGAGGATGGCGTCGGTAAAGGGCGAGAGTGAACAGAGGCCCGCGCTCTGCGCGACGGCGGTGATGCGCAGCGGCACCCACACGTCATCTTCAGCACCGCGCGACAAGCTGTCGTTGAACGCCCACACGGTATCGCCCGCCTGCGGCATGGCATACCAGCTGGTGACCGTGTTGCGCGCCATGTTGAGCGGCGGTAAGTCGAGCGTGCTGTTGTTCGGACGGGCACACGCGATCGATGCGCCGAGCATCGCGCGGAACGTGAGCGACGACGCATCGAACGTGCTGAGGTCGCCGCCCGACGAGGAAATGGATCGTAGGTCAGCCGGCACCAGATTCATCGCTGAGCGCAGTTCACGGCGCATGCCCATCTGCTCGCTCGTGCGCTGATAGAAACGCTGCTGCCCCATCATCAGGCGCGACACGATAATGCCAATCACCGAGAGAATGGTCATGGTGACCAGCAGCTCGATGAGGGTGTAGCCTCGGCGTCGCACGGGGGTCAGTCGCGGCATGGAATCACCATCGAGTAGACGAGCGTTTTCGTACGCCGGGGAATCTGGATGTTCACGGCAATGGTCTTGATGTTGCGGCCGTCGGTCACGGTCCACGATTCCTTCACGCCGCGTGTCGCGCTGGAGCCCGTCGCGGCACCGGCCGCGAGCTGGGCGCAGGAGAGGCTGGTGAGCGAGTCGAGCCGCGCCTGCGCGACAGCTGCGGCGACCGTCTGCCGCACGCCGCCGCCCATTTGATGGGCTACTGCCGCGGAACTGCCGAGGAGGCCCCCGACCGCCACGGTGAGCATCACCACCGCGACGAGAATCTCAATCTGCGAGACGCCATCGCGAGAACGGGCAACCGTCGGTGCAGTTGATTGGTTTGTGGAGCGCTTCATAGCTGACACCCCTTTGGCATGATGATGCCTGCGGGACTGATGCAGAGCGTGTCCGACGACGACGCAATGCTGAGCTTGTACTTCAGATTGGCGACCGGCGTCGGCGTCAGCATCCCACGGGCGTCGAAGTTGAGTGTGAGCGGCGAGCTGACGAGCGGCGTCAGCGTGATGCCGAATTCCGTGTCGAGCTTGATGGGTCCGAACACACTGACGACGTTGCCATTGAGACCACTCTGCACCGACACCCAGGCGCTCGAGCCGTCGATCGTCAGGGTCGACGCCTTACCCTTCTGGAGTGCCGCGGCGCGCGCCGCGGCAAACGCCGCCGTAAGCTCCTGACGTCCGGAGCGCAGCGATGTGCTGGTCTGGATTGTCGTCATTCGGGGCACGACCATCGCGAACATGATGGCGGCCACTCCCACGACGAGGACTACCTCGATCATGGTGAAGCCCCGCCGATGGCGAAGCGAAGCGCGAAGGGTCATGGCGGCACGGAGGACGATGGATGATGTCTCATCAAGGTGTTGGCTTCAGGTTGCCAGCAAACCCCCGATCTGATGCGACATAGACAACGTCACGGTATTCGGCGTCACAGAACATTCCTGTCTGGGCACGGGCCCTCACACTGCGCGTCACTTTTGGGCCAAATGAACAGAACTACACAAAACCAATGGGCAATAAACGAAGAAGGCCACCGCGTTGGCGGCGACCTTTCTCGATGCACACCTCGTGCGGAGCGCCTGGGGAGGGACTCGAACCCCCGACAGGGTGATTAACAGTCACCTGCCAAGGCGCTCCGCCCGAGTCTGATTACGGCAAGACGTATCACATAACGCATCGTGTCGCAGTGGTTTAGGGGTCCTCGACATCGAAGTCGACGGCCACGAGCTTGCCGCCAGGAACCTTGAACTCGCCGTGCATTGTCTACCTCTTTGCGGAAGTTTCAATTGCCGCCCCAAGGAGAATAGGCGGCATCCATGCGGCGCACCACTCGTCCGCTCGAGGGTTACATTGAGAATGAGCGGAATGTCCCGGGGGAGATTCGCCAAGGGCATAGGCGTGAGGGCAGCGCTATCGACCAAGGAGACACACCATGTCATTCAACGTCGCCCAGAAACTCATCGCATCCCATTTGGTTGTGGGGCAGATGGTACCGGGGACCGAAATCGGCCTGCGCATTGACCAGACCCTGACCCAGGACGCGACGGGAACGCTTGTCATGCTCGAGCTGGAGGCGTTGGGACTTGATCGCGCACGCACGGAAGTGTCCGTGCAGTACGTCGATCACAACCTGTTGCAGGCCGACAGCAAGAACGCGGAGGACCATGACTTTCTCCGCTCGGCGTGCCGCCGGTTCGGCCTCTGGTTCTCGAAGGCCGGCAATGGGGTGTCGCATCCGACGCACATGCAGCGGTTTGGTATCCCGGGCAAGACCATGGTTGGCTCCGACAGCCACACCCCAGCCGCAGGCTCGCTCGGGATGCTGGCCATCGGCGTCGGGGGCACAGAGGTGGCCTTGGCAATCGCCGGCGAACCGCTGTACTTGAGGATGCCCGAAATTTGGGGCGTGCGGCTCACTGGGCAGTTGCCGCCGTGGACGAGCGCCAAGGATGTCATTCTGGAGATGCTGCGCCGACACGGTGTGAAGGGCGGCATCAATCGGATCATCGAGTACTACGGTCCTGGCCTCGCGACCCTCACCGCGATGGATCGGCATGTGATCGCCAATATGGGCGCTGAACTGGGAGCGACCTCCACGGTTTTTCCCGCTGACGATCAGGTGCGAGCCTTCC
>JANLVC010000176.1:0-49751 GCA_031363815.1 Gemmatimonadota bacterium
GGTATGCCCAGACCTCCCTTGTCGTTTCGGTGGTGGGTTTGATCGGCTGCGGGATCACCCAGAACCCAAAACCCAAAACTCACGGCCTCAAGCGTCAAGCCCAGAGCCGCTCGCGGTGGGCGATGGGCGTGGGGGCGTGAGTCGTGGGTACTGGGTGGTGGGTTTGATCGGCTGCGGTGGCGACCGACAGATCGCTACTACCAGGCACTGCTTCACCGCGGATTACACGGATAGCACGCGAATGTGCTCCGGGTTGACGACACGCTACGGCGCGCGTTCGACGGATCCGGGTTTTGTTGT
The DNA here is from genome assembly GCA_031363815.1 of Gemmatimonadota bacterium. Lineage (GTDB taxonomy): Bacteria > Gemmatimonadota > Gemmatimonadetes > Gemmatimonadales > Gemmatimonadaceae > Gemmatimonas. The sequence continues at coordinate 301 of JANLVC010000176.1, forward strand.
TGAACAACGAAAAGTGAACTGCTCTACGCACACGATCCTTGGCGTGCGTGTTCGTGAGCTTATCCGTGTTGTTTTCCGCGTGAATTTGTGGTCATGCTGTTGTGATCTCGCCGAATCGCGAGCGGAATTACCCAGAACCCAAAACCCACGGCCGCACGCGTCAAGCCCAGAGCCTCTCGTACTGCCTCCGCACCACGACTACGTGGCGCTTCACCCGCCAAGACGCGCGCCGGACGTTCAGTTATAAAAGCCACTCTCTAAGCGGTCGCAGTACTAGCGGCGTCGCGTGCCCCGGCGATGCAGAAACAGCAGCGATGACATCCCAACCGCCAGCAGCACCGCGGTGCTCGGCTCGGGCACGGTGGTCACGCGCGGCACCACGTTATCGAACAACGGCACGAACGGCGTGCGCAGCTGATCGGGGGCGCCCACCTGTCCCGGCGGTGTCGAACGCGAACTTGATGATGCCGTGACCGCAGGCGCCATCGGAGCCGTTGGGCTCACTTCAGCGGCCACGGCCGCCCGCTCCTTAACCGATGAGACCGGAGGCGCGCTCAACGGCGGGAGAGGCGCGCCATCGGTGCCAACCCGCCGCGACCACCCGTAATCACTGAGGTCGGCATGTTCGGTCGGCAACCGGTCCGAGCGAGCACTCCCAACCGAAGCGGGAGACATCGGCGAGTGCCACGTGGAGACGAACCCCCCAGAGCGAGCGATTCCCCGACCGCGGCCTCCGAATGCGGCGCAGCCACCGGCACAGTCCAAGCATTCGGATGCGACGCGTCGTCGCTGGACGACCCGAACCCGGCGAAATTCCCGCCGAACCCAAGCAGCGAAACGACCGCGCCGGCAGTCACCGGGTTACAGTGCGCATCGCATGCCTCACGCGGCACGCTAGAGGTTGCCGCGCAGCTCCTGCTCACGTTCGATGGCTTCGAACAGCGCTTTGAAGTTGCCCTTCCCGAAACTCTTCGCGCCTTTTCGCTGAATGATTTCGAAGAACAGCGTGGGCCGATCCTCCACGGGTTTCGTGAAGATCTGCAGCAGATATCCGTCGGGATCGCGATCCACCAAAATGCCCAGCGCCGCCAACGCGTCGATATCCTCATCGATCGGTCCCACGCGCGCCTGCAGTTCGGCATAATACGACGTGGGGATCGAGAGGAACTCGACACCGCGATCGCGCAGGGCGGTGACCGTGGCCAGAATGTCGTCGGTGGCGAGGGCCAGGTGCTGCGCGCCCGGTCCGCCGTAGAAATCGAGATATTCCTCGATCTGCGACTTCTTCTTGCCTGACGCCGGCTCGTTGATCGGGAATTTGATTTTGTCGTCGCCGTTCGCCATCACCTTCGACATGAGCGACGAATACTCCGTGCTGATGTCGTCGTCGTCGAAGGTGATGAGATTGCGGAAGCCCATGACGTTCGCGTAGTAATTCACCCAGCGATTCATCTGGCCGAGTTCGACGTTGCCGACGCAATGATCGACGTATTTGAGACCGACGCTCGCGGGCTGGTACCGCGCTGAGATTTCGCGGAATCCGGGCAGGAAGAAACCGCGATAATTGCGCCGTTCCACGAGCGAGTGAATCGTGTCGCCGTAGGTGCCGATGGAGGCGACGATCACCTCACCGTGCTCGTCGGAGTACACCTGCGGCGCTTGAATCGCGATAGCGCCGCGTTCAATGGCAATCGCATACGCGGAGCGCGCGTCGTCCACCCAGAGCGCGTAGTCGCGGATGCCGTCGCCGTGCGTGTGCACGTGGGCAGCGATCGCCGAATGCGGATCGAGCGCCGTCGTGAGCACGAGGCGGATCTTCCCCTGCTGCATGAGATAGCTGGCGCGGTCGCGCACCCCCGTTTCGGGGCCACGATAGCCCAGCAGCTGATAGCCGAACGCGGCGCGATAATAGTGGCTCGCCTGCTTCGCGTTTCCGACATAGAACTCGACGTAGTCGGTGCCGTTGATCGGGAACGCATCGTGCTCGATCCCCTGTTCGGGGATAGTCATCGTCGCCATGGGGCAGACCTCAATTGTGATGGATGGACAGTCTGGCACGCGAAATCGTGCCGACAGTGGGCAGCCATCTCCAACTCAGATATGCGAACGAGGCAGCGCACCGATCCAGGCGCGTTGCCGTTGATCTTCCGATAGCGGATTGTTGCACATAGGACGATGCTCCACAAACGGGGCTGCTCCGGCGGGACTCCTCCAAGATAACCCCGTGCAGGGCCGTAGTGCCTACGATCGGAGCTCGGGAAGGTTGGCAAAAAGCGCCAGCGCCGCCGGGTTCGCCAGCGCGTCGGCGTTCTTGACCGCGCGGCCGTGCACCACATCGCGAACGGCCAGCTCCGTGATCTTGCCACTGATCGTGCGCGGAATATCAGCGACCGCCACGATCACCGATGGCACATGGTGCGGACTGGCGTGTTCGCGGAGGCGCTGGCGAATCGTGCGCTGAACATCGTCGGTGAGCTGCTCGCCCTCGCGCAAGCGGACGAACAACACCACCCGCGACGCGGCGCCATCCGCACCGAGTCGTTGTTCGATCACCAGCGATTCCAAGATGACCGGGATCTGCTCCACCTGTCGATAGATCTCCGCCGTACCGATGCGCACACCACCGGCATTGAGCGTCGCATCGCTGCGGCCGTGAATGATCAACCCGTCGTGGGCCGTGATCTCCGCCCAGTCGCCATGGCGCCAGACGCCGGCGAAGTACTCGAAGTACGCCGCGCGGTACAGAGCGCCATCCGGGTCGTTCCAGAATGCCACGGGCATGCTCGGGAACGGACGCGTACACACCAGTTCCCCCGGCGTCTCACGCACCGGTGTGCCGTCGTCGCCGAATACATCGACCGCCATGCCAAGTCCGCGCATCTGCAGTTCTCCGCGGTACACCGCTCCGGCGGGATCGCCTAGCGCGAAACAGCTCACGATGTCGGTCCCGCCGCTGATACTGGCCAGATGCACGTCCGACTTGATCTGCGCGTATACGAAATCGTAGCTGTGCGCCGCCAGCGGACTGCCCGTGGAAAGAATCGCGCGCAGCGACGACACGTCGAACTGCGTACGAGGTTGCACGCCTTCTTTCTCGAGCACCGCCAGATACTTGGCACTCGTGCCGAACACCGTCACGCGCTCCGCGGCCGCCATTCGCCAGAGGATGTCGGTTGATGGTGCCAGCGGCGCGCCGTCGTACAGCACGATCGTGCTGCCGACGGCCAACGCCGACACCAGCCAGTTCCACATCATCCACCCGCAGGTGGTGAAGTAGAAGGTGGTATCATCCGGCCCGAGGTCGGTGTGCAGCGCGAGTTCCTTCCAGTGCTGCAGCAACGTGCCACCCGCACCATGCACCATGCACTTGGGAAGTCCCGTGGTGCCCGATGAGTACATGATGTACAGCGGATGATCGAACGGCAGGCGCGTGAACGCCGGCTCGCCGGGCGATCGATTGGCGGCCAACACGTCGGTGAACGCGACCGCACCGGGCACCGACGCGATCGACGGCGTGGCGTTGACATACGGCACCACCCACACCGCCGTGAGCGACGGGAGCGACGCGACGATCTCGCGCAGCCGTTCCAGGCAGTCGATCTGCTTTCCGGCGTACCAGTATCCGTCGGCGGCGATCAGTACCTTGGGCGCGATCTGTCCGAAACGATCGAGCACCCCCCTCGTACCGAAATCGGGTGAACACGACGACCACACGGCGCCAAGCGAGGTGGCCGCCAGCATCGCGATCACCGCCTGTGGAAGATTCGGCAGAAAGCCGACCACGCGATCACCCACCCCTACCCCGGCGGCAGCGAGCCCGGTCGCCGTGGCGGCCACCTGCGCCGCCAACTCGGCGAAGCTGATGCGCTGCTGGGCCCCATGCTCGTTCCACGACACGATCGCCGTAGCGTCGTCGCGCCGCCGAAGCAGATGCTCGGCAAAATTGAGACCGGTATCCGTGAACCAGCGCGGCCCGCGCTGCGCGTTCGGCGGGTCCATGCGCTCGCCGCCGATCAGCACGTTGCTCCACGGCGCATCCGACGAACCCGGACCATCAGCCATGATCCCGGCGGCACGCCAGACTTCGGCCCAGAACGCCGCGGGGTGCTGCACCGACCAGCGCTGCAGCGCGTGCGAATCGCGCACCGAGGCGTCGATGATTCCGCGAGTCTGGAGGTCGAGGCGAAACCGCGTGATCCGCGCGCGCTCGACCGCCTCCGCCGATGGCGTCCAGATGGGCGCGACATCAACCGACATGTGAACCGCTCATTTGATCTCGTCGCGGGCGAGTTGCACGGTATGGCATGTCGGTCCATGCGACTCGCAGTACCAGCCGTGTCGGTCATGGAAGATCAGATGCGGCGCCTCGTTGGGACGCAAGCGCACGCGCACCAGATGCTCGACACCGGTCTGCGCCCCCACGATAGCGCGCGGATCAAGCACGTCGACGACCGGGCGCACGGGAAACAAGTCGAGTTGCGGCGGAGCGATCGCCGCCTTCGCATCGGCGGACGCGCGCGCGCTTTTCGCACGCGTGGGGGCGGCAGCGCGCTCGGGGCGCGTCATCGGATCGTGCGAACCAGCGGAAGCATCCCCCAATGCTCGCTAGGGCGCGCTCCGTGCGCCAGCGGCTACGCGCTCAACCCGCCAGGCGAGCTCCCACTCGCAGAAGGCGTCCCCTTCAATGCAACAGCGCACGTGACGCACTCTGGCGTCCTCCCCGCCGGCCAGCGCGACGGCCTTGCGCAAACCACCGGTCTGGCGACGACAAAAGATGGTCGTGACCGGGTCGAAACCAACGAGACGCAGCACAACACGCCCGGGCACGTCCTCCACCACCTCCATGTCGCCAGGCTGGTAGTACAGGCGAAATAACGAGATGCTCTGCGTCAGGAATTCACGCGGTGTGGGCTTCCGGAGAATGCCACCGTACAACTGCACGCCAAGCGATCCGATGGACGCCTCACCCGCCTGCTCCGCCCAATTGCGCAGCTCAGGACGATGGGCAAGGATCCAGCGATCGGCCGCCAGCCAGAGGGTGACCAACACGTCGTACGGCAGTTCGTGCGTCGGCGCCACGCTGCGCACGGCCGCCCGCGTCTCGGCGTCGAGTGCGGCCATAAGCATCGCCGGCATCTCCTCGCCAACCGTCGCGGCGAGAAACGTCAGCGTACTCTGGACGGCCGAGCCTTTAGCTCGTGCGGACTGACGAGACATCGGGAATGAGGGCCGCCGTGGCACGTCGATCGATCTTTCCTGATCCGAGTCGTGGAATGGCGTCCACGAACACAATACGCTTGGGCACCTTGTACCCGGCCAGCCGGAGACGCGCCTGGCCGATCAGGTTGCTCTCGTCGAGGGCGAGATCACGGCGCACGATGAGCGCGTATCCCACTTCACCCCAACGCGCATCGGGCACGCCGATGACGGTCGCTTCGAGCACACCCGGGCAATCGAGCAGTGCCGCTTCCACTTCACCCGGGAACACGTTCTCGCCTCCCGAGATGAACATCTCCTTGCGCCGTCCACGAATACGATGGACCCCCTCGGCATCACGACTCGCGAGATCGCCGGTGCGCAGCCAACCATCGGCGGTCATGACGTCGGCGGTCTGCTCCAGCGAACGGAAGTACCCGCCGAACATCTGCGGACCGCGCAGCTCCAGTTCACCCACTTCGTCGGCGCCGACAAGCGAGCCATCGTCCCCCCGAAGCCGCATCTGCAGGAACGGAATCGGCCACCCGGTCGAGCCATCCTTTTCGAACGCCGTGCGATCGTTGGTGGCGAAGCAATTCGGGCCGCACTCCGTGAGACCGTAGCCTTCGCGAAATCCGTACCCGGCGGCACGAACCATGTCCTTGATTCCCTGCGGGCATGGGGCGCCCCCGGAAATGAACCATCGCAACTTCGGCAGTGGTCGGCCCCACCCGGCACAATCACGCATCATCGCAAACTGCGTGGGCACACCGAACGTAACCGTAACCCCGTAGCGATCAAGCACGTCGAGATACGCGTCCGGCTCGAAAGCACCCAACAGCACGATCGCGCCTCCTCGCGAGAGCAAGGTGGTCGTGAAGACGTGCCAGCCGCCCGTGTGAAAAAACGGCGTAGACGCCGGTCCCACATCGTCGGCGCCGAGTCGCCAGCCGATGGTGGTGGCCATCGCGTTCCAGAGCAGCTGGCGATGCGGCAGCGTCACGCCCTTGGGCACACCGGTGCTGCCAGAGGTATACAGCAGCATCGTCGTGTCGTCGTGACCGCGACCGGAAGCCACCAGTGGGACCTCGTCGGCGACGGCGCGCTGCATCGCGGGGAGGTCGCGATCGAGATCGAACACCTGCGGTGTCAGCATGCCGTCAAGGTGCGCGCACGACGCTTCGAGTAACGCACGCGTGGCGTCCTCACCGAACACAACCATCGGTTCGGCGTCGTTGATCACGCGGGCAAGCTCGATGACCGACAGCCGCCAATTGAGCGGTACCAAAATCGCGCCCAACCGGATGCACCCGAAGAACAGCGGAATAAAATCGTAGCGATTCTGTGCGAGAATGCCCACGCGATCACCCATCCGCACGCCCTGCCGCGCAAGCACCGCGTGCCAACGATCAGCATCTCGATCGACGTCGCGATAGCTGTAGCGGCGCTCGGTCGCCGAGTCGATGATGGCCGTGCGCGTTCCATCCACCGTGGACCACCAGGCGATAGGATCGAACAGCTCGGACAGCGGCGGATACGTCATTGGCGTAAGCGGAGATTTATCGGACGGCGGGACGCGTGTGCTGCGCGATGAAGGCGGCGATCAGCTGACTCGCATTCGGACCGGAACGGTCGGTGAAGGTACCGCTGGGAGAACCGCCCGACCATGCATGGCCCAACTCCTCCACGCGCAGCAGCGTGACGGCCGCCTGTCCCTCGGCGTCCCGCCACTGCCGCTCACGCACGGTGTAGCCCTGCTGAACCCGTACAGGAATGTCGGTCTCGACCAGGACCGACTGACCCATCTCACGACGAAGAATGTCCTGCAGTTCAGAGAACTGCCGTGCCAACTCCTCGCCGTTGCTCACACTGACCACGGCATCCTTGCCGCCATGAATCACGAACACCGGCAGCGACCACGCATTCGTGCCCATGGCCGTGCGCATCGCCGATCCGGGGGGGAGGGCCTCACCTGCGCCCTGCCGCATCACGGCGATCGCCCGCGTCACGTCAGTGGCCGCGCGCCACCCGACTCCCGAGGCGGCGGTGAGCGACGCGAACCGTTCCGGATACGCGACGGCCAGCAGTCCAGCCATGGCAGCTCCCGCCGACACGCCGGCCAGGTGCACCCGCCGCGGGTCCGCGTGATACGCCGCGCCGACGTGGGCGATCATCGCCGCGAGAATGGCCGGCTCGCCACCGCCGCGCACCTGATGCGCGGCGTCGAACCAGTTCCAGCATCGCCCTGGATTGGCGGCAACAGTCTGCTCGGGGTACAGCAACAGAAAGTCGCCCGCCTCGGCCTCCGCATCGAACTGCGTGCCACGCGCGATGTCCGCCGCATCCTGCGTACAGCCATGCAGCATCACGAGCATCGTCAGCGCCTTCGTGGCGTCGTAACCACGCGGCACATACAGTCGGTACGGCCGACGTCCTTCCGGACCATCGTAGGTTCCGGTCACCACGCTACCCGCGAGCGATGCCGGCACACTAGTCTCCTTCATCATGGTTGTGCGCTCCACACCAACGCGCGGCGTGGGGACGGCTGTCGTCCCCACGCCTGCGGTCAGCAGCAAGAAAACCAGAACCTTCACGACTTAGCGGTCGAACCGGAGGCCGATAAACGTCATCGACCCGAGCGCGGGCATGTTCAGGAGTTCGATGTGCTTGCGACCGAATCCGCAGCCCCAGCCACGCTGGTATGGTGACGGGCGTCCGGCATTCAAGAAGACGGGTGCCGACGTCACGCCACTCGTGCAGGTGTACAGGTTCTGCACGGACACATTCAAAACGATGTTCGACGTGAGGCGCTTGCCGGCGTTGATGTCGAGGTTGAACAGCCCCGGAATTCGGCCGTTGTGCACGCCCGACCGGAACTTGTAGTCCTTCACGAAGCGAAACGTGAATCCACCAAACGACTGGAATGGACCGTCCTTGCCGTCCATGCCAAACGTCGCCTTCATCGTCGGACTGTTGAGCGACGTTGCCTCGGGCGGATCACCCACCTTCTGGATAATCGAGTCGAGCTTGAGCACGCTGAACGTACCAGACGTGTTGATTTTGTTGTTCACCACGAAGCGCCAGCCGGCGTCGATGCCCGACAGCGTGGCTTCACCGAGGTTGTAGTACGTGAGCGCAATCTGCTCGGCGCCAGCCGCGTTCACATGCTTCGTGTTCGTGGCCGTGTTGTAGGCGTACGTAGCCGTCGCGGTGTTGCCCGTGTACGGGTTGGCGACTACGACCAGCGGGCTGAGGAACGATTTGTAGCTCGCCACGTAACCAGCCACGTCGATGTACAGGCGATTCTTGAAGACGCCCTTGTAGCCAAGTTCGATGGTGTTGTTCACTTCCGGCACCACCGGGGCGAATGAGCGAAGCGTGGTGCCCGCCGCGTCCTTGATCGTGGTGCCGTCCTTGTTGCCGAACACGCCGATACCCGGGCTGAAATCGCGGAAGTAGAAGCTGGTTTGCAGAATCGACGGCGACTTGAATGCGCGATTGAACGTGACACGGAACGTGCTGTTCTCATCCGGTGAGATCAGCAGCGCTGCCTTCGGGCTGAACTGCGGATCGTAGAACTCGGGATTGTCGTAGCGCGCGCCGAACACCAGCTTCGCATACTGATTCACGGGCGTCTCCGTCTGCGCGTACACGCCCACCTGATCGAGCTGAATATCTTCCTTGGTCAGCGCGTCGGTGAGCCACACTTGCTTCGAGCTCACGACGTCACGGCGCACCTGTGAACCGACCACGACGCGTGTGTTGAACAGCTTGGGCAGCGTGGTGTTGTACTGTATTTCACTGGCGTAGAGGCGCCCGTCGGCCGGGAAGGCCGAGGCCGCGCGCACGGAGTCGTCGCTGATGCCCGTGAAGCGCGCCGCCAAACGGTTCGTGGAGAATCCGTTCAGCGCGAACGACTGCCCCGACATGGAGCGCGTGGCGTAGGCCTGCGCGAACCAGTGATCTGACGTGTATCGCACCTGCTGGTTCCAGTAGCCCCAGTTCTTGAGCTGGTTGCGACCGGCGCTGGTCAGGCCGATGCCGTTACTTTTGCTGGCGCCGGCCTGATACTCGAGACGACCACCGCGGTCGAAATAGTACACCAACGCACCGCTCGCGCGGCGATAATTTGTCGACCAGTCGGGATTGATTTCCGGTGACGGCGTCGTGCGCGGCGCGACCGGCGCATAGTTGTTCGTGTTCTGCCAATCGTTGGCGTACAGGGCTTCACCGGTCACCTTGAAGCCGATCTTGCCGTACACATTCGCGTAGCGGACCTGCAAGTCAGAGAAGCTCACATGGCCTGGCTCCTTGTCGAAGGTTTTTGCGACCGAGCCGCCGTTGGAGCCTATCGACGTTTCCACCGTCAGCCCCTTGTACTGCTTCGGATCCTTGCTGAGCAACGTGACGACACCGTTCGAGGCATCGGGACCGTACAGCGCGGCGCCGGGTCCGATGAGCACCTCCACGCCCGCGATATCAATTTTGGGAATCGTCGTGAACACGCCCACCGGCAATCCATTCTCCGGAAGCACCGCAACGCGGTTGTCTTCCATCTGCAGCATGCGGTTGTTGAACGCGCTATTGAACCCGCGCGCATTGATACCCGCGGCAGCCACGCCGGTCTGAAAAAAGTCGACGCCCTTCACGTCCTTCAACACTGCCGTAAAGGAGTTACCGACGGTATTGCGCAGTTGCTCGGCATCGATACGTGTCACCGTGGCCGGTGCGTCCGTGATCTTTTCCACGCGACGCGACGCCGATACCACGTAGCCACCGAGTTGCAGCGCAGACGCGGCGAGGGTGATGTCGAGCGTGGTGTTACCTTCGGCAGCCACGGCGATGTTGTCGAACGTGCGGGCGAGCGTGCCGATACGCTGTACGCGCAGCGAGTACGTCCCGGCCGGAACGCCGACCACGCGATAGCGGCCATCCATGCCTGACGTGCTCGAGAAGCGCGTACCAACCACGGTAACCTGCGCTCCAGGCAGCGGGGCCTTCGCGCTGTCGGACACGAGACCGGAGATGTTGCCGGCCTGCGCCGCCGCGACGGCGGGCACCGCGACGGCGGGCACCGCAAACAGGGCCAAGGCCACGAGCAACTGCCGGAGAGCGCGCCCGTGACGGGCGGCCCGATGAACAAAAGACGACATGCGGACTCCTCCAGGAGGGGAACAGCGAGGGAGGTGCACCGGAACGGTGCGGAGGAACAAGGAGCTACGGGGCACGGTGAATCGTCAGGGCGAGCGCGGTGGAGGTTTGCCGTGTGGTGACGTCACCCTTCCAGCGGAACGAGGACGACGGCTTCGTCGTCGGACACCAAGTCATCGATGCGATCAATCGCCGTGACGATCATGCGTCCCCCACCCTGCGCTGCGCCGGCGTAAAGCCCGTCGAAGATCGGCGCAAAACGCGTATCGATCACGCGTCGTACCACCTTGAGTGTGGGCGTCAATTCGCCCTCGGCGACCGAGAACTCGGCGTCGGTGATCGCGAAGGCCTGAATCCGATCGGTTCGCGCCAACGTCGCATTGACGCGATCCACCTGCTCCTGCACCAGTGCGCGAAGCGCCGGATGCCGCACGAGCTCGGACCACGGCAACGCGAGCTGTTGCGCGGCAGCCCACGCGGTAACCAGCTCACGGCGCAACGCCAGCAACGCCACCGGGAATTTCCGCCCTTCGCCATGACAGACGGCGTGCGCGACAAATGGCGAATCGGTCAACGCGGCCTCGATCGGCAGCGGCGCAATCTTTCGGCCCGTCGAGAGCGCAATGATCTCTTTCACTCGACCCGTGATACGCAGCGAACCGTCGGCCTCGAGCGCCGCCTGATCACCCGTGCGCAGCCAGCGTCCGTCGTCAGTGAAGGCCGTCCTCGTCTCGTCGGGCTTGTTCCAGTACCCACTGAACGTGAGCGCGCTCCGACGCACGAGCAGCTCGCCGTCATCGGCGATACGCACCGTCGTTCCCGGCATCGGCGGACCAACGGTATCGAACCGCATCGCGTCCACTCGGTTCATGGCGATGCACAGATGCTCGGTCTGCCCGTAGGCGCCAAGGATCGGCAAGCCAAGCGCGTGAAGCGTCTCGGCCACGCGCTGTGGTAGCACGGCGCCTCCCGAGGTCGCGAGGCGCACGGCGGAGCCAATGCGAGCGGCGAGCGCCTCGCGTGGTTCGCTGCCGTTTGCGCGCGCCACTTCCGTGGCCTCGTACATCCGCTCGAAAAGTCGCGGCAGCCCGCCGAACAACGTGGGGCGGTAATGCGCGCATACCGCAAACACATCGGTCGGATCTTCCACCAACGCCGCCGACATCCCCGACAGCATGCGCGTGCACTGTCCGAAGATGCGCTCGGCGGCGTGAGAGTACGGCAGAAACGACACCGACCGATCGTCGGCGTCAACGCGCAAGACGTCGGCGATCGACGCGGCCGATGCCGCCAGATACCGGTGCGAGATGCACGCGCCCTTCGGCTCGCCGGTCGAGCCGGAGGTGTAGATCAACGCGGCCAGATCATCCGGTACGATCGACGCGATACGCGCGTTGAGCACGGTCGTCGCGCGCGGATCACGCAGCAGGCGTGCACCGTCGTCGCACCAATCCGTGAACAGGGTGACCGTCGTGTCCGCCACGTCCGCACTGAACTCTTCGAGGTCCGCCACAATGGCGATTTCAGAGACGGCAGGATCGTTCGCCGCACGAATGTCCGCCACGCGGGCGCCGTTGTCGGTGAAGAGCAGTCGTGCCCCGCTGTCGCGCAGGAGGGCGATGATCTGGGCCGGAGCACTGGTGGGATAGAGGCCCACGCCCACGGCGCGTACGAGTTGCAGGGCGACATCGACGATCGGCCACAACAACCGATTGCCCGCCAGAATCGCGACGCGGTCACCCGGTTCCACGCCCGCGCTGATGAGACGCGCGGCGCAGGCCAGTGAGTGATCACGCCACTCGCCCCATGTCAGCACACGACTCGGCGCGCCCGCGCCGGCGGGATACACCGCGTAGGCCACGGTCCCGGGAAACTGGTCGCACCGCGCAAGGAAGCGGAGCACCAGAGGCGTTTCGACCATGGCGGCCACCGACGCGGATGACGATGCCGACATCGCGCCTTACGCCTGTACCGCGGACGACGACGACGCCGTCGTGGTGGAACGCCAGCGCATCGCCAGCGAGCCCATCGCGAGACCTGCACCAGAGCCGGTGAGCACCACCAAGTCGCCGTCCTTGAGGCGTCCGCTGCGCACCGCGTCATCGAGCGCCATCGGCAGGCATGCTGAGCCCGTGTAGCCCCACTTGTGCATAATCGTGTGCGCCCGCTCGAGCGGTTGGCCGAGCGCATGCATGACCACATCGATCGTGGAGCGATTGACCTGCGTCCAGAGCCAGAGATCGACATCCGCCGGTGTGTGTCCACTGCGCGCGAGCACCGACTTCACAATGCGCGGCCATCCTTGTTCGTTCACCGATGCCGGATACTTCTGTACGAAGCGTAGATACTGCTGCACGTTTTCGTCGAGCACTTCCTGCGTGATGGGCGTATGCGTGCCGCCGGCGAACACGCCCATGCCATGGCAATAGCGCCCATCGGCGAACAGCTCCGAGGAGAGCACGCCGGGTACCGGTCCGGCCTCCACGACCACGGCGCCGGCGCCATCGGCGAAGATCGTGAGCGTCTTCTTGTCTCGCGGATTCAGATACTTCGACATCGCGTACGCACCGACGACCAGAATGCGAGCGTACCGATCGTCGGCGCGGATGTACTTCCAGGCGGTGTCGAGCGCGGTCACGAATCCGGCGCAGCCGGCATTGATATCGAACGTCCCGGCGTTCGTGAGACCGAGTCGCCCATGCACCACCGACGACGTAGCCGGCGACACATACTCCGGCGTGTCGGTCGCCACGATCAACAGATCAATCTGCTCCGCGGAGATACCGGCGGCGGCGAGGGCCGCCCTCCCTGCCGCCTCGGCCAGATCCGCCGTGCTCTCATCGGGCGAGCACCAATGCCGCTGTGTGATGCCCAGCGTACCCTGCACGAACGGATCGATGTCCTCGCCGAGTTGCGCCGACAGTGCTTCGTTGGTCACGATGCGCGGCGGCACGGCGCTGCCTGTGCCGATGATCGTGGCCTCCCGTAGGCGAGCGGGCGCGCTGCTGGTGGTCGCGTGGCTCATGCCACGACCGCCGGTGCGCGGCCCGAACTGCCGCGCGTGACGAGCCGCACCGGCAACAGCTGGCTGGCCGACACGCGCTTCGTGGAGTGTTCGATGAGTTGAAGAAGCAAACGGGCCGCGCGGGCGCCGAGTTCGCGGGCGGGGACCGAAATGGTCGTGAGTTCAGGAGTCACGTAGCGAGCCAGTTCGATGTCGTCGCAGCCGACGACGGAGAGATCCGCGGGCAGCGACAATCCCGCCGTGAGTGCCTGCTTGAGCGCGCCGATGGCCATGAGATCATTGGCGCAAAACACGGCGGTCGGCCGCGGCCCGGACGCCAGCAGCAAACGCATGGCGTCGCGCCCTCCGGCGACCGTAGCCGGTGCACGACGGAGCCGCGGCGAGCGCAGCGCAATGCCCGCTTCACGCAACCGCACCACAAACCCGCGTTCACGCATCCGGAAGGCGTGGACGTCTGAGGCGGGTCCGATGAAGGCGAGCTCCGTGTGTCCGAGCTCGAGCAGATGCCCCGCCGCCAGCCGACCGGCCATGACGGCATCGGTGGCGATTCCCGGCCACCGCTCGGAGGGCTCGTCGATAAGGACGACGTTCACGCCGGCCAGCGCCTCATCGGGAAGCGTGCTGGCCCCGACCGCATCGAGCAGCACGCCGTCGATCTGCCGGGCCCGCAGCACGTCGAGATGCTGCAGCACGCTACGCGCCGACTGATCGCAGAGTAGCACCGCATAGCCCGCCGCTGCCGCTACGCGCTCGGCGCCGGTGATGACGTCCGCCACGAACGGGTTCCGCACGTCTGGCACGATCACCCCCAGCGCAAAGGACCGTCGGCTGGCGAGCGACTTGGCGACCACGTTCGGCTTATAGCAGAGCTCGGCAGCCGCGTCGAGGACGCGCTGCCTCGTGGCGGGCGCCACGCGGGCGCGCGGGTGCTGCGAGAGGACAAGCGACGCGGTGGGCTGGGAGACACCGGCGCGGGCGGCGACGTCGTGGATCGTGACGCGGCGCCCAGAAGGAGGGAAGGCCATCGAGATGCAAAATGCGCTGCAAATACGTATTGGCAAGCCCTTTTTGAGATTCCTCCGCTCCAACGGGGTATTTTTCACGGAATGGCCGCCAACGACCCGTCCGCCAACGACCCGTCCGCCAACTCACTGTCGACTTCGAGCTCGCCCCCCGATCCGTCCGTGTCCGACGAGAGCGCTGCCGAGCGCGCTGGAACGGCGGTTCGCTCGCGAGGTCCGGGCTGGCTGCGGGCAGGCGCCGCCGCGCCACCGGCCCGCCGGCAGCGCAGGGCGTGGGTGCGACTGCTGGTGGCGCTCACGAGTAGCACGGCGCTGCTGGGCACCGCCGGCCTAGTCGCGGCCGCAGCGATTGTTCCGCCGATTGGTGCCCGCCGCACAGCCCGAGAGGCCGCGCAGCAGGAGGTCGTGTCGCAGCTCAGCCTGGACGAGCGCGTGATCGCACGCGCCTTCGCGTCACAGCGCCGCTGGACTGACATGTGGCGCGAGTCGTTCGGCGTGGTCGTGGCCACGAACCGTCGACTGCTGTACGTCGGCGCCCCGCCCACGCCGCTGCTGCGTCCGCGCGAAGACGGCCCCACGGAGCTGTTAGTGGAGAGCTACCCGTACGACGCGGCATTCACGCTCGAGCCGCGCACGCTCTTTCGCGGATACGGTCGGGGCCTCGTGCTTCGCACCCCGGCGGCCCAGGTGGACTTCATCGTCGACGACGGTTCCTGGACGTCGGCGCTGCGCGTGTCCCAAGCCAGCGCGGCAGCCCGTCAGGCGGTCACCCGCAACGAGGAAGCGTTGATCGCCAGCACGCGCGCCCCTGCCCCACCGGCGGCGCTGTACGTGCCCTACATCGTGCGGCGCGGCGAAACACTCACCGGCCTCGCGCGCCGCTTTCGGACGTCGCCGGATGTTTTACGGCAACTGAATCAGCTCCCGACCGACGAGATCCAAGTGGGACAGCGACTGCGGGTACCGAAGGTTGAGGTGGACACGCTGCCGTAGTGCCGCCGACTACTGGCCGAGAACGATCGCAAACACCAGCGGCGCCACGATGCTCGCGTCACTCTCGATGATGTACTTCGGCGTATCGATGCCGAGCTTGCCCCACGTGATCTTCTCGTTCGGCACGGCGCCGGAATACGAACCGTACGACGTCGTCGAATCGCTGATCTGACAGAAGTAGCCCCACAGCGGCACTTCGGTGCGCTGCAGATCCTGGTGCAACATCGGCACGACGCAGATCGGGAAGTCGCCGGCGATGCCGCCGCCGATCTGGAAGAAGCCCATCGACGAGTCCTTCGTGACGTTCGTGTAGTGCTCGGCGAGATACATCATGTACTGGATGCCGCCCTTCACCGTGTGCACGTTCTTGATGTTGCCGTCGATCACGTGCGATGCGAAGATGTTGCCCGTCGTCGAGTCCTCCCAGCCCGGCACGATGATCGGCAGGTTCTTCTGCGCGGCGGCCAGCATCCACGAGTTCTTCGGGTCGATCTGGTAGAACTCCTCAAGTTTGCCGCTGAGGAGAATCCGGTACATGAACTCGTGCGGGAAGTAGCTCTCGCCGGCCTGGTCGGCGGCTGTCCACTCGCCGACAATCGCCTTCTCGATCCGACGGATGGCTTCCGCTTCCGGAATGCACGTGTCGGTCACGCGATTGAAATGCTTCTCGAGCAGCTTCTGCTCGTCTTCCGGCGTGAGATCGCGGTAGTTCGGCACGCGCTCGTAGTGATCGTGCGCGACCAGGTTGTAAATGTCTTCTTCGAGATTCGCGCCCGTGCACGTGATCGCATGGACCTTGTCCTGCCGTATCATTTCGGCCAGCGACAGCCCCAATTCCGCCGTGCTCATCGCACCGGCGAGCGTGATCATCATTTTGTTGCCGGCTTCGAGGTGGCGCACGTAGCCATCAGCGGCATCGATGAGGGCGGCCGCGTTGAAGTGGCGGTAGTGATGACGAAGAAACGCCGTGACGGGCGCGGACGTGGACTGGGCCATGAGATGAACGACTCTGTTCGGAATGGGACAGCGACGACGGCGCGCAGGTGCGCAATTGCGCGGGTGCGCGGCGGCGCGGCCCAATGGGGTATCGCCGACTGGGGTCGGGCAACGCGGGGGGAAATCTAATCGGCCGCGGTCGTGTCGCGGTCGCTTGCCCCACCCGGGCCCTCGTCGGATCGCCCGCTGTGACGGAGCCCCAGCCAGGCGGCGCCGACTCCAAAGGCGACCGCGATCACGCCCGATCCGGACATTGCCGCACCGGCGGCGATGACCACGCACAGGAGTGCCGCAATGCGCATACCGGCTCCCTCGTCGCTCGGCGGCGGCAGGTAAGCGCTGGCCGCCATCGCCGTCCCCCATCCGCGACCGTCGGCCTCGATCGAACCACCGGCCGCTCCCAACGGCGTCACCCGACTCGGCGCGGCGTGGCACGCCGTCAACTCACGAGGGCGCTCGATCCAGCCGCTCATACCTTGATCCGGCGCCCGCTCAGCGGCATGGTCAGTCGCACGCTCCTCGAGCAATGCGAGACCAAGCCGCACCGGAATGAGCGGCCCCCTGGCCGGCTCACTCTGCACCAGCGCTTCGTATTCGCCGGTGCTGAACAGCATCTCCCACCCTTCGCGAGCGTCCGGCGTTCGCGTCTCCAGAGGCACCTGGGCCCACGACGCCAGCAGGCGTCGCTGGGCGTCGGGAATGCTCGCGCCCAGCCGACGCCACACACGCGCGGCATCATGAAACCGCTCGGCCTGCAACAGTGGCAGCCACTGGGAGAGCAGCACGTCAAGCGGTGAGGCGCCGTTGGCCACCCGCGCGGACAACGCGCCATTGTTGAGGGCGAAGACGATCGCCGTGAGCACCCCGCGTGCCGCATGCGCCTGCGCCGGCGCGCAGGCGCCGGCCATCGAGCCACCCGCACTGAACGCGCGGATCAGCATGCGCGCTTCGCGCCCAGCATCTGTGATGGACAGCGTCGTCAAGCGGGCACCGAGACGCGCCAGCGCTTGCTCGGCCACCGTGCCGGTTACGGTGGCGGCGGGAATACGCGGGTCACACCCGACCATCGCGCTCTCGGCCGGCACGTTCTCCACAGTACCATCGCCGGCGGCGACTTTCGCTGTGCGCGGGTCCGGCGGCGACAGGCGCATGGGCTCGTCGGACCGCGACACCGTGCCGTCGATGTCCATGTCCATGTCCATGTCCATGTCACGCACGGCATCGCGGGACGTCGCGCCGAACGCCTCGAACACGTCGTGATCACCGGTCGTGAACGGCGAAGGTTCGTCCACGCGCCCCTCGAAGGCGCTGCGCGACGCACTGCGGGTCTGATCGGCCGCGATCGCGCGCAGCGTCGTGCGTGCGACCTCCACCGCCGGATGATCGGGGAACACCCGCATGACCTGCTGCAGCAGTCGTTCGGCCTCGCTGCGATTGCCCTGACGAGCGAGCACGATGACCTGCTGCATGAGCAGTACCGGATGCGTCGTCTGTTGCTCGATTGCCGTCGCGATCGCGCCGCGGGCACCGGGAATATCCCCGGTGGCCAGTCGCGCCAGGGATTGCATGAAGTGCAGCGCGACCGACGAGGGCTTGAGCTGCAGCGCTTCGGTGGACACCCGATTCGCTTCGCCGGGAAGCCCGAGCACGGTCAACGCGCCACTGCGGAGATACCAGCCTTCCTCAGTGAGCTGCGCGCGCTCCCACACACCATCTAGCGTCGCCAGCGACTCGGCGGCCAGCCCCTTCAGGAGCGCGCCGCGCGCCATTTCGAGTCCAACATCGAGCGCCACCGGCGCCACGGTGCGGCGCTCCACCAGCAGGTCGGTCGTGTTGAGGACGTCGAGGAGATCGAGGCCACTGCGGCCCAGCGGCACGGGCGTCGCGGACGACGCGCGTGTTTCCACGGGGGCCACCGGCACGAGCGCCGTCGACGGCCTCACCGGGCCGATTGGCGACGAGGGCAGCAGGCGCGGAGTGCCGCCTACGCCGGGAATATCCGAGAGCATATGCGAGAAGTATCGGCTGCATCGCCACGCAACTCCATGAACTGCCTGCTTCGGATCAGACGAGGGCCTCGATCAATGCTTCGTCGTGATCTACCCGACGGTACGCGCCGATCTCCTCGAACCATCGAAATGCACCGCCGTCACGATCCAACACCAGCGCGAGGGCGCGCGGCAGCGGATACCAGTGGGGAGGACGATACTTGGGGAAGATGTCTCAAGGGCTCACGGTCGCTGCTCGCTGGACACATCGCCTACGTTCGCTCCAACACGAAACGCGTCGTGGCCTCGAGCGAGGCGCGCGCTTCTGGCAGCACCGCCGCGAAGAATTGCCACACGTGCGGCACGTGCGGCCAGAGCTGCAACTCGACGTCCACACCGGCGTTGCGCGCGGCGTCCGCCACACGAATCGCATCATCACGCAGCACTTCGTCTTCGCTGGCGTGCACCAGCATGGGCGGTAATCCGCGGAAGTCGCCGTACAACGGTGAAATCAACGGTGACGTCGGATCGGCATCGCCGACATAGAAGCGAGCGGCACGACGAATCGTGTCGCCGGTGAACATCGCGCACCGCTCCGAGTTCTCGTCGAGCGAAACACCGGTGACAGCCAAATCGGTCCACGGACAGAACGCCACGATGCCGGCGGGATTCGGCCACTGCTCGTCGCGGATCGCCAGCGCTAGCGCCAGCGCGAGTCCACCGCCGGCCGAGTCGCCGGCGATCACGATCTGCTCGGGCCCAATGCGCTCCACGTCGAGCAGATAGCGATAGGCGGCCTTGGCGTCATCGAGCGCCGCGGGAAACGGATGCTCTGGGGCCAGCCGATAGCGCGGCACGAACGCGCGCCCCCGCACACGGCGCACCAGCGAGGAGACCAGCGGCCGGTGCGTTTCCGGCGAGCAGGCGATGTAGCCACCACCGTGGAGATACAGCAGCACAGGGGCGCTGGCCGCGTGCCCGGGCCACGACACGACCTCACCGCCCGGCCATCCCTGCTCCGCCGCTCGCAGCTGCAACGAGGCGCCCGTGGCCCGAGCCATCCAACGACGCGCCGCACGAGGCCGGCCCATTTCGGAGCGAACCCAGAACGGGTCGATCGGCGCGTTGGCGTGCGGACGCATGCGCGCGCGCACGAGCAGATGCACGAGGCGAGACTGCCAACTGATCCGAGTGGCGGACGGGATGGTCGACATCGGTTATACTCGAGCGCGCAGAGTTCGGGCAGCAGGGTGTGCGTCGAATGACACACCGTTCAGGGACTTCTGCATGATACGCGCCAATGAAGTATTTCGTCGCGTCGAGACCGCGGTGGCCTTACACGCCGACCTGCTTCTCGACGCGGTCGCGATAGTGGCGGCTCAGACGAAGGCGCGTGCCATCCTCGAGGATGACCACGTAATCGCCCGAGAACCACTGCTGCATTTCGCGCACGCGATTGAGGTTCACGATCGTGGAGCGATGTATCCGCGCGAACAACCGCGGGTCCAACGTTTCTTCGAGATGGCCGATGCGCTCGCGGATCGTGTGCGCCGTCTTGCCCACGTGCAGCCGCACGTAGTTGCGATCGGCTTCGATCCAGTCGATCTCCGTCGTTTTCACGAAGAACATGCGACCGTCCTGCTTCACGAGAATGCGACTGGCGTAGCGTCCGCCACTCGCGGCGGCCACGCCATGGGAACCCGCCGTCGCGTTCCCGTTCGCAGGATTGGGTCCGTTCTCGCGGCCCGCCGCTCCGGCGAAACCGACCGCGCGCTCTCCGCGCTCGTCAGCGTTGACGGCGGCGGCGCCGTCGGCAAGGCGGCGCACCGTCTCCAGCAGTTCACCGAGACGTTCGGCCGCCACCGCGTTGGCGCGCTGCTTCCGCGCCTTCTCGAAGGCCGCCTTGAAGCGCTCCTGATCGACCGGCTTGAGCACGTAGTCCACCGCATGCACGTCGAACGCGCGCTGCGCGTGCTCATCGTACGCGGTGATGAACAGGACCATGGGCACGTGGCCGCCGTCGAGCTCACGGAGCACCCCGAAGCCATCAAGTCCCGGCATCTGGACGTCGAGACAGACCAGATCAGGCTGCAGCTCGCGAATGAGCGCCACCGCCTCGTGCCCGCTCTCGGCCTCTCCGACGACCTCGACATCCGCTTCCGTCTGTACAAGTCGGCGAACGCGCTGCCGCGCCAGACGTTCATCGTCAACGATCAGAACTCGCACAGGCACCGTCTCCGTCTCCTCCCGACTTGCCATCGGCCAATAGCAGCGCGCCGGGAGGTGCAGCGCGCGTGACGTCGATCGACAAGGACCTGACCGCGAATCTCGATTCTGGAATGCTAGGATGGTTGCACAGAATACCGAAAAAAGAAAGTGCAGCCAACTGGCGGCACCTTCCGGTCCGTCGCAGCTACTACGTTTTCCTGCAGATGAAGTTCCAGGACATCGCCGGGTACCCGTTGTTCTGCATCGCGTGCATCACGCGGACTCCCCCACCCTCCGCTTCACCGTGTCTCCAATCCAGCCCGTCACGATCGCCGACGAAGGCGTGCGCCTGCGGCGTATCACGCGCTTCCTCTTTGCCATCGTCTGGGTCATCCCGGCCGCCCTGGCGGCGTTGCAGCTCACGCTGGTGGGCGATGCATCGGGAACCCACTACAACCTCGCCACCTCGCTGTACTGGCAGGGGGCGTCGTGGATGCTGTGGGGGCTCTGGTCGCAGGTGGTGCTCTCGCTCGTAGAACGGGTCAAGCTGGACACGGCACGTATCCTCCCCTGGATCTCGATGCACATCGCCGTGAGTGCGGTTATCTGCGCGGTAAACGTGCTCGCCATCGCCTGGCTCGATCATGTGTTCGGGGCCATCGGCCAAGTGACCAGCTACGCGTTCGCGGTCCGGGTGGTGCTCGTGAATCATCTCGATTTTCAGGTCGTGCTGTATTGGGCCGTGGTGGGCGCCGCCTACATGGTGGAGTTCGTGCGGCGCTACCGCGAACGCGACCGCGCGGCCACGGCCCTCGAGCAAAAGCTGGCGAGCACGCAACTTGAAGCGCTCCGCATGCAGCTCAATCCGCATTTCCTCTTCAATGCCCTGAACTCCGTTGCCGAACTGATGGAGATGGACGTGCGCGAAGCACAACGCACGCTGACGCGCGTGGCCGATCTCCTCCGTTTGTCGCTCCGCAGTGCCGGCTCGTCGCTGATTCCTGTGTGGCAGGAAATTGAACTGGTCGAGCTGTATCTCCAGATCGCCCGCGTCCGATACGGGCAGGGGCTCGATGCCGACATCACCGTCGATCCGTCGGCCGTGGACGACATGCTGCCGAGTTTTCTCCTGCAGCCGCTGGTCGAGAACGCCCTCAAGCATGGCCTCGCGCCCGGCCACCCGGATCAAAGCATCGAGGTGCATGTCAAACGCCGCGGTGGCATGCTGGAGCTCATCGTCGAGGACAACGGCAAGGGACTCGACGGGCTCCTGACCACGAGCGGGCGCTTTCTCGCCGCCGCGCCCTCCGTGGACGGACTCGGCATCGGTCTTACCAACACGCGCATGCGCCTCACGATGCTGTACGGCGACCGATATGCCTTTCGCATGAGCAATCAGGCGTCGGGCGGATGTCGCGTCGAGATTCGGATTCCGGTTGACGATCGGTGATCCTGCCTCCCCTTGCTCCCCACGCAGGGTGAGGCCGGGAGGGAGAGGACCGCGGGGCATTATACTCCTTCGTGCGCCTTCTTCGTAGCACGCCCCCGAGCCCCACGCCATGACGCCGTGCGTATGACGCTGTCCCGCTATCTCGTTGCTCTTGGCTACGGAACCCGCAAGGAGGCCGAACGCATCGTGCGGCAGCGTCGCGTGACGACGGCGGCGGGCGCCGTGCTTCGTGACACCGATGCGTACGTCCACGACGATGTCTTCGTCGATGGTACGCCGCTCGAGGCGCCGCCGGGTTCGGTGATTCTGCTGAACAAGCCGATGAGCTATGTCTGCTCGGTGAGCGATCGGCCGCCGATGATCTACGAGCTGCTCCCCTCGACCTATCCAAAGCGGACGCCGGTCATGGCGTCGATTGGCCGCCTCGATGCGGATACGTCAGGATTGCTGCTCATCACCGACGACGGTCCCCTCAATCACCTGCTGGCGTCACCGAAATCGCATGTCCCCAAGCGCTACGCGATGACGTTGGCTGAGCCGTTGCGCGGCGACGAGGCCGACGTGTTGGCCAGTGGCACGCTCATGCTGAAGAACGAGACGACGCCGTTGCTGCCCGCGGTATTTACGGCAACCGGCGAGCGGAGCGCCGACGTCACGATCCGCGAGGGGCGCTACCATCAAGTACGGCGCATGTTGGCGGCCATCGGCAATCACGTACACACGCTGCAGCGGGTAGCGGTTGGTCCGCTCGTACTTGGCGATCTCGCCGACGGACATTGGCGGCTGCTCGACGCCCGTGAGATCGACACACTTCGCGCGGCAGCCCTCGAGGCCAAGGCACAGTCCAAAGCTGCCGCCAAGACGTAAGGCGCGGGCGACGCCGAGCCGTTGCCGCGGGCGTTTTGCACCTACCGGGTAGCGCCCAAGACCTTGAAGCGACGGCCGTCGTGCAGCGTGCGCACGTCGCCAAAACGGTCGGCCATCACCTTCTCGTACGGGAGCGTGCGGTTGGCCACCAGATACAGCCGGCCGCCCACATTCAGGTGCGCATAGGCATCGGCGATGAACTGCTGCGGCACCGTGAGATCGGTCGCCTTCCCCTGATGAAAAGGCGGATTGGACACGACCACGTCGAACCGCTCGTCGCCGACCGCGCCGCCAACGTCACTCGCCCGTGCCTCGACATTGACGAGCCCGGCCTTCGCAATGCCACGGGCGGCGCAGCGCACCGCTTCCGCATCGGCATCGACCATCAGCACCCGACCGGTCCCCGACAACGAGGCGGCCGTGAGTCCCAGCGCACCGGCGCCGCACCCGAGATCGAGCACCGACTCGCCAGCGCGAATGTCCATCAGGTCACCCAGGATCTGGGTCGCGTCATCGAGATGCTCCCACGAGAACACCCCCGGACGCGAGGAGAGCGTGTACGCACTGCCCTTGATGCTGACCGACACCTCGCGAAAGTGGTCGGGGTCGAGAAACGGCGACGTCCCCTCAGTGAGCGACGACGGAGCGATCTGCGCTTTGGTGGCGACCGCCATCCGGTGCCCGCTGTGCTGCGCTTCCAAACGCGTGGCGCCGAAGATGGACTCCAGCAAACGCACGGCCGGCTTCACCCCTTCGTCATTCGCGCCGGCGATGTAGCACTTGCCGCCGATTCGGAGCGCGTGAAACGCCTCCCAGATGAGCTGCTGCAACGCGAGCTTATCGGTGGACACGCGAATGGTGACCACGTCGGCGTTGAGCGCCAGCGGAAAGGCATGCGTCCCGTGGGCGTGTACCACGTGCGAGCCCGCGATGCCATTGGCGGCCATCGTGCGCTCGGTCGCCTGTACCGACGGCAATGAACGATCCGAGCACCAGAGCACCGACGCCCCACCGGCCACCGCCGCCGCGGCCGGCACCATGCCGTTGCCGCAGTTCAGATGGACGGAGGTGCTCCGTCCCAGCGACGCCACTTGTTCCGCCAGCATCATCGACGCCGGATCGACCGTGCCGTGCGCAAAGACTCCGGGCTTGGTGGCCACCAGCACCCGAGAGCCCGCGATGGAAAGCGGAGCGTTCTGCCAGTAGGCGTAGCGGTCGGGGGCGGTTTCGGTCGGTGTCGTCATCCCTGCATTCTAGCGACCTCCGACGGCGGCCCCTACTCCTCACGGAGCAGATGTCCGCCGGCCACGATCCTGTTTGTCGTGGCGAGAGATACGTGACGGGCGCACGTCAGCGGAGGCTATCCGGCCTGATTGGCGCCGAGTCCGATCGGAGGCGTAACAAGGCCAAGGAATCGGCGCGCGCATCTTCCTCAGCTTCGCGCGCCAGCTCCCGCTTGAGACGCCCCATCTGCGTGAGACCAAGTCGTCGGCCCAGTCCAGTGGGATCCACGCCGTACTCCGCAGGGAGCACCGCCGTGAGCAGCAGAAACGCCGCCACCACGACGGCCAGTATCGTCGCGCGGCGTAGCTGTTGCGAAGTCGGCAGGTCGTGGTCCGGCGGCGTCGTCATCACATCTTTTTCAGTGCGGTGAACTGCCCGGAGGCCTTCACCGTAACAGTCACCGCCTTCTCGCCATTGTTGCGCCACGACCAGCCATGCACGCCGTCGAACACCGCCTCGATGCTTCCTTTCTCGGCACTGGACGACCCACGCTGATAAATGTGCGCCTTGATGCTTGGATCGGTGGGCACTTCGCCGTGGAGGTTGTATCCCACATCGCCTCCAACGGATTTCCATTCGAAATCGGCCCTTTGGCCCTTCTTCATCACCAACTTCACTTCGATACGCTTCGCCGGCTGGATGATGACGGTCATGGAATCACGACGGGCCTGAGCGACCGCTGGCGTCTGAGACGCTGTTGCCGCACGTGGCGAGACGCTGGCCATGACGGTGACCGTGGCGAGGAGTGCGGCGAGCGACAGGGTACGGGTTGAGCGGGACATGATCAGCATAATGTGAGTCAGCTGCGAGTGGTAAAGTATCCCGTGAGCTGATAGCCCACGAGCAGGAGACCAACGGACAGCAACACCATGTTCGCGGCGAATCCACGCCGGGCGAACGACGGCGAGCGCCGCCAGTAGCTCATGGCGATCAGCACCACCCCGAGCGCCAACATCTGCCCGGTTTCCACGCCCACGTTGAAGGCGACCAGATTCGACACGAGACCGTTGGCGTCCATCTCGAAGTCGAGCAGTTTTGTGGCGAGCCCGAAGCCATGGAACAGACCAAAGATGAACGTCGCCGCCCGCGCGTTCGGTTGTACCCCGAACCAGCGGGGAAAAGCGCCGACGTTGTCGAGTGCTTTGTACGCCACCGAGAATCCGATGATCGCGTCGATGAGGTAGGGGCTCACGCTCACCTGGGTGAGTACCCCGACGATGAGCGTGGTGGAATGGCCAACCGCGAAAAGGGTTACGTACGTCGCAATATCCTTCAAGCGGTACAGATAGAAAATGACGCCACACAGGAACAGCAGGTGATCATAGCCGGTCACCATGTGCTTGGCGCCGAGATACAAAAAGGGCATGATCCGGACGCCGAATGTCTCCTGGATGTACCCCTTGTCACCGGCGGAGACGCCGTGCGCCAGCGCAGGCGCCGCCGTCAACGCCAGTAGGACCACCGCCACCGGGGCGGCGATGGCGAGCATCCCGCCCAACTGTCTCCACCGCTGAAGGGGTCGAGGAGTGGGCCAGATGATCACTCCCCCTCCTGCGCGCTTCGTATCGCCGCCAGGATAGCGAACGCGTTGCCGACGACCAATCGCGAACCTTTCACGTCGAAGCCGTCGGCGAGGACAATCCCCACGTACCCGCCCTGTTCGATCTGGCGGCGTACACGTTGAAGTTGGAAGGTATGCCCGGCCGCCGAGCTTCCGCTTTCGATGATGATGAAATCGTTGCCCTCATACTGTACAACGGCCGTCGTCGGGACGGCGAGCATCTCCTCGCCTCCGGCCTCCAATCCCGCCTTCACGTACATCCCCGGCCGCAGCCCGCGCGCACTCCGCGCGTCGATATGACCGTGCACCGGAAACACGCGATCCTCCCCAATCGCTTGCCCAACGAGGAAAACGCGCGCCGACCGGTCGAGCTGTTGTTCGTCGGCGGTGCCGAAGCGAACCGTCTGGCCCACGCGAACCCGCTCGAGATCTCGCGCATACACGTTGAGCGCCAGGTGCAACTCGCCCGTGTCTACGATCTCGAAAAGCACGTCCGTGGGCGTGACGTGGAGACCGATCCTCACGTTGCTGCTCTTGATGTATCCGCCGATCGGCGCGTACAGCTTTGCAACTGGCGAGATGCCGCCGCTGTCCACTGCGCTCCGAGGGATGCCAGCCTGTCCTATTTTCTGCTCGAGACCCGCCATTCGAGCCTTGATGATGGCATACTCCGAGGCCACCTGTTGGAATGTCTTCGCCGCGTTGACGTTCTCGCGGCGCAGCAGTTCCTGTCGCGCATAGTCCTGCTCAAGGAACATCCGCCGCCCCTTTGCCTCGAGATAGTCCTGTTGGAGTTGAGTGAATTCGGGACTATCGAGGGTTGCCAACAGTTGCCCTTTACGTACTCGTGTGCCGGGCAGCAGACCTGACGACCGGACGTAGCCACCCAGCGGAGCAGATACGACCGCGGTGTTGCGGGGTTCGACGTCGATCAGGCCGTTGAGACTGATCACCGCGCTCAGCTTCCGTCGTTCGATCGAGCCCAGCGTGATGCCGGCAAGCCGATACTGTTGCGCGGTGAACGTGACCGTCGGCGCGGCCGATGCGGAATCGCGGCGTGATGCGTCGGCGGGCGGCGATGCGTCACGGGCAGCAGGAGTATCACCGCCGCAGCCAGCCAGCACGACGGTGAACGTGAGCGCGAGTGGCCGACAGCTTGAGGTAAACGCGGTCATCGCGTGCTGGATGCAGGGCATGGTCAGAATTCCTCAGTGAATGCCGAGAAGCGCGGCGATCTCGATGATGATGCTGTTGTAGCGAAAGATGGTTTCGAGCGAGTCCGACTCCGTCTCGGCGGCCAACGAGAGATTTTGCAGGTGCTCGACGTACGAGATATCTCCACTGCGGAACGCCACATCCGAATTCGTCGCGATCTGCGCGGCTTGGGGCAGCGCCTGCGACTCGAAATATCTCAGCGACTGCCGAAGCTTCTCGTGCTCCTGCAGCAGCCGTTGCACCTCGCTGCGCAACAGCAGTGTCGACCACTCGAGCTGAGCCTTCGCGGCATGCTCGGTGACACGCGCGGCGGAAAGTCGGGCCCGTGCCGCCCCAGTGAACACGGGAATACCGACCCCCAGCGAGTAAAACGGGAAACGATCACCGCTCCCGACCGTTCGGCCGTCGCCGCTCAGCGCGTGCACCCCGCGGAAGGTCACGGCATTGTAGCCGAGAAGGATTTCCGGAAGCAGCCGTTGCCGCTCGACATGCATCGCACTCCTGCTCATGCGCACTTCTTGCTCCAGGCGCGCAAGGTCTGGATTCCCGCTGAGTCGGCCCGTGTCAGTCAATGCCGGCAGGGCGCTGAGCGACAACGTGGTGTCAGCAATCCGGACTGAATCGATTGTCCGGAGCAGAGACTGAAGGCGCGTTCGTGCGATCGACAAGTCTGCCTGGTTCTGCTCGACCGTATTTCTCACCCGCAGCGCACGCGTGGACGATGCCACGCTTTCGAGACGCGTGGCTTCGCCGGCCTCGAACCGCAGACGGCTTACGCGTTCAAGGTCAGCGAATAGGCTGTCTTGTCTGATCAGCAAGCGTCGCTTCGCCATGAGGTACTGCAACTGCCCGTAGGCACGACGCACCTGCGTCGCCACCGAGTTGCGCACGATGGCCACCCCCGATTCGCGCTCGCGAATCTGCTCGCGTGCCAGGACCGACTGCGCCCGGTATACGGTCGGAAACTCCAGCCGTTGCGAGACGTTCCAGAGCGCGTCTCCCACGCCCGGTGTATTGAGAAAACCTCGCGTAAACGTCACTTCGGTACGCGGCAGCGATACGGCACCTTTCGCCAAGGCGCGCTGCACGCTCACTCCATACTGCGCGAGGCGTACCTCACCGTTGCGCGATAAGGCCTCGTCGATTGCCTCCGGCAACGTCACCGTACGAATGCTCGCGGACTGTGCGCCGACGAGACTCGACGGCGTGAGCAGCATCAGCGCAACGCCCGCGACCATGGCCGCACCGGTCGTTGACTCCCGGCGCGACGCTTCGTGCGGTCGGCCACCGCTGAAAAACGAGTAGAGCACCGGCAGTACGATCAGCGTCAGTAACGTGGCGGAGATCAGCCCACCGATGACCACGGTGGCAAGCGGCCGTTGTACCTCCGCTCCAGCGGAGGACGAGAGCGCCATCGGCAGGAAGCCAAGCGACGCCACGAGCGCCGTCATCAGCACCGGTCGAAGGCGCCCATGCGTGCCTTGCAGAATCCGCTCGCGCACGTCGTGACACCCCTCCCGGCTCAAACGGTTGAACTCCGCAATGAGCACGATACCGTTCAATACCGCCACCCCGAAGAGCGCAATGAATCCGACGCCGGCCGAAATGCTGAACGGCATCCCGCGAATGACAAGCGCCAGTACGCCGCCAATCGCCGACAACGGTATCGCGGTGAAGATGAGCAGACTCTGCACGATCGACCCGAAGGTGAAGAACAGCAGTACCAGAATCAGCAAGAGCGCGATCGGCACGGCGATGGCGAGGCGTCGATTGGCTTCCTCGAGATTCTTGAACTGTCCACCGTAGCTTTCATAGTAGCCCGCCGGGAACGTAATCTCCTGTCGGACAGCGTGCTGGATGTCGCTCACGATGCTTTTCACGTCCCGGCTCCTGACGTTGAATCCGATGGTGATCCGACGCTTCGCGTTGTCGCGCTGTATCTGCACCGGTCCGGGCTCGTAGGAAATTGTGGCCAACTCGCGTAGCGGCACCTGCTGCCCGTTCGGTGTACCGACGTTGAGATTCTCGACGTCGGTGATGTCCGTCCGACGCGTGCTATCGAGACGCACCACCAAGTCGAAGCGTCGCTCGTTCTCGTAGACCTGCCCAGCTGCCACGCCGGCAAATCCGACTTCGATGGCGCGATTGACAGAATTTACGGTGACACCGTGGCGCGCGATTCTTTCGCGGTCGAGCGTGATTTGAATTTGCGGTAGGCCCGTGACCTGCTCGACATACAGATCTTCGACGCCGTCGATGCCGGCAATCGTTTGGCCGACTTTGCGCGCCAGATCCGAGAGCACATTGAGATCTTCACCGTACAACTTGATGACGACATCCTGCTTCGCCCCGGTGAGGAGCTCGTTGAATCGCATTTGAATGGGCTGCTGGAAGCTGAAGGTGGCGTTCGGGATTACCGACAATGCCCGCCCCATCCGCTCCACGAGCTCCTCCCGCGACTTCCCACTGGTCCACTCGTTCCGGGGCTTCAGGATGATCATCATGTCGCCCGCTTCAATGGGCATCGGATCCGTGGGAATCTCGCCCGAGCCAATCTTGTTCACGACCTGTGTCACCTCCGGGAAATTGGCCCGGATGATCGTTTGCGCCTTCTGGGATACGTCGATCATCTGTTGGATCGAACTGCCAACCGGCACGCGGGTCTCCACGGCAAAATCTCCCTCATCGAGCTGCGGAATGAACTCGCTACCCATGCGTCCGAAGGCGACAAGGGACCCCACGAACATGGCAACGGCCAGTCCGACGACAAGTCTCCGGTGACGGAGTGCCGTCTCGATGCACGGACGATAGAGCCGCTGAAAAAACTCCATCATGCGATCCGAGAAGTTGGGCGTATGCGTCGTCTTTCGACTCAACACGAGCGCCGACATCATTGGGACGTACGTAAGCGACAACAGAAAGGCGCCAAGAATCGCGAACGAGACGGTCTGCGCCATCGGACGGAACATCTTGCCTTCAACACCAGCGAGGGCGAGCAGCGGCAAATACACGATGAGAATGATCATCTCACCGAATGCGGCCGAGGTCCGGATGCGTCGCGTTGATTCGTACACCTCATCATCCATCTCGCGCCCGGTAAGCTGATTGCGACCGGGAACCGCGTTCAGATGTGACATGCGATGCAGCACCGCCTCGACGATGATGACGGCGCCGTCCACAATCAACCCGAAGTCGATCGCCCCCAGGCTCATCAGGTTACCAGAAACGCCGAACAGGTTCATCAGCGACACGGCGAACATCATCGACAACGGGATCACCGAGGCCACGACCAACCCACCTCGCAGATTTCCCAAAAACAACACCAGCACGAACACCACGATCAGGGCCCCTTCGGCCAGATTCGTCATGACGGTTTTGATGGCATTGTCGACGAGCTTTTTCCGATCGAGAAACGCGCCGATGACCACGCCTTCCGGCAGGGTCGTCCTGATCTGTTCGATGCGATTCTTCACCGCCGTAATGACTTCCGACGAATTCGATCCCTTGAGCATCATGACGATGCCCGTGACGACCTCCCCTTCGCCGTTGCGCGTCGCCGCCCCGTAGCGAACGCCATGACCCAACTGCACGGTCGCAACATCGCGGACAAACAGCGGCGTTCCCGCCGCCGGTGAGCGCACCGCGATGCGGCCGATATCGTCGATCGTCCTGACCAACCCTTCACTGCGAATGACGTACGCGCTGGCGTTCTTGTCGATGTACGCGCCGCCGGTATTCTGGTTGTTCTCCTGCAGCGCCGTGAAGATCTCCGAGATGGTCACACCGTGGCTTCGCATCTTGTCGGGGTCCACGGCGATCTCATACTGCTTCACGACACCACCGAATCCGCTGACCTCCGCGACGCCAGGCGTGCCGAGCAACTGGCGCTTGATGATCCAGTCCTGGATGCTCCGCAGGTCGGCCAAGGAGTAGCGGTCTTCATATCCGCTCGCGGCGTGAATCTCGTACTGATAGATCTCGCCGAGTCCGGTCGTGACGGGCGCCATCTCCGGCGTGCCGATCGACTCGGGGATGTCCTTGGCCGCCACACTCAGTCGTTCCTGCACTTGTTGTCGAGCCCAGTACAACTCGACGTGCTCGTGGAAGACGATGGTGACAATCGACAGCCCGAAGCGCGAGAACGAGCGCATGTCCTGAATGCCCGGAATGCTCACCACACTCTGTTCGACCGGGAACGTGACGAGCTGCTCGACCTCCTGCGCCGCCAAGCGGGGTGCCTGAGTAATGACCATCACCTGGTTATCCGTGATGTCAGGTACGGCATCGATCGGCAGGCGCGTGAGCGAGTACGAACCCCACCCCACGAGGGCGAGCGTCATCAGGGCAATGATCAGCTTTCGCCTGATCGAGAACAGGATGATGGCATCTAACATGACGGCATGGGCATCGGCTTACGAATGACGTGAACGGCGGTGTGCGCTCGGGAACGAGACGACGCGAGACGGGCGCGCGAAAGCGAGAGGGGCGACAGACGTCGCGTCATGGCGCACGTCAACACGCGCGCTGACGAGCGGACGAGGAAGCGGCGAGATATGGGCACGGCTGACCGATCCGGGATATCGAAGGGCGAGCCCGGATGCCCGGAAACACGCGGGCACACCGACATTCGACAGCGGTCAGCGAACGGGCGGAGCTCTCAGGCTCGGGGGGGAAATTCCGCCGGGGTCGGGGCTCGCCAGTAACGCGCGATGCGACAAGGTGACCGAGCGTAACGGAATGCCCTCGGCCATCGGCAGCTCTACACGCGAGACGACGATGGCGGTGACGGCTACGACAGCGAGTCGCAGTCCATCTCGCGTGGCCGGACCGACGACTATCGCGTCGTGTCCGTGGCGATGATGGTCTTCCTGCTCGTCAACTTCGGCACCGTGCGCGACCTCGGCCTGCGCGGTGTCACGGTTGGAAACCGCGGCCTGCCGATGATGATCGGCGGCCTCGTGTGCGGCGTGCTCATGGAGCCATCCGTGCGCGACCGCAGACGCCGGCGCGGCAAGACTGCCGAGCAGGGCGACGACGAGCGCTATCAAGTGGCGGTAGGGCGGGCGCATCACAAAGGAAAGCCTACCAAGCGAGAACCCGACCCGCCAGTGGTGTGCGTACGCCAGTGCCGAAGACGAGAGCAAGCGGGTCACGCAGGTCACGCGGGTCACGCGGGTCACGCGGGTCACGACCGAAGTGGCCAAGGCCAGCGCGATCGCCAAGAAAGCAAATCTCAAGCTCGCACCGGTGCCGGCGTACGTGGCGAATTTCATCACGCCGATGACCAAGCATCCGACGTCGGTGAACGTATCCGCGGCGCATAGCTACGAGTGGCGCTACTTCGCCTCCAGCGAAGGCTCGTCCATCGAGCAGGAGCTGTTCACGACCTCGCCCTCAATGAGCGTGACGGCGACAGGTGGCGACGTCACCACGACGCGTAATTACCCCGGCGTTGCATCGGCCGGCGGGTGGGAAGTCGCGGAGCGCTCCGACCTACTTGCATCAGCGGTACAGGCGGTTGTTGCGCCAGTAGCGGTGAAGCCCCGACGCTTCCGGCCGCGACAACACCGGCGCGGCGCCAAGCTGTTGCAAGGACTGGCGATGATCGATCTGTACGGATACAGGAAGCTCACCACTACCGGTCAAGTTTCATGATTTGCGCCACCTTCTGTGTCAGCTCCGAGACCCGGTACGGCTTGCTGAGAAACTTATCCGACAGACCAACGACATCGCGATGCAAGTCGGCGTCGCCGGCATAGCCCGACACATAAAGCACCTTGGTTGCCGGATACATCTCGGCGATGTGCGTGACGAGTTCGGGGCCACCCATATTCGGCATGATGACATCGGTGAGGAGCAGGTCAACCGCCGATCCGTGTTCGGCAAGGACACGGAGTGCGTCCACCCCGTCGTTGGCCGTCAGCACTTCGTACCCGGCGCCCTCGAGCACACGCTTCGCCAAACGGCGGATCGCCGCCTCGTCTTCAACAACGAGGATTGTACCCGTGCCGGTGGATACGTCCACGGGGAGTTCGTCGAACGGATCGGACTCAGGATCGTTGTCATGGACAACAGGTACAGGCCTGCGTTTGCCCATTACAACGGCCGGCAATCCCCGGGCCAACGGGAGAAAGATGAAGAATGTGGTCCCAATGCCGACCGTGCTCTCCACCTCGATCGCCCCCCCGTTTTGCGCGACGATGCCGTATGCCGTGGCGAGGCCGAGCCCGGTGCCGCGCCCCGCGGCCTTGGTTGTGTAGAACGGCTCAAAGATGCGAGCGGTCGTGGCTTCGTCCATCCCAGTGCCAGAGTCGCGTACCGCCAGCCGGGCGTACGTTCCGGCGTGCAGCCCTTCATGCGTGCGGACGAAGGCCGCGTCGAGCTCGACCTCCGTGAGCGTGAAGCTGAGCGCGCCACCATGCGGCATCGCATCCCGCGCATTGAGCGCCAGATTGAGTAGCACCTGCTCGAACTGACCGGGATCCACGAACACTTCCCCGTCGGCCATCCCAGGTTCGAGAACGAGCTGCACATCTTCGCGAATGACACGGACCAGCAGGGGCTTCAACTCGTCGATCAGGCTGCGCAGGCTCAGCAGCTCCGGCACGAGCGGCTGCTTGCGGCCAAAGGCGAGGAGCTGACGAGTCAGCCCCGCAGCCAGTTCTCCCGCGCTCTGGATATCGGCCAGATCACGATGCATGGGGTCGTCGGCCGGAACCGTGCGAATGGCCAGATCGGCAATCCC
Organism: Gemmatimonadota bacterium; assembly: GCA_031363815.1. Taxonomy (GTDB): domain Bacteria; phylum Gemmatimonadota; class Gemmatimonadetes; order Gemmatimonadales; family Gemmatimonadaceae; genus Gemmatimonas. The sequence continues at coordinate 34,002 of JANLVC010000176.1, forward strand.
CGTGACAACGGTCAAGAGGTTGTTGAAATCGTGCGCGATACCACTCGCGAGTTGCCCGACGGCCTCCATCTTCTGCGACTGACGCAACTTGGCTTCGAGTTCCTGTCGGGCTTCTTCCGATTGGATACGCCGCGTGACGTCGACGAACGTCACCACGAGCTGCTGCACGTGTCCGCTGACGTCGGACACCGGATAGGCATTGCACACCACCCAGGTCAATTGGGGGCGTCCGGGCACGCGCACGCCCGCCACCAGGCCGCTCAGCGGGCGCCCGGTCGCGGCGACGCGGTGGACCGGGAATTCCTCGAGCCGCATTGGTATGCGGTCCTCACCGACGAACGCCCAGGCCGGGTCAATTGCCGTCTTTCCATGCATTTGCTCGGCGGTCAGTCCGAGCAGCGAGCAGGCCATCTCATTGCAATCCAGGATGGATGTATCAGGAGCGTGGATCACGACGCCAGCCGGCAAGTTCTGGAGCAATGCGCGGTAGTATGCCGCACGCTCTCGCGAAGCAGTGAGCGCGCGCCCATCCGACTCCGCGAGCGCCTGACGGGCCGCGCGCGCCTCCTCCTGGAGCCGCTCCCCCGTCATGATCATGGCCACGAATGAGACCAGGAGCCAGAGCATCAGGCCCATCGCGAGGTTGGTGACGGCGAACGGAGTTGCGCCGAGCACATCGGGCATCGACGGGCTGACCGCCGCGACCACCCCACGCACAAGTTGCACGAACCCAATGCCGGCCAGTAGCGCCATCGCGACGAAGCGAGTCCCACTTGCTGGCTGGTTTTGGGCACGCCCGAGCACAACAGCAGCAGCCAACGGGAAACCGCCGAGCGCCAGGGACATCACGACTATGCGCGCGGCGTACACGTCGGCGACAAAATAGAAGCTCAAGTGCGCGGCAGCGGCCGCCGCGACGGCGATCAGGCTTGCTCGCCAGGACGGTGGCCGATCGACCGCCGTTTCGAAACCGATGAACATGCTCCAAAACCCGACGAGCAGGCTCAAGTTGCCCGCCACGACCGGCACAACGGCAGGCACTGATCCCTTCAGGCTCATCAGCGCCAGTCCAGTGGACACCGCAACACTGGACGCCAACCAGTACGCCATCTGCCGTTGACGCGCGTACGTGCGCCAGCCGATGAACATCGCCGCGGTGTTGGTCACCGACGCCGCGGCGATCAGGAACAGCCCGGTCCGACTATCGAGGCTCAATGTCAGTTGCGTCGCGACCTCGCCGGGAGGACCCGCCCGGCCTTCATGTTGTCGACATTCAGGATAGTGTTGAACACCAGAAAGTACGACCCGATGTCAAACCGCGATATACGGCATTATTGGCGAAAGTACCACCGACGGAGCCTCGCGCGGTGGCGAAGGAGCGACGCAGCGGCTGAGGATAACCAGGGGATTGGGGAGTCCGCGGCCGTCAGCGCCACGGGTTGGTCAACTTGGGATTGGTAACCAGTGAGGAATCGGTGAGGGCATTCAGGAACGCGAGGAAATCGCTCTTGTCGGCCGGCGCGAGGGCGAAAGGGCGGAGTCGCGGATCCTTGAACGGGTTGCCACGGCCATCACCGGCATTGGGTCCGCTCTGCACCAGCCGTCCGCCGCGCGCGTAGTTCTCGAGGACGGCGTCCATCGAGCCGACGCTCCCATCGTGCTCGTATGGGAAGGTCAGTGCGACGTTGCGGAGCGATGGAATCTTCATCCGTCCCATATCGGTCGGGATATTGGTGAACTCAAAGAGTCCTCGATTACGCGAGGGATACAGTCCGGTAGCATTGACGTTGTATAAGCCGGTATTCGCGAACGCGTCCCGCGCGCTGGCAGGCACCGTGGCCAGCGTGAAATCCGGTCCCGCGTGACATTGCGTGCACCCGCGGCTCTCAAAGAGCGCCATCCCGCGCACGGCGGCCGCCGAGAGCGCCCCTGATTCTCCCCGTCGGTAACGATCGATCGGCGCCTGGAAGGAGAGGATCGTGCGCTGAAAGGCCGCGATGCTCCGGACGATGTTCTCGATGCGGATCGGCGATGGCTCGCCAGCAAAGGCGTACGCGAAAAGATGCCGGTACAGCGTGACCCCCTGCAAATCGCTCACGACTTGGGCCTCCCGCCCCTTGAGCCCCATTTCGATTGGCGCATCGCCGAACATCGGGATCAGGGCATGCACCTCAAGGCTGGTGGTCCCTGGGGCTGCCCAACCGAAGGACAGCTGATAGCCGACGTTGCTCAGACCGATGGAGTTGCGCGGGTGCACGTCGCCGGTAACGCCGACCGACAGATTCTTGGCGTCAGCGAAGGCAAACTCCTGTCGATGGCAGGACGCACAGGAGAAGGCCCCATTGACCGACAGCCGTGGATCATAGAAGAGCCGCCGTCCCAGCTCCACCTTCGCGTCCGACATCGGATTTTCGCGGGAGACCGCTGGAGGCGAGACGCCCGCTGGGAGGCTCCAGCGAAACGCTGCGGCATCGCCCGACAATCGGGAGACATTATCCGGGTCTGTCGGTGCCGCACCGTCGTTACGACAGGCGCTCCAGAGCCACACCGAGGCCAAGAGCGCGGCAGTGCCGGCCAATCGCTGCGAGGCAAACATCAGTCCGCTACCGGACGCCGACAATACCGCGGGCGGCGTCGCGCAGCCGGCGGGAGTCGAAAGCCGACACCGGTGCGGAACACCGTGACCACCCGATAAAAACTCTTCGTGTTGATCACATCAACCGGCGACCCGGCATCGATGGTGCTCTGGATCCGCATGTTCTCCGGTGGACAGAGATTGGGTTGCTTTCCCGGCACGAAGTCGCTCGCGGAGATAAAGCCAAGTTGCAGCGCGCGGAGCATGGCGCGCGAGATGCGCCTCTGCACCTTTACCAAAGTAGCCCCTTCCCCCGCCCAGTAGGCAATCACCCACTGCGCTTCCGCGGCGAGGCCAACGGACGCGCATTGATGCTGCATGCGGCGGTGCCATCGAGATACGGACCGGTGATCACGCCGCGGGCGAGATACAGCACGGGCCCCGCTCGCTTAAGGCGCAGTGCGCCGGGGGGGCGACTGCGCCAACCGGTCCCCCAGCCGCGATGCGGCCATCCCGCAATCGGGAAAAAAATCTTGACAGACCAAATAACGACAGCTAGCGTCCCGCTCGTTCATTGTCCGTCTCGTCCCTCCGTCGGCCCTCTTACTTCCCGCAGGAGCTCACTTGCTTCACCTCCCACCAGTCGGTCGACACGGGCCGAGGGCATGGCTTTTGGTTGCTGCCATGGCTGCCAGCCCCTCCCTGCTTTTGGCGCAAACCACCGGTGTCCTCACCGGCCGTGTCACTGATCGTGCCTCTGGCCAACCACTCAATGGCGCTCGGGTCACTCTCCAGGGCCACGCCGACATCGGCGCCAACACCGACATCGATGGACGGTATTTCGTGCGCGGAGTGCCCGCAGGCAGTCAGACCGTGCGCGCGCTACGGATCGGCTATCGCCCAGAGTCCCAAACGATCACGGTGCTCGGCAATGACACGCTGCGGGTGAATCTTTCCCTGTCGGTATCTGCTGTTGACCTCGCACAGGTCGTCGTGACGGGTACGGGTGGTGCGGTAGAAAAGCGCAAGATCGGCGCGTCGATTGGCACCATGGACGTGTCGGCGCAGCAGGAGCTGATGCCAGTGAACAACTTCACCTCGGTGCTGAGCGGCAAGATGACCGGCGTGCGCTCGGTTGGCGTGGGTGGCGGCGTTGGCGGTGCACAGGATCTGCGCGTCCGTGGTATCGCCTCCTTCTCGCTCAATCAGCGCCCCGTGATCTACATCGACGGCGTGCGCGTTGACTCCCGCGGCACGGAGTGGACCACGTCGACGGGTATGGCAGCCACCGCCTGCTGCGCCTTCTCGGGGGGCACCTCGGCAGACCGCCTGAGTGACCTCAACCCCAATGATATCGAACGGGTGGAGGTGTTGAAGGGCGCTGCCGCCGCGACCCTCTATGGCTCGGAAGCCACCAACGGCGTCATACAGATTTTCACGAAGAAAGGGCGGGGTGAAGGCCCGATTCAGTGGAACCTCGGCCTTGGCAGCGGCTACAACCGCCTGCGGGAGAACCTGCCGACGACGCAGTTTCCCCGCTTCAAAGGCCCGGACGGATTCCAGGCGCTCGACGCGAACGGGCTGATTCAAAACGGTCCCTACAATTCCGTCGACATCAGCGCGCAAGGCGGGACGACCAAGTCGACCTTCTTCGTGTCAGCGCTGGGCAGTAAGGAAGTCGGTTCGATCCAGCCCAATGACCAGACCAAGGGGAGTCTGCGCGCCAACCTCACCTTCGCCCCAACTTCGAAGTGGACGGTGGATGTGAACTCCTCCTACACACGCAACGTGGTCAACGAGGTGCAGGCCGGCAACAACTGGACGGCATTGCTTGGCAACGCGATGAATGGCAACCCGCGGGCGGCGACCGCGGCACGGCCATACGGTGAGGCCTGGGTATCGGTCGCCGACATCGCCTCCATGGAGACGAAGAGCGACGCCGACCGCTGGACCGGCGGCCTGACGCTCGCCTATGCGATGCGCCAGAACTTCACGCATCGCCTGATCCTCGGTACGGACGTCGTGAATGAACAGAAGTCCCGCTTCTTCCCGTACGCGGGCGCCTTCGGCCCGGCCGGTGTCACCAACGGCCAGCGCAACATCGGCCTCCGGAATTACCGGACCACGACGGTCGACTACCTGAGCACACTGAACTACAACCTGCCCTTCGGTATTTCCAGTGTTCTCTCCTTCGGTGGTCAGGGCTTCTGGGAGAACCAGCGCCTCAATATCGCCGTCGGCAACAACTTTCCAGGTCCTGGCGTGACCACGGTGGCCGCGGGCGCGGTGACCAACGGTGGCGAGGCGTACACGGAAACGATCAACGTCGGCTTGCTGGCGCAGAACCGTTTCGCGTGGAATGATCGCCTCTTTCTGACCGTCGGCGCTCGTATGGACGGCAACTCGGCATTCGGCAAGGACTTCGGGTTCCAGCGCTATCCCAAAGTGGACCTGTCGTACGACCTGTCCAAGTACAAGCGGTTCGTTCCCGACGTCGTCAGTGCCTTGCGTGTGCGCAGCGCGATAGGCCGGGCGGGCAAGATGCCAGGGCCCTTCGATTCCTTCCAAAGCTTCTCGGCTTCGCCGGTGTTCAAGGACGTGCCGGGTATCGTGCCCCTCAATCCAGGCAACCTCGGCCTCCGACCGGAAGTGACCACGGAGAAGGAGATGGGGTTTGAGATCGGCCTCTTCGAGGACCGGCTGGGTATTGAAGCCTCAAGCTATTTTTCCGTGACGCGGGACGCGATCGTCAATCGCCCGTTTGCCCCGTCACAGGGGTTCAATCAGGCCCAGCGCGTCAACATCGGTGCCTTGGAGAACCGCGGCTGGGAAGCGACGATCAAGTACATGATCATCAGCACGCCTACGCTCGATTGGAGTGTCAACTTCAATCTTGATGGCAACAAAAATAAAGTGACGGATCTGGGCGGTGTCACGCTGGCCGGCACCGCCGTACGGGTGGGCTATCCGGTCCAGGGCGTGTGGGGCCAGAAGCCAAGTGGCTACAGTGTTGTCGCCACCGGGACGACCTGTGCGGGCCAGCCGATCCAGAGCTGGGGATGCCCGACGACAACCCGTACGCCGACTCCGGAGTACTTCGGCACGCCGCTGCCGACGTTCAACGGATCGTACTCCCAGACGGTGCGCTACAAGACGTTGACGCTATACGGCCTGGTAAGCATGGAGCGCGGTGCCTGGTTCAACAACGGCGACCGGCCGTATCGCATCCGTCAGGGTGGTGCCGACGAGTACCTCAAGGCGCTCGGCACGAACGGCGAACGGACCTTCAAGGCGGACTCGATCTATCAATGGTCGAGTATCCTCACGCACTTCGACCAGCGGGACAACATCCGCCTGCGCGAACTGTCGCTCTCCTGGCAGGTGCCAGAAAGGCTGAGTAAGTGGTTCGGGACGCAGCGCACCACGATGTCACTTTCGGGTCAGAATCTCATGTGGTGGGACGGTTGCAACTGCGTCGACCCAAATATGAACTGGGCTGGTGGTGACTCGTTCACGATCAACAATGGCTTCCTCGCGCAGCCTGCTGCGCGGCAATACCGTCTCCAGATTCGGACGAGGTTTTAACCCCATGACCCGTATTTCACGACAAGCGGTACTCTGGGCGCTGGCCGCCACGTCCTTGTTTGTCACCGGCTGTGCCGGGCTCCTCGAAGTTGAGGATCCCCAGGCGTTCGGTGACGCGGACCTGAATTCTCCGGTCATCATCAAGAGCGTCGCCGCCGGCGCCGAGGGGAGTCTGCACCAGGCCTTCGACGACGTGGTGATGGTTACCGCGCTGCAGGGCGATGAGATCGAGTCTACCTCTACGTGGATCGATTGGGAGGATATCTCCGAGGGCCGCTTGCGCGGAGACTGGGCCACCGTCGGTTCCTTCTCCGGTCCGCTCGATGCCGTTCTCCGGGCGCGCTACGCGGCACAAAGCGCGGCGGATCGCATTAAGAAAGTGCTCGGCGCCGACGCGAACGCCAGTCCGCTGCTGACACAGGTGACCTGGGTGGATGGCTTTGCCGATCTCCTGATCGGTTCGAGTTATTGCGAAGGTCCGCTCACACAGGGCGGGGCGCGGGAGCCCAACACCAAGTTCTTCCCGCAGGCGGTGACGAAATTCACCACGGCGCTCACCCAGCTGAGCAGCATTCCCGCAGCGGATCAGCTGCAATGGCGTTCGGTCATCCTGGCCTCACGAGCCCGCGCCAACCTGTTCGCGGGCAATTTTGATGCGGCACTGGCGGATGCGTTGGCTGTGCCCGCCGGGTTCGTGAAGGAGGCGGTTTACGCGGAAGGGGCGGCCAACCAGCAAAGCTCAACGGGGAACCAGCTCCACCAGAACCGCAACCGCTCCGGTGGCCTTCGGCGACAGTATCACTCGCGAGTGTTGGGCACCTTCAACGCCTCCACCTATACCAACGGAGCGCTTGCGGATTGGTTTGATCTGACGAAGCCCGATCCACGCATGGCGGTAAACCGCAAGCTGAACGAGAGAGGGGTCAACAACCGGTTTGATTATTACGGTATCACGAAGTACGCCGATCGTGCCGCCAACCAGGCGTTGATCACGTCGAAGGAGATGGCACTGGTGGCCGCGGAGGTCTACATGCGGAAAGGCGATTTCGCCAACATGGCGAGGAAGCTCAATGAGAACCGCACGGCTGTCGGGCTGGCGCCGATTCCGGCACCCGGAGACGCCGCGGCCGCACAATCGGCCCTGCTCAACGAGCGCATGGCGGTCCTGTTTGTCGAAGGGCAGCGCATGTACGACCTGCACCGGTTCAACTTGGTGCGCAGCGTGCTGGGAGGCGATCGATCGAGCATGCTGCCGCTCTCGCGCAACGAGATCCTCGCCAACCCAAACATGAAAGAGGGGCAAGCCACCTGCCCGAAGCTGAGCTGACCAACAATTGGCAGAGAGAAAACGGGGGCGGGGCTTTGCCCGCTCCCGTTTTGCCATCGCGCCGGGAGTTTTTGTGGGTAGCTGGAGTGACGGTCGCCAGCATTGGCGCCACGCTCTCCGGCTGCAATGGCGACGGGGCAACCGCCCCCGCAGCTCCGCTGCCGTCAACCAAGGGCAGCCTGGACGGGCTGCTCATCAACACGCAGGGCGTACCGCAAAGCAACTTCGGCACGCTGATCCTGATGTATCCGACCGGCCAGCATGTGGGTTTGACCGTCGCGCCCGACGCCAACGGCAAGTTTCGCTTTGCCGATCTCCCCGCGGGCGACTATCAGCTGCGCTTCGAGGCTCGGGGACAAGCGATCGTCCCCGAGCCCTATCAGCATCCCATCAAGTTCGTGATCGGCGCTGGAATGATTACGCAGCTGACCGTGCGGATTCAGCGAGGCGCCTTCGCGCAAAATCTGGTGGAGATCTACTGCGGGGACGATTTCTTCCAGGCGCAACCCGATGGACCGGAAAACGGTGAAACCACGGTACCGCTGGGCACAGTTGTTTGCTGGTACAACGTTGGGACCAAGGTGCACACGGTAACCGGCGGTCCGTGGGACGATTCTGGCGACCTGCAGAAAACGCAGTCCTATATCTGGGTGGCCACCGTTCCAGGCGTGCATGCCTATCGCTGCAAGAATAACCAGCCGGGGATGCGCGCCACGCTGCGCGTGGTCAGCCGCTGATCCCGGTCTGGACTTGACTCAATTTGGCGGACACGTGGTTTACGCTGCCCGCGCCATGTGACGGAGCCGGTGATCGTCCTGCTTACTCACATCGCCAAGCGTCGAGTGCTGCCGCTCCCCATTGTACCAGTGTTCAATGAAGTCCGTGACGGCCACAGGGGCCGCGCGATGCGAAGGCAGCATCGTGTGTGCGAGGAGTTCATGTCCGAGGGTGGCAAAGAAACTTGCGGCCACCGCGTTGTCCCAGCAGGCACCCTGGCGGCTCATGCGCTGCCGCATCTGATTCCGCCGCCGTACTTGATCCACGGACGGCGTGAGGCCCTTACGTCGTTGCGTCCAGGGTGGGCGGCGGTGCTTCACGTTGTGTGCGACGACACGGGTCCGTACGCGCCGGCGGGACCCGACGCGCAATCGTTGACGTCGGACCAGGTGACCGCGATCCTCCAGTTTGTCCGAGATCATCTCGGGTGGCGGCGCCTCGTGCTGCATTGCGCAGCGGGCGTGCCACGGTCGCGATCCGTGACGGCTGCCGTGGCGGAGATAGTCGGACTGCCGTATGTCTGGACCGCGGTGAACGGGGTGCCGGGCGTACCATCAAGGCCGCGGCGCTCGCTGAGCACCATCGCACGTCGCAGTTCTCACGCGAGAGTGCTCCGCCCATGTCGGTGGTCACATGGGACGAGGAACACTCCGGTCAAGGAGTGTCCCGCTGAGAGTCTCCCGAGTCGGCCAGACCCCGCTATAAGCGCCAGAGCACCATCTGTATGCCACCGGCGATCAGCGCCACCTCCATCGATCCCCATCTCCCAGAACGACACCCACGCGTCAACGGGGTCGTGGCGGAGGGTGCAAGCGCGCGGGAGGGTGGGCAATCATAGACGGCGTCAGGTGCACGTTCGGGATACGGAGTGCCAACAGCGCCCCTATTGAGCGCGCGGTTCGCGCGTTAGCGCGCCAACGCGAGCAACTCGCGGGAAGGCGTGTCTGATACGCGTTGCCACTCCTTCTGGACGTTGACACGCCGCGCTGTCTGCGCGACCTCGAGCACATCGGCGGCAACGTGGTAGCCGGTCCTCGCCTGCATCCACGTCAACAGATCTTCGAGATGCCAGAGCGTGGCGCTACCCCCGTGCACTGGGATCGGGAAGCTCTCCTGATGGGCGACCATGAGCTTCCGCATGTTCTGGCGCGTGACGTTGACGAGCGAAGCGACGTCGGTAAGCCCCACGAGGTCTGGGGCGACCTCGATCAGCCGCGCCGTAGGCACGGCTCGCTGCACATCGGCCATCGCGCTCAGCACTGCGGTCTCGGCGCGCTCAGCCTCGCGGTCGAACTCTAGGGCAAGACGCCCTGCGAGCCCAATGCCGACCAACGCGTCCGTGCACCCGGCTTCGCCCAAGCGCTCGACCAATTCCTGGCTGTTGGAGTCCGCCGGAGTCAGCTGATATGTGAGCGTGAAATGGTATTCCATCGGTTACTCCTCCGCGGGGTTCTCAGCCTTTTTGGGGTGCGTGCTGCAGTTATCGACCACACGCCGCAGCTGCCGCGCGTGGGTCTCTGGCTGCTTTGGCGTGCTCCAGATAGAGGTGATGCAGAATTCGCCGCATCGACACTCCTTGTCGTTGTCGGGGCAGTACATCCGGCCCCACGCGTGACTCCCGCCTACCTCGACACTCCAGCCCTCGTCCTCGGCGTGGCGGATGGCTGCCTCGATTTCTTTCTTTGGATGTGGGCGTCTTGCCATGACTCGTTCTAGGATACGAACGATTGAAGCGGTTGTCAAGTGACAACCTGCGCAACCTGTCTGCCAGGGGACAACAATGAGAGCGATTGTGCGTTTTCTGGGCGCAGGTCCAACGCGGTCATCACCAGTTTGATCTTGGACAGAATCAACGGTTGAGAAGTGGACACCTTGGTGGGGAGCGGTCGAGGGCCGCGGCGCCGCCAGGCGCCGCCACCTCAGAAAACGGCGCCCTCGCCCTCCGCTAGGGCGGCGTGCTGATTACATCGCGGTTGGCACCGCGCGCTCCAGCGCCGCGCACAGATCTTCCACCCCTTCAACCTTTGAAATCAACTCACGCACACCGGCGCCGTGGGCGTCCCGTCGCAATCGGTCGGTAATGAAGCCCGAAATGAGTATTATAGGCAGATCGGCGCGGATCTCGCGCAGCGCGCGGGCAACGTCTAGACCTGACATCTCCGGCATGTTGTAGTCGGTCACTACGATATCGAACTGATCAGGATCGGCACGCACCGCTTGAAGCGCCTGCCGCGGATCGGTGGAACCGGTCACGCGGTAGCCCCTTCGCCCAAGGAGGCGCTGCATCAGCAACACGATGTGTGCGTTCTCTAAATTCTGTCGCGGTTTTTCTCTAAATTCTGTCGCAAGCTGAGCCATATCGTCTCATGGTAGCGCCGTTCCCGGAGGACCGGACCCGTTTCCTTGGGAGGCGCAGGAGAATGCTCAGCATGTTCGCTCGTCACGCCGTGCAGGCGTTGGTACAGGCCGGGCAGTCGCCCCGGCAGATCGCCCATCAGCTCGGGATCTCGCGGCCCACCGTGCAGCGGATTGCACTGGAGCCGCCGGTGGTGGCGGTGGATGACGCGGCCGCGCATGCCGCGTGCGGCATCGGCCGACCGGGCCTGCCAGACGACACCCGCGCGCAGGTGCGCGCGTGGCTTGAGGCCGAGCCGTAGCTCCCGCCGGGGGAGGTGCAGCGCCGCTTGTACGAGGCGGGCACCCCGTTGGGGCTCTCGACGGTGTATCGTCTCATCGGCCGCGTGCGCGCCACGATCCCGGCCGAGGTGATGGTCCGATTTGAAGGCGTCGCGGGAGAGTTCGCGCAGTGTGATTTCGGCGTCGCCGACGTACGCCTCACGAGTGACACGCCGACGGCGCGCGTGCGGCGTCGGATTCATTTCGCGGCGTATCGGTTGAAGTGGTCGCGATTCGTCCATGTGGTGATCGTGCCGAATGAACGGGTCGAGGCGCTGGTGATCGCGCTTGGCGTGCCCGCCACGGGGGAGAAGCGCATCCTCGGCCTGGTGCAGACGGCGCGCGCAGAACACACGCGTGATCGCGAGTGTCCTGCGCGCGCTCGGGGAGCGGGGCTTCCCGCTCGACCAGCCGCTCCTCGCCGTGCTCGATGGGGCCAAGGGCCTGCGCGCGGCGGTGGAAGACGCGTATGCGCATGGCACCTATGGCGAGGCGAAGCACGCGCTTGAGCGACTGCTGCGCGCGCTGCGCGTCGTGAACGAATCCGCGGCGGCGCGTCTCGCCGAAGGACTGGAGGAGACGCTCCCCTGGCATCGACTCCACGTCTTCGTCGAACGCGGCGTGCGCTTTCGGACGACGAATCTGATCGCAAGCGTCATGGCGCGGCTCGAGGCCAAGACGCAGCGCGTGACCCGGTGGAAGACCAGTGATCAGCAGTTGCGCTGGTGCGCCACCGCGCGGTGGACAACACAAAACGGTTACCGCATCGTAAGTCACGACGCAGCAACCGTATACGCAAACGGCGACCGCATCGTTGTTCCGATGCGGTCGCCGTATTTGCAGTGGGCCTTGTAGGAGTTGAACCTACGACCTCACGCTTATCAGGCGTGCGCTCTAACCACCTGAGCTAAAGGCCCGAAGGAGAGCTCTTTTTCTCCGCCACAGCCGCATAATGTACCCCGTCATTGCGCACAGGGCAAGTGCGGTGTGGCCAGCTGGCCTAGTCCACCCAAACGCGTGAAACGCAAACGAGCGACACCAGAGAATGTCGCTCGTCCGTTTTCATTCAGGCGCCCGGATCATCCTCGTCGAATCCATCGACGTCTAAGTTCGCATCCTCATCGTCGTCGTCCTCATCGTCATCATCATCATCGAGGTCGTCGTCATCATCGTCGTCATCGTCATCGTCATCGTCGTCGTCGTCGTCGAAATCGACGTCGTCATCTTCATCGTCGTCTTCGTCGACATCGTCGGCGAGACTCTCGTCGTCGAAATCCTCATCGTCGGCAGCCAGCGCAAAAACAGAAGATGGCAACTTCTCTTCGAGCGCGTCCAGCGACGACGCCCCGAACTGCTCCAACATGGGACGATTCTCCTGCGAGTGGTGATGGTGTTCCGCGCGCACCTTCTGCGGATGGCCGAACGCCAACGAGATACTGCAGACGGCTTAAACGGGAGTATCGGCAGACGCTCGCCGTGGCGCAACCCAAAAGTGTGCGCGTTGTACCAGGAAATCGTAAGAACCCTGGCGTAGACGGTCCGATGACGAACCGTTCACGCCGTACCGCTCGGTTAGGCCGACGTCCGTTCGCGCTTCGTTTCGCGGCTCGTCCGCTTGCGGTCGCTCGTGGAAAGCAGGCGCTTGCGAAGCCGGATGTTGAGCGGTGTAATCTCGATGAGCTCGTCGTCTTCGATGTACTCGAGCGCCGTTTCGAGGGTGATTTCCCGGGGCGGCTCGAGGGTGATGTTTTCGTCGGTCGACTTGGTACGGATGTTCGAGAGTTTCTTTTCCTTGGTCGGGTTCACGTCCATGTCGCCCGGACGCGAATTCTCACCGATGACCATGCCCTCATAGACCGCCTCGCCCGGCCGCACGAACAGCGTGGCGCGCTCCTGCAAGCTGAACAACGCAAACGCGATGATGGTGCCGTTTTCCATCGACACGAGCACGCCACGCGAGCGGCCCGACAGGTGACCCGCCCACGGCCCGTACTCGAGAAACCGGTGGTGCAGGATGCCGGTGCCGCGCGTGTCGGTAAGGAATTCGCTGCGGTACCCGAACAGACCACGCGCCGGCACGCGATACAACAAGCGCACCAACCCTTGCCCCGGGTTCTTCATCTCGATCATTTCGGCCTTGCGGGGTCCAAGCTTTTCGATCACGGTGCCCAGGTATTCCTCGGGCACGTCGATCGCGAGCTCCTCAAAGGGCTCCAGCTTTTCGCCGTTGTCGCCGGTGCGCAGAATGACGCGCGGACGCGATACCTGGAACTCGAAGCCTTCGCGGCGCATCGTCTCCATGAGAATGGAGAGGTGCAATTCACCGCGACCCGACACGCTCCACGCATCGGTGGAATCGCTATCTTCGACCTTGAGTGCCACGTTGCGTTCGAGCTCCTTGTACAGGCGCTCACGCAGCTGACGCGACGTGACAAACTTGCCGTCCTTCCCGGCGAACGGTGAGTTGTTCACCACGAAGTCGACGCTGATCGTGGGCGACTCCACGCTGATGCCGGGCAGCGGCTCCTGATGGTCGGGATCGGTGAGCGTGCTGCCGATATCGACGTCTTCGAAGCCGGCCAGCAACACGATCTCGCCCGCCGCGGCTTCCTGGATTTCCACGCGCTCGAGCCCTTCGTAGCCATACAGCTTGGACACCCGCCCGCGTTGAATGGGCTTGTCGCTTTCAAAGGGGAGCAGCGTGAGGGAATCACCGAGGTGAATCACGCCACGCTCCACGCGGCCGATCGCCATACGGCCGAGGTACGCCGAATACTCGATGGTGGACACGAGCATCTGAAACGAGCCTTCGGAATCCGACGGCGGCGGCGGCACGGTGTCGACGATCGTCTGATACAACGGCTTCAGATCGACCGGCGTGACATCCATGTCCATCGTGGCGAGCCCCAGCTTCGCGCTGGCGTACACCACCGGCGCGTTCAGCTGCTCTTCCGTCGCTTCGAGTTCGATGAACAGCGACAGCACTTCATCATGCACACGCAACGGATCGGCGCCGGGGCGGTCGATCTTGTTGATCACGATGATTGGGGTGCGTCCGAGTTCAAGCGCCTTGCGCAGCACGAAGCGCGTCTGCGGCATAGGACCGTCGAACGCATCCACGACCAGCAACACCCCTTCGACCATGCGCAGAATGCGCTCCACTTCACCACCGAAATCGGCGTGGCCCGGCGTGTCGACGATGTTAATCTTGGTGTCGTTCCAGCGGATCGACGTATTTTTGGCGAGAATGGTAATTCCGCGCTCTTTTTCAAGCGGATTGGAATCCATCACGCGTTCTTCTACGACCTGATTTTCGCGGAAGGCTCCAGCCTGACGGAGCATCTTGTCGACGAGGGTGGTCTTCCCGTGGTCGACGTGCGCGATGATGGCGATGTTACGAATCTGCATAGCCTTAAAAGCTAATGGGCTTTTGCACTGACAGACAATGGGGGCACCGTCACGGAACCGCGACGGTGCTCAGCGGGCGCGCCGACGCGCCACCAATTCCACCGCCAACCGCATGGCCGCCACCAGACTCTCCGCGCTCGCCAGCCCCTGCCCCGCGATATCGAGCGCGGTGCCATGATCCGGGCTCGTACGCACAAACGGGAGCCCCAGCGTGACGTTCACCGCACTCCCGAAGCTCGCCACCTTGATGGCCGTCATGCCCACATCGTGATACGGCGCGATCACGGCATCGAATTCCCCCCGCATGGCCCGCACGAACACCGTGTCGGCCGGGAACGGCCCGGCCATACCCGTTTCCCGGGCCACAGGAGCCAGCAGGTCGTCGTCTTCGTGCCCAAACCGCCCGCTATCACCCGCGTGCGGGTTGAGGGCACAGAGGGCCAGCCTGGGCTCGGGAATACCGAAGTCGTTGCGCAGCCCCTCACGAGTGGCATAAGCGGCCTGCAGCAGCGCCTCGCGGGTCACCGCGGCCGGTACGTCACGGAGCGCGATATGGGTGGTGGCCAGCACCACCCGCAGCCGGTCGGACGCCAGCATCATCGTGGCCGGCATCCCCGCCAGCTCGGCCAGCATTTCGGTATGCCCCGGAAAATCGTAGCCGCCCGCCTGCAGCGCCCCCTTGTCGAGCGGCGCGGTCACGATGCCGTCCACCTCGCCGGCCAGCGCCATGCGGGCGGCCCGCTCCACCGCGAGGCCGGCCAGCCGTCCGGCAAGGGCAATGTCGCGGGCACGGTTACCGGCGGGCGCCCAGACACCGACCGACTCGTGTACCGGCGCGTCCGTCCCGGTGGGGCCGATCACATACCACGAAACGCCCAGGGCCGCGATTTGCGGGTCACTGAGCGCCTTGGCGGCGATCTCCGGGCCGATGCCACGGGGATCGCCAAGGGTGAGCGCGAGGCGGGTCGTCGTCGTTTTCACAAGGTGAAGCATGAGAATGGAAGGCTAATCCACAAGAAGCCGGAGGTGGGAATTCGTCCCAAAGACTTCTCGCGAGAAACTTGACGACGGTGTGACGTGGTCGCATGCTGGAGTTGCGCACGCTCGGGGGGTTCCCATGGCGTCGCGCGAGCCAGTCGCGGTTGGTCAGCGAATGCTGAACAACGGGAGTCTCTCTTCAGCGCGAATGCCTGAAGAGAGAGTGTGTGTTTGACCTTGGACCACATGGAGTGTAAAGATGCTTCGGCAGTTTGTACCACACATGGGTGTTTGTGCTTTGCTCGTCGGCGCACTCGGTGCCTGCGCACCGGACAGTCGAACTGGGCCGGAGAACGAAGCCCCCCCCCACGGTCTCGCGGAGCGGTGTGCCTGATCGCTCCGACGTCGCCGTGGCTTCAAAGCA
>JANLVC010000196.1:0-11491 GCA_031363815.1 Gemmatimonadota bacterium
TGAGGCCAGGCCGAGGCCACCGTGGACCACCTCGCACGACCACCCGCGCGGTATCGGCATTCACGCGACGACGCCGCAGCGAAGACTCGGTTGCACATCTCAGCTTGGAATCCCCCATGACGCCGAAGCATGGCGGTGACTGTACCTGCGCGGATCAAAGGAACTTGTACAACGCGCTGAGGTCGGTGATCAGAACGCGTGACGTCGACACCCCACCGTCGCAACGGGCCGGCGGGCGCCGAACGCTCCAGGCGCGCGGCCAACGTCGCAGCGAAACTGTCGGAGAACCTGCGCACCGCTAACCTGAAGTTCCACGCATTGTTCAACACGTTTGTCCTTGTGTGACAAGCCCTTGGCCGCGCAGCGGTGTGCGCGTTTCTGTCTACACGTGGATCTGTTGAAGCAAGGTGAATGCGCGCTGTTGTTTTGCGTTCGGTGTGGTGAGGACGTCAAACGTCGGCGCGTCGGACCCTGCGTGCGGCGTGCGGCACGTGTTCCGCACGATGGTGGCCAGTTCGGCCAGTAAGGTCGCGAAACTGTGCGTCGGCGTGCCGTCGTCCAGCGTATGGTGACTCGCCTTGGCCTGCGCCGCTTTCGACCGGACGGCGGGGGCGACGGGATCGCGGGTCGCCTTGGCCGCTTGATCGGGATCGGCAAACAGCAGGTCCCGCCACGCGTCGCGCAGGTGCCACTCGACATAGTAGGCGAGGACGCACAGAAAAATGTGCGCCCGGACGCGATCGGCGGTGCGATGGTGAATCGGGCGCACGTGCAGATCCACGGTCTTGAGCGCGCGAAACGCGCGCTCCACGTCGGAGAGGGACTTATAGGTCCGCACGCACTGCGCGGCCTCCATCTGCGCGGCCGATAG
This sequence comes from Gemmatimonadota bacterium, assembly GCA_031363815.1. Classification (GTDB taxonomy): domain Bacteria; phylum Gemmatimonadota; class Gemmatimonadetes; order Gemmatimonadales; family Gemmatimonadaceae; genus Gemmatimonas. The sequence continues at coordinate 872 of JANLVC010000196.1, forward strand.
CGAGGTGCGAATGATGTACAGGCCGTCGAGCGCGGCTTCCTCCGCGATACGCGCGTCGTTTCGGGCATAGCAGAACGCGCGGTCGCTGATCGTGAGCACCAGATGTTTGGCGACGTGGTATTGGTTGATGATCCGGCCGACGCACACGCCGATCGCGTCCGCGCCGGTCAGGGTGCCCGCCGCGACCCGGGTGCAGATCTTGGCCAAGCCGCGCTCGGTGGCCACCAGCAAGTCCTCGCGCGTGAGGGCGCGCTTCTTGGCCAGGGGCAGATTGCGACACGCCACCAAGCGCTCGCCCGGGTAGTCCGGCGAGGTGAGTTCGAGCAGGTTGCGCTCGTCGAACAGATCGAGCTGCAGGTGCCCCTGTTCGACGAGCGTGCGGATCGACCCGGTCTTGAGGGCGGTGACCCAGTCCATCCCCTCCATGTCGCGCATCGCGTCAATGGCCTGACTGGAGATCATGCCGCGATCCCCCACCATCACCACGTGCGCGATCCCAAAGTCTTCGCGGACCTGCTGGACGGCGGGCAGGAAGGTGCGACTGTCGGCCGTGTTGCCGTCATACACCGACACCGCCACCGGGCAGCCGCCCGCATTCGTAATCACGCCATAGTTCACCTGCAGGGTGCCGCGCTTGCCGTCGCGGCTGTACCCGCGCTTGGCCAGCGGACAGCACGAGCCTTCGAAATAGCTCGACGTCAAATCGTAGAGCACCAGCCTACCGTCCTGCAGATGGCGGACGGCCAGTTTCCGCTGGATCCGATCCTGACGCGCGAGCAGCCAGTCCATCGCGGCGTAGCAGTCATCTTCGCTGGCCGTGGTCACGCCGAAGTCGTCGGCCAGCGTGGTGGTCTGCCACCAGCGCGTGGTGGCCAGCTTGGTCTGCGGCGCGATCACGCGCGCGGCCACCAACGCGCAGATCACGTCGCGCTCGCGCGACGGCGCGGCGGCGAGCACCTTCGCGAACCCGAGGCGCTGCATGGCCTCGGCCACCGCGTGCACATGGCCCTGCGCGCGGGAGGCGATCACTTGGAAGGCCTGCGCCACCGGCACAAACGTCTCGCCCTGCAACGCGCGCCGAATGAGCTCCACCACCGCCTCGGGCAGATGTGACAGATTCCCGAGCGTCTCGTTCTTGACGGTGCCGCCTTCGCGGTAACTGCGCCGCAAGAGGTGGGTGCGATAGATCCGATCCTTGTATTTGCGGATCGTAGTGACGACGTGAGCGATCCCAGTGCGTGCAGGCATAGAGCGAATATATCCATATTACCCGAACTGTCAAGAATGTTTAGTGACTACATTTCACGCCGCAAAACGACCCATCTCGAATCGATATCTTCCGTACCGAGCAGCACTTACGTGCACACCAAGGTCAACATCGGCGCTGGAACTTCAGCTTAACGATTGCCGGTGCGAGCCGCCGAATACTGTCGGTGTGGATTGTGTCGGCGCGCTGTGCACCCACCTCTTGTGCACAGAGCGTGCTTGCCAGCACGAGTGCGATTCCAAGGGTGCATGTGCCACTCATGACGGCTGTGACGAGCCTCTGATGCGCAGCGTACGGTGGCGCCGAAACGGCGATGTTCTCTTCACATCGGCGCGCAAACTTGCTCATGATACCGGTGACTGAGGTGGATTCCGTTACCGCGTGTTCGACCCTGGCACCTGTTATCACGCGAGGCATCACGACGGCTCGAAACGACGATCGATCGCCGGCGTGGCTACCGCAGCAACTCACCGCGCGACGCGTTGGATGTTGCGGCTCGACTCATTCCCTTCACGGTCCGGAAGTATCACCCGTCTTGAGATCGATCACCAGTTGATTCAACGGAGGCCGGTGAGCACGACCCCCCGACACGTGGGAACCGATGCGATGCCCCGATGGCACCATTGCGCACGCCGAGTGTTCCCGCCGTGGTCCGGGCGTCGGGAAGAGGCTCATGGGGTGGTGTGGGCCGCCTCCGGTCGGCGCATGGTGCCGCGGCACGTCGGGCAGGCGAGCGGGGGTCGACCTCGCCGAGCAGGCGGCGCCGAGCAGGCGGCGCCGATACAGGCGGTAGGCGCGCAGCCGCTTGGGGATCGTGAGCACCACGTGTCGGTGCGGCACCGGCGCCAGCAGCGTGCGGTCCAACCACGGCGTCCAGAGCGCAAGGCGCTTGGCGTGGCCGCTGCGGCAGAAGTACCGGCACTTGCACGAGAACGCGAGCCGGTATTCGTGCGCGCAGGCATCGCAGCGGATGCGCGCGAAGCCGTGTTCCAGCACGCCGCACGCGAGGAACTTGTCGGCGACTTGCGCCACGACGTTCCGCGACGGGCCGCTGTCCAACTTTGGGGGGAGAACGTCAACCCGACGCGTGACCGGCAACCACTACTTGACGCGGCCTTCGCGCGCGCCTCTATTCCGGCGTCTGCTACCACGCTCTCGCGCCCTCGACCAGACTCCCTTGTGCCGCTCTCTCCAGATGTGACCGCAGCCCTCACGGACGTCTCCCTCGACGCTCCGTGGCCACTGATTGAGCGCTTCACCACCCTGCGCCGTGAGCACCCGAATGATGTAGCGACGGCCGCCGACGAAATCGTCACGCGGTTGCGTGCGCACGGTGTGCCGGTTGAGGTCCACCGGCCCACCCTGTTCCTCAGCCTGCCGGGAAAGGCGTCCGTCACGGTCAAGGAGGCGACGCTGCGAGCGAAGCCGATGGCCATGAGTGTGCCCTACCCGGACGGGCTCACGGCACCTCTTGTGTACGTGCCGGCACGATATGCGCGCAACGCAGACGAAATGTTCACGAAGGGCTTCGTGAGCGACGCGGACATCGACGTGGCCGGAAAAATCGTCGTCAGCGAAGGGTTCGGCATGCCGGGCAAGGTGGCGTATTTCGAACAGCGTGGTGCGCTCGGCATGATTGCCGTGAATCCCGGCGCCAATCCGCACTGGGGCATCTGCACCACGGTGTGGGGCACGCCCGACCTGCGTGATCTGCCTCGGAAGCCGACGATCGCCGTCGTGGCAGTCAACAATCCCGACGGCCAGATCCTCATTGCGCACGCCGCCACCGGCGGCGACATCACGTTGCGCGCCGAGGTGACGGACGGGTGGTTCGAATCACCCATTCCGGTGGTCACGATCCCGGGCACCGACGAACCGGAATCGTTTGTGCTGCTGCACGGGCACTATGACTCGTGGGACTTTGGCATTGGCGACAACGCCGTCGGCGATGCGTGCATGTTGGAAGTGGCGCGCGTGCTGTGGAAACACCGCGATCGACTCAAGCGATCGGTGCGCATCGCGTGGTGGCCGGGGCATTCCACCGGCCGGTATGCCGGCAGCACCTGGTTCGCCGATCACTTCGCCATCGACCTGTACGAGAACTGCATCGCACAGGTGAACTGCGACTCCCCGGGCTGCCGTTGGGCCACCGAGTACATCGATGTCTCGCTGATGGATGAGACGGAGGAATACTGCGCCGGTGTGATCAACGCCGTCGCCGGCCGGGAGCTCAAGGGCGAGCGGCCGCATCAGGCCGGCGACTATTCGTTCAACAACATCGGCATCTCGTCGTTTTTCATGCTGCTCTCCACCATGCCGCATGAGCAACGCGAGCGACTCGGCTATTATGCAGTCGGCGGGTGCGGCGCGAACATCGCGTGGCACACGGAAGAGGACCTGATTCACATCGCCGATCGCGACATCCTGCTGACAGACATCAAGATCTATCTCGCGTCGGTGATGGGCGTCGCGAACGCAACGGTGGCGCCCTTCGATTTCCGCAAGACGGTGCGTACCATGCGCAAGACGCTCGAAAGCTACGCTGCTCCTGTACGGGGACTGGTGGACTTCTCGCCGGCTCGCGTGGCACTCGAGCAGCTCGATGCCGCGCTCGAGAAATTCGATGTGCACGCGCGGAACGTGGCGACGCTTTCGGTGGTGGACGCGGTCACGCGGCGAACCAATCGTGCGCTGCGACGTCTCGCGCGACTGCTGGTCCGGGTCAACTACACGCGCGGGCCTGAGTTTTTTCACGATCCTGCGGAAACCACGCCGGCATTGCCTGATCTTGCCGCTGCACTGCAGGCGCCCGAGATGTCGGAGTGGGATCGTGGCTTTCTCGCCACGCACCTCGTGCGCGGCCAGAATCGATTGGTCGCCGCGCTGCGCGACGGTCGGCTTGCGCTCGAGCAAGCCATGGAGCCCGGCTGGTGAGCTGTTGCGTGAAGTGGATGTGCGTTTCGCTCTGCGTTGTGACGGCCTGTAGCGGCGGCGCCGCGCACTCGGACAACACGTTGCGCCTGCCGTTGATCAACGACCCGATCTTCAATCCGGTCATCGCTCCGGACATCGGATCGGTGATGGTCAACAAGGTGCTCTTTCCGGGCCTGGTGCGGCCGGACGAAGCACTGCGCCCGGTGCCTGACCTCGCGGTGTCGTGGCACGCTGCGGCGGATGGACTCTCCTGGACCTTCGCGCTGCGAGCGGGCGTCACATGGCACGACGGGGCGACGTTCACTGCCCGCGACGTGAAGTACACGTTCGATCAGATTCTCGATCTCGCCTCGGGTTCGCGCCTCAGATCCGACTTCGCGGCGGTGGTCGGCGTCGACATTGTCGACTCGCTCACCGTGCGCTTTCGGCTGAAAGCGCCCTTCGCACCGCTGCTCCCGCTGCTGGGATACAACGCCGGTATCCTGCCCGAACACATCCTCAAGGGCACGAAGCTCACCGATGCCGTTGCGTTCAATCGCACGTCGCCCGTTGGAACGGGGCCGTTCCGCATCGAACGCGTGGCACCCGGCTCCAGTGTCACGCTGGTGCGGAACGCCCGCTATTACGGCGCGACTCCGGGCGTGGAGCGTATCGTGTTCAAGATCGTACCCGACATCAACGCGCAGGTGGCCCAGCTGCGCGCGGGTGAACTCGACCTCATCACCATCGAGCCGGCGAACCTCGGCAGCGTGCAGGGGGTGGCGGGCGTTCGATTGCTGCAGGTCCCGGTGGTGCAGCACTGGTACGTGGGTTTCAATGCGTCGACACCGATGTTCGCGAGCCCGCTCGTCAGGCGCGCGCTGGGATACGCGATCAATCGGCCGGCGATCGTGCGCGGAGTGCTCAAGGGCTACGGCGATCTCCCGGGTGGCACTATTCCGGTCGCGTTGCGCGACTATTACGACTCCTCTGCCGCTCCGATTCCGTACGCGCCGGATTCGACGCGACGGCTGCTGGCGAGCGCCGGATGGAACGCAGGACCCGATGGCACACTGCGGAATGGGAGGGGCGAACCGTTCGCGTTCGACCTGCTCGTCGACAAGGGAAATCCGACGCGCGAACAGTCCGCACTCGCCGTGCAGCAGGACCTCGGCCGAATCGGCGTGAAGGTGTCCATTCGCGCCATGGAGTTTGCCGCGCTCGTGCGCGACCGCGTGCTGCCCGGGACGTACGCCGCGGTGCTGATCTGGTGGACCACGCCGCCAGACCCGGATCAATTCTCGTTCTACGTCACGAGTCAGGACAACAATCATGTGAAGTGGAGCAACCGAACGGCCGACTCACTGCTCGCGCTGGGGCGGGCAACGACGGACACGGGTCAGCGCCACGAGATTTACCGCGCCTTTCAGCAACTGGAGCGTGAAGACCCGCCCGTTCTGGTGCTGTTCTATCCGAGGGAGATTCAGGCGGTGAGCACGCGCCTGCATGGCATTCCAAACCTTGGCATTCGCGACGCGCTGCGGCACAGCGAACGATTCCGGTTCGCGAAGTAGGACGATGCACAAATGATCCTGTTTCTCGTTCGGCGCCTTGGCCACGGGCTCTTTGTCCTGCTGCTGGTGAGCACTGTCACGTTCGCCAGCATGATGGCAGCGCCGGGCGGGCCGTCACTGCTTGCCGACCCGAAACTGAGCGTGACTGAACGTGCGGCTATCGAGACTCGACTTGGGCTGGACCAGCCGGCCACTGTGCAATACACCCGCTGGCTTGGACGCGCCGTTCGAGGTGACCTTGGCGCGTCGTTCCTCTATCAGACGTCGTCCCTGGCGACGATCAGCGCGCGCCTTCCTCAGACGCTGCTCCTTGCCGGCACCGCGTTACTGCTCACTCTCGGCGTGGGCATTCCACTCGGCATTTCCGCAGCAGCGCGCCCGGGAAGTTTTTGGGACCGATTTGTCACGTTGTCGAGCGGAATCGCGCTGGCGGTACCTGCATTCTGGTTGGGACTGATGTCGATCCTGGTGTTCGCGGTCTGGGCGCGCGCGCTGCCCGCCGGCGGTGCGGTAACGGAGGGCGACGTCGTCGGTCTCGCTGACCGCGTACGGCACCTCCTGCTGCCCGCGCTCGTACTCGCCGCGGCCGGGTGCGCCGAAGTCGTGCGCTACACCCGGTCCGCCGCTCGTACCACGCTGGCACTGCCGTTCATTCAGGCGGCGCGTGCGCGCGGCATCTCGTCTCGGCGCGTCATGTGGCGTCACGTACTGCCTCATGCACTCCTCTCGGTGGTGAATGTCATTGGACTCCAGTTGCCACGATTGGTGGGTGGCGCTGCGATCACCGAAACCGTGTTTTCGTGGCCCGGCATGGGTCGGCTCGGCGTCGAAGCAGCGCTCGGTCGAGACTATCCCCTGGTGATGGCGGTGACGCTCGTGGTGTCGGCGGGCGTCGTCATCGCCAGCATCGTTGCCGATGTGACGCAGCTGCTGATGGATCCGCGCATTCGCGCCACATGATCGTCGGCAATGCAGTGGCGCGCACTCGGACGTGGCGCGTCAACCTCGCGGTGTTGACGCTCTTGGTCCTGATCGTGATGGCGGTCATCGGGCCCGCAGTGTACCGCGTTGATCCGCACACGATGGATCTGTCGATCGTCGGCATCGGCCCAACCGCCATTCACCCATTGGGCACTGATGAAAGTGGCCGCGACCTGCTGGCGCGGCTGCTGGCGGGCGCTCGCGTGTCGCTCACGGTTGGTTTGCTCGCGATGGTCCTCGCGGTTGGACTTGGCACGGCAATTGGCACCGTCGCCGGGTTTGCCGGTGGCTGGGTGGACGCCGTGCTCATGCGCCTCACCGACGCCGCACTCGCCGTGCCCGCGCTGTTCGTCGTGATTCTCGTGCTCACGTTCATGGGTCCTTCAGTGTTCACACTGTTGTGCGCAATCGGCGCCACGTCGTGGATGGGCGCGGCACGCGTGGTGCGCGGTGAACTCCGCATGTTGCGAGAACAGCCATTTGTCGAGGCCGCGCGCGCGCTGGGAGCCCCACGACTCACGATCATGATGCGTCATATGCTGCCGAGCATCGTGCCCACGGTACTCGTTGCCGCCAGCGTCGGCGTACCATCGGCGATTCTCATGGAATCGGCGCTGTCGTTTCTCGGCCTTGGTGTGCAACCGCCCGCCGCGTCATGGGGCAACATGCTGAGCGGCGCGCAGACGTATCTCACGTCGTACCCGTGGCTCGCACTGTATCCCGGGCTGCTGATACTGCTCACAGTGCTGTCGGTGAACACGATTGGCGACGCGCTGCAGAACGCGCGCGGGTGATCAACGGCGCCGTGACGCGCTGGCGTCGCGACCAACGCAGGCCGGTCTCAGAACGCGATTCGCAAGAACGACCCGGACGGATCGAAGTGGGGATTTTGGGTGGCCGCCGGGGAAACAATGAGTCAGTTATTTAATCACAACACCTTAGGCCGCGAGCGGATCATCCCCGCATGCGCGGGGGAACGCGGCCCCCACTCCGTGAGGACAGCCGTGCCGACCAGCCAGTCGCCCCAACGCGATCACCTACTGCTGTTTGGTTTCGTCCAAGACATTGATCATGGCAGTAAACACCCCGTCGGGGCGCACCGCCGTCAACGCCTCAGCTCACGACGCGTGGTGGCCGGTTTTCAGGTGTCCACGCGTGGCCGGATTTGGGTGTCACCGAGGCTTTCAGCCCGCTAAACGCCTTGGAATCGAATGCAACACACCGTATGCCGTTCTACCGTGCAAACTTTCGAAGCTCGGTCACCAAGAGATGAACCGACGTCGAAGGATTTGCTTGCTCAGGCCTTAAGGGATCGTAGGAGGAGGCAAGGCGAGTCGCATTCTTTATCGCCGTCTCCTGATACGGGAGTAACAGATCGAAGATGTCGCGATCATTCTTCCGGTACTCTCGACCCATTCGTTCGGTGAGCATGGACATGTACCGACTCCTTTCCACTCCCGCCTGCAGGTAATCAAAATGCAAGATGTACCAGAGCTCAAATGCCTCATTTGAGTAGGCTACGCGGATTCCCCGAGCCGACGCTCTCTGAATTGCCTCGTTGAAATGGGCAGGCGGGAAGGAATCACGATCGAAGACGACCCACACTTGATCGTAGTCGCTCCTTGCTCGCAGATTGTCTGCAATTGATACCAAGTTTTTGGTGTTGTCACCTGCACCGATGACTTTGAGCTCAAGCCCAGTGACTCGGAACGCGAGAAAGTAGTTTGGCTCGGTCTGTTCACCTTCGCACACCACCAAGAAGCGCTGACGCGGCTCAAGTGTTTCGAACGTTCTCGCGCTTCGGCTTCGAGAACGGGGAGCGAACCTATTGGGCATCAGCAGCCTTCAGATCGAAAAAGGACGCCAGTCCTCCAAGAACCGGAATAGCACCATACCGCCCCTGCAGGTAGTTCTTCGCCAGAGACGAATCGTTTCGTGGCTTGTACTCCAAGAGAGAGTAGAGCAACGACGCCCCGTACCTATCCTTTTCTGTAAACCACACCTGATCACGACGCAGCACGTCTGCACTGAGAACGTTTGTATCGTGCGTCGTGAATATCAGTTGAGCATTCTTGCTATTCGTGGCGGCCGAGTTGAACAGGCGGATAATGGCAATAGTAAGAAGCGGATGGAGCCGGGCATCAATCTCGTCAACAAACAGAACGCGACCGTTCTTGAGCGTGTCAATCAGCGGTCCTGCAAGCGCAAAGATCTTCTGCGTACCTTCCGACTCTTGTTTCTCAAAATCAAAAACAGCAACGCCTATCACTCGTCCCTCGCTTCCAAATACCTTATGAGACGTCGAGACGCGAGCAACGTCGCCGTCATTTTTAGCGAGAATTAACTGCCGAATCTCCGATGGAAGTTCGTGAGGCAATGAGTCTCGCAGCGGGACTTTGGAGATCGAAATGTCGTCGATGCCCACGTCAAGCGCTCGAACAAAATTGGCTATGGACGATCTCCCTTCTTCATCATCGCAACGGGAGATCGTGTAACCTAGGTAACCCGCGTCATCCAGTCCGGATATGGTCTTCAGCGACTCCGAAAACCACTTCTGTATCGCAACCGCAAGAGCACCATTGAATTGAGCGACCACCGAAAGAAATAGCGCATTCGCACGAGTGCGCTCCTCTAGCCCTTTACCCTCTCTAAAAAGGCGAGAACGGCCAACCGTGATGCCATCAACGGTTCTCGTAAAGAGAGTCTTCTCTCGACCGCCAGAGCTCACGAATAGCCACTCGCCCGTAACGCGCTCGGCAGTCGCGTCGAAGCCGTACCGGTAGGTTGAATCGCCCATCAAAAAGACGATCTCGAATGACGATGCTTCATCAGCCGTCTGCTGATCCAGGCGAAATGGCTCGACCGAAATAGGCTGCGTTGCGGCCGTCTCTCGTGAGGAATTCAACACCATTCCCTTCAAGACGTTGACGGCCGCCATGACGTTGCTCTTTCCGCTCGCATTCGCGCCGTAAATCGCCACGCTTTTGAGAAGGGCGTACTCCTCGTCAACATCGAAAACTGCACCCTCGTCAACCGACGATTCCTGTGAGACCAGCTTCTTCGACGCTACTAAGCTCAGCGTCGCCCGCTCTTTGATTGACCTGAAGTTCTTGACGCTGAACTCGATGAGCTGATTCACGTTGTAACCCGGCCGATGGGGGCAACTAAACTACCGCAACAATGACCTAATATTCGCCAAATATCTGCACGTTTCAAGTGGTTTCTACGGTTTTTCCGTAGAAAAAGCCACTTTCGCAACATCTCACGTCGACCACCCACGCGGTCCGGCATCGGTGACACGCCCGTACTTTACCTAAGCCGCGACAGACCTTTGGTAGAGGTACCGCTGGAATCCTACGAAGACTTGCCCAATCTCCTCAGCTCGGCCCAGATCCGCTAAGGCATCGGCGATCGAGTTGTTGTACCGCAGGCGCAACAACGGCGTGAGCTTTTCCTGATCCAGCTCCTGAACTCCTTCCCGCACATAGTGCAACAGCACGAAGTCGAGAAAGACCTTCTGCTTGCTGTTGAAGTGGGTACTAATGACCACCTTCGCCATCGCCGCCCGGTCCTCCCTGGTAAGTGGTGGGAGTGCGTAGGCTACGTGCGCCAACACGTCGAAAAGATCGCTCTTTTCGGCGCCCCGGTGGCCACCTCAAATTCCCCCAGTCGTGGCCGGGTCAAACTCCCCCAGCTGACGTGCGCGGGACGTGGTGAGGCTACGGTCCTTTCGGCTGCTTCGCAAGACGCGCCGCGGCTTCTTTGAGCCGCCAGCTCTTGCCCTCGAATTTGAGCAGGTGGCCGTGATGCAGCAGGCGGTCGAGCAGCGGCGTGACGACCACCGTGTCGCCGAGGAGGCGCGCCCAGTCTTCAAAGGGCCGGTTT
>JANLVC010000080.1:0-16089 GCA_031363815.1 Gemmatimonadota bacterium
TCGTGCAACGGATCTGGTGCTGTGGTGTGGTGCTCACGGTCCGCGAATCGTTCATCGCGCTTGCGCATGTCCGGGTCGGCGATCAGCGCCGGCACCTCCAACGCCGCGAGCGCGGCGAGATTCGCTTCACTATGGTAGCCGGCATCGGCCGTGAGCACCATTGCACGGTGACGAAACGTCGCGAGGGCCTCGACGACCGGCAGCAGCAGCTCCTGCTCGGAGCCCGTGCCATGTGCTTGTGCGTCAACGATGATATGATGTTTCGCATCCACGGCGGCGACGCCGGTATAGTCTTGGATGACGCCTTTGTCGGTCGCCATCTTCGCGCTCTCGTTGTCCGTGCGATTGCTTTTGCGCAGGCCGCCGGTGGGGCCGTGCCGATCCGCCGGATGCGACGCGAGCCACTGACGCAGCTGCTCGGCATCCTGTGTGAGGCGCGCGATCCGCACGGTGATCTTCTCCGCGACATCGGGCTCAAGCTCCGCCGCATCGGTCTCCCGGTGCCGCTCCAGCATCGTCGTGGCGGCGGCCTCCATCTTCTCGGCCCGCTGCGTGAACTCGGCCCGTGTGCCGCTCCGATGCTTGGACGCATTGCTCGGCAACTTCACCCCATCAATCGCGAACATCTCCCGCCCGATCAATCCCTGGCCGTCACACACCGCGAGCACCGCCGCAAACACCTGAGCGATGTCGTCGCGCAGCGTGCTGACGAAATGGGCAATCGTGGTGAAATGCGGCGCGGTCATCCCGCACAGCGCCATGAACGTGACGTGCTCTTGGGCACACCCGCTCAATCGCGCGGCTGCGCACGATCCCCTGCGAGTAGGCAAAGAGCACCACCTTGAGCAACATGGCCGGCGGGTACGCCGGCGCGCCGGTCGTGTCGTTCTTGAAGCGCGCGTCGAAGTGGGCCAGATCGACTTCATGGTCGAGCAGGTGGTTCAGCGCGTGCTCGAACGTGCCGGGCAGCAACTGGCGCGCGAGGTCGACGCTCAGAAACTGCGGATTCGTATCGACGACTTTGTAGCGGGCCATGGCAGGATCTCGACAGCGAGGCGAAACGACACCACATTCGATGCAGGACCAACCCGCCGCGTGCTATCAAGTTCCGTTTCCACATTGGCCTGCTTCGGGACTTTTCCTACAGCCTCGTGAGACAGCCAAAGCAGATGTTGAAGTGCGCGAACAGATCTGGCCGGCTACGAAGCCAATCGTGAATGCATGAGATGATGCGTCTTGCGCGCAGACAAAACTCCGACGACGGGACAGGGGCGTCCTCGGTCATCGGGTCGGTGCGCTGGGGGCGATGCGTGGAAGCGAGGCGCGACTGGCCGAATGTCGCTGCGATTACCGGGGCGTCACTCGTCATCGAGTCGGCGCGCGTGGGGCGGGCGCAACTGGTCGAAGTTCGTCGTGATCACTGGGGCGTCACCAGATCATCTGGTCGGCACGCGGGGGGCATGGCGTGGGAGCGAGTGTGTGCGTGCGACTAACGGAGAAGCGCGCTGTCACGCGTCTCACGCTCGTCCGTTGGTTGATTGCGCTCGCGGCATTCTTTGCCCGTTCGCTGCGCGCGCTGGTGCTTTGTTGAAAGTCGGCACAGTTTAGGCGCAGTTCGCACGTGTGAAGGAGCGCGCATAGCGGCGTCACATTTCACTTCTGACTGCAAGGTAAGCACAATGTTAACCAGATGGTGCGCAGTTCTCGCTTCTGTTGTGCTCACTGTCGGCCCGGTCAGAGGAGTAGCGCAGAGTCCCGCACCTCCAGTCCCGCTGATGTCGCGTGCAAGCTTCGACAGCATCTTTGCACGGGTGAACAACGCCGGTCGCTGGGGCGCGCAGGATCAAGTCGGCACACTCAATCTCATCACGCCGGCCAAGCGCAGAGCGGCCGCCGCGCTTGTGCGGGAAGGGGTCACGGTTTCGCTCGCGCGCATCGTACGCCCCGGTGCGACGCCAAACGTGATCAGCCCACTCCACGTGACGAACACCATCAGCCATGACAAGGACGTCACCTGGTTCGTTGACTCCTTGACTTGGCTCTTTCACGGCTGGGGATTCTCCCATATGGATGCGACCGCGCACACGATGTACCGCGGACTCCTGTATAACGGTGTGCGAAGCGCTGAGATTACGGTGGCCGCCGGTGCAACCCGACTCGGCATTGACGCGTTGCGACAAGGGATCGTGACGCGCGGCGTTCTGGTCGACTTGCCCCGACTGAAGGGCGTTCCATATCTCGAGCCGGGTACGCCCGTCACGGCCGAGGACCTTGCGGCATGGGAAAAAAAGACCGGTGTCCGTGTGGAGCCAGGTGATGTGCTCCTCATTCGAACTGGACGCTGGGCACGCGAGAAGGCCCTCGGCGTTTGGGACGTCACAAAGATCGCGGCAGGACCACATCCGTCTCTCGCTCTGTGGCTGCACGCTCGGGGCGTTTCAGCGCTCGGCGGCGACGTCAGCAGCGAGCGCTATCCGCCCGTTGTTCCGGGACTCAGCGACCCGCTACATGAGCTCGCGCTGGTCGGAATGGGGATGCCATTGTTTGACGCTCTGGATTTTGAAGAACTCGCGCGAGTCGCTGCGGATAAGTCCCGCTGGACTTTCCTGTTCGTGGTGGCGCCCTTGGCCATCAGAAATGGTTCGGGATCGCCGGTCAACCCGCTGGCGATCTTCTAGCGCGGTCAAACCAGGTCTAACCAGCACTTGAAACAGACGCTGCATACTCTTTTCGGATGGCGCCATCGCGCTGCGCGCGCTGGCGCTTAATGAAAATGCGGCGCAAGCTGAAGCGCGTTTCGTTAGACATCACACCACCTTGAATGCGCAGGCCACATCAGCGAGGTTCATCCTATGGCAACCAGCTCATTCGATTTCAGTCAGCTGAGCGCAGCCGAGCGCATCAAGCTCGCTGAAGAACTCTGGGATAGCGTGGGTCCGACGGATGTGCCGCTGTCGGACGCGCAGGCGACCGAGGTGGATCGACGTCGCGAGGTGCTCCGGCGCGACGGAAGCCGCGGGCGCCCGTGGCGCGAGGCGCTGGAGGATCTTCGGAAGCGCGGCGGATGACGCCGCGCTTCGTACTTGAACCCGAAGCGGAGTCAGATCTCGACGCAGCCCTGGCTTGGTACGACGAACACGCGCCAAATGTGGCCGCCAAGTTTCTCGACGCCGTGGAGGGCACATTCGTCGCGATCGAGCACGCGCCGCTACAGTTTCATCTCGAGCGGGCCGACGTGCGGAAGGCACTCGTCAGCCACTTTCCGTACATAGTCTTTTCGTGATTTTGCCGGACGTGGTCTCGGGTATTGCCGTGTTCCACACCAGTCGGGATCCCGCAATCTGGCACCGGCGCGCTGAACAGCCGGGGACATGATTGACACTTTGGTCCGGCAACATCGTTTACACGGGGATCAACTTTGAATGATGTACTCGCGTTCGTCGAAAGTCGCTAGCAGGACGCGATGGAAGTAGATGGACCAGCAGCCATCGTCTGTTTCTTCGAGCCCAATCCGTTGGTTCGTCAGCGCATTGGCGATGTACACGAGGCGCTTGCCGAAACGAAAGGTGCCGGCGGTCGTGACGGTTTTGACGAGGTAGTGCCCTGGGTACTCCGGCACTGGGAGTCGCGAGGGATACGGGCGCGGTGACGCGCTGTAGTGCGACGCCGGCGTCGACTGCCCGAGCGCTTCGTGTGGTCGCTCGTCGTTGTACTCGTGACGGAGGGCGTCGAAGTTGCGCTGCTGCGCGGCGCACGTCTGGCGCACCGGTTTGATCGCTTGGCGCTTGAGCGTGCGATGCATGCGTTCATGGGCGCCATTCTCTTGGGGCGACGAGGGGCGAATGCGTTGATGGACAATGCCGAGTTGCATCCAGAAGACATTCAGGAACGAGAGGCCGTGAATGGCCGCGGTCGCAAAGGGTACGCCGTTGTCGGTGCGAATCGCCCGCGGCAGACCATACTCGCGAAACGCGCGCTCGAAGATGGGCTTGGCCAGCTCGCATTTCGTGGAGAGCAGCCCATGACAGGTGAGCAAGTAGCGCGACGCGAGATCGGCAATCGTTAACGGGTAGCAGTAGACGTGATTGCCGGTGCGGAACTGGCCTTTGAAGTCCGCGGTCCACAGGTCATTCGGGGCGTCGGCGATGGCCGGCACGACACCAGGATGGACCGACGGGCGGCGGGTGCGGCGGCGCTGCACCCGCCCGCGACGCGCCAGTAGATCGGCCACGGTGCTCGGCGCGGGCCATTCGTGGATCCGTGGATGCTTGGTCTGCAGCACAACGAGCAGCTTGCGCGCGCCCCAGAAGGGATGCGCCTCACGCGCCGTACACAGCAGCTCGGTCATCGACGTCGAGAGCTTGTGCGGGCACGTGTGCGGGGCGCGACTGCGATCCCCGAGTCCACGGCGCCCTTCTTCCGCGTAGCGCGCGATCCATTTGTATCCCGTCGGCCGACTCACACCATGGCGGGCGCAGACTTCCGCCATCGTGAAGCGGTCACTCAGGGCATCCTGCACGAACTTGAGGCGTTCGGACATGGGGTCAGTCTCCAACCAGGGCATGGCGATCTCGCGGAAGAGGGGTCGCCGTGCAGTTTAGAAGGAGTGTAAACCATGCTGCCGGACTAACCTGTCAACCATGTACCCGGGCTGTACCCAGCCGCACTGATGTGTGCTCGCTCCGCTCGCTTGGTTGAAAGCGGCTGCAGCTGATGCTCATCGTTAGACCGATTAGAAGACCCCCGAACCCTTTTGGTCCGACCGTGCTGAACTTTCGGAAGTGCTTCCTGCTGACGGCGTTCCTTTGCAGCAGCCCGCTGTCCGCGCAGCGAGCCGTTTCGCCGCTGGTAGGCACTTGGCGCATTGTTGAGTTTTGCACGGTCAACAGTCCCGGCGACACGACCTATCCCCTTGGGCGACATCCGATCGGTTTCTTCGTCTACGACGCGGCGGGGAATGTTTCCATACAGGCCATGCGGGCCGCTCCGTCACATGCCTTCACGAAGGACTCGGTCCCGTTCACTGGCATGGCGGAATTGCTCACATCGTACTTCGGCTACTTCGGCTCGTATTCGATCACGTCTGACTCCACGATTGTGCACCATGTCAAAGGCGGAACGATTCCGAGTTATGTCGGAACGAACCAACGACGCAACTTTCGGTTTCGAGGCGATACGCTATCCGTCAGCGCTGATGAGCCTTGGTCGTGCCGGAAGCTCGTTCGCGAGCGATAACGTGTCGCTCCCGGCACGGTCTAACAGAAGTTAGCCCTCGACACGCGTAGACCCTGTTCGACCGTCGTTGCTCGTTGGCAGAACGTGACGGCAGAGTTTTCGAATCGGCTCACGCGCGGCCCGTTGGGTACTTTCCCATCCGGCATTAGCAAAAGTGGAGTTGACGAAAGCGGCGCGCGGCTCTGCTCCTCCAGGCCGCGCACTCCGAGCGACAGAAACCGCTCGCGCCATTTGTGGCCGGTGTTGCGACTCATGCCGTAGCGCGTGCACAACTCGGTCATCGTCCACTGTCCACTCGCGAGATCCTGTGCAAAGTGATGCCGCTCAAACATCGGGTCGGTCTCCTGCCAGTTCATCGCCGTCTCTCCGAAGGGGATTCGGAAAGTTGTACCGTCCACAATGCTCAGAGTCACGACGCAGAGCGCGAACCTGAACATCCGCAAGGGCGCTCGTGCGATCGGATAAGAACGAAGAGGGTTCTTGTTCCCTTAAGGACCTGACCGCAATCGGAGACCCGCCGTTACCGCCTTTTAGGGCACCACTCGGCCCGCCCGTTCCTTCACGAACTCCACCCACAACCGCGTCCGCTCCAACTGCATGACGGGGTCGGTGGGGTTGTGGGTGCGGCCGGGGAAGCCGAGGAACTTGGACTCCACACCCATGTCCTGCAGCGCACGATAGAGCGCCAGCGCCTGCGTGGGCGGCACACGGAAGTCCTCCATATGCGACATGATCAGTGTGGGTGTGCGCATGTTGCGCGCGTACGTAATAGGCGACTGCGCCACCAGCTTGCGGCGCCCGGCTTCGGTCCACGGGGAGCCGCCAGTGAGATAGCGCCAATTCACATTCCCGTCGGCAAGGTTGTACTGGTCCTCCCAGTCGGTCACGGGCGCGCCGGCCATGGCGGCGGTCCACTCGTTGGGATAGTTGCCAATCATCCATGAGGTCATGAAGCCGCCGTACGACCACCCGGTCACCACGGTGCGCGCGCGGTCCACATACGGCTTGCTGCGTAGCATTGTCACGCCGCGCATGACGTCTCGCCCGGGGCCGGCGCCGGCATCACCGGCGATGGCTGCCTGAAACGCGTTGCCGAGGTTGTCGCTGCCGCGGTAGTTGGGCTCGAACACGATGGCGCCATCGGTTGCGATGAGCTGCGGCGTCGTCGAGAAGCCTTGCTTGGACGACGCCGTGGGGCCGCCGTGGATGTACAGCACCAAGGGATACTTCTTGGTGGCATCGAAGTCTGGCGGATACGTCACCACGCCGTCGGCCTCGAAGTTGTCGGAGCGCCACGTCACGCGTTCGCTCCGCCCCAATGCCACGCTGCTTGTCCAGGCGTTGAATGACGTGAGTGCCTTTGGCGTGGCCGAGGCGGACGTCATGACGTACAACTCGGCGGGACTGCGCGGCGAGGTGGCCGTGAACACGAACAGGCCATCCTTGCTACGCTCGATGTCGGCGCCGAAGCCACCAGTGAGCACGAGGTCGCCCAGCGCCATGCGCTGCGCCGGGCCTTCGAGCGGCATGATCCACGCGGTCATGGAGGTCTGGTCGGCGGCAGCCACCAGCATTCCCGAGCCGTCGGCAAGCCAGTCCGCGCGCAGGATGTGCCGGTCGAGTGCACGGGTGAGGCTGCGCGGCGCACCACCACTGGCCGGCGCTACGTACACCTCGGTCACGTTTCCTGCTTCGCGATTGCGATCGCGCGGCTGTAGGTACGCGATGCTACGGCCGTCGGGTGACCAGAGCGCGAACCGCTCGAACGTCTGGTTGCCGGTGACGGCGCGCACGGCGCCAGTAGCGACCGTCACCACGGCAATGTGCGTGGAGTCGCTCTTGCCGGTTTGCGGGGCGACGGTGCGCGTGAAGGCAATCTGCGCGCCGTCAGGTGACCAACTCAGCGGCGACGGCCCGCCGCCTGGCGGAAGACTGAACTGCAAGGTCCAGCTCCCGCTGGTCACGCGGGTGGCCGCACCCCCGGTTGCGGGTACGGTCCAGATGTGCTGCGGGCGCAGGGTACGGCGCAGGAAGAGGTCCTGCGCGCCGACTTCGAAGGTCGTGATGAAGCGCGCCTCCCCTTCCTTGCGCGGCTCCTCGTCGGCGGCGGCAAAGGCAATTGCGGCGCCATCGGGGCGCCAGCTGAAGTGCTCCACCGCCGTGGGGTGCGCGGTGACTACGCGCGCTTCGCCGCCGTCGCCCGGTAACACCCACAGCTGGTTGCGTCCGGCGCTGTCAGGCGCAACGAACGCGAGTCCGCGCCCCGCCGGTGCCCACTTGGGCGACGACACACTCGTGCGTCCCGGCGTGAGCAGCTGCGGCGTGCCATTGGGCAGCGCCACGCTCCACAGCTGCGACTCGGTGCGGTTGGCCACGTAGTTGGGGCGCGACACCACGAACGCCGCCGAACGGCCATCGCTGGAGAGCGTCGGGCTGCCCACGCCCACCACGCGGCGGGTGTGCGCGAGCGTGAACCGCTCCTGCGCCGGCAGGGTGAGCGGGAGCAGCAGGATGGTGAACAGCCACGATCGGACGAGGGGCATGCGCATGACGAGCTCGGGAGAGGGTTATGCCGGGACGATACGGGATAGGAAATTCGATTGAGGTCGGTCGACTATACGACGCGATCGCCGACCGCGCGAGCACCGACCGCGCGAGCACCGGCAGACGAGCGGCGGCGTGCCCTCCGTCTCGCTAGCGCGCCTCGAGGGCCGTGCGAACGGCGGTCACCGTGGGGGGGCGATGCGGGCGGGGACCGATCTGACGCTCCGGTGGGACAGCCGCCCACGCCAAAGCCCGCGCGGGGGCGGGGTGTCGGGGTGAGGCTCAGGGGGCCCGGTGTACCGCCGCGGGGCGTCGCGGGGCACCCGGCCCGGCCGGTTCCCGGGTCGATGGGGGACTCCGCGCGCCGGCGTGGGCCGCGTGCGCCGTGCGGGTGCGGAGGTGGGTGAGGATCTGGTCGATCACCGACGTTTGCGTGATGAACGCGACGATCCGCATCGCGCCGTGGCCGACGGGACGTATGGACATGGAAGCCGGTGTGCGGCCAGAGCACGGCGCGGCTGGACCTCGCCAACTTCCCTGGGGCGATCGCCGACGCGGCGTTAGTCCCAGCTGGCTACGTGAAGCTGGTGACCCGTGACACAGGCGATCCACGTCGGTACAACAAGTATTGGGAGACCGTCGCCGGTCCGACGATCAAGCACCACACCGTCGCGCCCACCATGCGCAATCTGACGTGGAAGGGTGTTGCCGATCCCCGCGTCACGGTGATCGCGGGCACGGGCAGAGACAGCGTCGGCTTCGACTTCGCCACGCGCTGGTACTATCACAACAGAACGTCCAGCCGGGCCAGTCCGCACCGGCTGGCGACCTACCAGGAAGCGCAGCTCATCGTCGCCGAGGCGTCGGCACGGAGCGGAGACCTCACGACCGCTCGCCGAATCATCAACGAGCTACACACGGCCGTTGCCCTTCCGGCAGTGCTGGATTCGGATGCCCCAACGCAGGGCGACGTGATCCGACTGGTGATCGAGGAGCGGAATCGCGAGCTGTTCGCCGAGGGCGGCCACAGAATGAACGACCACATCCGCTTCCGCACCTGGAAGGTCCCGGGGCGACACCGACCATCATCACGACGGGCGAGCAAGACCTGCGCACGCCGATGGCGCAGTCGGAAGAGTTCTATCAGGCACTCAAGGTGATGAAGGTGTCGACCGTCCTGGTGCGATTCCCCGCGGAGTCCCACACCACTCGGTCGCTTCCATCGAACTTCATCCGCACTCAGCTGTACATGCCGAGTTGGTATAATTAAAGTACTCGCGACCCGAGCGTGAACTCGTTTGCCCAGCGTACGGCGCGTGAGCCCCGCGGCGTCGAGGCGACGGTCGCGATGTCACGTTCGCCTATCTTCTTTAGCCCTACGCGCGCTTCCCTGGAGGACTGAGGATGGCAGTGCAGAAGAACCTCGTCGCCGGATCGTGGACGGCCGGCGCCGACACAATCCTTAGCATCAACCCGTCGGACACGAACGATGTCGTAGGGGAGTTTGCCGTCGCGTCGCGCGAGCAGGTACGCGCCGCAATCGCTGCGGCTCGCGCAGCGCTCGAAACGTGGGCCGGCACGACGACGCAGATGCGCTCCGACCTGCTGCACAACATCGGAGCAGAGCTGCTGGCCCGAAAAGAGGAGTTGGGCGATCTCCTGGCCCGCGAAGAAGGAAAGACGCGCGCGGAAGCGATCGGAGAAGTCACGCGCGCCGCACAGGTGTTCCGATTCTTCGCGGGCGAAGTGGTGCGATATGGTGGCGAAAGACTGCCGTCAGTGCGTCCGGGAATCGAAGTCGAGAGTAGCCGCCATCCCGTGGGCGTCGTCGGCATCATCACGCCGTGGAATTTTCCCATCGCGATTCCGGCATGGAAGATCGCGCCGGCTCTGGCCTTCGGAAACACCGTCGTGTTCAAGCCGTCGGAACGGACTCCCGCGATGGGGTGGGCGCTCGCGGACATCATCGCGCGCACGTCCGCGCCCGCTGGCGTCTTCAATCTCGTCATGGGAGCAGGTCCGGTCGGAGAGGCGATCCTGGGCGGCGTTGATGCCGTCTCGTTCACCGGCTCCGTCGCGACGGGGCGTCAGGTTGTGAAGCGGGCAGTCGAGCGGATGATCCCGGTGCAGGCTGAAATGGGCGGGAAAAATCCACTCGTCGTACTGGACGACGCCGATCTCACGATCGCGGTCAATTGCGCGGTGGATGGCGCGTTCTTCCAGACGGGCCAGCGGTGCACGGCGTCCAGTCGACTCATTGTTACCGAGGGCATCTGCGACCGCTTCGTCGATGCGGTCTCGGAACGCATGCGCGCACTGGTCATCGATCACGCGCTGAAGCCGCGCACACAAGTTGGCCCGGTCGTGGACCAACGGCAACTCGATCAGGACCTTCACTACATCGATATCGGAAAACGTGAAGGGGCGACGCCCAAAGTTGCGGGTGAGCTGTTGACCCGGGACACGCCTGGCTTCTACCTGTCGCCTACGCTCTTCGTCGATACCACCAATGACATGCGCATCAATCGCGAGGAGATCTTTGGTCCCGTCGCGTCTGTAATTCGCGTGAAGGATTACGACGAAGCGTTGAGCGTGGCGAACGATACGGAATTTGGTCTGTCCGCGGGAATTTGTACGACGTCGATGAAACATGCCCGTCATTTCCAATCGCACGTCGAGTCAGGGCTGGCGATGATCAACCTGCCGACCGCGGGGCTCGACTACCACGTCCCATTCGGCGGTACGAAGGCGTCAAGCTACGGGCCGCGCGAGCAGGGCCGGTACGCGGTGGAGTTTTACACGATCTCGAAGACGTCGTACATTGGCATGTAAATAGGCATGTAACGCGCGGGTCACCGGAGAGACTTATGACAGCAGTGGGTTTTATCGGCCTGGGTCGCATGGGTTTGCCGATGGCCTCAAATTTGTGTCGCAAAGGTTTCCAGCTCACCGTCTACGACATCAACTCGGCCGCCATCAAATCGATGGAGCAGCTCGGCGCGAGGCCGGCGGACGGGGTCGCTCAAGTAGCATCGGCGAGTGACATCATCGTGACGATGCTGCCCGATTCAGTCGCGGTCGACGAAGTGATCACGGGAGCGAACGGCGTTCTTGTTCACGCGCGGCAAGGCGCCGTGATCATGGACATGAGCACGGTCGCACCTGCGCTCACGGATCGCCTCGCAAATGCAGCGCGTGAGAGAGGCTTCTCTTTCGTCGATGCGCCGGTCGGGCGGCTCGCAAGTCATGCCGATCGTGGCGAATCGCTCTTCATGGTCGGCGCCACCGATCAGGACTTCCAACGCGTCAAGCCGCTGCTCGAGGCAATGGGGACGACCATCCACCACTGCGGCGAAGTTGGCATGGGCATCCGCACGAAGATCGTCAACAACTACCTGGTTATCGTCTCCTGCCAAGTGAACGCGGAGGCGCTCGCCCTGTCGCAGCGCCTCGGGCTGAACTTGCGGAAGACCCTCGACGTGCTCTATGGCACGACCGCCGTCAATGGCCAGCTGCAGATCGCGTGGCCGGCGAAAGTGCTCAAGGGTGACATCGAGCCGGGCTTCACCATCGATCTCGCGCACAAGGATCTCACGTTGATCGTGGAAGCCGCGAACTCGGCGAAGGTGCCCATGCCGATCGGAGCGATCGCGCGCGAGGCGTACAGCGTCGCCCGCTCGCGGGGATATGGAGGCAAGGACTTTTCGGCCATGGTCGATTCGCTGTGCGACCTTGCCGGGATCGAGAAGCCGCGGCTGGAACAGCAGGGATAGCCGTCGGATGACCTGCGGTTCCTCAGCGGGATTCCAGTATTAGCGTACATCGAATAGCTCCTCTTTCCGCGATAGGAAATTCAATCGAGGGGAGTGGAGTACAGGCCCCGGTCCGCTGCCTCGCGAGGACCGGTGAGCGGGCTTCGGCGCGACCGCAACCGCGCCGGTGTGCCTTGCGGGCTGTTCGGCCTGCGGTCCGGGCGGGTGACCCGAGGCCGGCGGGGGCCGGAGGGGACCGCGGGGCCGCTGACGAGGAGCGCCGAGCATACGTTCGACTCGGGTGCGGACCATCACCGTTGTGTTGCGCGATGGGCCGTTTCGACGCAACAACCGCGTGGCGCCGGCCGAACGATGTTGCTGCAGACGGGGGTTTTCGAAAGCGCGCTGCGCTCGCGATGATGTGATGGCCCGCTGCAGAAGCTGGCGTTCAAATTCTTCCAACCATCCGCGCAACCGAGGTGCTCTCTTATGCGAAAGCTTACAATGACCGGATTCGCTCTCATATTGTTGTGCGCGTGCAGTGCGCCAACGGAGATTGCACCGGGAGTATCTCTCGTGATTGACCAGGTCGCCCCGAGTGCCGACGGGCGACGGATCACCTACGAGTACTCGATCACGAACGCATCAGCAGATAGCGTGTGGATCCCTGCATGCGGTGGCGTTATTCGGCCGGATGTCGCGGTAATGCTTCGAGGGCAACTCACGGACACGTACAGTGGTTCGCGCTGCACTGCAAATCTTTATAATGGTCCAGCACCGATTGCACCGGGCGCGCAGTACGTCGGCCAATCCGAGGTGCAGTCACTGAGCGGTGCCAGTTTCGTCCCATTTGTCGTTGTCTCGCTGGTTCGGACACTCCGGGGGAGCGCGCGAAAAGTGACGGGCGGTATGTTCGCGGCCTTCTGAGTGCGATTGGGCCGATCTCAAGCATTCCGTAGTGCCGGAGCGAGTCCTGACCCGGGTTGAGGCAGCCACGGCGACCGTGGCATCGTGAGCGGAGAAGGATCGTTCGGTCGCCGTGCAGTAGAACCCCGTTTCGTTAGACAGGAGTCCACTGTGAATATTTAGTATGATCTCAAATCCCGTTGCCTACATTCGCGGTGTCGTTGGTACCGCACTTATGTGGGGCGTGCTTTGGTCTGCGCTCAATACGATCGTGCTGTTCGCGCAGTGGCTACCGACTCCGCCCGAGTACACCACACGTAGCCGCATGGCCGTCTCGATCCTGACCAACCAGTCAGTGAGCGCGCTGATCTGGGGAACAGTGTTGGGCGTTCTCTTCAGCGTCCCACTGACGATTGCGGTCGCGCGCTGGCCGTCGACGCAGCCGCTTGGTCCGCGCCGACTGAGATGGATCGGTGCCGTCGTCGGGCTCGGGCTCGGCGCAAGCGTAGCTCAGGTGGGCTCGTGGTTTGAGCTTGCCGCCGCCGCCGTGGTCTCCCTCGCGAGCGCCGGCGTCGGTGCGTTACTCGGCTCGATCGCGGAGCGTGCGCAGCGAAAGCTGGTAGCCGAGACGATCGTACCACGAATCCCCTCTGCCTAACGAAACGTTGCTGCTGACAGCGCGAAGCGGTGTGCGGCAGGCGAGCGCCGTGCTGGCGCACGTCGCCCGTCCGGCCGCAATTTGGTTGAGGCGCTGCAGCAGAGCGTCAAGCGTGAGATGTCTGTGCAGGCGCCGACTTGACCGCCGGCTCAAAGGGCGTCATTCTTACTGGTAAGACACTCCAAGGAGCCCGTATGTCCGATGCCGCGACCACGACCTTGTCCTCGAAGGGGCAGGTCGTCATACCCGAAGCCATTCGCGAGCGCCTCGGCCTGAAGACCGGTGCGCAGTTCGTGGTCGTTGCGGATCGCGACGTCGTCATCTTGAAGGTGCTTGAGCCGCCCGCCCTCTCGGAGTTCGCCGCCCTGTCGGCGCAGGCACGGCGTGCGGCGAAGGCCGTGGGCCTGAAATCGGCCGATGTGTCGCGTGCGGTCAAGAAGGTGCGACGGAGCAAGTGAAGGTCGTGCTGGACACCAACGTGCTGGTGTCAGGACTCCTCTTCGGTGGCGTGCCCGGTCGTATCCTGTCGGCGTGGAGTACGGGCGCGATCCGGCTCGTCATCTCACCGCCGATTCTTGAGGAGTACCGGCGTGTGGGGCTTGCGCTCAGCAAAGGACGTGAGCCGCTCGTGAGCACGCTTGAGGCGCTGCTGGCGATGCTTACCATACACGCCGTCATGGTAAATGCGCCACCGCTGGACGAGCGCGTGAGCGAGGATCCCGATGATGAGATGTTTCTGGCGGCCGCGCTGGCAGCGAATGCCAGCCTCATTGTGTCGGGCGATAAGCATTTATTGCGTGTGTCCGGCTGGCGCGGCATCGCAGTGCTGAAGGCGCGACCGTTCGTCGACCGATTTATTGAGCCGGCAGACAGCTAACGGAACGTTGCTGCTGTCAGCGCGCGGCGGTGTGCGGCAGGCGGGCGTCGCCCGTCCGACCGCATTTTGTTTAGAGCGCTGCCGTAGAACGTAGAACGTAGGGCGTTAGCGGTAGATACAAGACCGCAGCACCACCATCTGCGACAACCCGACCATCGCGGCGTGCGAGCGTCCGTTTCGCGAGTCGACCAGCGCGGCGTCGTCGCTTGCGAGGGCAACTCGTACGAAGCAGTTTCATACGTATGGCATCGCCTCCGATCCTCGACCAAGTGCTACAACTGCCGCCCGATGAACGTATCCGGCTTATTGAGGATGCGTGGGCGAGCTTGGCTGCGTCGCCCGAGAGTGTTCCAGTCCCCGACTGGCACCGCGAGTTGCTCGACGATCGACTGGCGGACGTGAGCGAGGTGGGAGATCGCACGTGGGATGACGTCAAGCGCAGCGCGCAGCGCGGCGGGTCGTGATCTGGCGGATCCAATTCACGGCACTCGCTGCTGACGATGTGGCGGATGCGTACGCGTGGTATGCCGCGTCGCGGTCCGGGTTGGGCGAGGACTTCCTCGCGGATGTCGAGCGAGTCCTGGAGGTGATCAAGCAGCATCCCGAGGCCTGCTCGGTCGTGCATCGCACCTTGCGGCGCGGCCTCCTCAATCAGTTTCCGTATTCCGTGTACTATCGGCTGCTCCCCGCGACGGCGACCATTGAGATGCGCGCGTGCGTGCATCAACGCCAGCACCCGCGCACATGGCGTCGGCGCGCCTGAGCTCTAACAACGCTTGCGGCAGACGAGCGGACGATGGAAGCTCGCTGCGCTCGCGATGATTGGAGCGCCCGCTGCAGAGCGCAGCGGTATGCCGTCTAGACACCATCGGTTGCACGGTACGTATCCGATACGTACAGTCGATGTTAGTCATTTTCTGGGCACTTCGAGCCGAAGCCACCTCCATTCGGAGTGCAGATCCTCGCCGGCAAATGCGCGGAGCCAAAGATCATTGGGCTGGCGTATGCGTTTGAACAGGCGACGAAAAAGCGCGTGCCGCCGCGCGCGAACGCGGTCGCGGCTTGGGGGCGCCCGAAAGATGACAGTGCGTCATCGGACATGCGCACGCCAACATCGATCATGGCCCACGAGGGCCTCGTCGCGCCCGCGCCTTGCGGGTTCCCAACCGCGCCTGTAGCGTCTCCCTTCGCCGCTGAACACTGGCTGACCCACCGTCATTTACGGGAAACATGCGACGTCGAACGCTCCTCCAGTCCGCCCTTGGCCTCGCGGCGATCCTCCCGATCCCACGCGTCCGGGCATGGGCTTTCGGGACCGCCTTCCCGGGGGCGCAGGAGGACACCTTGCGCAAGCTCGCGGCGACCGTGCTCCCGTCCTCGTTAGGCCGCCAGGGCACCGATGACGTGGCGGCGGAGTTTGCCACCTGGGTGACGGGCTACCGCGCCGGCGCGGAGATGTCCCCCGGGTATGGCAGCCCTCGCGTGCGCTACAAGGGGGCCTCGCCAGCGGAAGTGTTCCAGCGGCAGCTGCAGGCGCTGGCCGTCGGCGCGCTCGCGTCCGATGATCTCGCCGTGCGGCGTCGGCAGCTCGCCGTGGAGCTTCAACGCGCGGGGATCAACGACTTGACCACCGTCCCGCGAGGCGAGCACGTGGTCGCCGACCTCATGAGCGTCTGGTTCGCCAGCCCCACGGCCCACGACATGGCCTACCAGGCCGCCATCGGGAAGGACCGCTGCCGCACCCTCGCGTCGTCGGCCAAGGTCCCACAACCGCTGGTGAAGAAGTGAGCCCCCGGCGGCTGGTCGAGACCGACGTCTGCGTGATCGGGGGTGGCATCTCTGCGGCGCTGCTGGCGGAGAAGCTCTCGGAGAAGGCGCCGCAGCTTAGCGTGGTCGTGGTCGAGGCGGGCCGGCGCCTCTTCGATACGGAGAACCGCCGCGAGTACCGCCGCCGGTCGCTTGCCTACGACGAGAACCAGTGGCCGGGCGACTTCATTGAGGACCAGGGGGGCGAGGGGGTCATCAGCCGCACCATGGCCGTCGGCGGCTCCGCGATGCACTGGCAGGGGCATGCCAACCGGTTCTCCGCCGAGGACCTCCGCCTCCAGTCGATGTAC
>JANLVC010000096.1:0-23149 GCA_031363815.1 Gemmatimonadota bacterium
TCGCGGTCGCATCAAGCAGGCGCTCATAAAAGCGGGTTTTCCCGCTGAAGACATTGCCGGCTATACGACCGGAGAGGCGCTCACGGTCGCGCTGCGGACGATCACGCGGCGCGGCGACGCGTTTGCCTTGCGTGACTATCAGCGTGACGCCGTGCAGGCGTTCCACGCGCACGGCGCAGCGCACGGAGGATCGGGCGTCATCGTACTCCCGTGCGGCGCGGGCAAGACGATTGTCGGCATGGGAGCGATCGTAGCGGTGCAGGCCAATACCCTTATTCTCACCACCAGCGTATCCGCGGTGCGCCAGTGGATCACCGAGTTGCTTGATAAAACAGGCATTCCCGAAAACATGATCGGCGAGTACGGAGGTACCACCAAAGACGTGAGGCCGATCACGGTGGCCACATATCAGATACTCACCCATCGCGCGCGCGTCGGTGGGGAGTTCACGCATCTGGCGCTGTTTGATCAACGCAACTGGGGGCTGATCGTTTACGACGAAGTCCATTTGTTGCCCGCGCCGGTGTTTCAGATCACAGCCACACTGCAGGCGCGCCGCCGGCTTGGCCTCACGGCAACGTTGGTACGCGAGGATGGTCGCGAGGACGATGTGTTCGCGCTGATCGGCCCGAAAAAGGCCGACGTGCCATGGAAAGTGCTGGAGCGCCAAGGGTGGATTGCCACTGCCGTGTGTACCGAGGTTCGCGTGGCGTTGCCGGAAAGCGCCCGCCTGCCGTACGCGGTGGCCGAGTCGCGCCATAAGTTTCGTATTGCGTCGGAGAACGAGAACAAAACGCCGGTGGTGCGCGACATCATGGCGCGACATGCCGGTGAGCCGGCGCTGATTATCGGCATGTATATCGAGCAGCTGGAAACGATCGCGCAGGCGCTCAACGCACCACTGATAACGGGAACGACGGCGCAGCGAAAGCGCGACGAGTTGTTCGAACAGTTCCGGTCCGGTGTGATCCCCGCGTTGGTCGTCTCGAAAGTGGCCAACTTCGCGATCGATCTGCCCGATGCCTCGCTGGCCATTCAGATCTCCGGCACGTTCGGTTCGCGTCAGGAGGAAGCGCAACGGTTGGGGCGCGTGTTGCGGCCGAAGGCGGGCGCGAATCAGGCGCATTTTTACAGCATTGTCACGGCCGACACCGTCGAACAGGACTTCGCGCTCAAGCGCCAGCTGTTTCTCTGCGAGCAGGGGTATGAATACGTGATTCGCGACGCGGCGGAGCTTTGTGGGCACGCCGACGGAGGTGCCGCGCGATGAAGCTGTTCGATGTCGACTGGGCCACGGTGCTGAGTGAGTTGCCCCGCTTCAGCATGCTCTCGCTCACGGCGCGTGCCGTCCTGTTGGAGGTGCTCAAGACGTCTGGGTATGCGCCCGGCGCACTGTTTGGCGAACAGCGCGATGAAATCGTGGCCTGTGGTATCCCCACGTTCGACGCCGAACGCAATCGGCTGATACTGGCCGAAGAGCATCGTGAGTTGCTCAAAGTGTTGCGGGCGATGGCGCGGCATCCGGTATTCGATGCGCCGTCCATTCCGTCGCTGTTCAGCTATCTGGAGGAGCACTTCACCAACGACGACGTCAATCGGATCGGTGGGAACTCCGCGCTCCTCGTCTACGGCCAGGTCACGCGGTATACGCTGGGCCCGCGCATCGCCTACGCCGGGTGGCCCGGCGATTTGCTCGCCGCCGTGCACGATGCGGACGTGCTGGCGTGGGGAGCGGCGCGCGGCGTGATCTCAACGGGCCGGACTACGCTCAGCGAGTTGCGCGCCCTGCAAGCGCTCGTTCAACAGCTCGTGATGGCAAAAGAGGCCGTGCCCCTGTCTGTCGCATACGCGAAGCTGGCCAAGCGCGAGCGCGTCCCGTTCGCCAACGCGTTGCATCTGGGCCTGAAAACGGTGGTGCTCTTTGCCGGTATGCGCGGCCGCGATCTCGAGCCGATGATCGGACTCTGGCCCACCGCCCTGCAGGAGCTGCTCCGCCCACCCGCAGTCAAGCCCACCGAAGTCGTGCCCGTCGAGCAGTTCGGGGCGGCGATCCTGATGGAGGACATGACGGCGTTGTTGGCCACGGTCGTCGCGGCGCCCGTTCGCTTGCGGGCGAATGACTTGGCGGTGTTTGCGAAGACACGCGCCGAGATCGAGACCCGCGTCGTGCCCATCCCCGCGTGGGCCGCACCGTTCGCGGGTAGCCCGGAACAGGCGCGGGTCAGTGCGGCGGCCGGTATACTCCAGTGGCGCGCCTTGGTCGAGGTGCAGGCGCATCACCAGAACCCGCACCTGATGCCCACGGCCGCGGGTACGAAGTGGTTGGCGCTGTCATCGCACGATCGACTGGCGGCGCTGCTGAAACCGATGCGCGAGTCGAAAGCGCGAAACCCGCGTGGCAGCTACGAGCCGGGCGACGACGAGGGATTCTTCCCATTCTCGCTGCCGTATTATCGAGAGCCCAAAGGATTGCGGCTGCGCGACGCCTTAACGAACGCCTTCGTTGAACTCGGCGATGGCTTCTATGCCGTGGAGTCGTTCCTCGATTTTGCGGCGCGGCAGGCCAATCCGTTCTCGGCCCTCAAGCCCGAGGAAAAGACCGAGATCCAACGGCAAATGTACTTCGGCGGAATCGATGCGCGCGACGCTTTTTCTACACTTTGGCGTAGCGCGCTCCTGGGATTCCTCGTGTCACGACTGGTCGTGTTCGGCGGCGCGACGTTGGGGCGGTTACGCACCGGCGAGTGCTGTTTCGCCCTCACCGACATCGGGCGGTATCTCCTCGGCGCGACGGACCGATTCGTGTATGGCGGTTCGGACACGACCGACATCGTCGTGCAGCCCAACTTCGACGTGGTGTTCCTTGGCGCGGCGCCCAGCCTCGAGGCCGCGATGGCGCGGGTCTCTGAGCGCGTCGGTGTCGCACCGGGGCTCGCGTTTCGCATCACGCGTGCGTCGGTGATGCGTGCCGCCGAGTCGGGACTCACGGTTGATGCCGTCCTCTCAACGCTAACGGATGCGTCGTCCAAGCCCGTGCCGAAGAATGTGCAGCGGGAGATCGTGGGGTGGATGGCGGCGGTGCGTCGGGTGCAGCTCCGCAAGGTCGAAGTGATCGATTGTGGTCACGAGGAGACCGTTGACCGCATCATGGCACTGTTCGGGAGCAAGTTGACACGATTGACGACAACCATGATTGAATTGCCGGCCACGACCCCGAGCGCGCGTGCGGCGCTGATCAAGAAGTTGCGCGCGGGCGGCGTGTTCTTGGAGGACCAGTCGGGTCGAGCGAAGGCGGTGCCGGCTCGTCGTCGGCGCGTGGAGCCGACGTGGGACGAGGAGTAGACGCACGACGATAGGTCCGGCGTCGTCGCCCGATTCACGCGCCAGCTCGGGCCCACTTTTCGGCTGTTGCCGTTGGGCCAGAGTGGCGCATGCAATCACCCCGCGGGATTAGAAGATCACGAGCTCCGCGTCGCTCACTTTCCGCGCGCCTTTCGACACCGCCTTTACGGCCGCCTTCGATCGCCGGCGGGCGCCCGAGATGCTGGTGATCTGGAACGTCCCCACCAAGTCGGACATCGTGATCGACTGGCCGGCCAGCTCTTCGGACGCACTGGCGGATTCCTCGGCGTTTGCCGCCACTTGCTGAGTGACCGCATTCAACTGACTGACGGCCGCGTTGATCTGCTCCACACTGTCGGCTTGCTGTTCGCCAGCCACCGCGATGGCGGCCACGATCTCCGTAACGCGGCGGACTTCGTTGTCGATTTCCCCCAACTTCGCCATCACGTCGGCGTTTGACGTCACGCCCTGTTCACCGTGCGACACCGCGCCTTCAATAAGCGCCGCAGTGTTCTTCGCTGCTTCGGCACTGCGAATCGCGAGGCTCCGCACTTCCTCGGCTACTACCGCGAAGCCACGACCGGCGTCGCCGGCACGCGCCGCTTCGACGGCGGCGTTCAGCGCGAGCAGATTGGTCTGGAACGCGATTGCATCGATCGTCTTGATGATCTTTGCGGTCTCGTCGCTGGAGCGCTTGATCTGCTCCATGGCAGCCGAGAGCTTGTCCATGCTCGCGCGACCTTCGGTAACACGGTTGCGCGCAGTGACCGCCATGTCGCGGGCCGTGCGGGCGTTCGTCGCGGTTTCCCTGGCCGACGACGACATCTCCTGCAGGCTGCTGGACACTTCCTCGAGTGACGCGGCCTGCTCCGACGAACCCTGCGCCAGTGCCTGGCTGCCGCTGGCGATCTGCGTGCCGGCGGCCGAGACCTGCTCCGATGCGCCGTACACCTGCGCTAGCGCATCGTCGAGCGTTTCCGCGGCCACGTTGATCGACTGTTTGATGCGATCGAAGTCGCCGAGGTAGTGACCCGTTACGCGAGCCGTGAGATCGCGGTCGGCCACCCGTGACATCACATCCGACGCCTCGTTGATGGGCGTGACCACCGCGTCGAGCAGGTGATTGATGCCCTGCACCAGATCGCGATACGATCCGCTGAACTGCTGAGCATCCGAGCGCTTCGCGAGATTTCCGTCGCGGGCAGCACTGGCGAGCGTGCCCGTTTCGTCCACGAGAAGTTGGACGGTCTGGCGCAACGCCACGAATGACTGGCCGAGCGTGTCCTTGTCACTCCGCACGACGACCTGACGTGAGGTGTCGCCGACGCTGATGGCGGTGGCGACGATGGCGAGTTCGCGTTGTGCCTGCACCATCTGCTGCATGGCGGCGGCGAGCTGTCCGGTTTCGTCCTTGCTGGTCACGTCGATCCGTTGCTCGATATCGCCGACGGCCAAGCCATCCGCGACCTGTCGCAGCTTGGCGAGGGAAGCAGTAATCGGTCGGGTGATGCCCGTCGCTGCGACGCCGGCAACGGTCAGCGCGATGGCCACGATAATGACCAGGTTACGGATCGACGACGATGCCGCCTCGTCGCCGGCTTTGGCCGTGGCCAGCATCAAACCGAGCTTGGATTGTTGCAAGCTATCGAAGAGGACGTCGATGCTGTCGGAGAGTACGCGAATGGTGCTGAGGCGCGACTTCCCTTCGTTGACGTTGCCGGCGCGGGCCAACGCGACGACCTCGTCCTGTAAAGGACGCAGCCTGCGGAATTGCTTCACGAGCTGCGCCGCTTGCTGCTTCTGCTCGTCGCGCTTGATGTGCTTGGCGTACAGCTCGAATTCCGCGTGGAACGTCGAGTCGTTGATGCGGATCTCGGCGGCGCGCTTGTCGATGATGGCGACATCGCCGTCCAGCAAGGTGTTACGCACCGCACGTGCAATGCGCAGCATTTGCCCGTTCGCCTCCTTCACGTGCAGCGCTGGGATCGCATGGGACACCTGCATTTCGCTCATCAGGGCATTGATACGGCGGGCCGTCGAAACGCCCTCGTACCCGACGCCGACAAGAAGGATGGCTACCGTGCCAAAGCCAAGCTCAAGTTTACGGCCGATCGGGAGATTCGAGAACCACCGCATTGCTGCTCCATGGGCGATACGTCGTCAGCTCCACCGGAGGGGCAACCGTCATCGGTCATTCGGGACTCGGGTGGAACCGCTGCGGACACCGCCCATCGCGTGGGTCGAGGTCCTACCTCCTGATGTATCGGCGTGCCGCCTTGTTTCCTTCACCACACTCAATAAAGTGGACGGCCCCCTCCCCCCTGAGGCGGCCGACTCAGTCGCTGTACGCCGGCCTGCCGTGCCGTGCTGCTCGCCGGTCAGCGTGCGATCTTCGCCGACGCCGCGACGCACTATCCCAGCGGGATGCGCGACGCGTTTGCCGCGAGCCACTCACGGAATGTCTGGATGCCGGGCACCATCGCGCGCGTGGCCGCAAGCGGACGGGCCGCTACAAACGCCTCGTTAAAATCGCGGAAGAATTGGAACATGTTTCCCAAGTCTTCGGCTCCAGGAAACGGGAACGAGCGATACACGTTGGCGGAGATGTCGTTGTAGCGCACTGTTACGCCGAGCGCCTCGGACAACGCCGCCGCCATCTCGTGACCAGTGAGATGCTCACCCGCAATGCCGATGGTCTTGCCAATGTAGGTATTGCCGGCCTTAAAGATGGCGTACGCCGAACGGCCGATGTCCTCGACCGCAATGCCCGGCAGCGCTTTGTCGCCCATCGGAAACGTGATACCCAGTACGCCGTCTTCGCCCTTGGCCGGGCCCATGCCGGGTTGCACAAAATTCTCCCAATAAAACGATGTCAGCAAATTGGTGGTAGGCACACCGCGTTTGGAGAATTCGGCGTCGGCTGCGCCCTTCGAGTCCAAGTGTGGCACTTTGTATTTGCCGTGCAGCGTCGGCATTCGGGGATCATCAAGCGACATGAAGCGCCGTGTGTCCTCGAGTGTGGACCACACCACGTGCTGCACGCCGGCACGCTGGGCCGCTTCCGCAATATTGGTCGCCTGTTCCAGCTCCTTCTCGGGGGAAAAATGCTCCCAGAAGTTGGTCACGGCGAACACGCCGTAGGCGCCGGTGAACGCGGCGACGAGGCTATCCACGTTATCAAGGTCTGCCTCCATCACCTCAGCACCGGCCCGCGACAGCGCGAGTGCCGCATCCGACGTCGTCTTCCGCGTCACGGCGCGCACGGAAAAACCGCCGGCTGGATCCGCCAGAATGGCTCGGGCAACACCGCCGCCCTGCGCGCCAGTGGCGCCGATGACCGCAATGCGTTTGTCAGGCATAATGCAAAGACCGGAGGAGGGGACGTAGATCGCTCTGGATTGTTCGCGGCGTACGTGGTGCGGCACCGCAGGGTAGAAAACTCCCCCTAGTGCGCGCGCGCAGAACAATTATGGTGATCCCCGCCATGGCGCGCGAGCTGACGTCGGCTCGCAATTGGCTGAGCCTGCTGAGTGGGGAATACGTCGAACTCGTTTCGCATGCTGTTGTCCGCCCCGCTAACGAGCCAAGAGGCGCTCACTGAGCGATGCGGTGTATCGGTGCCGCGCTTGACAAGGCATTACCGCTGTCGAGGCGAACGATACACTCGGCGCGGCGATTGCGCTCCCCAGTGATTTTCGGTTGCAGCTGGCGAGGACGGTGGACGTGGGTGACTACTGGAACTCATCTCTGCCCGTCTCATCGCCCGACCTCACGGTGGTACCCGAGCCTGCAACATTCGGGTTACTCGCCCTTGGGTTGTTGGCCACCGCGGTCGCGGCACGCCGGCGCCGCCTCAGCTGATCACATATTCGCCGTTCGCCCCTCAGCGGGCATCCCCATGCGCACCAGCAAATCGCGAAAGCGCTTCATGCTGCGCAGCGGGTCGAGCGCGTACCGCACGCCAGCAAAAATCATGTACGAATTGCGCTGTCGGTACGCGCGATACAACCGATCGAGAGCCTGCTCGTGATCGCCGAGCGCGGTGAGAATTTCCGCACTGTAGTAAAGGGAGGGTCCACTCTCTTCACCGCGCTCCTGAAGTTCGCGCAAAATCGAAAAGGCGCGGCCGTGATCGCCGGCGCTTGCCAGCGCGCGCCCGAGCTGTGACAGGAACAGCGAGCTGCGGCCGGTCACGGCCACGCCCAATTCAAAGCAGGTCACCGCGCCCGCGTAATCGCCCAACCCTTCAAGTGCCATACCGCGCACCCACTGTCCCTGTACCAACGACGGCTGATCATCCACGATAAAATTCGCCTCCTGCAGCGCGCGGTCAAATCGTCGCCCGAACACGCAGCACATGGCGTAATACACGCTTAAGCTGGCGATCTCCGGCATCTCGTCGCGCGTACGGTCGATGAAGTCGAGCGCGTCGTCGACGCGTCCGATTGACGTGAGGAAATACAGTGGATACAGCTGACGCGCCGCGGTGGCGGTGGGGTCCACGGCCAGTGCATGTCGATACAGTGCATCGGCACCGGTCCAATCGTAGTCGTAGCACAGTGTCACGTGCGCCAGCACCGCATGCGCGTCGCCAAGTCGCGGGTCGAGCCGACTCGCGCGCAATGCATGCGCTTTTGCACGTGGCCAGGCATCGGTACCAGGATAGTCTACATACACCACCGCCTGACACAGTGCGGCCGCCAGCCCCGCGTGCGCCTCGGCGTAGTCGGGACTGAGCGCCACGGCGCGCTCGTAACTGTCAACGGCCTGCATGATCGTGAGCGGAGACCGAAGGCCGGCAAGGTGACGTGCCCGCAGGTGTAGACGGCGCGCGTCGGCCGATACCGAGCGCGGCCGCGCGAGCGCGGACGACTCAACGGTCGGTAGAGCCGGCAATGCGCCGTGCGCCGGTCGTGATACTCGCTCAGTTTCTGGAGAGAGCGTGATGCCAAGGTCGACGTGAAATCGTTCAACCGCCGCATGGTATCGTCGCGCGGCCCCCAGGTGATTACCGCGTGCGCGAAGCACTCCGCCGGCTTCCCGCAGCAGGTCTTCATCGTACGGCGCCTGCTCCAATGCAAAATCGAGCAGGCGGTCCGACGCGGCGTCGTCGATATCCGAACGCCGTGCCATGGCGAGCGCGCTGTTCACCACGCGTCGCTGGAGACGTTCGCGTTCGAGCACCACCCACGCATCGAAGTCGGAGTCTCCATACAGCCGAAAGCCTTCGAGAAATGGGCCACCGTACAGCGCGATCGCATCGTCGTGTCGCCCATCGGACACACTCGCCTCGAACGCTGCCACATCGACGACCACATCCGTGAGACCCACGTCGTACGGCCCCCGCGACGTGAGCGCGCCTTCGGGAAGATGCTGTCGGATCAGAAACAGACTCTGCCGCAGCGCATTGCGCGCACGCGTGGTGTTTGCTTCCGGCCAAAAGCGCGCGAGGATGTCGTCGCGACGTCGAAATGCACCGGGCCCTGCCATAGCCAAATACACGAGAAGTGCCAGCGTTTTTGGCTTTCCAAGCAGCGCGCCGGCACGTGCCGCACCCGCGCCGCCCATCTGAGGCGAGCCCAGCAGCCTCAGATTCAGCCCCGCATCATCTGTCATGAATCCGTGGGTGCAATGCCGGTGTCATCGGTGCGCCGACGCGAATAACAGTGAACTAACGTCCGCCTCATACCGTCACGCAAGTACTCTCGCCGACGGCGCGGTACGCGTCCCACTGCCGGGCCAACCCGCCGTCTGCGCACATATCACGGAGGCTGTATGCGGGCCAACCCTACTACAATTGTCACACTCACGTTCACTCTGTCGCTGTGCGCGTTCAGTGTGGGCTGCACGGACGCCGTACCGGGGATAACAGAACCGCAAACCGCATCCGTGCACACGCCGAATGCTGCACGTTCCAGTGCGTCCTGCCAGAATGTGTTGGTAGAAGGCGTGGCCGCTCTGGGGTCTATCGAAATCGCACCGGGTGTCTTCACACTCGGCGCCATCCCGATCAGCGCTACGATTGCTGGAGTACAGGGCCTCCTCGGCTCGGTTGTCACCGGACTCGAGACATCGGGGTCGAGAGCGCAGGGCGCGCAGCATCTCACCCTCATTCATACCTTCACGTCCACGTCGTCACCCGCCGGAAGCTTCACCACCACGGATAGAGCGGTGTGCGCGCCGGCCGGGAAGGATGCCCTTACCTGCCGCGTGAACGACGCGCTCACCGTCGTGGCTGGCACGGGCGTCTTCGCGAACGCGGCGGGTACCCTGCACAATCACGGCACCATTAATCTCCACACGTGGACAGTTTCGGTTTCGCTGCGTGGTCGCGTGTGCGGCGACGGGCTGTAACACGCCCTCGCCTCGGCGGCGGCGGGAGGTGCTGGCCGTTCATGCTCGGTAAATGGCGGGATTGACGCACAGTGAATGAAAGCGGGGCCGGTCGATTGACCGGCCCCGCGACGTGTCCGGCACCATCCGGACGATGATATCAACGCGAGTGTGGCGTTGACCCATGGCGTGAACTGCGCGCGACGCCGGACGGTGCGCGGTACGGGCAGCAGCACCACCACGGTCAGCGCTGGCGGGGAATATCCATGGCCGGACTGCGCCCGAAGAAGCCTACTGGCTTAATGGCAAAGCTGTGCCACGCCACCGGCATCACTGGCCAGTCTTCCGGACGCGGTACATGGTGGAAGCCGAGCGTGAGCCAGGTAACCACGTCGGTATTGGCGATGGGACGGTTGGCTGAGGTCCACCGCGTGAGTCCATCACCTGCCACGCTGTTGGTGGGATAGTCGCCGCTCGCATACAGCTCGGCCGGCGCGTACGGCGTGGTCCAGAGCGTGTGATCTACGAATCCGGCGCGTTTGCGCATGTAGTCGTCGGGGGACATCAGCGACATCGCGCCGTGTCCTTCGATTTCGTACCCCACCGGCCAGCCGAACGCATTGTTCACCGCCGGATTCACGATGCGCCACACTTCCGGCGCATTCATGGCGGACATGCGCTTGCCCTCGTTTTCCGTTTGCGCGGTGAGTGTGTTCACCGTCCAGATGCTGCGACGCGGATTCTCCTTGGGCAGCGTAGTGGTCTGCAGCTTGTCCACCAGCAACGAGTTCTGCGTGCCATCGACATCCATGTCGAGGCGGAACGAGAAGAAGTGGCTGTGGTTCACGCCTATCAGCTTGTTGGCGATCATGCGCCCGTAGTCGTTGTCCTTGGGTGTGCCGGAGGCGGCCTTCACCTGGTCCATGCCGGTGGCGCCAAGGTTCACCGTGATCGAGCCATCCTGTTGCAGTACCCAATCGAACAGGTAATCGTAGTTGCCGGCGTTCATGTACATGCGCAGCACGAGATCGGTGCGCGGCCGCGCTTCGTTCACGCTGCCGCCGGCGCGCGTGTGCCGCCATGCCACGTCACCGGTGTTGCGCTCGAACAGGCAGGCCGTGCGCTGACGCTCGCGCGGCGCCCCTTTCGCGGTCACCACATAGCTGTGGAAGTACGTGGCATACTCCGGGCATTCCACGCCGGGCTCGAGCGAGCTGGCAATGCCGCCGAAGGCGAACGGATAGGTGCCGAGGTCGAAGAAGCCCTGATAGTTCCACGGATCGGCGGGGTCCATGTACGGCACAAACACCTCGGACAACGAGCCCTGGTACATGATCGAGCGTTCCTTGCCGGCATCCACATAGCGCACCCGCGAGAGCACGAGCCCGCGGCGCATGTCCATGCGGAAGTGGAACTTCCAATTCTGCCACGAGACTTCGTGTCCGTTCAGGGTGTACGTCGCGCCCTTCGGTTGCACCATCGTCACGGCATTTACCGGCGTGCGCGTGGCGCCGATCTCCTCGGGGGAGTGGCCGTCGGGCAGGCCACTGCGCACGCCGCCCACGTCCACGATGCGCAATACTTTCTCGTTGGTGAGATCCACCACCACCACAAAGCCGTCGAAGGCTTCGCCGTAGCCGGAGATGCGACCGCGCTCGTCGTCGCAGGTCACGTGCAGAACCCGCGCATTGCGCTCTTCTGGAAGATCGAAGAACCCGTTGTTGGCTGGACTGCATGACACATGGGTGAAATCAGTCACGCCGCGTTTGCGCAGCGCCGCTTTCACCCGCGGATCCTTCATGGCGACGCCCTCTGCCGCCTCGGCCTCTGGGGTACTGCTCATGAACTGCTTCCCGGGAAGTTGCGTCCACGAGACCAGCTTTTTGCCCGTGATATCCACTACGGCTTCGTAGCCGAACTTGCCCTGCGTGAGATGCACCGTCGCCTCGCGACGCAACGGTTGCCCCGGTTGCCACGCCAGCACTTCGCTCTTGGCGGGCTCCTTGAGCCCCTCGTACAGCAGGCGGAACGTGGTGTCGAGCTTGCCCGACGCCTGCAGCGCGTCGTAGATGGCCCAGTGCTCGCGCGCGGAGAGCTGATCGAGCGGATGCACGGGGGTCTGCGCGTGCAGCGCGGTGCCGGCCACGCTGAACACGGCTGCGCCGACGACGGCAGTGGCCACAAGAGCGATACAATGTGCAACTTGACGCAACGAGCGTGAACGGTGTCTCAAGTGGGATCTCCGGCTACTGAAGCGGGATGAGAAGAAACTCATCCGCCTAAGTTGCCCCTCCGGCCGATAAGCGCAATCGCGACCAACACGACCGATCTCCTCCTCGCCCTCGATGATGGGCGTGGCTGCCACTTCGACGATGTCGTGCTGTGCTGTGCTGCGCGCGCGGGCTGACCCGAGCGCGGTGAATCTGCTCACGGCTGACGACGAAATCGAAGCGAAGCTGCGGGTCGCCCTCGGGAACGCCTGACGCGTCTCCCGTCCCGGCGATAGCTTGGCTGATGGTGCATCGGTGCACCTTCGCATCCCGCCCGCAGAGGAGTGTTCCGCGTGTCCTCCCGCCGTTCCAAAGTTGCGCCGCAGTATGATGTGATCGTGGTCGGTTCCGGCGCGGGTGGTGGCATGGCCGCCTACCAGCTGTCGGTGCAGGGGCTCAAGGTGTTACTGCTTGAAGCGGGGCGTGACTACGACCCGGTTTCCGAAACGCCCATGTTCCAGACGCCGAAAGACGCGCCGTTGCGCGGCAGCGGCAATGCGGACAAACCGTTCGGCTTTTACGATGCCACGGTCGACGGCGGCTGGCGTGTGCCGGGCGAGCCCTTCACCACGGCGCCGGGCACCCAGTTCAGTTGGTGGCGTTCGCGCATGCTGGGCGGACGCACCAACCACTGGGGCCGCATCTCGCTGCGCATGGGACCGTACGACTTCAAGCCAAAGTCGCGCGACGGACTCGGTGCCGACTGGCCGATGACGTACGACACGATGGCGCCGTATTACGACAAAACGGAGTTGCTGATCGGCGTGTACGGCGGTGACGACGACCTGGAGAACACGCCCCGTTCGTCGCCCGGAGTGTTGCAGCCGCCCCCGGCCGCGCGCTCGTACGAGCTGTTGGCCAAGCAGGCGTGTACTCCGCTCAAGATTCCCGTGATCCCCGCGCACCGCGCCGTGCTCACGCAGCGCCAGGACTCGGCCCGTTTACCGGCCAAGCTGCATCCTGGCAACGCGCTCGCGCAGCGTGTGCTGCGACAGAGCATGAACGAGCGCATGGCCTGCTTCTACGCCACCGATTGTGGCCGCGGCTGTTCGATCAAGGCGAATTTCCAGAGCACTACCGTGCTCATTCCGCCGGCGATGGCCACCGGCAACGTCACGTTGATCACCGACGCGATGGTGCGCGAGGTGTCCATCGACGCGCAGGGGAAGGCGAGTGGTGTGCACTACATCGACAAGCTCACGCGCATCGATCATCATGTCACGGCCAAAGTCGTGGTGCTGGCGGCCAGTGCGTGCGAAACGTCGCGCATCATGCTCAACTCCAAGAGCACGCTGTTCCCCAACGGCATCGCCAACAGCAGCGGCATCGTGGGCAAGTATCTCATGGATACCGTGGGTGCCGGTCTCTCCGCACAAATTCCTCGTCTGGAAGGACTGCCGCCCGTGAATGAAGACGGCACCGCCGGCATTCACATGTACATGCCGTGGTGGCTGTACGGCGAACAGACGGCGGGGAAAATGTCGTTCGCGCGTGGCTATCACATCGAATTCGGCGGCGGACGCGGCATGCCCGGCCCCGGCATCTTCGGTGGACTCGAAAGCTTCACACAGGGCGCGTACGGCAAAACGTTCAAGGAAGAAGCGCGTCGGTACTACGGCTCGTTTATGTACTTCGACGGCCGCGGCGAGATGATTCCCAACGAAGACTCGTACTGCGAGATCGACAACGCCACAGTCGATCAGTGGGGCATTCCCGTGCTGCGCTTCCACTGGAAGTGGTCGGAGCATGAAACGCAGCAGGCGGCGCACATGCACAAGACGTTCGCCGAGATCATCGACCAGATGGGTGGCAAGGTGCAGGGCACGGTGC
The DNA here is from genome assembly GCA_031363815.1 of Gemmatimonadota bacterium. Classification (GTDB taxonomy): domain Bacteria; phylum Gemmatimonadota; class Gemmatimonadetes; order Gemmatimonadales; family Gemmatimonadaceae; genus Gemmatimonas. Next base: position 13,776 of record JANLVC010000096.1, read on the forward strand.
AGACCGATGGCACCAAGGCGATTGCCGCGGGTGGCTCCATTATCCACGAGGTGGGCACCGTGCGCATGGGCAGCGATCCGAAATCGTCAGTGCTCAACGAGTTCGGTCAGGCGTGGGACGTGAAAAATCTGTTCGTGACCGACGGCGCGACGTTCGTGTCAAACGCCGACAAGAATCCCACGTTGTCCATTCTCGCGCTGGCGTGGCGCAGCTGCGATCACATCGTGGCCGAACTGAAGCGGGGAAATCTCTGATGAGCAGCGATATGCGTGACGAAACTCGCGATGAGCAGAAGCCGGTTGGTCATGGCATCGCGCGGCGCGATGCGCTGAAGGCGATGGCGGCCGTTGCCATGGTGCCAATGATGCCCGCGTCGGTCGCGGCGACACCGGCCGCGCCAGTTGTGCGCGAGCCGCTGCCGATACTCGAAGAGCAGCAGGCCAGGCGCAAAGGCCCGCGTGGCACGCCCAGTGATCCTGTGCTGCAGGTGGCCAAGGCCGATTGGCCCAACAAGCTGCAGTTGCGTGAACTGGTCACGCTCACCGCGCTGTGCGACATGATCATCCCCGCCGACGCCAAGAGCCCGGCGGCGTCGACCGTCGGTGCGCCGGCCTACCTGAACGAATGGGCCAGCCGGCCCGGCGGCGAGGCGTCGCTGGTGCGCGTGCGCGGCGGACTGGCTTGGCTCGATCGCGAATCGCACACGCGTTTCGGCAAGCGATTCCACCTCGCCACCAATGCGCAGCGTACGGAAATCTGCGACGATATTTGTTACCTGCCGAAGGCCACGCCTGAGCACCAGTTCGCCGCGCAGTTCTTCGACACCATTCGTGATCAGACCACGACCGCGTTCTACACGACACCGCAGGGGTGGAAAGACCTCGGCTACATCGGCAACGTGGCGACCCCGAAGTTCGAGGGACCGAACGCGGAAATTCGGCGACAGATCGGGGTGGAGTGATCGCGAGGCGTTCGCGAGCGATTCGATCCACTGCGGCGGCATTTATGTCGCAGTTCGGAAGCTTCGCCATCATCTTCGGCGTCACGGTTACGCTCGCCCGCATACTGACACCGAGTGATTTTGGTCTGTACGGTATTGCCCTCGCTCTCACGGGATTTCTGGATTTCGCCAGGCAGGGTGGGCTGGTTGTGCCGGTCATTCAAAGCGAGTCGCTCTCTGCTGCGCAGTTGAACAACCTCGTTTGGTTCAATGGGGCGCTCGGGCTGTCGCTTTCGCTGCTGATGATCGCCGTGTCGCCGCTGGCCGGCCATCTCTACGCGGACGCGCGCCTTCCCCGCGTCGTCAGCGCGCTGGCGATGGGCTTTGTGGTGACCGGCTTGTCCACGCAACACGCCGCGTGGCTCCGACGCGAGATGCGTTTCACCGCGCTCGCGGCATGCGAGATCAGCGCCGTGCTCGTGGCCGGCGCGCTCGCGATCGTCGTCGCGCGCGCCGGGGCGGGTTACTGGGCGCTCGTCTGCTTTCAGCTCGTGCGTGAGGTCGTGTTGGCCACGCTCGTCATGGGCGTGTCGAGATTGCGTACGTCATGGCCGCGTCGCGATACCGCGATCGGCCCGCTTCTGCGCTTCGGCGGCGTCATGATGGCGTTTGAACTGCTCGGCTACTTGAATTTCCGCGCCGACAATCTGATCGTTGGCTGGGGCCTCGGTCCGGCCGCCCTTGGATTTTACAGTAAGGCCTACGATTTCCTGCTGCTGCCGGTGAACCAGATCAACACGCCACTGTCGGGGGTCGCGCACGCGACGCTCAGTCGGTTACAGCGCGACCCCGTGGCCTACACGCTGTTTCTGCGGAAGGCCGTGCTGCTGTCCACCGGGCTCGGATTGCCGGCCACGGTATTTTTGTATTGGCATGCGGCGGCTGTGGTGGAGTACGTCTTTGGGCCACAGTGGAGACCGGCGATCGCGATTGCGCGCGCCCTCGCCCCGGCTTCGGCGTGTCTCAGTGTCACGACCGCTGCCGGATGGATCTTCTTGTCACTTGGACGGGCGAGACGACAACTGTGGTGGGCCGGTGGCACCACGCTCATCACCGTAGCCGCATTCTGGCTTGGACTTTCCGGGGGTGCCGTTGGTGTGGCGTATGCGTTCAGCATCACCCGAGTGGCGCTGCTCGTGCCGACGCTCATGTTCACCTGTCACGGAACGTTCGTGCGCTGGACCTCGGTGCTTGCGACAGTCGTGCGGCCAGCGGTGGCCAGTGCGATGGCGCTCCTCACCTCGGTATGGCTCGACCGGCAGTATCCGATGTCGCCGTGGACGTTGCCGCGAAATGCCGCGCTATTCAGTGCGGTGTACGCCGCCTGCTGGTGCATCACGCGGAGCGGTCGCCGCGAACTGCGCGAGTACCTGCCGGTACCTCATCAACGTGTACCGCATGCGTAGTCGGCGCCTCAAGCTCGGTGTCATCACCGACGAGTTCTTCGATGCCTCGCTTGGGCGTCTCGGCGGGTTCGGCTGGGCGGCGCGCCAGCTGGGCGAAATCTTCAACGGAGATCCGGCGCTCGGGGTCGACGTGGTGTACGTGGCCGGTGAGCAGTTCGCCGACGACACACGTACGGAAACGCGAGTGCATGGATCGCGTGTCGTGCTCCGGCGGCGTAGCCGGCTGGCGAATCTTCGGGCGATGCAGCGCGAGCAGTTCGACCTCGTGCTCACCATCGACTACAATCTTGGCTACAGCGTGTACCTGCGATCGTTGCCAAGAACGCCGGCAATCGTCTGGGTGCGCGATCCGCGAACCCCCGACGATGCCGCGCGGATCAATGCGGTACGAGTTCCGGGTGCGTTGTCGGAGCACCCGCAGGGGTTGATGAGCCATGACGGCCGATCGCTCGCACGGATCGCGCGGGAATCGGCACTGTTTCGGCGCCCACTGCTGCTCGCCACGCCAACGCCGTTGCTCGTCACCAAACTTGCGGGCGCGTACGGCTTCGAACCGTGGGATTTTCACCTGTTGCCAAACCCGATTCGCTTCGATCCACAGATCCGGGTGAAAAGTGAGCGCCCGACGGTGGTGTTTCTCGCCCGCCTCGATCCGTACAAGCGACCGTGGATATTCAGCGAGTTGGCACAACGCTTTCCTGAGGTCGAATTTCAGTTTCTTGGCCAGTCGCATTTTACCGGTCCTGGCGCGTTTTCGCTGGAAGGACTGCCGCCGAACGTGCGGCTATTGGGCCATGTCGGCGAGGCCGAGAAGCAGCGACTGCTTACTGAAGCGTGGGTGGCGATCAACACGTCCATCCACGAAGGACTTGCCGTCAGTTTTCTCGAAGCGCTCGCCTGCGAGACGCCGCTCTTGAGTTGTGTCGACACCGGCTTCACGGTGTCGCGCTACGGCATCTACACCGGACGATTCGATGGGTCCGGGATCGAGTCGCTTAGCGCGTTCACGGCTGGTCTGCATCGTCTGCTCGATGATGCAACACTGCGCGCCGAACTGGGCCGCCGCGGTCGTGAGTGGGTGCGGAAAACGCATACGGTGGATAATTTTCTCGCCTGCTTCGAGCGGCTGGCCACGCACGCGGGCGTCCGGTAATGACGCTCGTTTCCATTGTCATCCCTACGCGCAATCGGCGGCAGCTGTTGCCCGAAACAATCGCGACCGTGCTCGCGCAACGCTTCACGAGCTGGGAGCTGATTGTTGTTGACGATGGCTCCCTCGATGACACGCCGTCGTACCTGCAGTCCATCACCGATCCGCGCGTCCGCTCCATCAGGCTCGAGATATCAGAAGGAGCATCCGGGGCGCGAAACGCGGGCTTGGCACTCGCCCGCGGCGAGTTCTGCATGTTTCTCGACGACGATGATCTCCTGCGCGGCGACGCACTCGGCATGCTGTGCACAGCGCTTTCCGCGCACCCAGCCGCCTTGGCTGCGAGTGGCGCCTGCCGTCTTTTTCACGAGAACGGAGACTCCTCGCGCGTGTACCGACCCGCCCGTGCGTCGGTGCGGCGCATTTGGCGAGAGGTGCTGTTCGGCTGGTGGTCCAATTCGGGACAGAATCTGTTTCGTACCAGCGTCGTGCGCGAGATTGGCGGATTCGACGTCGCCCTTCGTGCCGCAGAGGATCGTCAGCTCTGGCTCGACGTGGCACGTCGTGGAGTGGTGTGCCTCGTGCCCGACGTGGTCTTGGAATACCGCCAGCACCCACATCAGATGCCCAAGGGCGATGACGTGGAACGGGCGCGTCAATTGGTCTGGAGCCGTTTTGTGGAATCGCTGCCGGCAGGGCAGCAAGCAGAAGGTCGCCGCATTCGTCGTGCCGCCACACTTGCGGCGCAGGCTGAAGCAGCACGCACACGTGGCGCGTTCTTGATGGCGACCACGCGGCAGGTTCGCGCGCTCCTGGCCGCACCACAGCTGCTGCTGTCACCGCTGCTGGCGCGACCGCTCTGGTGGACGCTCAAAAAAAGTCTCCTGCGGCGGGCGGTACCGTGAACATCGCGTTTGTGGTCGGACAATTTCCGGCACTTTCAGAAACGTTTATTCTCGATCAGATCACGGCATTGATCGACCGCGGACACACGGTGCGCATCTTCGCGGAGCGACGCGGGACGGATAGCCGCGTGCACCCGGCTGTTGAGGCGTACGGGCTCATGGCGCTGACGCGATACGAACAGCTACCCGCCAGCATCTGGCGCCGACTGTTCGCGCTGCCGATGATGTGGCGGGGGAAGCGTGCCCCGTGGAGTGCCTTCGACGTGCGGCGCTATGGTCGCGATGCGGCATCGCTCCGACTACTCTGGGCGGCGCTGTGGATCGGTGACGACGCCACCTTCGATGTGATTCAATGTCATTTCGGTGCGCTTGGCCGGAGGGCGGTGCAGCTTCGCGCGATCGGAGCCCTTCGCGGCCCCATCGTGACCGCACTGCACGGCGAAGACATTATGACCTATCCCAGTCGCTTCGCGGCTACGCACTATGATTCGCTGTTTGGTGACGGAGACCTGTTCCTGCCCGTAAGCGCGCGCTGGCACGACACACTCACGGTCCTCGGATGTCCGATGGACCGCGTGCGCGTGCATCGCATGGGCGTCGATCTGGACACCTTTCAGCCGCGCCGCGGCTCTGATGAGAACAGACGTCCACTACGCCTGTTGGTCGTGGCGCGTCTGGTCGAGAAGAAGGGGATCGACGATGCTATCCGCGCGGTTGCCCAGCTCCCCGGCGCGTATGAGTTCGTCATCGCCGGAGATGGTCCGCTTCGCAGTGCATTGGAAGCGCTTGCCGCGGAGCTTTCACCAAAAGGCCAGATCACCTTTGTGGGGTCGCAACAGCGCAGTGAGGTCCTACGCCTGATGCAGTCATCCGACATCTTTGTGTCGCCGAGCCGCACGGCTGCCGATGGTGACATCGAGGGAATTCCGGTGGCCATGATGGAAGCGATGGCCAGTGCGCTGCCCGTCGTCAGCACGCGGCATAGTGGGATTCCCGAGCTGGTCGAACACGGCGTTTCTGGATGGCTGGTCAAAGAAGGAGACGTGGTGGCGCTCGCCGATCGAATAGCGATGCTCGCGGCTGACTCCGGGCTCCGTGTAAAAATGGGCGAGGCCGGTCGCCGAATCGTCGCCGGCGGCTGGGATGTCCGTGTGCTCACGGCGCAATTGGAGGCCCACTATCGCGACCTGCGCATCAGCGTTCCAACCAACGCTTGTCTATTGCCGTGAAATCGCCGCCACGACGTGCAGTGAAACGCCGTGCTGGAATCGTGGCCAGCTCAGGCGCCGTCGACAGCGGAATGCGCCGCCGCCGTTGCTCGACATCCGTTCGTGTCGTCATGGCCGCAAGCGTGCCCGACCATTCTGCTTCGGCGGTGCGACTGGCTTCGACTCAACCCACGGCGCAGTTTCCGATCTCGTAGACCGCTTCCTTGACCGGGGGCATACGGACTCTCCGCGGCGGCGCACGACGTGTTTCGCGTTGCCGATGCCGTCACGGCGCTTTCGTATTTCGTGATCGCGGGCACATTGCTCGTGATCGTCCTCCGCCTTCGCGAGGAATTGCCGTTTCGCATCGTGTTCCTGCTGTTCGGCGCCTTCATCGTGCTGTGCGGGGCCACGCACGTGATGGGTGTGTTACCGCTTGGTGCACAGCGAGGCCTCATTGAAACCGCGACTATGGTGGCCACCGCGACGATCTCATTGATCACCGCGATCTTGCTTCCACGGTTCATTCCGCGTATTGAGGCGCTGGTGCACGATGCGCAATCGGCCCGGGCGCGCGAGCGCGACAAGGCGCGCGCTGACGCGTTGGCTGAATCGAACGAGCGACTCGTCGCGCAGGCCGCTGCGCTGAAGAAGGTGAATGATCAACTGGCGGAAAGCCTGCGCGAGCGCCAGCTCATTGAAGGACACCTTCGGCAAGTACAGAAGATGGAACTGATGGGACGTTTTGCCAGTGGAGTGGCGCACGATTTCAACAACCTGCTGACCGTGATTCAGGGAAATGTCGAGCTGGTTCGCGAGGCAATCGCGGTGCCTGCTGGCTTCGCGTACGTCGAAGAGATCGAACAGGCAGCAAAGCACGCCACCGACCTCACGCGTCGGTTGCTCACCTTCAGCCGAAAGGGACCGAGTCGTACCGAGAGGACGACCCTCGACGCCTTGCTGGCTCGGGAGCTGCGATTGTTGCAACGCGTGATGCCCTCCAGCATGCAGCTTGAGGTGCACAGCGGCCAGGTCGACGGATTCGTACAGATCGACGTCAACCAGGTGCAGCAGGCGATCCTGAATCTGATCGTCAATGCGCGCGACGCCATGGCGAGTGCGGGCCATGGCGCTGGTACGGTGACGATCGCGACGGGACAAGCCTCGGTAGAGGCGATGGCGCCGTCCACCTCGCCCCCGATTGAGCCGGGGACTTATATGACACTCTCGGTCCGGGATGAAGGAGCGGGGATGAGCGACGATGTCCGATCGCACATCTTTGAGCCGTTCTTCACCACGAAGGAAGAAGGGCAGGGCACGGGGCTCGGACTGGCGATGATCTACGACGTTATGGTGCAGTCGGGTGGTGGAGTTCACGTAGAAAGTCGTGTGGGCCACGGTAGCACGTTCACCCTGTTGCTGCCGCGCGTGGCTTGAACACTCGCCGTCAGGCACTCGCCGTCAGGCACTCGCCGGCTGCACGATCAGCGCGGTGACCATACCAAACATGCCGTGTTCCGATTCGACGTGTGGCAGAATGTGGCAGTGAAACGCCCATGTGCCGGGGTTGTTGCAATTCACGATCACATCCCATCGCTCGCCCGGCGCAATGTTCAGCGTGTCGCATTTCCACGGAGCCGGCTGCGGCCAGCCGTCTTTATCGATCACGGTCATGTGCATGCCATGCAGGTGCATCGGATGAATCATCATGCCCTCGTTCATGAACCGCACTCGGAGCTTCTGTCCGAGTTTCGCAACGATTGGCTCTGTCGCTGGAAAGCCCTTGCCGTTAAGCGTATATCCGTGGAAGCCGTCGTTGAGCACCATCACGTAATCCAGGTCGACTTTTTCAATCTTGCGCGGGCGCTTGGGTTCCACGATGAATGCGCCAAGCAGGCCCATGCCGACCTGTTTCGCTGCGTTCAGGTGAGAGTGATACATATGTGAACCAGAATTCGGCACGGTGAACTCGTAGGTGTACGATGTGCCGGGCTTGATCGGCGGCTGCGTGATAAACGGGACGCCGTCCTGGTCGAACGGTAGCTCCAATCCGTGGAAGTGCACGGCGGTGGATTCGGGCAACTCGTTCTTCAGGATGAAGCGAACGCGATCACCCTCGCGCACGCGAATCTCGGGGCCGGGGATCATGTCGTTGTACGCCCACGCTTTTACTTTGCGCCCCGGTTCGACTTCCCAGTCGATCTCGCGAGCGGTGAGTTCGTACACCTTGAGATTCCCCTCCATGCGTGGCCGCATCAGCACGCCGCCCTTGCCAGCCGTCTTCGCCGGGAAGGCCTTGATGCCCTTCTCATGCATGGCGTCCATGATGTCAGCGGAGGCGCGTCGGTCGATCGACGGGGTTTTGGGATGGGCGGCCATCGCGCCTCCGCTCTGGTCGCTGTCGCTGCCCGGTTTCGCGGCCGGCGCCGACTGCGCACGTAATGTGGTGACCGAGGAACTGCCATCCTCGTCACCGCTCGTGCAGCCGGCGAGCGTGCCCGCGGCGACGACAGCCACCGCGGACTGTCGCAGGAACGCACGCCGGTCGGAGGAGTTCTTGAACAACGCAATTCGTGATGTCACGAGCATGGTGTGTGTACCGGCGTGTATGGACTGAATGAAAACGAGTGGTCGACGTAGCGTAGGGCACTCATCGTACGGATGAAGTCGGGAAGGTCAGCAGCCTAAGTCGGGGATTCCCCGACCACACGCCGTGGCCTCGTCGTCAATCGTCAGCCCATGTCCGAACCACGCGGATCTACCCCCGTGCGATCGTTGAGCGGCCTGCCGATGGACCGCTCTCCCCCGATCAGCGGTGGCAAGCGCTTTTCCCCGCATGGTGTGCCGGCGGATGAGGCTGTGCTGGACGAGCAACGCTTCGACAACGGCGTAGTGGTGCTGCCGTATGGCGTTCGCCATGGTGCGTAACACTGGGTCTGGCGCTTCGAAGTTCGCGGCTTCCTATTTTGCAGCAGGTTGGCGAAGCGCCCTGATCGGCGACTTCGACCGAACCCATCCTCTCGTATCGCTGGAGGACACATGACGCTCGATGATATCCCTGAAAGCGCGACACTCGCAGCGGTGTTGCACCGCTATGCGCAGCACGCCCCGCCGCGTCAACTCGGCGCCGAGATCGGACTCGGTTTGGTGTTGGCGAGTGCGGCGGTGTGGGTGCGACCGGACAGCTGGATTGTGCTGTTGTGCATGGGCTGCGGGCTTGCGATGCTCGGCATGTGGGCATGGGCCGATCGCGCTGTCGATCACACCAGCGCCGTTGTGTCGCGCAGTTGGCGAATCATCCGTGCGCTCGCGGCGGTGGTGGGAGTGAGCGCCGTGGTCGTCACGGCATTTGCCGGCCTGGCGAAGTTGCTGGGGACGTGGATCAGCTAGTACTGCGACCGCTTAGAGAGTGGCTTTTTATAACCGAACTTCCGGCGCGCGTCTTGGCGGGTGAAGCGCCACGTCATCGTGGTGCGGAGGCAGTACGAGAGGCGCTGGGCTTGGCGCTTGCGGCCGTGGGTTTTGGGTTCTGGGTCATTCCGCTCGCGATTCGGCGAGATCACCACAGCATGACCACAAATTCACGCGGAAAACGACACGGATAAGCTCACGAACACGCACGCCAAGGATCGTTGGCGTAGAGCAGTTCGCTTTTCGTTGTTCAACAACAAAAAACCGGATCCGTCGAGCTCGCGCCGTAGCGTG
>JANLVC010000117.1:0-3058 GCA_031363815.1 Gemmatimonadota bacterium
GAAGGCGTTACCGCTGTTCACGCCGAGTGACTTCACGTACGACGCTGACGCGCGCACGTGTGTGTGTCCGGCGGGCAAGTCGCTCTACGGGAAAGGCGCCAGCAACGTCACGAACGGCTTGGTCGGCGAGCACTTTCGCGGAGCGAAGCGGGACTGCGTCCCGTGTGCGTTGCGCGCGCAGTGTCTGCGCATCCCTGAGACCACGGTCGTGCGCAATGTCGCCTTCTTTCGCGGACGCGAGGATGCCGCGACCGAAACACACACCATGCGCATGCAGCAGCGCCTCGATACGGCCGAGGGGCGCGCCGGGCCGCGCAGCCCCCCATCGACGCGGGCCCCCGCGAGCCGGGGCACGGCGCGCGCCCCACGCCCGTTCGCTGCCGCCCCGACGACCCCATGAGTACGCGCCCCCCCGCGGCCACGCGGGGACGTTCGGCGTGCGCGGCCGTCCCACCGCGGCGTCACCGTGGGCCCCGCCGGCCTCGGCCACCCCACGCTGACCGCCGCTCGTGGCGCGCACGGCGCCCGTGCGAGACGCAGGGCACGCCGCCGCCCGTCACGCGGCGCTGGCGAGCTCGGCGATCGCGCCGTACGTTCGACGAATAGTCGACCGACCCCGATTGAAATTCCTATCCCGAATTCGCCCGGTGAGGCCACCCAAATGAAACGAACACTCGCGCTCGCTGCTCTGTTCGTAGCCAGCCTAGGCGCGCAGACCGTGCCACCGGCCACGCGTATTCAGTTGTTCCTGATCGAGCGGCCCGTGGGTTTCGAAACGGCGACGACGGTGTCAACTGCGGACGGTCGGACGGTCACGTCGGAGATGGAACTGGTCGATCGGGGGACGCGGCTGCAGTTATCCGCGTCGCTCAGTGTCGCGCCCGACGGAACGGCCCGCCACTTCCGGGCGTCGGGGAAGAGCTACCGATTCGTCAATGTGGATGCCGAGGTCACCGTGACCGGCAACACCGCACGCGTCATGAGCATGGGCGAGACCACGGAGGTGGCCGTACCGGCGGCATGGTTCCCGGCTCGAACGTGGGCGCCGGTGGCGGCGCGCGCATTGCTCATCGACTACTGGGAAAAGCACAAACGGCCGTCCAGCATGGCGCTGCTGCCCGGTGACGCCGACAGCCGCATCGTGGTCACCTTCCGCGGCGACGAGGATGTGCAGGCCGGTGGTCGAACGGTGCGCTTGCGTCGATACAGTGTTGACGGTGTCGTCTGGGGCCGCGAGACCGTGTGGGTGGATGCGCAGGGCGAATTCGCCGCGCTGGTGTCGCGCATTCACATCCTGCCGTTCGAGGCTGTCCGGGAGAATCTCGCGACAGCACTACCGGCGTTGCAGGCGAGTGCGGTGCGCGATCGCATGGCGGACCTTGCGGGCTTCGGAAGCTCGACGCCGCCCACCGCCTCGGGGGTCTATGCCCTTACGGGTGCACGCATCATCACGGGAGACGATGCGCCTCCGATCGAAGATGGTGTGGTGTGGGTGCGGAACGGGCGCATCGTGGGCGTCGGGCCGCGCGCGAGCGTGACGCTGCCGAAAGGCATTCGCGTGATCGATGTGGCCGGCGCGACGATTATTCCCGGTTTGATCGACATGCACGCGCACGCGTCGCAGATCGAATGGGCGCCAGCGTATCTGGCGGCCGGCGTGACGACAATCCGCGATATGGGCGGGGAAGCTCGATTCCTCACCGCCTTCCGTGACGAGATTGCGTCGGGGCGCGGGCTGGGGCCTCGCGTGGAACTGGCGGGCCTCGTGGACGGCCCCGGCGCCGACGGATTCGGGACGGTCGTCGCTTCCAACCCCGCCGAAGGCCGGGCCATCGTCGATCGCTACCACGCACAGGGCTTCAGTCAGATGAAGTTATACAGCCTGGTGCAGCCCGACGTGGTGACGGCGATTGCCGCGCGCGCGCATGAATTGAAAATGCCGGTCACAGGGCACGTGCCCACTGCGCTTGGGCTGGAGAACGCGGTGCTTGCGGGGATGGATCAGATCGCGCATCTGTCGGTGCGCGGTCAGCCTGGCACGCCGGATACTGACCGTGTCATTGCGCTGCTGGCAGAACGCCACGTTGTGATTGATCCGACGCGGGCGTGGGGTGAATTGCTGAATCGTCCGCGCGATGTGCAGGCTGAAGCGATCGAGCCAGGTATCGCGCAGGCCCCGTATCCGCTTGCTGCCAACTACCGCAGTGTTCTCAACAATCCACGTCCGGCGCCGACGCCGACGCCGGCGGCTCCGGCGACGCCAGCAGGAGACCCTGGCCCAAACCGTCTGTCCATCTTGAAGGTGCTTTACGACAACGGCGTGCCGATCGTGGCCGGCACCGATGGCGCGTTGCCGGGGTACAGCTTGTTGCGCGAGGTCGAGCTCTACGTGCAGGCGGGATTCACGCCACTGCAGGCGATTCAGGCGGCGACGCGGGTCTCAGCGCGCGCTCTTTCCCAGGAAGCCGAGATGGGGACGATCACGCCTGGCAAACGCGCGGACCTTGTCGTGCTCGATGCGAATCCGCTCACCGACATTTCAGCGATCCGACGCACACGCTTCGTCGTCACGAACGGGAAGATGTACGAACCCGCGGCTCTCTGGCGGCTTGCCGGGTTCCGAGCCGCCAAATAGTCCCAGGGTCCGGTTGGTCCGTTGGTCCCAAGGTTCGCGGTGGCCGACCGGCGCAGCACTCGTCTGGGGTGCCGCATAACGCCCAAGTTCAGCAGCGGGCGAATGAAATAAATGCGAGCGGAGCGAGCTACCGAAACGCGCCCCGTCTGCTGCAACGCATCGTTGAACGCAATCCGCCTGCGGCGGATAGGACGACAGCTCTCATCGTTCTTCTCAGTTCAGTCCGATTGAGCAATGACGCGGCGCGTGGTCTGATCCTCTCTCACCCTGTTCCGAGAGGATCACATGACATCGCTCCGCCTCCGCATGACGCAGGACCTCCAGCTCCGCGGGTATTCCGACCGCACGGTCGAAGCCTACGTCCGCGCCGTCGCCCAGCTGGCCACGTTCTATCATACCTCGCCCGACCAGCTCAGTGAAGAG
>JANLVC010000152.1:0-17617 GCA_031363815.1 Gemmatimonadota bacterium
CTTAACGCGACAAAGCGATCGAGAATGGTCTGGGTGAGCAGCTTGCCACCAATCGGGATGATCCAGCCGCGCATAAGTCGTGGATTCGCGTGAGCCGTACGTACCGTCGCGTACATCACCGTACGTGTCGAGCATGTGCAAAGCTAACGCTGGCCGTGGCCGCCGGGTAACGTTCCGGCATGCTGCTGCTACGCCATGCGACTGTATTCGCTCCCGAATCGCGGGGGCAGATGGACCTGCTCATCGGCGGTGAACAGATTTTATGGATGGGGGCGCTGACCGACGCGCTCCCCTCGGCCTTGGGCGTCACGGAGATCGACCTCGAAGGTCGTGTCGTGATTCCTGGACTGGTGGACGGCCATGCACACCTCACCGGCGGTGGCGGAGAGGCCGGACCGAACACTCGTGTGCCGCCCCCCCCACTCTCGCAGTACACCAACGCGGGTGTCACCACGGCCATTGGCGTGCTTGGCACCGACGACATCACGCGAAGCACGGCGGCACTGGTCGTCACCGCGCGGGGTCTGGTGGCAGAAGGGCTCTCGGCTTGGTGCCACACGGGCGGATACCACGTGCCTCCCGTCACGCTGACGGGCAGTGTGTGCGGCGACATTGTGCACCTCGACCGGGTGATTGGTGTGGGCGAGTTGGCGCTGAGCGATCACCGCTCCAGCCAGCCGACACTTGAGGACTTGCTGAAGGTGGCGGCCGAGGCGCACGTGGGCGGCATCATGACCGGCAAGGCCGGCGTCGTGCATTTGCATATGGGCGATGGGGTGCGCGGACTCGACCTCGTGCGACAAGCACTCGACACGAGCGAGATCCCGGCACGGGTGTTCAACCCCACACATGTCAATCGCAAGCGAGCACTGTTCGCGGAAGCCATCGCGCTCGCTCGGCGTGGGTGCGTGGTGGATATCACGTCGTTCGACGTGTTGCCGGAAGACGACGCCTGGAGCGCCGCCGACGCGCTGGAGCGCTTCTGGGCCAGCGGGGCGCCGGCCACCAACGTGACCGTGAGCAGCGACGGAGGCGGCTGCCTGCCGGTGTTCGATACGAACGGTCGGGTCGTTGAGATGGGCGTGGGCCACGCGGGCTCGCTATTGGACACGGTTCGGGAGCTCGTGTCCCGGGGACACGGCCTGGAGAAAATCCTTCCCGCCTTCACCAGCAACGTGGCAGCCCTGCTCCGACTTTCCGGCAAGGGCGCGCTGCGCGCGGGAGCCGACGCCGACCTGGTGGTGCTGGATGCCGACCACCGCGTACGCGACGTCATGGCCCGCGGCACGTGGCACGTTCAGGGCGGAATGACCGTTCGCCGTGGCACCTTCGAGACAGCGTAACGCCGGTCTCCCGACGCGCCGTCAGTCGTCCCGAAAAATGACGCACTATGAGGGTTGTGTTTCCAAACAAGTATTGACAGAACGGCCTGGTGGCTGGAACTTGGGCCTCCCGCTGTTGTTCGTGACAGCAGGCAACTGTTTCAAGACATAGGCATTGGTCACCGATTCCGAAGCTGGGGTCGGCGCTAAGAGGGAACCCGGTGCGATTCCGGGGCGGCCCCGCCGCTGTAAGGGAGGACAAAGGAGCAGCATGCCACTGGGCACTCAATCGAGTGCACGGGAAGGCCGCTCCGGAGGGCGAATCCCGAGCCAGAAGACCTACCAATTGCCGGAGTCCGCGCGCACCCTCGAGGGAGGGCACGCCGGGGATCGCTGCGTGGCATTCGCTCGAATGGCGCCAGCTCCGCTGGGCTCCTTGCTACGCATCGCAAGGAGCCCTTTTCGTCGCCCGGCGTGTCCGCTGGGGGGTCGGAAGCGCAGCTCCTCGGGAATGTGCATTCAATACGCTGGTTCACCCGAAGGAGGCACCCTTGGCCGTTTCCGTCGCCCCCCGCAGTTCCGAGTTCCGAACCAGCTACGACGCCGTCGGCATCGAGGCGATCACGCAGGTCGTCCAGCGCGACGGCCGTTCAGCTCCATGGGATCCCGAGCGCATCACCCGGGCGATCGCGCTCGCGTTTTACGCGTCGCGCCATGACGATGCACCCAACCCGCTCCACGACGACGCCGCCCATCGCTTCGGACTGGGCTTCACCGACTTCGCCGACGTCTGCGCGATCACGCAGCTCGTGGTGAACACCGTGGAGCGTCGCGCGCAGGACCATGTCCCTACGGTCGAAGAGATCCAGGACATCGTGGAGATGATGATCGCCGCGCGCGGTCACTGGGATATCGCGAAGCGCTACGTGCTGTACCGCGCGGCCCGCGCCCAGCATCGCCTCACCGTGCACGACGAGAACGGCTTGCAGGACTACATCTTTCTCTCGCGCTACTCGCGCTACCGGGAAGATCTGGGTCGCCGCGAGACGCCGGCCGAGGCCTTCACGCGCGTGATGGACATGCATCGCGACCACTTCGCGGAGCGCGTCGATCTGCCGGTAGCCGGATTTGGCGGACGCACGCTGCGGGCGCTCATGGCGGAAACGGAGGCTGCGCTGCAGCGTCGCGCGATCCTGCCCTCCATGCGCTCCCTGCAGTTCGGCGGTCGCGCGATCGAAGCGAATAACGCACGCATGTTCAACTGCGCATTCACGCACATGGATCGTCTCGACGCCTTCAAGGAATCTTTCTTCCTGTTGATGTCAGGCACGGGCGTCGGTTTCAGTGTACAGAAGCAGCATGTGTCGCAGCTCCCCACCTTCCCGCTCCGTGCGCCGGAGAATGAACTCCCGGTCGTGCACCACATGGTGCCGGATACGCTCGAAGGCTGGGCGGATGCACTCGACGCCCTGATCCGATCATACCTCGACGGCACCAAGGTCGAATTCAACTACAGCGCCATTCGCTCGCGTGGCCAGCAGTTGCGCACCTCGGGGGGTCGCGCGCCGGGCCACCTGCCGCTCAAGAAGGCGCTCGCCGCCGCTGAGCGCATGCTCGATCAGGTACCGGGCCGGGCGCTCCGCCCCATCGAAGTGTACGACATCATGATGCACGTCGCGGTCGCCGTGCTCTCCGGTGGCATCCGTCGCTCGGCCACGATCTGCCTCTTCTCGTCAGACGATGACGAGATGGCGGCGGCCAAGACGGGCCACTGGTTCGAGACCAACCCGCAGCGTGGCAAGTCGAACAACTCCGCCGTGCTCTTACGCGAGTCGGTGCAGACGTCCGACTTCGCGAAGCTGTTTGAATTTCAGAAGGAGTTCGGCGAGCCGGGCTTCTACTTCGTGGACGACGCGGAATACGGCGCCAATCCGTGCGTCGAGATCGGTCTCGCACCGTACATGAATGTTGATGCCGCGGCGCAGGCGAAGCTCGCGACGTATGGCCGACCGGATGTGGAGATCGGGTCGCGCCTGTCGGGATGGCAGATGTGCAACCTCACGACGATCAACGCCGGCGCCTGTGACGGCGAAGAGTCGTTTCTGGCGTGCTGCCGCGCGGCATCGCTGCTGGGCACGATGCAGGCGGCGTACACGAACATCCCGTACCTCGGCGCGGCCACGCGCGTTATCAACGAGCGCGAGTCACTGCTCGGCGTGTCGATCTGTGGCATTCTCGATCGTCCGTCGTTGTTGCTCAATCCGTCGGTGCTCGAGCGTGGCGCGAAGGAATGTCTCGATACGAATGCGGCGATCGCCGCCCACCTCGGCATCGAACCGGCGGCGCGCATCACCTGCGTAAAGCCGGAAGGCACGGCCAGCCTCGTGTTGGGCGCGGGCTCGGGCATCCACCCGCACCATGCGCGTCATTACTTCCGTCGCGTGCAGGCGGCGCGCACGGAGCCCTTATACCAGTGGTTCAAGCTGCACAATCCGCACATGACCGAAACATCGGTGTGGGATCCCGAGACGACGGACGTGATCACCTTCCCGGTGAGCGCCGCTCCCGACGCGATCCTGCGTGAAGACGTCGGCGCGGTGCAGTTCTTGGAGTACGTGCGTTTGGTGCAGGAACACTGGGTACGCGCCGGCCGCCGTCACGAGCAGTACAACCCGGGGCTGCACCACAACGTGTCCAACACCGTGACGGTGAAGGATGACGAGTGGGAAGCCGTGCAGCAGTTCATCTGGGACAACAAGGAATACTTTGCCGGTATCTCGTTGCTGCGCGAAACGGGCGACAAGATTTACGCGCAGGCGCCGCGTGAAGAAGTGACGACCGAATCGGACATGATCCGGTGGAATGCGCTGTCGTATCGCGACGTTGATTACACCATGCTACTGGAAGGCGTGGACATGACGTCGCTGGGCGATACGGTGGCGTGTGCGGGCGGGGCGTGCGAGATCATCTAGCGTTGGTCGCGCGGAACTGAGCACACCAACAACACCCTAGGAAGCAGGAAGGAGGGTCTCATGAGGCAGGAAGCAGGTGAACCGCGCGTGGTTCCTGCCTCCTCTCCCCTGATACCCTCCTTCCTGCTTCCTAGGGTGTTGGCTTCTTGTTCAGTTCACCAGCGTTAGTGCTTCATGCCGCCCGCGCAGCCCTCAAGCAGATCGAAGCTGTCGTGCAGCCCTTTGAGACCCGCCTTGAGCTCGGCATCAACGACCTTGGCTGCGACCATCGCCGCCACCTTCTCGGTCTCTACTGGCAGTCCAGCCTGCGCCTTCAGCAACTCCGGCTTCTGGCACGCCATCGGGGACTTGGACGCGGCCACAAGCTTGGCCGATGCCACCATCTCCGTGGCCTTGGCGCGGATCGGCGCCAGGTCGTTCTTGTCCTTGGCCGGATACCAGGTGGCCCTCATGAGCAGGTGATAGGCGTCGAGCTCTTTCCAGCCTTCGGCCTTGGCGCCGCCTGCCATCTTGGAGTGGTCCATCATCTTGGAGTGGTCCATTTCGGCCGCGGGCGGCTTGGCGGGCGGCTTCATCTGGGCCGAGAGCGGTGCGGCGATCAACACGGCGCCGGTGGCGAATAGCGCAGCCAAACGGCTGGAGATCATGGTCATGAGTAGGCGGGTCAGAAGGGCAAAACGGCGATCGAAAGAACGACGTCCTCCTTACACCCCAAAACTGATCGATTGGATCATTCGGGACAACAATTTGCCCAACGCCCATCGCCTCCCCATCGTATGCCTGTTGGCTCCCCTCGCGGGAAAATCCGGCAGCCGATTCCGGCTGTCCCAGTATTTCCTCCACCCGTCCCTTGCATGATCAGCCTGCGTCGTGTCACCCGGCTTTCCTCCGCGATCTTGATCGCGGCGGCCCTGCCGGCCACGCTCTCGGCTCAGCAGCGCCTCACGTCACCCAAAGAATTCTTTGGGCACGACATCGGCGCCGACTACGAGCTCCCCAACTACACCAAGCTGCACGCCTTCTTCGCGACCATTGCGAAGCAGAGTGACCGCGTGATCCTCGACACGATCGGGCTGACCGAAGAAGGGCGGCCGCAGATTATGGCGATCGTGTCTTCGCCGGCGAACCTGAAAAATCTGGCGCGTTACAAAGAGATCTCGAATCGCTTGGCTATGGCCGGCGATCTCGACTCGGCGGAAGCGACCAAGCTGGCGAAGGAAGGCAAAGTGGTGTTCTGGATCGACGGCGGCCTGCATGCAACCGAAGTGCTGGGCGCCCAGCAGCTCATCGAATCGTTCTATCAGCTCGCCAGCCGTACCGACGACGAAACGATGCGGATTTTGAACGACTGCATCATTCTCATGACGCACGCGAATCCGGACGGCATGGAGCTGGTGTCGAACTGGTACATGCAAGAGCCCGACAAGCTGCGCCGCAATTCGAACATTCCGCGCCTGTACGAAAAGTACGCCGGTCACGACAACAACCGTGACGCGTACATGAACGCGCTGGCCGAGACGCGCAACATGTCGCAGCAAATGTTCGTGGAATGGAATCCGCAGATCATGTACAACCACCACCAGACGGGTCCGACGGGCACGATCATGGCGGCACCGCCGTACCGTGATCCGGCCAACTACTGGTTCCATCCGGCCATGATCACGGGCCTCGATCTCGTGGGCGCCGCGCTGAACCATCGCTTCGTGCTGGAGCACAAGCCGGGCGTTACGTTCCGCGCAGGTTCGAACTACAGCACGTGGTGGAACGGCGGCTTGCGTACCGTGGGCTATTTCCACAACCAGATCGGCATCCTCACCGAAACGATTGGCAGTCCGACGCCGATGCGCGTGTCGCTGGTGCCGGAACGGCAGCTGCGTTCGGCTGGCCTGCCGCTGCCGGTCGCGCCGCAGGAGTGGCACTTCCGTCAGTCGGTCGACTACTCGGTTTCGGCGAACTACGCGTTCCTCGATCTGGCCTCACGCTATCGCGAAACGTTCCTGTTCAATCGCTGGGTGATGGGCAACGACCAGATCAAGAGCGGTTCGAAGGACAACTGGACGATCTCGCCCAAGCGCGTGGATGCAATGGTCGCCCAGATCACGAAGGACCGCGCCACAGCAAGCCCGGAAGCGAATCGTGCCGGTGGCCCGCGTGGCACCGGTGCGGCCCCGAACATCGGCAGCGCGGTCACCAACGATCGGTACATGGCCGAACTCAGGAAGCCGGAAAACCGCGATCCGCGGGGGTATGTGCTGAGCAGCGCGCAGAACGATTTCCCGACGGCGACCAAGTTCATCAAGGCGCTACAGTATTCGGGTATCCAGGTGCATCGCGCCACGGGTTCGTTCAGCGCGAACGGCAAGTCGTTCCCGGCTGGTTCGTGGGTCGTACTGACCAATCAGGCGTTTCGCTCGCACGTGCTCGACATGTTCGAACCGCAGGATCACCCGAATGATTTCCGGTATCCGGGCGGCCCGCCAATCCCGCCATACGACAACGCGGGCTGGACGCTCGCGTTCCAGATGGGCATCCAGTTCGAGCGCGTACTCGATGGCCTCGCGGGCCCGTTCGAAAAGGTCAATGGCGTCACGACGATGCCGATGGGCACGATCGCGAAGGGCAAGGCCGGATACTTCGTGCGTGCTGAAGTGAACGACGCGTCGACGGTTGCCAACCGTCTCGCCGCCGTGAAGGTGAAGGCCTCCCGCATTCCAACGGCGTTCACCGACGGGGGCACGACATGGCCGGCCGGTACGTGGTTCATTCCCGCCGGTGGTGCCGCCGACAAGGTCGTGACGCAGTCGGCGAAGGACCTCGGCGTGAACTTCGCCGCGGCGAGGAGCAAGCCGGGCTCGGCGCAGCCAGTGCAACCGCTGCGCATCGCGCTCATCGATCGTTACGGTGGAAGCATGCCAAGTGGCTGGACGCGTTTGATCCTGGAAAAGTTCGAGTTCCCGTTCACCACGATTTATCCGCAGGACGTGGACGCCGGCAATCTCAAGGCGAAGTACGACGTGATCGTCGTAACAGACGGCATGTACTCCGAAGCAGGCGCTGGTCGAGGCTTCGGTGGCTCGCCAGACACGACGCTGATCCCCGCGGAGTTTCGCCGCACGATCGGTCGCATCAGCCCCGAAAAGTCGGTACCGGCGCTCAAAGCCTTCGTGGAAGCGGGCGGTCGCATCGTCGCCATCGGTTCGTCGATCGGACTCGGCAAGGCGATGGGTCTCCCGATCGACAACTACCTGGCCGAAGCGAACGGACGACCGTATGCGGGCGAGAAATACTACATCCCCGGCTCGCTGCTTGAAGTGGCCGTGGATACGTCGTTGACGATCGCCACGGGCATGAATCCGCGTCCTAGCGTCATGTTCGACAACAGCCCGGTCATGAAGCTTGGCCCGAACGCGGCGGCCATGGGCGTGCGTGTACTCGCCACCTTCGACACCGCCCAACCGCTTAAAAGCGGTTGGGCGTGGGGACAGGAGCTGCTGAAGGGCGGCGTCGCGATGGCCGAAGCCAAGATCGGCCAGGGCACGATCTGGCTCTTCGGACCGGAAATCCTCTTCCGTTCGCAGCCGCACGGCACCTACAAGTTGTTCTTGAACGCGCTCGACGGCGGATTTCAGCGACCAGTGAAGCCGTTGCAGTAGGGAAACACGGCGGCCCCTGCGTTTGTCACGCAGGGGCCGTTCCGTCTTGGCATGGGCTATATTCGGCAGCATGCCTCCCGATTTGAAGCGTGCCGCGACTGGTCTCCTCCGCGCCTCCGGTGTCGCCGTGCCATTAATGACCAGCATTGCGATCGGGCAGCTCGCGACGCCCTACCTGCCCGGCTTCTCGGAGTGGGTGCAAACACTGGGCATCTGGGCTCCGCTCGCCTTCGTCGTGGCCTACGTGGGCGTGGTGCTTTTCCTGTTACCGTCGTTCCTGCTCACGATGGCCGGCGGTGCGGTTTTCGGCGTGGTGAAAGGGAGCGTGCTCGTGCTCACCGGCGCCACGATTGGCGGCACCCTGGCGTTCCGCTTGGGACGCACCGTGCTCCGGTCGAGCGTGCAGCGACGTGTCGCCGCACACCCAACGCTTTCTGCCGTCAATCGCGTTATCGGTGACGACGGACTCCGCCTGATGATCTTGCTCCGGCTGTCGCCCGCCATTCCGTTCGTGCTGTCGAACTACGCCCTTGGCGTCACACGCGTCCGCACGCGCGACTTCGTGCTGGCGATGCTGGGAATGCTGCCGATCATCGCGTCGTACGCAGCCTTCGGCGCGGCCGGGGCCAAGGCGGCGCACGGCGACGGCGCATTGTCGACGCCGGTGCTCGCGGTTGGCGTGATCGCGACGGTCGCAATGGGCCTACTCGTCGCCCGGCTGACCCAGCGGGCGCTTCGCGACACCGAGGCGCGTCGCGAAGGCTAGCATACGGGCCATGCGCGACGACTACTTCGCGGTGCCGTCGCTGTTGCTGACCGGGCCACCCACGATTGCGCTCATGCGCCCAAGATCGCGCACGATCCCCTCGAGCGGACTGAATACGAATTCGCCGAAGTCGGTGCGTCCCCACACGATGCCGAACAGAATGTTGTCGTCGCCCGACTGCAGAAACGCCGGCGCACCGGAGTCACCGGCGCCGACAACGACACCGGTGCCCCGCACGAAGGTCTGACAGAGCAGCGTGATCGGCGAATTCGCCACGTTGGCATGCGCGCAGCTGCGCGAGACCTGCCCCGAGGTCCAGCCGGTCGTTGCTCCGATTTTGTGGATCGTCTGACCGACCGGAAATTCGCGCGTCAGATCATCCTGCTGCGTGAAAACCAGCGAACCGGTAACGGTCGTACTTCCGGTGTTTGGCCCACCGGTGGAGGCGATGAATCCCTGATTGGACGGCACGATCGGCGAATAGGCAATGCGGGCGGCATCGCTGTATCGGCACCGACGCTCTTTGGGGCAGGCCTTGTTCGACGTGTAGACCGGGTCGGCCGCTTCCACGCCAATGAGCATGCCGACGCCGACTTGCGGCTGCCAGAACTGCGTCTTCTCCGGACCGCCCTGTCGATCGGTGCAGTGCGAGTTCGTAATGAACGACCGTCCCGCCGCGTGCTCCACGTTAAAGCCCAGCGTGCACTGCAACTTGGCGGTGCCGACCTGGAGGCCGCCTTGCGACACCGAGAAGGCATCGGACAGCGAAGCGGTGGTGTGGATCGGTGCCGCCACGACGATCGTGTACTCTGCGGTTGCCAAGCCGGCACGTGCCGCCGCCGCGTGTACGGCGGTGGCCGCCGAGAGCCGTTCGATACCAAACACGAGGCGTCCGAGCGGTTCGTCGTGATCGGCAAAGACGCTCCCCCCGACCCCGAGCACCTCCGCCGACGCACCATCGAACAACGAGGCGAGGCGAGCCTGCGCCCGGGCCGAACGCGCAAACGGTGAGACATCCGGCGGCGATGGCGCCGTAGGGCGGGCGGTGTTGGCGTCGCCACACGCGGCGAGCAGCAGGGCGGCCGTCGTTGCCGCGAGTCGGGCATTCAGAACGAAGGAGAAGCGCATATCGGAATTGGATGTTTGAGATGTTCGGCCGCTCCCGCGGTCGGACTCGCGTGCACACATTGCCGTGACAATCAGGGCCCAAGCCGTAACAGTCAAGACATGCAGCCCCCATCGACATGTCATGATGACATTAGCAATTCATCATGTCGTCGTCATGAAGGCCTCACGCAGCCATCCCACTGTGGAAGGGGACAGACCTGCTGTCCCCTCTCACCTCATGGAGGCATGCATGTTTCAGACATTGATCGAATCGCGGGCCACGCGCACCCGGTCCTTTGGTGGATCGATGGGCTCGGTCGTGGTGCACGCGGCGATCGTAGGGGCTCTGGTGGTGGCGACGGCCCAGGCCACCGTCGCGCATGTCACCGAGCAGCGCGAGGCCGCGATCACGTTCACGACGGTGACACCCTCACCGCCGCAGCCCGCTCCCGCCGCCCCCCCGGTATTCACGGCAGCACCGATCGTGAAGGGTTTCGCCGTGCTGCGCGCCCCGATCGACATTCCCACGTCGCTACCGGCGGTGGACCTGAGTCTTCCCTCAACCAACCTGGACGACTTCACCGGCATCGGAAAACCCGGCGGCCGCGCCAATGGCGTGGGAGCGTCCACGAGCGTCGCGTCGGCACTCGATGGAGTCTTTCTCCTAAGCGAGGTCGAAAAGCCCGTGGCGGTGCTTCCAGGGACCGCAGGGCCGACCTATCCGGAGACGTTGCGCGCGGCGGGCATCGAGGGCCAGGTGATGGCGCAGTTCGTGGTCGACTCGGTCGGCCGCGTGGTGCTCTCGAGCTTCACCGTGCTCGACCGCCAGGATCCGCTGTTTACGGCGGCGGTGCGCAGCGCCTTATCGCGGATGCGCTTTCTCCCGGCCGAGGCGCGTGGCGCGCGGGTCGCACAACTGGTGCAGCAATCGTTTCAGTTTACCGTGCAACGCGACTGAGTGCAGGACGGTGCGGAGGCGCAGCGGCGGCGGCGCAGCGGCGGAGGCGCAGCGGCGGAGGCGCAGCGGCGGAGGCGCAGCGGCGGCGGCATCTTGAGCGTAAGCTGAGGGTGCCTATCGCGCCTTCCCGTTGGCCTCTACTCAGGACGCTGCCCATGACCGCTCCATCGTTCGCCGTTCGTTTTCGTGAGGTGGCCGCCATTTTGCTGCTTGCCTCGGTCGCGGTCGGCTGTGCGGCTTCGTCCGGTACAGCCGGCGGCAAGGCGCGATCCGCGATGGCCACTGGCACGCCATCCGTTGGCCCGCAGTTCGGGTCCGTGATGGTGGTCGGTGGTGGGCAGCAAGGCGCCGAAGTATTCGCCAAATTCATCGAACTCGCGGGCGGCCCCGATGCGCTCATCGTCGACGTGCCCACGGCGGGCGGTGATTCCATCGAGACATCCGACGGGGGACGCGGCCTCAAGAGCGCCGGCGCGCGCAACGTGGTGGTGTATCACACCACGAGTCGTGCCGTTGCCGATGCCGACAGCTTCGTGGCGAAGATCGCCAATGCGCGCGGCGTGTGGTTTGGCGGCGGTCGCCACTATCGGCTGGTCAACTCCTATGCCGGCACGAAATCGGAGCGCGCCTTTCAGGCCGTGCTCGATCGCGGCGGCGTCGTGGGCGGCTCGTCGGCCGGCGCATCGATTCTTGGCGACTATCTCGTGCGCGGCGCACCGTCGAGCGACAATCGCATTTTCAATCACCCGCAGTACCTGAAGGGCTTCGCCTATCTGCGCAACGTGGCCATCGATCAGCATGTCGTCGCGCGTGAGCGACTCCCCGACCTGCACGACTCCCTGACCTCGCGCCGCCCCGACCTGCTCGGCATTTCCGAAGACGAAGGAACGGTGTGGGTGGTGCGCGGTGACAGCGCCGAAATCATCGGACGCAACAAAGCGTTCGTATACAACGGCCGCGATGCCAACGACAGCGGCAAACCGTTCCTCACGTTGCGTCCCGGTGACCGCTATAATCTTGCCACGCGACGGGTGGTTTTTCGCGCGATCGACGCCACGCCGCTCACGCAGAAGTTCGTGGACAACGTGTTCGCGTCGTATGGCGAAGAGGCCAGCGGAGGTGCCACGGTGCTGGTGGCACAGGACGGCAAGGTGCTGGTGAATCGCGCCTACGGGGTCGCGGTACAGCGTCGCTTCACGCCGGAAACCGGGGCGCCGAATTTCGCGCTCGGCGGACTGTCCGCGGTGTTGAACGCCGCACTCGCCCCCGACAGCACGGGTCGCCTGTCCGCGGCGTCGGTGCGTCGTGTGACGGGTGTGGGCGGCACGCAGCGTCTCGCGTACGACAGCATCACGAAGCTGTGGAACGGCACAGTAGACGATCTCTATCGCTTCGACCAGGGGAGGGCGGCGCAGAACGCCGAGCCGAACGGTTTTTGGATCGATATCGACCGTGGCGAGGTGGTGCAACGCGTGTTCGGGATCAGCGGGATCAGCGAAGGACAGCGCGCGGCGTGGGTGCGGTATCCGGGGCGCAAGACAACAATCATCATTCTCACGCGTGACGATCGGTTCGACGCGTCGGCGGCCGCCGCGCGAATAGCCGATCGGCTGTTCGCGCGGTAATGCCGCCGACGCCGTCCTACTTTTTCTCGATCGCGTCCCGCACGTCGAGCAGAATCTCAAAGTACAGCTGTTCACGACGATAGGCGAAGTCGAGCGACACCATCGCGGAGGGATCGGCCGTTTCCTTGGCACGATCAAACGCTTCGCGGTACATCTCTTCAAGATTGTTCAGGATCCGTTCACGGGAACGCGACATACGCAGGCCCTCGAGGGCTTTGTGGGTAAGGCGGGGCGGGACGTCATCGGGAGTCGCCGTGCTTTCCTCGGTGTCGAGGAACTTGGTCAGCTGATCAAACATCATCCGACGACCGCGATCCGGGAGATTCACAGGAGGAGTGATGACAGGCAGAAGCGGGTGAAGCGCCTAGAGATCTTTGCGCGTGACGAGCACCGCTGTGTGTACTGCGGGCTGGTGCACGAACCGGACGCTCTCAGCGTGGACCACGTCCAGCCGCGGATGCGCGGTGGCGACGGGTCGTACGGCAACGTAGTGACCGCCTGTAAGGGCTGCAACACGCGTAAGGGGAGCCGCTCGCTGCCCCGCTTCCTGGCCGAGTCCCCGGAGGCTCGGCGGAACTTCTTTCAGTTCGCGCGGTATGTATGGCCAAGACACTTGATAGCGGTGGCCGAAGATCTTGCGCGCCGGGGCGTGGTGGTTGCCTCAACGGAGCTCGTGGAGGGGATCCGGGGGCTGCGCAGTTCCGAGGCCATCGCTAGTGTCTTGATGCGGGGGGAGAGTACCAAAGACCCCGACGCAGAGTAGCAAGCCGTAGGAAATGTTTTGCGGCTCCAGATTCCGTACTTCCTACTCGGCTGTCACTCTGTGGAATACCGCTTCCTCCACGATGCGACCTTCTTTCAAGTGCTCCAGGACGATGCGTTCGAGCCGTTCGAGGGTCACGCCGGCGTACCACACGCCTTCCGGGTAGACCACGACGATCGGGCCGCCCACACACACGCCCAGACACGGCACCTCGCTGCGCTTCACTCGCGTGGCGCCAAAGAGCAGTCCTTCGCGCTGCAGTAACAAGGCCAGGTGTGCGTAGATCGCGCGGCCAGTGCGTTGCGCGTTGCAGAAGTTGCCGGTACACACCAGCACATGCCGGGTGTACGGTTCCATTTCGGGGGGATGCGCGCGGACCAATGCCATCGCCGAAGACTAGCCGTGGTGAGTCAGGCTCGCAGGAACGCCATGACAATCTCGCCCAAGATCAGCACCACGATGGCGATCTCCAGCGTCTCGCTGCGGAGGGCCTGCGCTTCGCTGTTCAGCATGGAGTATGTCTCCCGAAGGATGGCGAGCTTACGATCGATCCCTTCCCGCCAGGCGCGGCCGCGAAACAACTCGAGGGCTGCGGAATACACGCGCGCCAGATACACATCGTCGGTCACTTTCAGCGCGTTTTCCACTCGCTCCACCAATTCGGTGGAGTCGGCCACCTGCGCCTGCAGGCGGGACAGCAGCGCGGCGAACCGGCGGCCTGGAAAGACCGATCGACGCGCGCGCGCCGCCTCGATCGCGTCGTAGAGCCGCGGGAGCTCCGCGTCGAGCTGCGCGTCATAGTACCGGAGTTCGAGCAGCTGCGCATTCGCGAATTCGAGGATGTACTGCAGGTCCGTGTCTTCCTCGCGAGGCTCGACGACGAGGGCGTTCTCCCAGGTCAGCAGTGCGAGGTCGTCGCCGTAGTACGTGAACCGATGCGGCAGCAACTCGCGGCGTGCTTCCGCGCTGAGCGGACGTGATTCGTTCAGCAGGAGCGGGACGACATCGAGCGACGCCAGCGCTGCCGCTGACAGTGGGGTGCCCTGGTCGTCGGTGATCTGCGTGATGCGGAAGACCGTGTAATCCTCGTGCACACCGGCGATCGCCGGCCGCTCGATGGCCGGTCGCATACGCTCGCAGAGTAGCTGCCGCTGAGTCTGGACAAGGGCATTGATCCCGGGGTGGTGCTCCAGCCGCCGTCCGAACGCCGTGAACTGCTCCCAGGAGCAGGCCGCCGACGGGCGCACCCGCACACGCAGGGATACGACGCCGAAATCAAAGATCCTCGCCGAGAGTTCGACATCGTGCGCCGTCTCATCGACCATCAGCACGTCGCGGCCCAGCCACACCGTGATGGGCGGATTGCTGATCTGCAGCGCCTGCCCCTCGCCGCGCACGGGTCGGACGCGCTCCGGGGCGCTAGCCGACAGCAGGGCTAGCGCCCGCTCGAGATCAATGGCGTATCCCACGTCAAACAATCGATACGCGATGGCGGATCCGGCAACGATGCGCATACCGGAAGGTAGCACGCCCAGGATGCCCGCGTTCGCCCCTCGCGACCCCAGCTTCTGGTCGCTAGCGTCCATGCATGCCTCCAATTTCTGCACTGCCCGACATCCCGGATCCGCGCATCGATGCGAAAGGCTACGCGCACCCGGAACGCCTCGTCAGCACCGACTGGCTGGCGGCCCACCTCGATGACCCGTCGCTTCGCCTGCTCGAATGCAACGAGGATGTGCTGCTGTACAGCGTGGAGCACATTCCCGGCGCGCAGAAGTTGGATTGGCACATCGACCTCAACGATCAGGTTGAACGTGACTACATCGCGCGCGCGGCGTTCGAAGCGTTGCTTCGCGCGAAGGGAATCGACCACCACACAACAGTCGTGTTCTACGGCGACAAGAACAACTGGTGGGCGACGTACGCGTTCTGGGTCTTCCAGTTGTTCGGCTTCGACAACGCCGTGGTGCTCGACGGCGGTCGTGCCAAGTGGCTGGCCGAAGAGCGGCCGACCACGACCGACGTGCCGTCGTTCCCGCCCACCGCGTACTCCGCGCGCGAGCGCGACGACGCGTCGATCCGCGCCTTCATCGATGACACCCGCGCGCACATGCACGCGGGCAAGCCAATGGTGGATGTACGCTCGCCGCAGGAGTACACCGGCGAGAAGTTGCACATGCCCGACTATCCGCAGGAAGGGACGCTGCGCGGCGGACACATTCCAGGCGCCCACAGCATGCCGTGGGCCCGCGCGGCGGCGGCCGACGGTTCCTTCAAGTCGGCCAGCGAATTGCGGGCGATTTATGAGGGTGAACTCGGACTCGCGCGCAGCGACGACGTGGTCACCTACTGTCGCATCGGCGAGCGTTCCTCGCACACGTGGTTCGTGCTGACATACCTGCTGGGCTTCGAGAAGGTTCGCAACTATGACGGGTCGTGGACGGAATGGGGCAACACCGTCCGCGCACCCATTCGCCAAGGTGGAGAAGCGTAATGAGCGAAGAGCAACTGAAGGACACCACGGCGATGCCGGTAGTCGGCAAGCCACCGGCCAACGTGCAGGTCACGTGGACCGGCGATCACGCGTTCGAGGGAGTGCGCCGGTCTGGCGGGCCCGCGATCCAGATGGATTCCAGCGGCAAGACCGGACCGTCGCCGATCGACACGCTGCTCTGCGCCTTGGCCGGATGCACCGGCGTCGACATCGTCGATGTGCTGAGGAAGCGCCGCACGCCGATGAGCGCGATGTCGGTGGACGTGGAAGGCGAGCGCTTCGCCGGCACGCCCGGTCGCATCACGAAGATTCATCTCGTGTATTACATCAGCGGCGCCGGCGTGGAACGCGTGCACGCCGAACGGGCCATCGAGCTGGCGGTCACCAAGTACTGCTCGGTGCGTGAGTCGCTCGACCCGAATATGCCGATCACGTGGGCGCTGGAGTTGAACGGGTCGTACGAGTGACGGTGCGAAGCCTATAGGCTGAAAACTGCAAACTCCCCAGGAAGCAGGAGGGAGGGTATCAGGGGGCAGGGGGCAGGTGAACCGTGCGTGGTTCCTGCCTACTCTGCCCTGAAACCCTCCCCCCTGCTGCCTAGGGAGTTGCCGTTGCTGTTGCCGTTCCTACTTAATCACCCACACCCGCTCATTCACCGGATACAGCCACTCTACGCCCCGCTCGGTAACGATCGCGTCGTCCTCGAGAGGAATTCGCACTTTCGCGCCGCCCCAGTCGGGGTTGGGCGTCCACGCGAACAGCTCAATCGAGAACGGGTTGTACGGCTTGATCGCAAACGTCATCTGCCGCGGGTTAAACCAGGCGATTGATGGACCCGCGCCGTGGCCGCGATCGCCCACCGAGTGGCACCCGAACATGACTTCAACCTGATTGTCGTTCGTCACTTCGTTGAACGCGCCCTGCATGCGGAAGCCCGCCTTCACAATTTCCGTTTTGAGCTGCTCCACCATCGCCCCGGCGGTGGGGCCAGGGCGGATCGTGCGGCGAATCACGTCGCGCACCTTCAGCGCATTGTCGAACGCGGTCTGAATGCCCTTCGGCACCGCGGTCTCGCCGGGTTTCAGCACATACGCCATGCGCTTCACGTCGGTCCACACGTTCAAGTATCCGACGCCCCAGTCGATGATCAGCAGGTCGCCGCGCTGAATGATGCGATCGGTGCTCGTGGCCTCGATTCCTTTCGGGCCGGTGATGTACACCGACGGCATGTCGAACGATGAGCCGAGCGCGCGCTGCTGCAGCTGATCCATCATCCACCACGCCACATCTTCCAGCGTCGTCACACCCGGCGTGATCACTTCGTTGCTCAACGCCCGCTGGGCGATGCGACGCGAAATCTCGCCGGCTTCACCCAGCGCCACCATCTGCGACGCCGTAAAGCCCGAGCGATAGTCGCTCACCACTTTTTCCGCCGACACCACCCGCGACGCGAATTCCGGGCCGATCTCCTTCACGAGGCGATCGTACGACGTTTTCGAAAGCCCGTCGGCCGCACCCACTTCGTCCGACATGTTCAGGGCGATTTTCTTCGGATTCCGCTCGGCGATGAACGCTTTGAGCGGCGCGAAGCCGCGCACGATGTCGTACACCTTGCACTGCTCCAGCAGATAGCCGCTCACCCCGATCGCCGCGCGCTCAATGCGATCACCGCCGCGATCGGTGAAGATGTAGTAGCCCACGCTCCCCACATACCCGCGGCCGAGATCCTCGTACATGGGATCGAACTGATTCTCCTTCTGCATCACGATCCACATATCGACGCCATTGTCGCGCATCGCCCGCGGCAGGATCTTGTCGAACTTGTCCTTGCGGATCTGACACTGTCGTTCCCAGCGCACCCGCGCCGGCTCGGCGGGGGCTTGGGCGGAGAGGGCACCGGCGCTGAGGGCGATGGCGGCGGCGATGAGGCGGAAGCGGGGCATGGGGGCGGGTTGGG
>JANLVC010000193.1:0-41976 GCA_031363815.1 Gemmatimonadota bacterium
GGACCCGGTCCCATGCGCTTGCGCGTCGACCATGATCTGATGTTTCGCATCGACGGCGGCGACTCCCGTATAGCCCTGGATGACGCCCTTGTCCGTGGCCATCTTCGCGCGCTCGTTGTCGGTGCGATGGCTCTTCCGCACACCGCCCGTCGGGCCGTGGCGATCCGTCGGATGCGTCGGATGCGTCGCGAGCCACGCGCGTAATTGCTCGGCATCCTTCGTCAGCCGCGCCACACGCGCGGTGGTCTTCGCCGCGACGTCGGGCTCGAGCTCCTGCGCGTCCGTCGCGCGGTGCCGGTCGAGCATCGTCTGCGCCGCCGCTTCCAACTTTTCGGCGCGCTGCGTGAACTCGGCCCGCGTGCCGCTCCGATGCTTGGACGCGTTGCTCGGCAACTTCACGCCATCAATCGCAAACATCTCGCGCCCGATCAGACCCTGTCCGCCGCACACCGCCAGCGCCGCCGCAAACAGCTGCGCGATGTCGTCGCGCAGCGAGCTCACGAAATGGGCGATCGTGGTGAAATGCGGCGCCGTCATGCCGCACAACGCCATGAACGTCACGTGCTCTTGGGCACACGCGTTCAATGGCCCGGCTGCGCACGATGCCCTGGGAATGGGCGAAGAGCACCACCTTGAGCAGCGTGGCCGGCGGGTATGCGGGCGCGCCCGTGGTGTCATTCCGGAACCGCGCATCGAAGTGTGCCAGATCGACTTCGTGGTCGAGCAGGTGATTCAGCGCGTGCTCGAACGTGCCGGAAAGCAACTGGCGCGCGAGGTCAACGCTCAGCAACTGCGGATTCGTATCGACCACCTTGTAGCGGGCCATGGCAGGATCTCGACAGCGAGGCGAAACGATACCACATTCGATGCAGGACCAACCCGCCGCGTGCTATCAAGTTCCGTTTCCACATTGGCCTGCTGCGGGGCTTTCCCTACAGCCTCGTTAGCCGGTTGCGCTAACTGGGCGAGGTGAGCTTGAGGCCGATGATACCGCACACGATCAGGCCCACGGACACGATGCGTCCGAGATCGCGCGACTCGCCGAACACGAGTACCCCCACGATGGCCGTACCGACCGCGCCAATGCCGGTCCAGACGGCATATCCGGTGCCCACCGGCAGCGTTTTCAGCGCCTGCGCGAGGTAGTAGAAACTCGCGATCATCGCACTCACCGTGATCGCCGACGGCAGCGGCTTCCGGAAGCCGTCGGAATATTTCAGTCCGACGGCCCACACGACCTCGAGCAATCCGGCCACCGCCAGCATCCACCACGCACGCGTCATGCGAGGTCCATCGGCGTGCTACCGACTTGCCCGCAACGGGGGCGATGACGACGGCAGCTGCCGCAGCAAGAAGTCGCGCGTGTTGCCACCCATCACCCGGGCGATCGTCTCCTGATCCATACCGGCCTTGAGCAGGCCATCGATGATGGCCGCCATGCCACGCGTATCGAACGGTGTTTGCGTGGCGCCATCGAAGTCGGACCCGAGCGCTACGTGTGCGGCGCCGGCCACCTGCACGGCGTGCTGGATAGCCTTCACGATGGAATGCACCGTGGGCTCACACACGGCGCCATCCCAATATCCGATGCCCACGAGTCCACCATTCGCCGCGATCGCCCGCAGCTGGTCGTCCGTGAGATTGCGCGGTCCCGGGCAGGTGGCCGCCACGCCAGTGTGCGACACCACCACCGGACGGGTGGCCATGGCGAGCACCTCCTGCATCGTCTGCGACGACGAGTGCGCGAGATCGACGATGATGCCGAGCGCTTCCATGCGCGCGATCACCTGACGACCGAGCGGTGTGAGCCCCGCATGCGTCACACCATGCGCGCTGGCTGCCACTTCGTTGTCGAAGAAGTGCGTGAGCCCCATCATGCGGAAGCCGGCGGCGTAGAGTGTATCCACGCTCTCCAGCTTGCCGTCGAGCGCATGCAGTCCTTCGATGGCCAGCAGCGCCGACACCTGCGCCGGATCACCGGCCCGACGCTCCACGAACTGCGCCATCTCCTCGCGCGTCGTAATCAGCGTGAGCGTATTTGCCGAGCGCCGCGCGGCGTCACGCAGCGTCTTCGCCTGATACAGGGCGCGCGCCCGGAGGCTCGTCCACGTGGCGCGCGGCCAATGCTCGGCGAGCGCCAACAGCAGCACGTTGTCCGTGTCGCCGGTGTTGTGATCGTAATTCATGCCGCGCGGCGTCTTGGTAACCACAGAGAACACCTGCAGTGCCACATGGCCTTCCTGCAGTCGAGGCACGTCCACATGACCGCGCGACACGCGCTCCAGCGGATCGCGTCCCCACAACAGCTGATCGGCATGCAGGTCGGCGATGAACAACCGGCGATGCAGCGCTGATGCCGCCGGCGACACCATCGGCACCGTCGTGCTGACCACCGTGTTCATCCGGTTGTCGGCAATACGTGCGCCCACCGTGAGAAAGCCGACAACCGCCACTACCACCAGCGCCAGCAGAGCAACCAGTAGACGCTTCATTCCGCCTCCTCAGCGCAATCCGCGCGGCATCGGATCGCCCGACATTTCGCGCGCATTCGGCAGCGAATTCGGCACGCTCTCGCCACGGAGGTCACCACAACGGTCGATCGCCTGCGCGGAACCCTGGTCGATCGTATCAGGCAGCACCAACCGGTCCACGCGCATCGAATCGACTTCCGTGTGCGCCTTCGCCCACTCGGCCGTGCACAGCGCGCGCATCGCATCGATCCGCGAAAGCCGCTCCAGTCCGGAGTCGGCGGCACGGTTCAAAAACTGCCATGTCCACGCGCCAAACCCAAGCGCCGCGACGAGGCTCCCAAGGGCGATCAGGCGGGACATGCCCGCCGTTCGCCGCTCTTCCAGCGCCACTTACGACCCCCGCTTTGGTACGGCGATCGGCATTGTGGTCAAAAAGCGTGGCGCGCGCCGAGCCTTGGTCGCCTGTTCGAACGCATACGCCAGCCCGATCAGGCGGCCCTCACTCCAGGCCCGACCGATAAACGACACACCAAGCGGAAGTGCGTCGACGAATCCCATCGGCACCGTGATGCTCGGATAGCCGGCCACCGCCGCCACACTCGCATTCCCGCCGCTGTAGCGATCACCGTTGATCACGTCGGTGGTCCACGACGGTCCGTTGGAGGGCGCCACGATCGCGTCCAGCGAATGCTGCGCCATGATGGCGTCGATGCCTTCGTCGCGCGACAGCCGACGACACGTCGCGACCGCGTCACGATACTTCGCGTCGTCGAGCGAACCCATGGCTTGTGCGCGCTCCATCTGTTCCTGTCCGAAGTACGGCATCTCGGCGCCGGCATTCGCGCGATTGAAGGCGATCACGTCATCCATCGTGCGCACCGACACCGTGTTGCCGCGCTCCGCGAGATACGCGTTCACTCCGGCTTTGAACTCGTACAGCAGCACGTCGAGCTCCGCTGCATCGTACTTGCCCACCGTGGGCACATTGGCCGGATCGACAATCACCGCGCCCGCGTGACGCAGCGATTCGATCGCGCGCTCGAACGCGGCATCGGTTGCCGGATGAAAGCCTGCCATGTTGCGCGCCACACCGATGCGCGCTCCCTGCAGCGACTTCGCATTTAGAAACGTCGTGTAGTCGGTCGCGCTCTTGCCGGCGCTGTCTGCCGTCGCACGATCGCGCGAATCCACGCCGGTCAGCGCGCCCAGCAGCGCTGCGGCATCGGACACCGTGCGTGCCATGGGCCCCGCCGTATCCTGCGACGACGAGATCGGGATGATTCCACTGCGACTCCACAGGCCGACCGTCGGCTTGATGCCGACCAGCCCGCAAATCGACGACGGACAAATAATCGAGCCGTCAGTTTCCGTGCCGATGCCGACCGCCGCCAGGTTGGCCGAGATCGCGGTGCCGGTACCCGAACTCGAACCGCACGGATTGCGATCGAGCACGAACGGATGGCGCGTTTGTCCGCCGCGTCCGCTCCATCCGCTGGTCGAGCGCGTGGAACGGAAGTTCGCCCATTCGCTCAGATTTGTTTTGCCCAGCAGCACCGCACCCGCGTCGCGCAGGCGCTGCACGATGAACGCATCGCGCGGCGCCGGCTTACCGACCAACGCCAGCGAACCGGCTGTGGTCTGCATGCGATCGGCGCTGTCGATGTTGTCCTTGATCAGCACCGGAATCCCGTGCA
Source organism: Gemmatimonadota bacterium (assembly GCA_031363815.1). Taxonomy (GTDB): domain Bacteria; phylum Gemmatimonadota; class Gemmatimonadetes; order Gemmatimonadales; family Gemmatimonadaceae; genus Gemmatimonas. The sequence goes on from JANLVC010000193.1 coordinate 4,166, forward strand.
GCGGCCCGCGCACCTTGCCCGCGCGACGTTCGGCGTCGCGTTCCGCCGCGATCGTCAGCGCATCAGGATTCGTTTCGATCACTGAATTGAGTGTCGGCCCACTGCGATCCACCGCCGCGATGCGCGCGAGATACGCCGCGGTGAGCGTACGCGACGTTAACGTACCTTTCGCCATCCGCGACTGCAGCTCCGCGACACTGAGCTCCGCGTACGGAAATACATCAGGCAGCGCACCGTCGCGATCCAACTCGGCGGCGTGCGCCGTGTTGATCGGCACCAGTGTGGTCATGGCGCCGACGGTGGCTGCTGCTGCCGTGGCCAACGACGACGCGACAAAATCGCGGCGATCCATTCGCTTGTTCATACCTGTTCCTCTAGACCGCGCCGAGGGCGCGCTCGAAATCGTTCAACAAGTCGCGCGCGTCCTCGAGCCCGATGCTCAGTCGAACGAATCCTTCCGATACCGCGTCGCCGCCCCAGCGCGCGCGACGTTCAGCGCTGGTGTGTACCCCACCGAAGCTCGTCGCTTCGTACACCAGCGTGGACGCCGCAAAAAAGCGCGTCACAGCGGCGGCGTCCTCCAGCGCGAAGCTGATCACGCCACCAAACCGCTTCATCTGGCGCGACGCGATGGCGTACGACGGATCGCCTGGCAGCCCCGGATAGCGCACGCCATGCACCTTCGGATGCGCGGCCAGCATCGTCGCGATCTGCATCGCGGTGTCGCACTGACGCGAGAGTCGCACATCTAGCGTCGCCAACGAGCGATGCGCGAGCCACGCTTCCATCGGCCCCGCGATCACGCCCATGCGTGTGCGCCAGGTGCGAATCGTTTCGGCCTGCGCGGCGTCACGACACGCCACATGACCAAGCACCAGGTCGGCGTGCCCCGTCATCGCTTTCGTGTCGGACACCACGGCGAAATCGGCGCCGAGCGCGAGCGGCTGCTGCAGCAGCGGGGTAGCGGTGGTGTTATCCACGACCACCAGCGCCCCAGCGGCATGCGCCGCCTGCGCGAGCGCCGCGATATCGCACACATCAAGGGCGGGATTGGTGGGCGACTCCAGCCACAGCACGGCGGCACCATCAAGCGCATCGCGCAGACCGTCGCCCACGGTCGGTGCCATGACCACCGTGATGCCCTGCGCGGCAAACCACGCACCGGGAAAATCTTGCGTCGCGATCACGCGCGTCGTGTAGTAGCTCTCGGCCGGCATCACGAGTTTCCCCCCGGGCGGCACCATGGTAGCCAACACCGCCGCCGTGGCCGCCATGCCACTCGGAAACAGCAAACAGGGACCACCCTCGAGCGCCTCCAACGCCTGCTCGTACGCCACCCAGGTGGGATTGGAGAAGCGGCCGTAGGTGAACGGCGACGCGGTAGGATCGCCGGGCGCATGATACGGCGCGGCGAACACCGGGCCGGCCATATATGGCGTGCCCGGGGTCGCGGACGGCAAACCGGCGCGCACCACCCGCGTGCCGTCGTGCCACTCGGGGTTTGTCGGGGTGCTCACGCCTTGGGCGGGTACGTCGCGTCGTCCAGCGGCTGCGCTTCGTCGATCAACATGACCGGAATGCCGTCCTGCACCGAATACACGAGACGGCTCTCGCGGCACACGAGCACCTCGGGCGGTCCCGCGTAGTACTCCAACGGCGCCTTACTCTTGGGGCAGACGAGGATCTTCAGCAGCTCGGGTGACAGGCTCATGGCACAGGCTCGCGCTTACGCGGTGGTGGGGCGGAACGGAGCGGGGGCCTCGGCGCTGAACAGCAGACGCGGCCCTCCGATGAGATCGATGCAATATGGGACCGCCGCCCAGACCGCGCCGAGACATTCCTCGATCGCCGCCGGCTTTCCCGGAAGATTGATGATCAACGAACGTCCGCGGGTGCCGGCCACCTGACGCGACAAGATCGCGGTGGGGACGGTGCGCACCGACACCGCCCGCATCTGCTCCCCGAACCCCGGCAACAGCCGGTCGCACACGGCCACCGTGGCCTCCGGCGTGACATCGCGCGGCGACGGACCAGTCCCGCCCGTGGTCACGATCAACGCGCAGTGCAGCTCGTCGGCCAGTTCACGGATGGCCGCCTCAATCAACGGCTGCTCGTCGGCCACCAGGCGGTACTCGGCCTGCCACGGCGACGCGATCCAGCGCGTAAACACCGAAGCGATCGCCGGGCCCGATTTGTCTTCGTACACACCCGACGAGGCGCGGTCGGAGATGGTGATGATACCGACCGCGGTTGGCAATGGTGGATGCGATGAGGGAAGCAATGTGGTGGCGAACGCGTGGGGGCTGCCGGAAGCGGCGCGCCACGGGGCACGCTGGCGGGGCCGTCATCTCTGCCGCTAGGGAGTCTTGGTGAAGACTACACGCTTTTGGTCGGCACGACGACCGAAGGTGAGGACCAGACCCACCTCGTATTTCGTCGCCTTCAGGTAGCCGAGGAGTTGCCCCACGTGTTCCGGCTCGATCGCGCGGGCCACTTTGCATTCCAGCACGATCAGGTCGTTCACCACCAGATCGAGCCGCCCGCGCCCGATCACCCGCCCCCGAAAGTTCACCGCGATGTCCACCTCCCGCGCCACAACAAATCCGGCGTCCGAGAGGGCGATCACCATCGCCCGCTGGTAAATCACCTCCGGATGCCCATGACGCAGTTCGTCATACACCTCGCGAAATACCCGGAGAATCCCCGCCGTCAGCTCTCCATGCAGTAGTCCCATGTCAAACGGTCGCCCCACCCCGTCATCTCCCCGTCACCCCGCAGCCGGAAGCACCGCTCCCCCCCGCCCCACAAACATTCCCCACCAAACAGCTTCCCCAGCGGTATCCACCCGTCGCACCCGTGGCACCCTTCGCACCCGTGGTCCCGTCCGCCACGCCGTACTGCGTCAGCACAACCTGCGCCGCCTTCCCGTCCGCACCGGGCGTGAGTACGAACATCGTGGCGTAGCTCGAGTCGCAAATGTCCGGCAGCATCGGCCCACCGAGCGCCGTCACGATCGCCGGCACGGTATTGCTATGACCGACCACCAGCACCACACCCGTCGCCTTACGCACTGCGGTCGCGACGTCGGCGATATGTGTCGCACCGGCACCAATGGTGATCACCGTAAGCGCAACGCCCGTCTTCGACGCCACAACGGCTGCGGTTTCCGCCGTACGCTTGAGCGACGTCACGATGATTGCGTTCGGCGTGGTCATGGCCAGCGCGTCGGCCAGCGCCTGCGCGCGCGCCTTGCCCGCGTCGCTGAGCGAAGGATCACTGCCGCCCACGGTTGCCTTCTCGCCGTGGCGCACCAACACCACCAGAGACGGCTGCCCAGAAAGCGCGCGCGGCGAAAACGCGCTCGTCGCCAGCAGGAAGCCAAGCATACCGACTGCAACCCTGCCCCACGACGATCTCGTCTGCATCTCGCTCCTCGATGCGCCTCAGGCGCGTAGTGTCTTTCCCGCGCCGGCGCCGGCAATGATCAGCACGAGTCCCGCGGCAACGCCGACGCCGCCAACCCACGTTGGCACGTTCTTCTTCTCCGACACCGACGCCTGCAGCGGACCCACGTTGAGCACTTCACGATTGGTCGTGACGCTAAACCCCTGTACCAAAATGTACCCGCCGGCGAGAAGCAGCAGAATGCCGAGCACGAGTGTGGCGCGCATAGAAGCTCCTTTGAAAGTAGGTGATGGTAGCCACCATCACATTGCAGAGTTCGTGCCGAGCCGCACCGGCACGCCGCGTCTTGACGACGACCGTTGGAGCGGGCCTTTTCAAGTCATGCGTATTCCTCTCTGCCAAGCCGCCGCTGCGCTGTTCGCGCTGACGCCCCTATCGCTGCTCGCCCAATCGAACGCCACGATCACCCCGCAGGAGACCGCCGCGCGCCGCGACGCCATGGCCGCCCGCATCGACAGCGGCGTCGTGATCGCGTTCGGCGGACGGGCGCTGGTGCACGACTTCAGCACGTTTTACCAGCTTCCCGCCTTCCGGTACCTCACGGAGCTCAACGACCCAGACGCGGCGCTGGTCATGGTCGTGCGCAACGGGCGCCCGCACAGCACGCTGTTTCTGACGCCGCTCGACGCTCGCACGGCGTTTTACTATGGGGAGCGAGTCGACTCCACAACCAGCATCACCCAGTACGGCCTGCCGGGGCGCGCCGCCTCAGCGCTGCCCGCATTCCTCGATTCCCTCGCCGTCACCGGATTGCCCTTCTACCACGTCCCCGACGTGGAAACGATGGACTTCGCGCGCAACGATACCCTGACGCGCGGCCAGGAGGCATTGAAAGGACTGGCCAAGCGCTTCCCCTCGTTGACCGTGCGCAACGGCATGCCGCTGGTGCTGCAGTTGCGCGCCAAGAAGTCCGACGCCGAGCTCGCGCTCATTCGGCAGGCCGCCGAGATCAGCGCGGAAGGCCATCGCGCCGCAATGCTCACGGCGAACCCGAGGCATGAGTACGAGCTGCGGGCGGCGCTTGAGTACGAGTTCACGCGGCGCGGCGCCGAACGTCCCGCCTACGGATCGATCGTCGGCGCGGGTATCAACGGTACCACGCTGCACTACATGAAAGCCGGGGATCCCGCGAAGCCCGGCGACCTCGTGGTGATGGACGCGGCAGCCGAGTATCGCGGCTACGCGGCCGACATCACGCGCACCATTCCGGTGAGCGGCACTTACACTCCCGAGCAGCGTCAGCTGTATAAGTTGGTGCGCGATGCACAGGACATTGCCGAACGCTTTTCCAAGCCCGGCATGAGCGTGCGGGCGGCGGCCGATTCATCCGTTGCGCTGCGCGCCCGGGGACTCGCCGCGCTTGGACTTGTGGAAAGCGTCGAGGCCTCGTTCGATCCGCCGTGGAACGTGAACTGCGCCACGAACCCGGCGCCGTGTCGGCAGTCGAACCTGTGGATGATTCACGGCATCACGCACGGCATCGGACTCGCGGTGCATGACCCGATGCAGGAGAGTGGCCCCGACGCGAAGTTTGCCGTGGGCGACGCGTTCACGATCGAGCCGGGCATCTACGTGAGCACCAAAGCGCTCGACGTGCTCCCCGATACGCCGAAGAATCGCGCATTTATCGCGAAGGTGCGCACTACGGTGCGCAAGTATCAGAACACCGGCGTACGCATCGAGGACGACTACATCATCACCGGCAAGGGACTCGAGCGGATTTCCCTCGTGCCGCGCGAGATGGACGAAATCGAAGCCCTCATGAAGCGACGCGCCAAAATTCAGCCGTAACGGGCGTGGGCGCGCAGGCTCAGGGGCGGCGGTCCGGTGCCGGATACGGATAGCCGCCCTTCAGCAACCCGCGCAGTCGGCGGTCATGCCCGTAGATGTCGTCGTGAAAGGCCACCGAGCCGTCCTCCCGCGCGATCGCCGTGGCGTACACCACATGTACCGGCACCGGTACCGTAAGCGGCACCTGCAACGGCGTCGTGCGATGCATCTCCGTAGCGATGCGCGTGGAATCCCACCCCGCCTGATCGCGTAGCAGCAGCGCTGCCAAATCCGCCGGTTGCGCCAGCCGGATGCAGCCGTGACTGAAATCGCGCCGCGCTTCCCCAAACAGCGCCTGTGCCGGCGTGTCGTGCATGTACACGTTGAATTCGTTCGGGAAGATGAACTTCACGCCGCCCAGTGCATTCTGCGCGCCTGGACGCTGACGGATGCGCGCGCGGCCCGCTGATACAGCATCCAGCGCCCCGTACGTCGTTGGAATCACCCGCTCGTTCGCGCCGACGATCTCGAACGCATTGCGCGTCAGGTGGTCGAGGCCCCGCCGTGCCTTGGGTAGAATTTCCTTCCGCGCGATGCTCGGCGGGACATCCCAGTACGGCGAGAAAACCAGATGCTGCACGACGCCACTGAACACCGGCGTCTTCTGGTCGTACGCCTTGCCGACCACGACCTTCATGCGCAGCGCATCGCCTTCTTTCGCCGAACGGAAGGCGTACAGCTCGAACGCCGGAATATTCACAATGATTGGCGGCACGGCGAAGCGATGCGGAAGCCAGCGCCAGCGCTCCAGGGTCGTCGCGATCTGCTCGACGCGCGAGTCGAGCCGGCGGCGCAGCGTCGCCATGTGCTCCGGCGAACTCCGCGTGCGCGTCGTGTCGCGCAAGGTCTTACGGAGCAGAACGGTATCGTTCGCCAGCGCGCGGTAGCGGGCGAGCGCATTGACAAGCAGCCGATAATGCTGATACGGCGGCTCGGCGTCGACGAACTGCTGCGCGGCATCGACGGAGGCAATCAGTCGCTGCAGCGCCGCCGGCGCATCCCACGACTCATGGGGAATCCGCAGCTGCGCATGGGCCACGCGCGCCGAGACGCGGCCGTACTGTAGGGAACGCAGTGCCCTGAGCGCGGCCGAGCTCAGCATCACATCGAACTGTGCGACGTCCGCGTCCGCGGTCGTCGACATCGCCGAGACGCTCAGGACGCGCGCGAGCACGCTGAGCCGCTCCACATCATAGTCCTTCGGCGCAAGCCCCCGCGTATCGATATGCCTGAGCTGCTCGATCGTTCGGAGCGCCGAGGTCGTCGGGCGCCCAGCTAGCGTCCACTGCGGCGACCATCCGCTGGCGGTGTACACCGTGCGCAAATCCAGCGCCACATCGCTCAGCTGTGGCCAGCGTTGCGCGGCATGACGATTCGACGACACGATGCGCTGCAGACGCGTGCCCACCGGACTGAGGGGAGCCTCTTGGGCGCTTGCGACAGTCGGCAACACCAAGCCGCGCAGCGCCAGCAACGCGAACAACACGAGACGAAAACGTAACGAAGGCACAGGCCAAGTCTATAAACCGCAAACGACCGACGCCAGCGATGGGCAGCGATGGGCAGCGAAACAGCGACGCCAACGGCGCGATCAGCGCGGCTCGCGCCACCAGGCGGTCATCGCCCGCTCAAGTCCGGCCTTGCTCGTCATCCACTCGCCAAGCGACGTCGGCCGACGATAGGTCGCCGCCGCTTCGACCGTGGAACGACCGGCCGCGCGTTCGCGACTGGCGTGCGCGCCAAGATCACCCAACAGATCGAGGTAGCGCGCCACGCTCACCCGCGCGGCCATCGCGCCGTGCCCCGGCACGAAGGCGTGCCTCGATCGCGTGGCCAGTCGCGACATCGACGCGATCAGCGACGACGGGGTCGCGTCCACAAAGTTGGGAAACATCCCGTTCCAAAGCAGGTCGCCGGCGAACGTGATTCGAGCATCCTCATCCACGACGGCGAGGTCGCTCGCCGTATGACCGCGCATGGGCAGCAGCTCCACCACGCGATTCCCCAAGTCGATCCGGCTCGAACGCGCGGCATCGACGATCACCACGTCGGCAAAGGCCCGCCGCAGCGCCGGATCGTTCACGGGAGCCACCGGACCACCCCCGAGCGCCAGGGTTCGCGTGGCATCGGTTAAGCGCAGCGATGGCGACGAGACGCCCTCACGCGCGTACCCGTGCACGCCACCGGCATGATCGAGGTGGTAGTGCGTCAGCACCACGTGCGTTGGCCAGCGCCCCGTGAGCTCGCGTGCCCGCTCGGCCAGCCACGTCGCACCCGCCGGGCGATAGAAACCCTCCACCGCGATCACACCGCTCCGTCCGGCAATGATTCCGCCGTTGCCGAACGTCGTCCGGTCGCCACCCAGCGGCGTCGAAATCACGGCCCAGCTGTCCGGCCCGATCGCCTCGAGATGCGCGAACGAGGTCGTGGCCACGGCGGGATGCAGCGGCGCTGTCCATCGGCCGCGCGTGCCCCTCGACGAGCAGGCCGACGAAAGCAGGACATGGGCGAGGCAGCCACCCGATACCCGGATAAAATCGCGACGCGACGGCAGGGACGACATTCCTGAATGCTAGCCTGTTGCGCGTCCGATGGAGACCGGACCGCGCGCTGGCCTCGGGTTCCGCGCCCCCGTACCTTAGCCTATCCCCATTCGCTCGCGCGTTTACGCGCCGACAGAGACCGATGACGACACAAATAGCTCGGCTGGTGCCCACTGTGGTCCAGCGCTTCGTGCTGATGATGGTGGCGGGGGTCGGCGTCGCGTGCGGCGTCGCCGCCTGCGGCGGCGACAGCCCGGCCGACAGCGCGACGACTGGCACGGCAGCGGACGGCACCTTCGCCCGGATACAGCGAGACATTCTCGACCGCTCCTGCGTGTCCTGTCACCGCAGCGGCGACGCCAACGCGCGGCAGTCCCAACTCGTCCTGACCGGCGATTCGGCCTACGGGCAACTCGTCGGCATCACCTCGCTGCAGCAGATGGCGCGCGCCGACGGGTTCCTGCGCGTCAAACCGTTCCGCGCCGACAGCTCGCTGCTGTATCACAAGCTGTCGTGGATTGCCGGTCATCACAGCCGCGACTATGGGCAGCTCATGCCGATGGGCACGACCAAGGGGCTGACCGCCGGTCAACTCGAGTACGTCCGACGCTGGATCGAGGCCGGTGCCCCGCGCGCCGGGCACGTGGTCGACACCGCGGTGCTCGCCGATGCGCGCCTGCAGTCGACGAGCTTCACGCCGCTTGGTGCCCCGACGACCGCGGGACTGCAGCTCAAGGTCGACAGCTTCGCCGTCACACCCGGTACCGAGCGCGAACTGTTCGTGTACCGGCGCCTCGGCAACTCAGCCGACCTGTACGTCACGCGCATCCAGTCACGGATGCGCCCGGGCAGCCACCACTTGCTGCTCTATAGCTTTGACGAAAGCCGTACGGCGTTCCCCTGCAATCTGCGACCGCCGGTGAACACCGTACGCGACATCCGCAATGCCGATGGTTCGATGAACATCGTCAACATGCTGCCCATGGCGTGCCATGTGTACTTCGCCGGCGCCATGACGCAGGATTTCGACTATCGCTTTCCGCCCGGCGTAGCGCTTCGCCTGCCCGCCAATACGTCGCTCGATATCAACGTGCACTACGTGAACCGGGCACCGATCGATCTGCCCGGCGAAGCATTCGCCAATTTGTATACGACCGACCGGTCGCAAGTCCAGACGGTGGCGCGCACGCTCAATCTCGCCAACACCAGCTTCTCCCTGCCGCCGAAACAGCGTACCACGGTTCGCACCGTGTTTCCAGTGGCGGTGCGCACCACAATCTTGGCGCTCACGTCGCATATGCACTCGATGGGCGAGCGCTACGAGATCCGCCTGCGCCGGGCGGACGGCACAGAGACGGTCGTCTATGTCAACACCGACTGGGAGCACCCGGCCTTCACCAACTTCGATACGCCGCTGGTGCTGATGCCCGGCGATGCGCTGGTGTCGGTCGTGACCTGGAACAACGTGACCGATCGCACGATCGGATTCGGGCTTCTCTCCAGCGACGAAATGAACATCATGTTCGGATACGCCTACTGAGCCGCGACACCGCGGGCAGCGCTACATCGCGTTGCCCGACGCCTTGATCAGGTAGTACGACTCCTGACGGGGCCGGAAGAAGCGAAATCCCTGCTCCGTGAGGAATGCGTCGTCCTCCATCATCACGAACAGCTTCTTGCCATTCCATTCGGGAATCGGCGTTGCGGTATTGAGTTCGATGGAGATGTACGAGCCAAGCCGCAGCCGTGAATTTTGCGCCGTCGTATCGCTGCGCAACGGACTGCGGAAGTCGATCGACGCCCCCAGTCCATGCCCTTGCGTGCCGATGGGATGCGAATACACCATCGCTTCGATGCCGCGCTGCTTCATCTCGGTCATCGTATTTGTGAATACCGAACCGCCCGTGAATCCCGGCCGTGCGTGACGCAACATCACGGCATCCTGCAGCGTGTTGGTGTTGGCCATCGCCCGCTTGAAGCTCTCCGGCGCATCACGTTCGCCGGGCTTCAATACGTACGCCATCTTCTGCCAGTCGGTATCGAAGCCCATGTAGCTGATGCCGAAGTCCACGTGCACGACATCGCCGTGGCGAATCACGGTGCTCTCAGGTGCGACCGCGAGAAAGCCGCGCGATCTCGCGATATCCTCGCCCGCGCGCTGCACCCGCAGGTCGGGCTGGAACCAGGTGCGCACACCGGCAGCCCCCAGCATGTCGAACAGCGCGCGACGCACATCGCCCACGCTCGTACGATTCGGCCTGATCACCGCATTGGACAGCGCGCGCTTCACGATGGCTTCCGTCACCGTCACCGCCGCCCGGTAATGTTCCGCTTCCTCGGGCAAGCGCGTGTCGAGGTATTCCTCGATCAGATCACCGGCACTCACGAACGTCTTTTCGGCGTCCTCGCCCAACGTTTCCGCGAGAAAGCGATAGGCGTCGTAGCCCAGTGAACGGGTCTGGCCGCGCCGCCCGCGAATCCCGAGACCGACCGTGGCCGGCTTGTACTGCTGATAGAGATCCCGCAGCGCCGTGGCCGGCGGACGCGGCTCGGTAAACGGCGCATCGAAAAAGCGCGCCAGATTCTCTTCGGTATACGCGGTGATCGCGAACTTTTTAATCCCCTGTTCGCCGCCGTCGATGAAGACGAAGAAGTCGCGATTGCCCGTATATGGCCGTGGTGGCGCGACGTACTGCGACAACGGGTCGTCGTGAAATTCCTCGTTCACCACGATCCACATGCCGATCTTGTGGCGGCGCATCATCGGCAACAGCAGAGCGTGGCGCGTCGTGAGCCACGATTCGCGAATCGCGATTTGCTGCGACCAGGGGAGCAGCGCAGCGGCCTCCGCCACGGCATGGGGCCGGGCGACCTGTGCCCGCAGAGGGGCGATTGTAAGGAGAGCGAGGACGAGCGTCGCAAGAGGAAGTCGCTTCATAGGCTGGGACTAGAAAGTGTACGGTTGGCCGTTCATGCCAAACTGCAGCAGCTCAACTGCAACAGCCTGAACACGGAGACCACGGAGAACGCCGAAATGACACTGATCAACCAAAAGCGCAGTTGGCTTATCCGTGCAGTTTCCGTGTGATCCGCGGCCTCCGTGTTCCAGTTGTTGTTCTTGCTGTTGTTCTTGCTGTTGTTTTTGCTGTTGTTCCAGCGGTTGTTCCAGCGGTTGTTCCAGCGGTTGTTCCAGCGATTGTCCGCGCTCACACCCCCGCCGTCAGCCGCTCCTGCAGTCGTCGCTTCACACCCGGCCAGTCCCCGTCGGTGATGCCGTAATACACACTGTCGCGCACGAAGCCGTCGCGCAGCACCATGTGACGACGCAGCACCCCTTCCCGGGTCGCCCCGAGTTTCTCCAACGCGCGTTGCGATTGCGTGTTGCGCAAGTCGGTCTTGAACTGTACGCGCACCGCGCCCAGCACGTCGAACAGCTGCACCAGCTGCAGCAACTTCGCCTCCGTGTTCACCAGCGTACGCTGGGCGTCGGGGCATAGCCACGTGCCGCCGATCTCCACGCGCCGATGCAGCGGGGAGAGATCCATCCAGCGCGTCGAACCGACTACGCGGCCCGTGTCACACAACACGATCGCAAACGGCACTTCATGGCCGCGCTCAGCCTGCTCGGCCGACTGCGAGAGATAACCCGCCACCGCGTCGGCCGACAACAGAGGCGGTTGCACCGTCACGCGCCACAGCGCCTCATGATGGCCTGCGCGAAGCAACCCCTCCGCATGGACCTCGCCAGGCGGTTCAAGGCGCACGATGCGCCCCGTGAGGGTCACGGGGCCGGGATTGAACGGGGAGGCGCTTGGCTCGCGACGCTCCGGGGGAATGACCAAGGCAGGCATAGGGGATGCTCGCCGCTTCACACGGCGCAAGCAATGTTCTCGTAAGCGCTCTTCGACGTTCGCCACTACCGTCGCGACCGTCGGAACCGTATTCTCGCACGTATGTCGTGCTGTCATCGCTGTCTCGTACTCCTCGCGTTCGCCGTCGGCGCCTTCGTGGCCGCCACGCCAATGCATGCGCAACCACTGCCCGCCGCCCGCGTAACAGGCGAGGTGTTCGATAGCCTCGCCATGCGGCCACTCCCCGGCGCGACGGTGCAACTCGTCACGACCGGAGAGCCCGCGCGCATCCGCGTAGCGACCGCCGATAGCCGTGGCCTGTTCCGCTTCGACTCGGTCGCCGTTGGCGTGTACCTCGTCGGCTTCTTGCACCCGCTCCTCGATAGTCTGGGCATCGACTCACCGCTCGCTCGCATCGACATTACCACGTCGGATCCGGTGACCATCATCCTCGGCACACCGTCGCCCGCCACCCTGATCACTACACGCTGTGGCCCACCCGAGCCGGGCCGCCCGCAGGGTCTCTTCACCGGAACGGTTCGCGCCGCTCGCGGCGCACCCCTCGACGCGACGGCACGGGTGCGGGCGCAGTACACGCAGGCGGTGGCGAGCGAACGCGGACTCGATCGGCGCACCTTGTCGCAGTTTGGCACCACAAACGTCGACGGACTCTTCACGGTATGCGCGATTCCGCCCAGCCGAATCATCAGTGTGCGAGCGTTCAGCGCCACCGACAGCAGCGGGTTCGTCGAACTCGTGATGCCCAGCAATGGAATGCTTCGCCGAGACCTGCTGGTAGGCCGCGCGACCCGCACGAAAGGAGACACCGCGGCGCGCGGCGAAAGCCTTACCGGATCGGCGCGGTTGCGCGGGACGGTTCGCAACGCCGCCGGCCAGCCCGTCATCGGGGCGCGTGTCGTCCTTCTCGGCGCCGCGCGCGAAGGCACCTCCGGCAAAACCGGACAGGTGATGTTCTCGGCACTGCCCGAGGGCAGCTATACGCTGGAAACACGCGCGCTCGGCTACCAGCCGCTGCGCACGGCCGTCGATCTCGATGCCAGCGTGCCGGTTGACGCGGAGCTGACGCTGACGGCGCTTCCGGCCGCCGTTGATACCATGAGAGTGCGCGCCGACCGGATGGCCGTCCCGCTCGCGGAGTTCCAACGTCGACGGAAACTCGGCTTTGGCCATTTTCTCGATGAAGCCGAGATTACCGCACGGGACCCAATCAACGTGGCCGACGTCTTCAGGAGAACTCCCGGCGTCGTCACGATGCCCGGTCAATTCGGTCGCGATCGGGTGTTGCTCCGTGGCACTGGCATGACCGGCGACTGCCCGCCTGCGGTCTTTCTCAATGGACTGCTCATTCCGAACGAAGACGGCGATCTCGATGCCATCGTGAATGCCCGCGATGTACGCGCCGTCGAGATTTATGCGCGCACCGCCAGCGTACCGCTCCAGTTCCAGACGCGGAATGGGTGCGGCTCTATCATCATCTGGACTGGTGCTCGCAGCGCTCCCGCTCGACAGTGACCGTTCGCTCGCTCGTACTGGCCCTGGCGCTGGGCGGACTCTTGCCAGATGTCAAACGGGCTCAGCCACTCTCGCCGTTCTCGGCCGCCAAGGCGGTCACGCTGTTGAAAAGCAAGTATGGGTGCCTCGGCTGCCATCGGCTCGGCCCTGAGGGCGGACAGTTGGCGCCGCCACTGCACGATGTGCGAACGCGTCGTGACGCCGCGTATATCGCCGCCATCATCCGTGATCCGCAACGCGTGCGCCCCGGAGCCGCGATGCCGCGTACCCGCATGCCCGAGTCCGACCGACGGCTCATCACGCGTTTTCTGGGCGGCGAGGACACCATCATGCGAGCCCCCACCCCGCCGACGGCCACCGCGCCGACGGCCACCGCGCCGGACACGAATGGCGCGTCGCTCTATCGTACATGGTGCGCCGGCTGCCATGGCACCACGGGACAGGGCAACGGACCCAATGCCAAGGCGCTCCCCGTACCACCGGCGCGACATGCCGATGCGCGCACAATGAGCCAGCGCCCCGACGACACGCTGTATGACATGATTGATGGCGGGGGCGCCATCATGAGTCGCAGCGTACGCATGCCGGCCTTCGGCGGCACGCTCGCACCGGCCCAGATTCGCGCCTTGGTCGGGCACATTCGTGCGCTCTGCCGCTGCGTCGGCCCCGCCTGGTCGCGGGATGGTGGTCGCTGATGCGCGCCGTTCGCCAGTCGACACCGCGCGGCGTGGTCGGCGTCCTGCTGCTCGCCGCGCTCGTCGCCTGTTCCGACGACGACACGCACCGCACCTCCAGTGACGCCGCACAGGCGACGGCGCTCACCACGGTCGCACTTGCGCCACCACCACCGCCCCCAACCGCCGCCGACTTTGCCGGGGCCGAAACGTGCCAGTCGTGCCATGCGAGCGAGTACGCGACGTGGAAGCGCTCCACGCACGGCACGGCTGGTGGGGTCCCCAAGGGGATCTCAGGCAACGCCACGAGCAACGTTCGTGTCATCGCGCCGTTCAACGGCACCCCCATCCGCTTTCGCGATGCCATCGTGATTCCGCGACAGGCGAACGGACGGTTCAGTTTCCTCGTTCAGCGAGAGGGCGAGGCCGACAGCTCCTTTTCCGTCGACGGCGTGATCGGTGCGGGCCACATGAACGGCGGCGGCACTCAAGGCTTCGTCACCACCTGGCCCGATGGCACGATGCGTTTCCTGCCGTTCGACTGGAGCCGCAGCAACCGCGTGTGGTTTTGTCATACAGGCACCCGCACCGAGCAGGGGTGGCAGCCCATCTCCCCCACCATGCGACTGGCAGACTGCGGCGACTGGCCTCCGTCGCGCGTGCTGGGTGACGACGCGCGCTTCAGCAACTGCCAATCGTGCCACGGAAGCGGCATCACGGTGGCCTTCGACAGCGCTGCACAACGTTGGCGTACGAACTTCAGATCGCTCGCCATCGACTGCGAATCGTGCCATGGCCCAGCGGCCACGCACGTGCGGCGAATGCGTGCCGGAACCGTCGGCGCGGACATTGGACTACTGGCGCTCGGCACTCTCGACAAGGACCGGTCGCTCACCACCTGCATGGGCTGTCACGCCCTCAAAACGCGCCTCGCGTCCGGGTTCGCGCCCGGGGCGCCCGTCGAGGCGTACTACACCAGGTACCTCTCACAACTCGGCGACAGACCGTTCACGCCAGACGGACGCACGCGCACCTTCGCCTATCAAGAGGGGCACTACGCCAGCGACTGCTATCGGAACGGCGGGATGACGTGCGCGTCGTGTCACGATCCACATAGCCAAGGGTATCGCACTGTCAACGGACAGCCCATTCCCGGCCGCTTCGACGACCGCCAGTGTACGAGCTGCCATGCCAGCAAAGCGGACGACGTGTCGGCGCACACCAAGCACCCCGTGGGATCGACCGGGAGCCAGTGTGTCTCCTGCCATATGCCGTATGAGCAGCAGCATGAACTCGGACGTGCCATCCGCTACGCCCGTTCCGACCATTCGATCGCCATCCCACGGCCTGCGCTCGACGCCTCGCTCGGTTTCGTCGGCGCCTGCCAAGGGTGCCATGCGAACCTGAGCACCGCGTCGCTCGACGCCCAGGTCACGCGTTGGTGGGGCACCTTGAAGCCGCACGAAGCGGCCGTCGCGGGCGTGCTTGCCGCGCGTTCGGCCGCGTCGATGGAGATGGCAACCCCGTTGCTGCTGCACCCGACTTCTCGCCACGCCATGGCGCAGGTGGCGGGACTCGCCGAGTGGATCGAGCGGTTTGCCAGCTCTGACCTGAACAGCGCCCCCGCGTCCATCGACGCGCCGCTGCGCGCACTCGCCGACGCCCCGGATCGCGATGTACAGGCCCTCGCCCTCGCCAGTCTGCATCTCGCCCGCGGTACGGCGCCTGGCGTACGTCAATTTCTCCGAGAGCGCATTCAACCGGTTCGCGGAGACGACCGATCCGCCCTGCGACGTCGCTGGGCGGTCGTCCTTGGCGGGATCGGAGACGCCGCTCGCGCAGCGGGCCACCCCCAGCGTGCCGTCGCGGCGTACGCGGCCGCCCTCGAGGTGGCACCTGGGGAACCGCTGCTCCTCCTCAATCTCGGCCTCGCCCGCGCCGCGCAAGGAGACCTCGACGGCGCCGTCTCCGCGTATCGGCAGTCGCTGCAACGGGATCCCCGACAGGTTCTGGCCGAGGTCAATTTGGGGAATGCCCTCGATCAGACCAGCGATGCCGCCGGTGCCGTGGCCGCCTACACCCGCGCCATCGCCGTCGATCCGACGGCCGCCCTCGCCTATCTCAACCTCGGCACACACTACCTTCGCGCCGACCAAGCCGCCCGCGCGCGTCCTTTTTTGGAACAAGCGCTGGCCCGCGATCCAGGGCTCGCCACAGGCCACTTCCAACTCGCGCTCGTACTCCTGAAGGCGGGCGACCTTCCCGGTGCGGCGCGTGCGGTCCGGCGATCGTTGGCACTCGACACCACGAATGCAGAAGCGCGGAAGCTGGCGGACGCGTTGCGCGAGGCGTTGCGCGAGGTGCGCGCGCCACGGTAGGCACACGGGTACGGCGCATCGCCGCCGCATGCGTTCGAACCGACCGCATTCCATCACCAGTCGCGTGGGAGCGGGACAAAAACGGGGCTCATCCGTTGCCCCTCCACACAACGTGCCACATATTCTCCCAGCGTTTTCGTTCCTCTGGGCCTCCTGGCTTGGAGTCGCTCCATCCCCCGCAGGAGGCAAGGAATGCCCGAAGCTTTTCTCGCACGGTGCCGACACATCATCGCAGTCGCGATGATGGCACTGGCCGTGCCACTGGCCAGCGCATCGGCCCAAGGCACCACCGCAATCGTCGAAGGGCGCGTGACCGACGCGGCAAATAGCCGCCCACTGGAAAACGTGCAGGTCAGTATCGACGGCACGACGCTGGGCGGCATGACCAATGCTCAGGGCAATTACCGGATCACGGGAATTCCCGTGCCCGCCGGCACGGCGACGGTCGTCGTGCGAGTGCGCGCAATCGGCTATACCCGTGAAACCCGCTCCGTCATCGTGTCCTCGGGTCAGACCGTGAAGCGCGACTTCGCCGTGAACGTGTCGGCGATTCAGCTCAATCAGGTCGTCGTCACGGGCAGCGGGCAGAAAACCGAGGTCAAGAGACTCGGCAATACGGTGGCCGTCATCACGCCGCCAGCGAATGCACCGATCAACGACATCTCAAATCTTCTGACGGCCCGTGAGCCTGGCGTGACCGGCCTCGTGTCGGGCGGACTCTCTGGCGAAGGCGCGAAGATCCGCATCCGCGGCAACGCGTCACTGTCGCAGTCGAACGAGCCGATCATTTTTCTTGACGGCGTGCGCATCAATTCCGGCGGTGGCTACGGGATCGGAAACGGCGGCGGTGGTTCACCGTCGCGTCTCGACGACATCGACCCCACCACGATCGAGCGGGTGGAAGTGCTGAAAGGTGCTGCCGCGGCCACGCTGTACGGCACCGAAGCGTCCAATGGCGTGATCCAGTTCTTCACCAAGTCCGGCACGTCGAGTGCCCCGCGGTGGAGCATGCAGTTGCAGCAGGACGCCGTCGACTTCGGCAATCGCGTCGCGGCCAACTCCGGCTACGCCCGCACGCAGGCGCGGGCCGACTCGCTCGCCACCTACTGGAACAAGCCCGGCCTCAAGGCCTTCGAAGTGTTCGAAGTCCCCGTGTTCAAGGACTACTTCACCGAGACCGGCCTCGGCAACACCTTGTCGACGAATGTGCAGGGTGGCAGTCAGGCGCTCACCTACTTCGCCAGCGGCCGATACTACTTCGAGAACGGCCCCTTCGGCGGTGCCGATCTCGGCCCCGCGCGCGACGTCGTGCGTCGCATCCAGACGACAGCCAATCTGTCACTGGTGCCGACCAAGAACCTGCGCCTCCGCTTCAACAACGCGTACTACAACACGCGCAACAGTTCTCCCGAGAACAACAACAACATCTACGGGGTCAACTCGTTGTCCTATATGGCGCGCCCTGAGCTCGCCAACTGCAACCTCTCGACCTACGTGTCGCCGGGTGTCTGCTCGGGAGCCGGCAACCGCTTCGGCAATCAGGCCTTCGCCACGGCGCGCGAAGCCATGCAGGTGACCAACGAAACGGCCACCCAGCGATACGTCGGCACGCTCGACGGCTCGTACACGGCCAGCGACAAGCTGACACTCAGCTCCACGTTCGGCTTCGACAATGCGTCGCAGCGCGACTTCGGCTTCTCGCCGTTCGGGTACAACGTCGACCTGTTCACGTCCAATAATCCCGACGGCTCACGTCAGGTGTTCTCGGGCGGCACGCGCGTCCTCACGCTCGACGCCAAGGCCGCGTACAATCGCGACTTCGGTTCGTTCACCACGTCCTCCGTGACCGGCCTGCAGGTCTTCAACAACCGCTCCGAAACGTCGTCGGGTTCGTCCGCCTTCTTCCCGGGACCTGGCATCGAAGTCGTCGGTGCGGGTGGCCAGAACATTTCGGCCAACGAATCGTTTCTGACCACGGTCAACGGCGGCTACTTCGCACAGACACAGGTCGGCTGGCGCGACTGGATGTTCGGAACCATCGGCGGCCGATACGACTTCTCGTCAGCCTTCGGCAAGTCCGCCGGCGGCGTCTTCTATCCGAAGGTGTCGCTCTCGATCGTGCCCTCCGACCGCGAGTCGTGGCGCTCCACCACGCTTTCCACGTTTCGCATCCGCGGCGCGATCGGACAGTCGGGACGTCAGCCGGGCGCGTTTGACCAATTCACGACGTTCTCCCCGATCGTGACGTCGGTCGGCTCCGGACTGCTGCCGTCGCAGCTCGGCAATCCTGATCTCAGGCCCGAGATCTCCACCGAGTTCGAAGGTGGCTTCGAGGCTGGCCTCTTCAGCAACAAGGTGGCGATCGAGTTCACGGCGTGGTCGCGCACCGTTCGGGATGCGCTGGTGCCCCGCACGTACGCGACCTCCGGTGGTTTCCGGAATGCGCAGCTCACGAACATCGGCACCATCGACGCGACGGGCATGGAGCTCGGTCTGCGGTCGCAGCTCATCCAGAAGCAGAACACCAAGCTCGAGCTGTTCGCGAACGCGGCGTATCTGAGCCAGACACTGACCAGCATGGGCGGTGCACCGCCGATTCGCGTCTCCGGCGGCTACGCGCGCTACCGCGTCTACCTCAAGGAGGGCGCGCCGCTCGGTTCTATCTACGAGCCGCGTCTCGCCGGACAGTGTGGCCAAGTACCGGCAACGAATTCGCTTAAGAAGCCCATCAGCTGCTACAACAGCGGCGACATCCCCATCAGCTTCAACGGACGTGGCACCGCCGCCACGCGCGCTGAGCTTCTCGCCTACTTCGCCGAACCGCGCAACATCCAGAACTCCGCTGTGCAGTCTGCGCTGCAGCCCCTGCTTGCCGACTACGACGGCAGCGGCAGTCTCTTCGAACAGCGGGTCGGCAAGTCGATTCCCACTTGGACGGGCGCCTTCGGTGGCACCTTCTCGTTCATGAATCACTGGAAGATTCAGACGACGCTCGAGTATCGCACCGACTACCTGGTCTCCAACCTCACCGACGGCTTTCGCCTGTCGCAGCACCCGTCCATCGGCTCGAACCGCAAGGAGTTCTCCGAAATCCAGGCGGTCATGCAGAATCCGGCCAGTACGCCCGAACAGCGGGTCACGGCGGCGGAGACCTACATCCGCGGATACCGGCGTCTCCTCGAACCGGGGCTCTATCAAGGGCAGAATGGCAACTTCCTGCGCTGGCGCGAGTTGGCCGTCACCTACGATTTCGGCGCCACCCTTGCCGGCAAGCTCGGATTCCGCAACGCCAGCATGACGGTCGCCGGACGCAACATCTTCATGTGGACCAAGTATCCTGGCTTGGATCCGGAATCGAACGAAAACGGACGCGGGTCAGTTGGCACCCTGGCCGACAACTTCCAGAACGCCACCGACGGCTTCGGCTTGCCGATTCCGCGTCGGATCTCGATCGCGCTCAATCTCAACTTTTGATCCGGAGCCCGAACCGCATGCCACAGAACGCAACTTTTAACAAACCTGCGCGCCGCTGGCCGCGTGCAGGAGGCGTCGCCGCGTTGCTCGGAGCGCTCGCATTGTCCTCCTGTCAGGTTTTTTCGACGGAAGTCAAAAACCCGAACGCCGTGACCGAGGACGCCATCGCGACGGCCTCCGCCGCCGCCGGCTCGCTCGTTACCGGCCTCTACGGGTCGGTAAATGCCGCCGGCAACCAGATCGTCGGCACCAGCGGCGCCGCCGCCGACGAACTCACGTGGGTTGGCTCGCGCGAGTACTGGAACCTGCTCGACGTCGGCGATATCGGTGACCCACTGAACGAGTACACCGACGGACAATTCCCCTTCGTCAGTCAGGCCCGGTGGGTCACGAACTACGTGCTCCCCAAGCTCGAGGGCTACGATAGGGCAAACACCCTGCGTAATCGCGCCGATTTCGCGCAGGCCTATTTTCTCGGGGGCACGATATACACCATGATCGGCGAGAACTACGAGGACTTCGTTCTCGGCAGCGATCGTACGGTCAACACGGGGCCGGTCGGCGAGGCGAACATGCGCGTCATGTTCGACTCCGCGGTGGTCTATCTCAACAAGGGCCTCGCCATAGCCCAGGCAATCAACAACACGCCGCTGCAGAGCCGCATTTTGGGCATGCGCGCCCGCGCCAAGTGGTCGAAGGCGGTGTGGGGCACGCTGCGCGCACCGCGTGGGTTCCCGGCCAATCCGCTCATTAACGACGCGGGCGCCAACGCCGACGCCGTAGCGGCACTCGCCGTTATGGGAGCCAACAGCTTTCGCTATCGGTTCGACGTGATCGCCCAGAACAACGGCGGCTACTTCTCCACCGGCGGAGAGATGAACTCCCGACTCGAGATCCGTGCCGGCAGCCGGTACATCAACACCGTGGCCGCGGGAACCCGTCCACTCGACGGGGTCGCGGGCATCAAGCTCGTTGATCCGGTCACCAATCTGACGGATCCGGTCACACTCAAGAACATCGACGAGTGCTGCCGACTCTCCTCCACGGTAAACGTCGGATTCACCGCTGTCTCGGCCAAGGAAATGTTGCTGATCCTCGCCGAAGCAGCGCTCGCCACCAACAACACCGCCGAGTTTGCCACGCGCATCAACGCTGTCCGAGCAGTGGACGGTCTGCCCGCCTGGGTCGATTCACCGTCGGCGCGTGATATCCTGATTCATGAGCGGAACGTCTCCCTCTTTCTGCAGGCGCGACGTCTCACCGATCACTTTCGCTTCCAGATTCGGGCCGATCGATGGATCGCCGCGTTCGGACGGCGTCCTTGCTTCTTTCCGATTTCGTACAACGAGAGACAGCAGAACCCGCTGGCGCCACAGCCGGCACAAGATCGCCCGGCGGCATGTCAGTAAGCGACACACCGCTAAACGTGCAGCAGAACGACCGGCTACGGATATCCGTAGCCGGTCGTTTCGCACCGGCGTCAGTGTTCGCCCTGACCGCGTGGTCGCTACTGGGATGCTACACCTACATCCCGATTGCCGCGACGGTCGCGCCGGCCAATAAAGAGGGACGCGTCGTGCTCACCGCCACGGGTACCACCGCGATGCTGAGTCAGCTTGGTCCTGGCGTTAGGGAGATCGACGGAAACCTTCTCCGCGTAACGGCAGACTCCGTCGTCATTGCGGTGGCGCAAACCACCACCGTCACCCGCGAGCGATTCACCTCGACCGGACTCACGGTGGCCATCGCGCGGCCGCTCGTTGAGCAAGTCAGCGTGCGCACACTGTCCCGCAAGCGCAGTCTGACCTTCGCGGTCGCCGTCGCGTCCTTCATCTCGATCGCGTTCGGCGTCGTGGTTGCCGCATCGGCCAGCAGCAGCGGCGACGGACCGGGCATCATTCAGCCGTAAGTCGGCACACGACATCGGAGGGACATCATTCATCGATGTCTCCCCGATGCCGTTTCTCGTCAGAAACTCGCGCTTCCACGAGCGTACCGCGACACGGTCAACGTTGTAGCTGGGCGCTCGCCACGTCCCAGTTGATGCGCGCCAGCGTCGCATCGAGATAATCTGCGCGACGGTTCTGATACCTCAGGTAGTACGCGTGCTCCCAGACATCGAGGCCCAATATCGGCAGCTCGCCCTCCAGTAGCGGCGAGTCCTGATTCGGCAGCCCGCGCACCACGAGGCGGCTCGTTGCCGTTTTCGCCAGCCACGCCCACCCCGACCCGAACTGCGCCAGCCCCGCCGCCTTAAGCGCCGCCTTGCACGCATCGAGCGTCGTGAAGTCGCGCGTGATCATCTCGGCCAGCGGCCCGCTCGGCGTCGTCGACGTCGCACGTCCCGGCGCCAGCAATCTCCAGTACAACGCATGATTGGCATGCCCGCCGCCGTTGTTGCGGATCGCCGGCTGCACCGCCGCCGGCCACCGGCGCAGCCCCATCAGCAACGCGCCCAGCGTGTACTGATGCAAATCGGGAAACGCCTCCAGGGCCTTGTTCAGATTCGTCACGTACGCCGCATGATGGCGATCGTGATGAATGGCCATCGTCTGCGCATCGATCGCCGGCTCGATGGCTTTCGCGTCATAGCCAAGAGCGGGCAGCACGAACGGATAGCGTTGCGCCAATACCTCATCAGCCCGCGCAAACAACGAACGAACGCTCATCACATCTCCCGAAAGAAAACATCTCAGTATTTCGCCAGGTAGCGCTCAAGCTCCCAGGCGCTTACCTGCTGGTTGTACTCGCTCCATTCGGCGCGCTTTGCCGTCAAGAACTGCTCGGTGATGTGCTCGCCGAGCGCCTCGCGCAGGACATCGCTCTTCTCCAACTCGTCGCACGCTTCACTGAGATTCTGCGGCAGGTCGTCCACCCGCAGTCGCCGACGCTCGCGGAACGACATCTCCCAGATATTCGTGTTGACCGGCTCGCGCCAATCCGCGCGCGTCTCGATGCCGTCCAGTCCTGCCGCCAGCATCACCGTAAGCGCAAGATACGGGTTCGCACTCGGATCCGGCGTGCGCAACTCCAGACGCGTTCCCGAGCCGCGACGCTCCGGCACTCGGATCATCGGCGAGCGGTTGCGCATGCTCCACGCCACGTTCACGGGTGCTTCGAATCCGGGAACGAGGCGCTTGTACGAATTCACCAGCGGATTCGTCACCGCGCACAGCGCGCGCGCATGCTTTAACAATCCGCCAATGTAATGCAGCGCCGTCAGACTCAGCTCCCACTCGCGCTGCGGATCCCAAAACGCATTCTGTCCCGCCGTGAACAACGACTGGTGCGTATGCATACCGCTGCCATTCTGTCCAAACACAGGCTTGGGCATGAAGGACGCAATCAATCCGAACTGACGTGCTACCTGTTTCACGACGAAGCGGAAGGTCGCGATGTTGTCGGCGGTGCGCAGCGCATCGGCGTAACGAAAATCGATCTCGTGCTGACCGTGCGCCACCTCGTGATGCGCCGCCTCCACCTCGAACCCCATTTGCTCCAGCGCATCCACGATAGCGCGCCGCGCATCTTCACCAAGGTCCATCGGGGCCAGATCGAAATACCCGCCCACGTCGTGCGTGTCGGTGGCCGGACGTCCATCAGCAGTCGGCTTGAACAAAAAGAACTCGGCCTCCATGCCGGCGTTCATCACGAAGCCCAGCTCGGCCGCGCGCGCCACCTGCCGCTTCAGCACCCACCGGGGATCGCCCTCGAACGCGGTGCCATCGGGACGGTTCACATCGCAGATCAAGCGCCCCACGCGCGCCGCAGGATCCCCCCACGGAAAGATCTGAAACGTGGTAAGGTCGGGGGCCAGCAACATGTCCGACTCCTCCACCCGCACGAAGCCTTCGATGCTCGAGCCGTCGAACATGATGTCGCCCTGCAGCGCCTTCCTGAACTGCGAAGACGGGATTTCGACGTTCTTGATGACGCCCAGGATGTCCGTGAATTGCAGACGCAGAAAACGGACCTGGTGCGCCTCCGCCAACTCGAGGATGTCGGTGGCCGTGGCGCCTGTCAGGGCAGGAGGAACGAGGGAACGACTGTGAATCGGCACGATTCGGCAGGGAAGGAGGAGTACACGCGTGCCGTATTGTAGTATTCTTTACGGCTCATGACTTCATCGAATCCTTCGGGGGGCGCTGCCCCTTCGGTCGGCGCGGGTTTCTGCGCGGCCTGCGGCGCGGCCATCTCGACCGGCGCCCGCTTCTGTCATCGCTGTGGCACCCCGGTCGGACAGGGACTGCCTCTCACGCGCACACCGGCCGCCTCGGGCGGTGCGGCAGCGATCCTCCCGTGGGGCGTCGCCTTTGTCGCCCTGCTGGCTCTGGTGGCCATGTTCGCCGGCAAAAACTTCGGCGGCGCCAAGGGCTCCGAAATTGACGGGTCGGTCAACTCGCTACCCACGCAGGCCATCGACGGCGCCAGTGCCGCGCCGTTCGCTCAGGGGGGCGGCCAAGGCGCGGCACCGAACATCGCCAACCTCTCACCCAGCGAGCGGGCCAACCGGCTGTACACGCGGATTATGGCGTATGCCGAAGCCGGCAAGGTAGACTCGGTGGCCTTCTTCGCGCCCATGGCCATGGCGTCGCACGAAATGCTCGAGGGGGCCACCACCGACGAGCGCTATCATTTCGGCCGTATCGCCGAGGTGACCAATGCACCGGCTGTGGCGAAGGCGCAGGCCGACACGATCCTGAAGGCGACCCCCAACAACTTGCTGGGGCTGCTTCTGGCCGCCCGTGCCGCCCGCATGACCGGCGACAACACGGCCGTGAAGGCGTTCGACCAGCGTTTGCTCAAGGCGCTCGAGTCGGAACTGGCCACCCGCCTGCCCGACTACGACGTGCACCGCGCCGAAATCGACCGCGCGGCCGCCGACGCCCGCAAGCCCATCTGATCCCCCATCGCGCGCGGCCATCTCCGGCGTGGTCGGCGATCTGCGGATTGCCGTCGCTGGAGATTGGTGGTACGCTGTGACAGGGGGGCCGCCGGTAAGCCCTAGTCACTCGCCATAGCAACTCGTTGCAACAACGCGCTGGCGCATACGATGGCGTATGTCCGCACAGTCGACCCGGTGGGCCTCACCCGACCGCTCGATGTCGAATTCGAGGTCGAGTATGCGGACTGATCCGCGAGGGTAGCAAAGGTCGTGAACGGTACCATCCCGGACCTGCTCACGCGGTTCGTACAGGAGATCGCGAACAACCCACTCACCAATCGCGCGCTCTACGAGCGATTGGCGGAGACCGCACGCGAACTCGTCGAGGCGTCCAGCGCCTGTGTCCTCGAAATCGTTGACCAAGGCTTCCGCGTCGCTGCCACCGCCGGCGACCCCCGACCGTTCGACTGGGCCACCTTCTCGATCGCCCCCGCCCCCGTGCTCGTTCGCGAGGTCCTCGACAGCCGCCGCGCCCGGTACACGAACCACACCGCCCACGATCCGCACGCTGACCCGCGCCGTCAGCAGCCACTGAATGCCCGGCAACTGGCGCTCGCGCCGATCCTGCTGGCCGGTGACGTCGTGGGATTGCTCGCCTGCATCAACACCGCCCACGGCGCGTTCACCGACGCCGATCTCGCCCTGCTTGAACACCTCGCGCTCCACGGCACGATGGTCCTGCGCAGCAACGCATTGGTTCGACAGGCGGACGCGGTGGCCAACGATACCCGCGCCCACGACGCCGCACGCGCCGCGCGCGCCGCGCATGTCAACGCCGTGCTGCTGAAAACCGCGCGCGCTGGCTGGCACGACCACGCCCGAGTCTCTCTATCGTGGACTGGCCGTCATTCTCGTGCAGGAGTTGCACGCCGACGGGTTCGCCGTCTTCGCCGCCGACCCTGAACTCAGAACGGCGCGCGTCGAACATCAGTGGGGCGTAGCCAGTTTCCCCCGCACCCGCCTCGAGTCCGCGTTCTGGCACACCCCACTTGGCCACGTGGTCCTGAACGCCACACCGTTGTTCATCGAGGACCTCACCGCCGAGTCCAACCTCGATGACATGGGCGGTGCGCTCGTCGATGCCGGCGTTCACGCACTGGCCCTGCTCCCGCTGGTGCTCGACGCGCGCGTTGAGGGCGTGCTCGCGATCCGCTATCTCGACGCACGGCCTTTCGACAGCGACGAACGCGAGCTGCTCACCAACCTCGTCACGCAGGTCGCCCTCGCCTTCCGCAATACGGTGCAGCTGGGTAAGCTCGAACGGCGTGCCGATCGCTTTGCCCTGCTCGCGCGTGCGCAGCAGCAACTCACGCAGCTCACCAGCGAGGAAAGCCTGCCTCAGGCAATCGCGGAAGCCGTGCATCTCGTGATCCCCTGCGATGTCATCGATGTCCTGGCGATTGGGGCCAATGGCTTGGAGCGCGTATTGCACATGGAGGCCGGCCGCGTGATCTCGACCGATCCGGTCACGATCGCGGATGCACAACTTGCCGTGTCCACTGCACAGACGGGCGTCCCCCGGCTGGCGTCGCATCTGGCCCCAGGCCCTGACGTCGCCCGCAGTACGATGGAACTGTGCGCGGCCGTGCGCTTTGGTCACCGTAGCACGGGTGTCATTCGGCTGCTCGGCGCGAAGCGCGATGCGTTCGGAGTGCAGGATCTCGACCTCCTCACCATGATCGCACGCCATGCGGGCACCGCGGTGGAAACCGCACGGCTGTTCGCCCTCCAGGACTTCCAGCGCCAGCGCGCCGAAGGAGCCGCCGAACTGGCCCGCGTCACATTGTAGGCCGTGACGCTCGCCGATGGAGCGACCGACCTCTTGCGGGTCCTCGACCGCTTCGTGCCCTCCATCGGCAAGGCGATTGGTGTGGCCCGCGCACGTGATGGACACATCGAATACGTGGCCACCAGCGGCACGCTCGATGTGTTCCAAGGACAGCGGCCGGCCGGCGCCAAAGGCGTGAACGACGTGGCGCCCGACGGCCGGCCCACCGAGCTGCCAAGCCTCCGCGATGTCGCGCCGGCCAACGTGGCCGACACGCTCCCCGACGAATGGGCGCTGGCCGTTCCGCTCGCCGCGCGTGAACGCAGGCTTGGCATTCTGCTCGTCACGGCACCACGCACCGCGCCGCTGCGGCATCGCGACCGCATCACCCTGGAACGGTTGTCGGCTTCGCTCGCCCTCGCCCTCGATGCACTGCTCCTCGACGAAGAAGAGCGCCTCGCCCGCGAACGCGAACATCTGCTCGCCACTGCGCTCACCACGATCGACCACCCGATCTTCATTCTCGATGACGTGGGTGTGCGCTACGCCAATCCGGCCGCCGCACGCGAGTACGGGTGGTCGCAGGTCGAGCTCATGGAGATGCAGTTCGAACAGCTCGTGGTCGGGCAGGATTCTCGCCGAGGCATGCGCGAGGCTGATGGCGTGCTCGAAGCGGGGGTACGCCTCTCGCATGACGTGCATTGGCGACGCGACGGCGGCGAGTTCCCCGCCGCCGTCACAATCAGTCCCCTCGCCGGACACGACGGCGAACTGCTCGGCCAGGTCGTCAGCATACGCAACGTGAGCCAGGACCGACGGCTCGAAGAGCAGCTTCGGCACACGGAAAAGATGGTCGCCTTGGGTGAGCTGGTGGCTGGCGTGGCCCACGAGATCAATAACCCGCTTACCGGCATCTCCGCCTTTGCGCAGATCCTGCTCGAAGAAGAGCTCGGCGATGACCAGCGCGAATCGGTCCAGTTGATCAAACAGGAAAGCGATCGCGCCAAGACCGTGATCAAGGATCTCCTGCTGTTCGCCCGAACGACCGAGCACGGCACCGGCCCGGTTGATATCAACGCGGTCATCGAACAGACGGTACGCCTTCGCGCCTACCCGCTGCGCAACGCCGGCGTTCAGGTGGAGCTGCAACTCGACCCGACCGCCCCCCGCATCAGCGGCGACTCGCAAAAGCTCCAGCAGGTGTTGCTGAACGTGATCGGCAACGCCGAGCACGCCATGCTTGGGCGCGACGTGCGGCGGTTGCTCGTCCGGACCACACGTGACGAGGACCGCGTCATCATCACCGCCGTCGACACGGGCGTCGGCATGACAGCGGACGTGCGACGACGCATCTTCGAGCCCTTCTACACCACCAAACCGGCCGGCGCCGGCACGGGGCTCGGCCTCAGTGTCAGTTACGGTATCATTCACGCGCACGGCGGCACGATCAGCGTCGAGTCCGAGCCCGACGTGGGGTCGACCGTCACCATCATGCTGCCAGCGGTGCCTACCGACCGAATATGACCAGTCTTCCGGTTCACGATCCGATCGTCGCGATCGAGGCCGCCGGTGCCGCGCTCGCGCAGGACTCGATTCGCCGCATTCTCGTGGTGGACGACGAGTCCACGATCCGGCTGGCGCTCAGTCGCTTTCTGCGCACCCGCGGCTTCGACGTCGAAGTCGCCGACTCCGGTGCCGCGGCACTCGAGCTGCTAACCCGCGACCGCTTCTCGCTGATGCCCTGCGATCTCCGGATGCCCGGGATCA
The DNA here is from genome assembly GCA_031363815.1 of Gemmatimonadota bacterium. GTDB lineage: Bacteria > Gemmatimonadota > Gemmatimonadetes > Gemmatimonadales > Gemmatimonadaceae > Gemmatimonas. The sequence goes on from JANLVC010000193.1 coordinate 32,394, forward strand.
GTGGCCTTGACGTGGTCCCGCGCGCCCTCGCCCTCGACGCCGATCTTGGTATCATCATGCTGACCGCCGTCAACGACGCGGCCAGCGCCACGGAGGCCCTCTCCAGCGGTGCGTTCGACTACCTCACGAAACCCGTCGAGCTTTCCGACCTGCAGGCGGCCGTCGAGCGCGCGATGATGCGCCGGGTGCGCAGTATCGAACGGCGCGCCGTGGACCGTCTGATTCGCGAGGAGGTGGCCCTCCGCACCGTGCAGCTTGAGCGCGAAAAAAGGACGCTCCGCCTGATGACGGTGAGTGTCGCCGAAACGCTGATCAACGCCATGGAAGCGAAGGACCTCTACCTGCGCGGACACTCGCAGCGGGTGGCGGAAATCGCCGCCGCGATCGCCATGCACCTTGAGCTCGAAGCGGGAACCGTCGCCTGCATCCATACCGCGGGACACCTGTACGACGTGGGCAAGATCGGCATTCGCGAAGCAGTCCTCAACAAGCCGGGCCCCCTTACCCACGAGGAATTCGCGCATGTGAAGGATCATGTGCGGATTGGTCTCGACATCCTTTCGCCGCTCAGCCACCTCGGCGACGCCCTGCTCTTCATCCGCGACCATCACGAGCACTGGGACGGCAGCGGCTACCCGTTCGGGCGCTCCGCCCACGATATCACCATCGGCGGTCGGATTCTCACGGCGGCCGATGCCTTCGACGCCCTCACCTCGCAGCGCGCCTATCGAGAGCCGATGACGGCCGCCACGACCCTCGAGTACCTGCGCACCCAGGCCGGGCGCCTGCTCGAACCACGCATTTACGACGCACTCCATGCCGTCGTTCGAGGCGGAACCGTCGAAGGAATTCCGCGCGTGGAGTAACGGGATGTGGTGCGGGAGTGTGCCGAACGCTTGACTCCCACGCTTTTTGTATGTATTTGGTCGTGCTATTCAGCAGCACACAAAGTTGTGGGTATCGCGAGCCGCGTCACCGCAGCCGGTGAATGAGCCGGTGTACACGACGTCCGCGATTGAACTTTTCCGAAGAGAGGAGGCGTCATGCCGCGTGGCGACGAGATTGGGAAGCTCCATCTGATGGATGACGACAGGAAGGATGTGGGCTACGGCCGCTCGTCGTACGACGAAGATGACGAGGATGGCTACGGCCTCCCCTCTGAAAGCGGCGACTCCCTGTGGGATAGTGCAGAAGACGAGGACGAAGACGACGACGACGAAGAGGAGGGCGACAGCTTCGAAGACGAACTGACCGAAGACGAGGACGACGAAGACGATATCTTCAGTCGCCCCGTGCGGCGCGGTCCCGGTCGTCCGCCCAAGAACCCCGGCGCGCCGAAGCCGGCCCCGAAGTCAAAGGCACCGAAGCCGGACCCCAAGGTGAACGTGCCCGTGGACATCGGGGAGCTCGAGGACGACGAGGCCGAACCGACGGCGAAAGCCCCGGCACCGGTGCCGGCGAAGGCTCCCAAGGCTCCCAAGGCTCCCAAGGCTCCCAAGGCCCCGAAGCCGGCAGCCGATCCGTCTCCGACGGTCCCGGCGAAGCCAGCCCCCAACGCCCCGGCCACGAAGGCGCCCGCCAAGGCACCCGCCACACCCGCCAAGGCGCCCGCCAAGGCACCGGCTAAGGCACCGGCTAAGGCACCGGCTAAGGCACCCGCCAAGGCACCCGCCAAGGCACCAGCCAAGGCACCAGCCAAGGCACCAGCCAAGGCACCAGCCAAGGCACCAGCCAAGGTGCCGGCCAAGGTGCCGGCCAAGGCACCGGCCAAGGTCGTGAAGAAGGCCGTAGCGAAGAAGGCGCCGGCCAAGAAGGCTCCCGCAAAGGCCGTCAAGAAGGCATCAGCCAAGAAGACGCCCGCCAAGGCAGTCAAGAAAGCGCCGGCGAAATCCGTCAAGAAAGCCGCTAAAGCGGTTAAAAAGGGCGCGAAGCGCCGGTAATGCCGCACGTCGAGCAGCCGCCGTTCGCGCGGCGGCTGCTCGAGGCGCGACCGCTCACGCTCACCCTTCCCCCCTCGGCGGCCGCGTGACGTTGTCGTTGCTGGTGATCGACCACCACGAGACGGTGCGCTCGGCACTGGTCGAGTTCTTCGAGACATTCGGCTTCACCGCGCGTGGCGCATCGACGGCCACCGAAGGCCGGCGGCTGGCGGCGGAGCACGCCCCGGATGTGGTGCTGTTGGATCTGCGCCTTCCTGACGCCGACGGCGTGCGAGTGCTCGAAGCGCTACGGGCAGAGGATCCTGACCTCGCCGTGATCGTGCTCACCGGCTACGCCGACGTGCGGACGGCCGTCTCCGCCATGCAGCACGGAGCCGTAGATTTGCTCGAAAAGCCGGTCGATCTCGAGCGACTGGCCGCGGCCGTCACCCGCGCCGCGGAACGCGGCCGCCTCCGACAGGAAGTCGCTGTGCTTCGGGCACAGGGGCGCGGCAGCACCACACCGCCCGCAATGGCGCCAACGGTCTCCGATATGATCGACTTGGCCGCCCGGAACCCCGACGCGCCGATCCTGTTGCAGGGCGAAACTGGTACGGGCAAGGGGTATATCGCGCGACAGATCCACGATCGTTCGGTACGCAGCCAATCGCCGTTTGTAGAAATGAATTGTGCGTCCCTCTCCGCAACATTTTTCGAAAGCGATCTGTTCGGACACGAACGGGGAGCCTTCACCGACGCTCGGCACGCCAAGCGCGGCGTGCTCGAGGTCGCTGGCGAAGGCACGGTGTTTCTCGACGAGATCGCCGAACTGAGCCCCGAGGTCCAACCCCGATTGCTCAAGCTGTTGGAAGAGCGCACCTTTCGGCGCGTGGGTGGGACGACCATGCTACGGTCGTCGGCCCGTGTCGTCGTGGCTACCCACCAGTCCCTTGCCGACGCGGTCACGGAAAAGCGCTTTCGGGCCGACTTGTATTATCGGTTGCAGGTGCTCACGATCACCCTGCCGCCGCTCCGGCATCGGCAGGACGAGATCCTGACCATGGCGATGGCGCTGTTGCCCCCTGGCAGTTCGCTCACGAACGAAGCGGAAGATGCCCTGGCCGGCTATCGTTGGCCGGGCAATATCCGCGAGCTCAAGAACACCATCTGGCGTGCCACCATTCTCGCCGAAGGTCGGCCCATCGAGCCCATGCACCTCGGGCTCGCCCCCCCAGTGATCGTGCCGACCACCGCGGCCACGACAACGAATGCGCCACGCACGCGGGAACACGCCGAACGTGAGGTCATCCGCGAGGCGCTCATGGCAAGTCGGGGAAACCGCACCCACGCCGCCCGCATTCTCGGGATCGCCCGCTCTACGCTGCTTGAAAAGCTCAAGCGATACCCCGCCGACTTCCGGTAACGATCGGCCCGATCGGATGTCACCGACCGGAATGTGTGCAGCACCATGCTCCCCAACCCGGCCCGCTTTTCGCGCTTACGGAAAGTATGATCCAGTCAACCGACGCCACTAAGTTTGTGCTTATAGTCGAGGATGAGCAGTCCATCCGCGACATGCTCGTGGAGCTGTTCGACGTCGAGGGCCACGTGGCGCTCGGGCGGCTGCGCACAGAATGCTTCGATCTCGTGGTGACCGACCTCCGGCTGGGCGGCAAGCGCGACGGCGGACGGCAAGTGATGGCGCTCGCCGGCATGCTCTCGAGAAGCCCGGTCGACCTCGCCACGATTGCGCAGCACGCGGCGACCGCCGGGGTGCGTTCCGCCTTCGCACCGGCACGTCGCGAGTAGGCGAACAGTGCGCATCACGAATGGGCAAGGGCCGTCACGTGATCGGTGTCGAAACACCAAGACAACATTTCGGCATCGACATAACGATGCCGGTGTCGAAAAATTGTTGTCAGCATTCGTCCACGATCCAGCGTATATTGCCCTCCCCATGGCCGAGTCTCCCGTTCCACTTCTGCGCGCTCACGCGCGAAACGCCCCGTGGAATGCCCGCGGGCTCGCGGCGCATGCCGCCGCTTTGGTGGATGCTGCCGGAATGAAGCCCACGAATGCGTCAGCGCGGGCCATGCCCAGCGCGCGCGCGGTGCGCTTCTACGTTGCCAACGGGCTCCTCGATCGCCCGGAAGGCGCCGGCACGGCCGCCACCTACGGCTATCGGCACTTGCTGCAGCTCCTCGCCATCAAGATCCGCCAGCGCGAAGGTCAGACGCTCGACGCGATCAAGAAGGAGATGCGGGAAGTTACCGGTGATGCGCTCGAACGGCGTGTGGCCGCGTCGCTCGCGCCGGCCCTCGCGCTGCAGATGGATTCCAGTGCGCCCAAGCAGAATGGCGTGGCCAGCTGGCGACACGTGCCCATCGCCGACGGCGTGGAATTGCATGTGCGGGACGACTCTCCCGCCGCACGCGACGACCTGCTCGTGGCACTTCGTGACATGCTTCGCAACCATCTCGGCCGGAACGACTTCGGAACCTGATCCACGGCGCTCGTTGATGCTCCTGCAGGTCGGTACACCCCGCGTCGGCACGCCGTTGTTCATCCTCCCGTAGCGAATGATTCCGCTGCCGCTTCGCCGCGTCACGTGATGCCTGTCCCGGGCCTCGCACAACGCGGTGCCTCCTTTCGTGCGCACTCATGGCATATCGCGTTCTTGTCACCGACGATGTCGATCCGGAAGGACTCGCGCTGCTCGCGGCCGAGCCCGAGCTGCTCGTTGATGAAGTCCCCACGCTATCGAAGGACGAACTGCTGCAGCGCATCGGCGAGTACGACGCCATCGTCGGACGCAGTGCCACGAGGATCTCGGCCGACGTGCTGCGCGCCGCAAAGAAATTGCGGGTCGTCGGTCGTGCCGGCGTCGGCGTGGACAACATCGCACTTGATGTCGCCACCGAACTCGGCGTCGCGATCATCAACGCGCCCGCCGGCAACACGGTCGCCGTGGCCGAGCTGTTTTTCGGTACCGTGATCGGTCTGCTGCGCCAGCTTCCGGCGGCGGCGCTGTCCATGCAGAACGGCACGTGGGATCGCTCAAAGCTCATGGGACGCGAGCTCAAGGGCAAAACGCTCGGCATCGTCGGACTCGGCCGCATCGGCAGCGAGGTCGCCATGCGCGCGCACGCCTTCGGCATGACCGTCGTGGCCTTCGATCCGTATATCGCCGACGAACGCTTCACCGCGCTGCGTGTACGTCGCGCGCCGTCGCTTGATGCGCTCGTCGCCGAGAGCAACATCCTCACACTCCACGTCCCGCTGACCGACGAAACACGTGGCATGATCGGCACGCGCGAACTGGGCCGCCTTCCGGCCCGCTCGATCGTGGTCAACATGGCGCGTGGTGGCATCATCGACGAAGCGGCGCTGCTGGCCTCCCTTGAAGCCGATCAGCTGCGCGGCGCGGTGCTCGACGTATTCAACGCCGAGCCGCTCGCGGTCGATTCGCCATTGCGCACGGCGCCGAATCTGCTGCTCACGCCGCACCTCGGTGCCAATACCGTCGAAGCCCAACGCAATGTGTCGCGCGATGTGTGCCTCGCCGTCCGCGACGCGCTCCTGCACAACGATCTGTCCAAGTCCATCAACGTGGCGGGCGGCTCGGGCGAGTGGGGAGACCTGCAGCCCGCGATGCTCGTGGCCCGTCGCGCCGCCGCCGTGGCCCGCGCCGTGCTTGCCGATCAGGGCATGCGTGCCGTGCGCCGCTTGGCGCTGCGGATCGGTCCCGATCTCGCGCATGGCGCCGGTCCGCTGCTCGCCGCCGCGGCAGCCGGCGTGCTGGAGGGGGTCATTGAAACGGATCGCCTCAATCTCATCAACGCTCGCAGCCTCGCCGAAGCGCGCGGTCTCGAGCTGTCGGTCGGGGAGTCGAGCGAACTCGGGCATCCGCGCGCCATCGAAGTGGCACTCGCCGGCGGCATGCAGCAGCTGGCCGTGGCCGGCGTCGCGCCCGAAGGCAGCAAGCCGCGCCTCACACGCATCGGTCAGTTCCACGTCGATGTGAATCCGCGACAGACGCTGCTCATCCTCACGAACCACGACGTGCCCGGCGTCATCGGTCGCGTCGGGACGTTGCTGGGCGAACGCAACGTCAACATCGCCGAGTATCATCAGGCGCGACTGGCACAGGGCGGCGACGCGCTCGCCGCGATCTCGGTGGACGGCACCGTGAGCGAAGCGACCCGCAAGGCACTGCTGGAACTGCCCGACGTACTGACCGCCAGTGTCGCGCACTTCGGCGCCGAGTAGGCGAGCCACCCGATGACACTCGCCAGCGACGTCACGACCGTCGATATCGACATCCGTCGGGCGTTTGCGCGCGACGCCTCGGGACTCGAAATGATTCCCGACGCGGTCGCCCGACCACGTACGATCGACGAGGTCACGGAGTTGCTACGCGAGGCCACGTCGTCTCGTACGGCGGTGACGCCCGCGGGGTGGCAGTCGAGTACCACCGGCGCGTCGATCACCGATCACGGACTCCTGCTGTCGTTGCGCGGACTTGGGTCGATCGGCGAGGTGGACACCGACACGCGCAGTATTCGCGTGGGTCCGGGCGCGATCGTGGCGGATGTGCGCCGGGCTGCCGAAGTGGCCGGCCTGCTCTTCACGCCCGATCCCACCAGCGAAGAAGAGTCCACCATCGGCGGCGCAATTGCCTGCAACGCCTCGGGCGCTCGCTCACTACGCTACGGCGCGACGCGCCCGCACGTGCGGGCGATGACGGTGCTGTTGGCCAGTGGGGAGCGACTCGACCTGCGCCGTCCGCAGCTCGAGAAGAATACCGTTGGCTATCCGATCGCTCACGATCCGGTCGATTGGTTCGTGGGCAGTGAAGGCACCCTCGGCGTGGTGGTGGAGGCCGAACTCGCGCTCCATGCGCTCCCGCCGCAGGTGCTCGGCCTCATGGTGCCGTTTGAGCGCGACGATGATGCGCTGGCGTTCGTGGTGTCGGCGCGTCGCTCCACGGCCGTGCATCCGCGCTGTCTCGAGTTCTTCGATCAAGGCGCCATGGACATCGCGCGCGCGGCGGAAGGCAGCACAGACTGGGCCACAAACGCCGCGGCTATGGTGTATCTCGAAGAGACCGGCGCCAGCGACGCGCAACCCGACGATGAACTCCCGCTCGAGGCGTGGCTCGCATTGGCCGACGCACACGCCGCGCTCAGCGCCGACATCCGCGTGTACGATTCAGCGACCGCGCTGCGCGCGGCGCGTCATCTGCGCCATGCCGTACCGGCGACGATGAACGACCGTGGTGCCGCGCGGCGGCCATTTGGCGGACGCAAAGTCAGCACCGACTGGGCCGTTCCGTATCCGCGGCTCGCTGAAGCGCTGCACGTCGCGCGTCGCTTCGCGGCCGACGCCGGCGTCACGTCGGGCATCGCGTATGGACACGCCGGCAACGGCCATCCACATCAGAACTTCATCGCGCAGGATGCCGACGAGCTGCATCGCATCGAATGCGTGGTTGAGGCCACGTTACGCGTGGTGATTGCGATGGGCGGCACGGTGGCCGCCGAACACGGTATCGGGAAGCTCAAACGCCGCTGGCTGCCGATGCAGGTCAGCCCGGCGCAGCTACGCGTGATGCACGCAATCAAGCGCGAGTTCGATCCGCTCGGTCTGCTGGCGCAGGGCAACGTGCTGTGAACGCAACGGCACTCGCTCCGCCGGTCGACCGGCACCAGCCGCGATTCAAGTCGGTCCTCTTCGACGTCGACTCCACGGTGTGCGCAATCGAAGGCATCGACTGGCTCGCGGCGCGGCGAGACCCTGACATTGCGCGTGAAAGTGAAAGGCTCACCGCGCAGGCTATGGCCGGTGAAATTCCCATCGAAGCGGTGTACACGCGGCGCTTGGAGCGCATCCGCCCAACCGCTGGCGAGTTGATCTCGCTGTCCGACGCGTATCGCGAGTCGCTGCAACCCGGCGCGCAGGAGCTCATCACGCTGTTGCAGCGCGTCGGCTGTCAGGTGCACCTGCTCAGTGGCGGACTCCGCGTGGCCATTGTGCCGATCGCGCTGCAGTTGGGGGTCCCCACCCATCGTGTACACGCCGTCTCCCTCACGCGCGACACCGACGGCACCATGAGTCTGCTCGACGGCGATCAGCCGCTTTCCACGCAGCGCGGCAAGCCGCTCACCGTGCAGCGTCTCGCCTTGGCCAAGCCGACGGTCATGATCGGCGACGGCGCCACCGATGCGGCCGTGCGCGGCGTCGTCACAGCGTTCATCGCGTACACTGGTGTCGTGCGCCGCGAGAAGGTGGTGGCGGTGGCCGACGCCGAGGCGGACAGCTTCGCGGCATTGCATCCATTGCTCTTTCATCCGGCCTCCTCGAGGTAAGGCGCCATGTCCGACTTCGGTACGTTCTTCCTTCCCGGACCCACCGAGGTGCGGCGCGAAGTGCTCGAGGCGATGCTCGCGCCGATGCTGCCGCACCGCGGCGCGATCTTCGAAGCGCTGTTCGCTCGCATTCAGAATGGCCTGCGTCCGATTTTCCGGACCACTCGTCCGGTGTACGTATCGAGTTCGTCCGCCACCGGCCTCATGGAAGCGGCGATTCGGTGCGCGCCACCGGGGCCGATTCTGTCGATGGTGAATGGCGCATTCAGTGAGCGTTTCGCCAGTATCGCGCAGGCCTGCGGCCGCGAAACGCGCGTCGTCGGGGGCGACTGGCAGCAGGCCGTCCCGCTTGATGTCGTCGAGAGCGCATTGCGTGGGCGACGGTTCTCGGCGATCACGGTCGTGCATTCCGAGACGAGCACGGGCACGCTCACGTCGTTGCCGGACCTCGCAGCCCTCGCGCACCAGTATGGCGCCGCGGTGCTCGTCGACTCCGTAACGGGCCTCGCCGGCGTGCCGGTTGAAACCGATGCATGGGATCTCGATTTCGTGCTCACCGGCTCGCAGAAGGCACTCGCGCTCCCTCCCGGTCTCGCCTTCGGCGTGGCATCCCAGCGTTACATCGAACAGGCGAGCCAGGCCACCGCGCGCGGTCTCTACTTCGACATGGTCGAGTTCGAGGCGTTCGTGCACAAGAATCAAACGCCGAGCACGCCGGCGATCTCGTTGCTGTACGCCACGGCCGTGCAGAGTGAACACATCGCGCGCGAAACGATCGAAGCGCGCTGGGCTCGTCACGCCAAGATGGCGGAGATGACACACGCCTGGGTGCAAACTCTGCGCGAAGACACGGGAGAAGCGTTCTGCGTGTACGCGCCCTTGCACGCACGCAGCAGCACCGTCACGGCAGTCGCCCTGCCCGCCACACTGCAGAGTGACGACATCGTGAAAGGGGTTGCCGTGCGGGGCTTCGTGATCGGCGGTGGCTACGGCAAACTGAAGAGCAACACCTTCCGTATCGGCCACATGGGTGATCACACACCCGATCGCCTCGCTCTCTGCCTCGATGCGACCGCCGACACCATTCGTGAGTTGCTGGCGAAGTAGTTCGCAACGGCAACAGCCGGAACACGGAGATCACCGATCGGCAAGCGCCGTTTATCTTATCCCGTGTGGTTTCGGTCCACTCCGTGATCTCCGCGTTCGGGCTGTTGCCCTTTGTTTTGCGGCGCGACGGATCGTCGTACACGACCATCCCATCAAAGTATGTGCTGGTCATCCGCGGGCATTCGCGCC
>JANLVC010000010.1:0-2691 GCA_031363815.1 Gemmatimonadota bacterium
CGGACCTGAGACATAATGCCCATCCGCGGCAGATCACGGTGCACTATCCGTGGCATCCATTGGCGAATCACGAACTCCTGGTGTGTGGCGCCACGTCGCATCTCGGTGTCGCGAGTTATCTGGTGACGCTGCCCGATGGGACGAGGGTCGCGTTGCCGATGTGGATGACGGAGGCGAGGGCCGCTTGCGATGCGGTGCTGCGCGACGACGCGCTGGCGTCACGACCGGCGCTGGAGACGCTCCGGTCCCTTATTGACGAAGTCCGTGAAGCATGGGCACGTTCGGCATCGACTGCCAGCGTCCCCTCTGCTTCCGGAGATCCGATATGAGTCGTCGTCGTGCCTTGAGTGTTGATGCGCGTGTGGTGCAGCCGATGCTGCCTTTCGGCCACGCGGACGTGCGGTGGGAGGCGCTGCCGTCCAGCGTGCGGGTGGAGGTGCTCGCGCGGTGGTGTGAGATGTTGCACGACGCCATGCGGACGGCGGTGGAGACGACCGCCGCTGGCGAGGTGCCCTCATGAGTACCGCCCTGACGGTGGGTGCCGGCGAGCTCCCCCCGGCGCTGGCACCCGCCAAGATCACGGCGGCGCATCTCGCGCGCGCCGCGTATGTCTACGTGCGCCAGTCGACGGCGACGCAGGTGCAGGACAATCTCGAAAGTCAGCGACGGCAGTATGGACTGGCGGAGCAGGCGCGGCGATGGGGCTGGCATACCGTCGAGGTGATCGATGAAGATTTGGGGCGCTCGGGCAGTGGGCGCGCGGAGCGTCCGGGCTTCGAGCGACTGGTCGCTGCGGTCTGCCTGGAGGCCGTGGGCGCGGTGTTCGCGATTGAAGTCTCGCGCTTCGCGCGCAATAGTCGCGACTGGGCGCACTTGGTCGATCTGTGCGGGCTCACGTCGACGCTCATCGTTGATGGCGAGGGCGTGTACGATCCGCGCGAGACCAATGATCGGCTGTTGCTCGGTCTCAAGGGGACCATGAGCGAATGGGAGTTGAGCGTGATGCGCCAGCGGTCGTTCGCCGCGCTGCGGCAGAAGGCCGCGCGCGGCGCGCTGTACACCACCGTGCCCATCGGCTTCCTCCGCACGCGCGATGATCGCGTCGAGCGCGATCCCGATCAGCGGATTGTGCACGCCATCACCGTGGTCTTTCAGCAGTTTCGCGTCACCGGGAGCGTGCGCCAGACGTTGCTGTGGTTTCGCCAGGAGGGCATCGAGCTCCCGGCGGTGACCTACGGGCCATTCGGGCGCCACGTGACGTGGAAACTCCCGGTCTACAATGCCGTGCATCATATTCTCACGAATCCGATCTACGCCGGCGCGTACGCCTTCGGGCGGACCCGGACGGCGACCCGTATCGTGAGCGGTCGCGCGCGGAAGCGCGATGGGATCGCCGTCCCACGCGATCAGTGGGTCGTGCTCCTGAAGGATCACCATGAGGGCTACATCGCGTGGGACGAGTATGACACCATCCAGCGCCAGATCGCCGACAATGCCAATATGGAAGGGCGCATGACGCGCGGGGCCCCGCGCCACGGCACGGCGTTGTTGGCGGGCCTGCTCCGCTGTCGGCGCTGTGGACGGCGATTGCATGTCGCGTACAGCGGCGTCGGGGCGACCGTGCGGCGCTACCACTGTTGCGGCGCGCACCTCAATCATGGGACGGCGTGGTGCATTTCGTTCGGCGGGCTGGCGCTTGAGCGGGCCGTCGAAGCCGCCGTGCTGGCGCTCATGCAGCCCGCGGCGCTTGAGGCCGCGTTAGCGACGGCCGCGCACGCGGCCCACGCACGCGCAGCGGAGCGCACCCAGTACACGTTGCGCCAGACGCAAGCGCAGTACGAGGCCGAGCGCGCGCGACGGCAGTACGATGTCGTGGACCCGACGCATCGCCTGGTCGCGGCGGAGTTAGAGCGGCGCTGGAATGCCGCGCTCGACGCGGTGGAGGCCACCACACGCGCGCTCACGCGGTTCGACGCCGACCAGCTGCGCACGGCGCCCGTCATGGACGCGGCCGCGCTCCGGGCACTCGCGAGTGATCTCCCCAGTGTGTGGCATGATCCGCGCACCGATGCTCGCCTGAAGAAGCGCATCGTCCGCACGCTGATCGAAGAGATGCTCGTTGATGTCGACGACGAGGCGGCGCAGATTCAGGTTGTCATCCGGTGGGCCGGCGGACAGCATAGCGCGCTGAGCGTGCCGAAGCGTCGGTCCGGCCAGCATCGGTACCGGACCGATGCCGACGCGATTCGACTCATTCGGGAATTGCGGCTGATGTTCGCCGACGGGCAGATCGCGAGTGTCCTGAATCGACTTGGACTCAAGACGGCAAAAGGTCATGGGTGGACGCGCAATCGGGTTTGTATCGTTCGGAATCACGAGGGCATCCCGGTGTATGATGCCGCGCAGGCCGCGACCGACGGCTGGCTGACGATGGACGGCGCCGCCGCGCAGCTCGGCGTCAGTGACACCGTGATTCGGAAACTCATTGAGCGCGACGTGTTGCCCGCTCGGCAGGTCATTGCCAACGCCCCGTGGATGATTCGTGCTTCCGATCTGACGTGTGACGGGGTCGTTCACTACGTGAATCACGTGCGCAGCGGTCGTGCGCTTCCGCCGGCTGCAAATCCCGCGCAGCTAACTCTTGAATCCACCACCACATACTGAGGTGATGTAGTATGTCCCACGACCGGT
>JANLVC010000042.1:0-19724 GCA_031363815.1 Gemmatimonadota bacterium
AACTCGGCCCGTGTGCCGCTCCGATGCTTGGACGCATTGCTCGGCAACTTCACCCCATCAATCGCGAACATCTCCCGCCCGATCAACCCCTGTCCGTAACACACTGCGAGCACCGCCGCAAACACGTGGGCAATGTCGTCGCGGAGCGTGCTCACGAAGTGCGCGATGGTGGTGAAATGCGGCGCGGTCATGCCACACAACGCCATGAACGTCACGTGCTCTTGGGCTCACCCGCTCAATCGCGCGGCTACCGGAACCTGTCAATGACTGTGAGACGACTAAGCGGCGAGTTTACGGTGTATTGATGGCGGCGGCGTGGTACTCGGCGATGGGATGAATCGAGACGGTGGTTGGCAATGTGGCCGTGCGCGGAGCGCCACGGACAAAGCGTGCCGGTGTCAGCGCAAAGGCGCGCGTCATGGTGCGGTGCCGTTGCGCCAACACGGCGGGCGCGTCGCCGCCGTAGACCATGGCGGGCGTGCAGTAGGCGATCCCCGAATGCTTGTGCATCGTGTTGTCGTACGTGAAGAACGCGGTGCACCATTGCTCGGCGTGGGCGAAGTCGGTGAAGCGGTCGGGAGAGCCGGCGCTATACGTGGTCGTCTTGAAGAGCGACTCGACCTGCGGGTGGTCGTTGCTAACGCGTGGCCGCGAGAGCGAGCGCACGAGGCCGAGGTCTTCGTAGAGCGCGTGGAGGTCTTTCGCGATTTGAATGCTGCCGCGGTCACTGTGCGTGGTGAGCTGGCCGGGCACCATACCGTGTCGGCGGCTGGCCGTCGCGATGAGCCGCCACACCTGGTTCGGCGGCGTGGCGGTGAGGCGCGGCACCGCATGCGGCGCGTGCCGGCACTGCGCCCGGCACTCCCGTACTGCGTGGTACGCGGTGAGCATGCGGTACATCGTGCGTGGACGGCAAAGGGAGGTGTCTTCGTCGAGCCGCGTCGCGAACAGCTGGGCCGGTGATTGGTCGACCAAGCGCTCGGCGTGCACGTGCGCTTTGCACTTGGGCCTGCTCCTCCGGGGTGAGGGCGCGCGGCGATGGGCGGCGCCCGGCCGCCACCGAGCGCCGTGCTGAGGGTCGGCACGCCGAGGGTGTCACCACGGTCCCGCAGCACGGCGGTCACGAGGGCGCGCCATTCGGGTCGTGCGGCGTCCCCGTCTCCAGCAGCGCTGAAAGTTTTTTTTGGATCTCAATCACCAGCTTGGCTGAGGAGAGCGGTGCCTACCGATCCTCGATCACCACGTCGCGCTCGGCGCTGCGACAGAGCCGTTCATCGCTACGGCAAAAGCTGGTGCGCAGTGTGCCGCGAATGGGGAGCGCGGAGCGCGCCACCGTGACCGACGCGCGCTCCACGAAGTAGGCGCTGTCCTCCGTCACGGTGGGCGCGCGCAGGACAAAGCGGCGCCCGTCGCTGCCTTCGATGACGGGAGGCTGCAGGGCATTCACGCGCGCCCCCGTCTCCACCGAGATCATCACGCGCACGGAATCGGCGCCGAAGGCGAGATCCACGTGGGGCGGCACAACGGGGCGCAGTTCGGGTGAGAGTTGCGGCAATGGCGGCAACGCGGACACGATCGGCGCGCCGGCGATCGGTCTGGGCACGGGCGCGGGATCACCGGCGCAGGCGGCGATCCCGAACGATGCCAGGATGCCCATCGCGGTCAGAGTCCGGGCGACCCGTCGGGAGCTGCGAAGATTCGACATACCGGCAAGATAGTGCCCGAGGCGTTGCCGGCCCACTCATGGTGGACCGGCACTCCCTGACGCGTCGTTCAGTTGCTACCGGTGCGACGCGGCGGAGCCGGCAGCGTACCCTTGTTCGCGGTGGCCTTGTCGATCGCTTCGATGGTGACCTTGGTGCGGTACTCCACGATCTGCTTCGCCCACGCGGTCGCTTGCTTCCGGTTGGCGAGTGACACGCCGTTGATCACCAGTTTCTTGGCCTTCGCGCGTTCGTCGTAGCGGATCGACTTCGGATCGGCGATGAACATGTTCAGTGCGATTTCAGGATCGTCATGCAGGCCGTCGGCGACCGTCTGCTTGATGCCGAATTGCTCCATGTGCTTCGCCACGCTCGCGTAGTCGTAGTACTCCTGGATGTGGGCGACGATCGGTGAACCCTGCCAGAGCTTCGTCACCGAATCGGCAACCCAGCGCTGTCCCGACTGATTGCCACCGCTGTCACCGATCAAAATGATGCGCGTGAAGCCGTGCGCCTTGAGGCTGTGCACGAGATCCGTGAGCACCATGCGAAACGTCTCTTCCCGCATGCTGATCGTACCCGGGGATGTCATGTGTCCGCTGGCCGGACTGATGTTCCCTTCGGGCACAAACTTCAGGATCGGTGCGCACAGGGCGTTGCCAAGCTTTCGCGCGATCGCTTCGCAGTTCGCATGCAGCACGTAGTTGTGCTTGCCCGTCACGAGCCATGGACCGTTCGGCTCCATGCCGCCGGTGGCGATGATCGCGGTGGTCTTGCCGGACTTCAGCGCGTCACGCACATCCATCCACGTCATTTCTTCCATCCACACCGTGGTGGCTGCGGGAAGCGGATTCACGGCGTCGACGCAGTTGTAGGGATTGGCCGCACAATTGCCGCCGCCCATGTTGCGCGGATCACGCGCGGCAGCCGGCGTTGCGCCACCTTGGGCGCCGGCGGTGCTGCTGAGCGCAACGGACGCCACGGCGCTGGCCAGCGCGGCGCCTAGGATCGAGACGCGGAGCGCGACGCGATGTGGGGCGCGCGAGAGTATGCCTCGGGTCATTGCGGTGCCTCGGAACGGTTGAACGGTGGGGTACTTCAGGATGGAACAGAGTGGGATGCGAGACGATGCCGCCGAAATCGGTAATTCGCCAGAGCAGAGTGCGTGTCGAATGCGTATAGTGTCGCAGGGCGCGTGAACCACGTACCCCCCGATCGACTCTCACCTCCCGGACACCATGGCCCTCCCTGTCCGCCCGCGCGCCGTTCTGGCGCTCACTCTCTCGGCTGCCCTCGTCGCTTCGGCCGCGCCGCTCGCCGGTCAGAGTAGCCCCGCGTCTGCCCCCACCCTCACGCTTGCCGAAGTGCGCGCACTGGTGGAAGCGCATCTGATCGTGTCGGCGATTCACGATTCGAGCGACAACAAGGCCGCTCAGCAGAAGAACAAAACGAAAGAGGCGCAGCTGGTGCTGCAGCAGCAGAAGCGCGAAATGATTACGGAAGCGCTCGGGAAAAAAGGCATGGCCGACTCAGTGTTCTCGAAACGCCGCTTTCTGGTGAGCAGCAATGCGACACTGCGCGCGCAGTTCGATAGCATCCTCTCGGTAATGACCGGTGCGCCGCTGCCGGGCGTGGTTGCCGCCGCACCGTTGGCTCCGGGCGCGGTGGCTGCGTCGTCGTTGCCGCCGGGACTCGTGGGCACACACTTGGGCCACGTGGTCTCGAGCTTCATGGACACCCCGGACAAGTCGGGCTTCCTGCCGATGGCGCTCGCCGAGGCAAAGATAGCCGCGCAGCACGCGGCGTTTGCGGCGCGCACGCCGGACAATCTGCAGTCGATGCAGACGCACGCGGGGCATGTGCTTCATGCGATCGACCCCACGCAGGCGCCCAGTGGCCCCGGCAAAGGCTTTGGCATGAAGCGCGCGGCCGGCGGCATTGCGCAGCATGTGGAGCTGGCCGCCAAGGAGCCAGCGGCGTCTGCCAACGTAAAGATGCACGCCACCCATATCGCCACGGCCGCGCGAAGCGCTATGGCCCGCGGTGATCAAGCCATTGCGATCGCGAAGCAGATTCAGTCCGCTACTTCCGCGACCGCCGCGGCGTCACTCGTGTCGCAGCTGGTATCGATCTGCGATCAGCTCGTCGCGGGCTCGGACAACAACGCCGACGGCCGTATTGGTTGGGGCGATGGCGAAGGCGCGCTGCAGCAGGCGCAAGCCCACCTGGGGCTTCTCCTCGCCGGCGAGAAGAAGCCCTAGCAGGTCAGCAGGCCACGCAACGATGACTGTTTTTTGCGCCCATCTTCTCGAGGAGTTGGATCGTGTCCGGGAACGGACGCAGGCGCTGCACCGGTCCGTTCGCCATATCCACCGTGGTCATCCCGTTGCGGGCCACGGCCTTCGGGTCGGCCCCCTTGCTCACGAGATACTTGATCATCTCGTTGTCCCCGCGCGCGGCGGCGTGATGCAACGGCGTGTAGCCATTGAGATCGCGCTGGTTTACGTCGGCGTGCAGCACCTCCACGAGATACTTCATGGCCGGCATCCAGCCGTCGGCGGCATGACGATGGGAGTTGCCGGCAAAGCCGTTGCCGTAACCGACACCCGCCGCCGCATGCACGGGATACACGCCGATACCCGCCGGCACGGCCTTCGACGCAGAATCGATGTCAGGCAGCATCACGTAGGATGGCAGGCCATCACCCGGGCCACCGCCGCCACCGAGTCGCGCTCGATTCGCGCGGTTGGCCGCCACCGGGCGAACCGACGGCAACGTGTCGATCGCGCCGCGCTCTTTCAGCAACTTCATCGCCTCAACGTCGACCGCGTAGGCGGCGCGCCAGAACGGCGTCGTCGCATCGAGCGCTTCGAGTCCGCAGTTCGCGTTGCCGCAATTGTTGAAGGCAAAGAACCACAGATTCTTTCGTAACCGGACGTTGGGATCTGCCCCCGCCTTGAGCATCGCATCCATCAGTTCGATGTGCGTGACCTTCTGCGTCTGCACGGCCTGCGGCTGCGGGTAGCGCGACCGCGGCGCCCACATCGTGTTCAGTGAGGCGTACAGCGGCGTGAGACCGGCACTGCTGCCGATCTTCACATTCGCTCCGCGCTTCACGAGCGCCATCGCCAGATCAAAGTGGCCGTTGATCGCCGCCATGAGCAGCGCGGTCGTACTGTCGCTGGTCATGACGTCATCGATGTTCGCGCCGCCATCGAGAATGGCGATTGCCACATCGATGTTGCCCTGACGCGCCGCATGATGCAGGGCCGTCATTCCCCCCATGTTGCCCACCGTCGCTTCGTAACCGGCCACCTGTCCTTCGAACAGTTCGAACGACTCGGTGGTCTTCGACATGGGCCCGCTGGCGAACAGCGCCCGACCGGCTTCGATCGCGTGTTGAATCTGCGACGCGGTGAGTTCGCTGGTGGGCGGGGCCGCGACACCGATCTTGTAGCCACGCAGCGCTGGATCAGCCTTTGGTGCTGGAGCCGTGGCGACCGCCGGAGTAGCCGGGGTCGTCGGAGTAGCGGTAGTGGGTGCCGGCGTTGCCGCCCCGGGTGCCGCCCCGGGTGCCGCCGCTGGATCTGCCATGCCCGATGAGGCGACGGCGCGATTGCGGGCCGCGGCCGCGTCGGCCATCAACTTTTCGGCCGCCTTGGCCGAGGCGTCGATGATGGAGTCGCGCGTCTTCTGCGGCAGATACGAGAAGAGCACTTCATTCCGCTTCTTCGCCGCCGCCTGCTGACGCGCTAACTCCTCCGTGAGGTCTACCATCTTCGTACGGATCGACGCATCGGCGCCGCCCGCCAGCAGCGCACGCGCCGCATCACCACGATTCTCGGCCGCCGCAAACATCAGCGGGGTCTGACCCCACGCCGACTCGCGTGCATTGGGATCGGCCTTCTTGGCCAACAACGCTTTCACCGACGCCGCGTCACCAGCGGCGGCGGCGAGGTGCATCGCCGTGGCACCTGTTGCGGTGAGCGCCCTGGCATCGGCACCGGCAGCTAACAGCGTCTGCACCACCGCACCATGACCGGCTCGCGCCGCTACATGGAGCGGTGTATAGCCACCGTTTTTCGTAGTGCCCGTGAGCTTGGCACCGGAACGCAGCAGCAACGTGCTCATCGCGACATCGCCGCGATCGGCCGCCCAATGCAACGCCGTCATGCCATCGCCCTGCGCCACATTCACATCGTGCTGCTGCGCGAGCAACGCACGGACCTTCGCGATATCGCCCTGCATAGCCGCTTCAGCGACAGCCGGTGCCGCGCGCGTCTCACGCGCCGACGTCGTCGTCGCGGCCGTGGCCACCCTGACTACCGGCTTGGTATCCTGTGCCGCCATCGGTGACAGGGCGCCCGACAACAGCACGAGCGCGCCCGCAACACCAACGCGCACTCCGTTTCGATCGATCATGGTTCGTCTCACGCGTAGAGCGCGAACGGCGACACGCTGTCACCGAAGCTCGGCACATCGATGTTGTACTTGTGCAGCAGCGAGAGCATCACGTCGGCCATCGGCGTGCCATCGGGTGCCTTGAGGTGCGTGCCACCCGGAACAAGGTTGGTATCACCGCCCATGAGCAGGAGCGGGCACCGACGATGGTTGTGAATGTTGGCGTCGGCCATCGGCGACCCGTACAGGATCGTCGTGTTGTCGAGCATCGTCCCGTCCCCTTCCTTGGTGTCCTGCAACCGCTGGAGAAAGTACGGCAGCATCGCCATGTGGTACCGATTGATCTGATTGAACTCGAGAATTGCCGACTCGCGTCCACCGTGGTGCGACGCCGGGTGGAAGCCCTTGTTCGTGCCCGACTCCGGGAAGGTACGGCTCGACGCATCGCGACCGGTCTTGAACGAAAAGACGCGCGTCATATCGGACTGGAACGCCAGCACCTGAATATCGAACATCAATTTCACATGCTCCTCGAACGAGTCCGGCACGCCGGCCGGCGCTTCCGGAAGCGCTCGCTCGTCGCCGCTCTGGTTCTTGGCTTCGACCATCTGAATGCGACGCTCGAGCTCACGCACGTTCTCGAGATACTGATCTACGCGACGACGGTCGGTGGCACCGAGTTCGCGCTTGAGCGACGACATCTCGCCGACCACCCAATCGAGAATGCTGCCGTTGTCCTTGCGACGTGCCGAACGGTCGGCGTTGCTCGATCCTGCACCGAAGAGCAGGTCGAACGCCGCGCGTGGATTGCGGATCATTGGCAGCGGCTCGGTCGGCGAGGCCCAGCTGATCGTATCCGTGTACGCGCACGCATAGTTGTAGTAGCAGCCGCCGGCCTGATCGAGATTCTCGATGCACAGCTGCATCGAGGGAATCGGCGTGTCCTGGCCAATTTTGCGGGCCACGATTTGGTCGAACGACGTGCCGACGTACAGATCGGAGCCCTGCGTCTGCTTCGGGTGCGACTGCGTGAGAAACACCGCACTGGAGCGGAAGTGGTCACCGCCGATTTCCGGCGCATCGAACGCTTCGGCCATGCGCACGTCGGTGTTGCTGATGATCGACATTTTGTGCTTCCACGCTTCCATCGGCGCGAGCGCGCCTTCCGGGTTCAGCGTGAAGTCGCGACCGACCCCCTTCGGCGCCCACAGGTGTTTCGAGGCGCCCCACGTATTCGAACCGGCCGCTCCGTGCACCGATTCGATGGTGACGAGACGCTTGTGACCGGTGAGCGGCGCACCGGCGCCGCCCACCTTGGCGAGGAAACGACCGGCCGGTTCCATCGCATCGAGATACGGGAGCGCGATGACGGCACTCATGTTTCGAAGGAAGGTGCGGCGAGGGAGGGCTTTCTGCGTCATGAACGACATGGTCAATCTCCGGAGGTAGTCTGATCAGTTATGAGACGCATCAGCCGAGACCGGCTCGGCGCGCTTGCTGTGGAAGGCCTTGCTGTTCACTACACCCATCACGAACGACGAGAACTTGTACTTGTTGCGTTCGGCATCCCGCGTAATCGTGCGCACCGTGGTCTGGTCATAGTCTTCGACACGACGGCCCAACGCGTACGCCATCAGATTCTCGGTGAAGTTCCGCATCAGCGGCACCGGCCGCTTCAGCAGGGCCTTGCTGAGATCGATCGGCGTGGTCAGCGCCGTGCCGTCGTATAGCTGACCGCGCGTATCCAGCAGCGCGCCGTTCTCGCGATACCGCAGCTTGCCGGTCACGTCGAAGTTGTCGAGCGCCAGTCCGATCGGATCCATGAAGTTGTGACACGAACGGCAGGTCGGATTGGCGCGGTGCAGTTCCATGCGTTCGCGCGTCGTCAACTGCTTGCCTTCCTTCGATCCCTGCGTCTGTTCGAGGTCGGGGATGTTGGGCGGCGGCGGCGGCGGCGGCGTGCCGAGCAGCACTTCCATCACCCACTTGCCCCGCAGCACCGGCGACGTGCGATTGCCGAGCGACGTCTGTACGAGCACGCTCCCGTGGCCGAGCAGGCCGTGGCGCTGATCGTCGGCATAGGCGACCTTGCGAAACCCTTCGCCGGTCACGTTCGGAATGCCGTAGTGACGCGCCAGACGCTCATTCACGAACGTCGAGTCGGCGGAGAACATCGTGAGCACGCTGCGATCGTTGCGCACCACGTCTTCGAAGAACAGCTCGGTTTCGCGCTGCATCGACTGCGCGAGCTTGAGATCGAAGTCGGGGAACAGGAACGCGTCGGGGTGCACCTTCTCGAGATCCTGCAACCGCAGCCACTGCGCCGCGAAGCGCGTGGCCAGCGCCTCGGCACGCGGATCGGCGAGCATGCGTTTCACCTGCGCCTGGAACACCGCCGGCGTGTGCAGCGTCTTCGCGCGCGCAACGGCCAACAACCGATCGTCGGGGATCGTGCTCCACAGAAAGAACGAAAGCCGCGTGGCGAGTTCGAGATCATCGATCTTGTAGTCGGTACCCGCGGCGGTGGTCGTGGGCTCCTTCTCGAAGCGAAACACGAAGTACGGGCTGGCCAGCATGGCCTGCAGCCCGAACCGCACGCCTTCTTCGAAGGCGTTGTCACCGCCGGCTTTCGCGCCCTGATCGTAGAACTTCATCAGGCTCGCCTTGTCTTTCGCGGCCAGCGGACGACGATAGGCGCGCGTGCCGAGGCGCGTGAAGATCTGTTCGGCGCAGAGTCGCTGCTGCGCGGCGACCGTCGGTGCACAGGTAAAAATGCGCTTGCGGCTCGGCGAGTCGGACACACCGGTCACGCGATACGGACCGGTGACGAACACGTCCATAAGCGGCGGCGGCTCGGTGGTACCGGCGGCGCCGGTGCCGCTGGAGGCGCGCGACCAGTCATGCGGCTTGATCAGATCCTCGTATGGCCCTTCCGCCGACTTCGCGAAGGCGACGGACACTTTGCGCTGTCCCGCTTTCACTTTGATCGGTTCGCTGCGGATGTAGTCGGCGCCCAACGGCGCGTCGGCCGACTCGCCGTTGCGCGCGACGCCGCGATCGTAGCGCAGCATCGCCACACGCTCACCATCGATGGAGATGTCGAGATCTTCCATCGGACGGCCCACGCCACCACCGACGTTCAGGCGGAATTCGTAGTCACCGTCGGCCGGGAAGGTGTGCAGCACGACGAGGCCGCCGCGTGTGCCGTACGGCGTACCGTCCACGTGATCCCACGGATGCTGCGACGCGAACGGCGACGTTTTGTAGGTGGCCTGACCGACCGGCGCCTTGCGATCCCCGATGGCCATGCGGCTCACGGCGGCGGCGGCGTTCAAGTAGCCCTCGAGCAACGTCGGCGACAGCGACTGCACGTCGGAGATGTTGTCGAAGTTCGCGCTTTTGGTGTCGAGTGGCAGCCAATCGCCCGGCGTCACCTCGAGACCGAGCAGATCGCGGATCACGCGCTCGTACTCGGGGCGGTTCAAACGCTGGAAGGTGCGCGTACCCGGATTCACCGGTGCCGCCCCGTCGACCACGCGTTCGAGTGTTTCGACCAGCGCCACGAGTGTGTCGCCGGTGGGACGCTTCGATCCCGGCGGCGGCATCATCTGCGCGCGCAGCTTGCGGATCATCTTCTCCGAGGTCGGCAACGCGGTGCTCGCCGACAGGACCGAGTAGCTTTTCAGATCGAGGTTACCGCGACGCTGTGTCGGGTTGTGACACCCCGCGCAGTAGCGTTGCACGACGTCGTCGAGCGCTCCCATGGTGAGACCGCGGGCACCGGCGGATTCACGCGTGAATGCGCGACCCGTGTTGTTGGTGGCGCGCATCGGATGCAACACCGGATGGGTGGCCGGCAGTCTGCCATTGGGCAGTCTGCCGTTCGCGATCGACACCGGCGTCGCGGCTGCAGATCGCGATGTCGGGATCGTGAATTTTGTGTGCACCGGATTCGCTAACGGCGACGACGATGCAACCATCGTCACCGACGTGATCATTCCGGACAACGCGAGCAGAAGCTTCATGCCGGCTACCTTTGAGGACTGCGACGTACGTTGACGTCGCCCAGCCAACTCGTTCGATGATCCGGCGGGAGAGGGAGGCCGGATATTCATGGAAATTACGTCGGGATTGGCCAACTCGCTGAGAAACGCTGCAACGCCCGGGCCGACCTTTCCAGATGGGCGTCCACCGAGGTATTCAGCGGGGGGGGCAACGCGACATGCGCGGTGACCGTCCGAGAAGGACGATCACCGCGCATGCTATGGTTCAGATTCAGATCGCGAGACCCGGTGCGGCGCTTAGTGCATCGCGCTTAGCGCGTGGCGGGTTGCGCGGTTGGCAGGAGTACTGCGTAGAGCACGTCATGCACCGGCGTGGGCACGCCATAGGCCCGTCCGATACGCACCACGGCGCCGGTCTGTGCTTCTAATTCCGACGGGCGTTCTGCCATGAGATCGCGCTGCAACGACGTCGAACCGTCTGCTGGCAGACTATCGTAGCGTGCCCATACTCGGTCAATCGCGTCGGTTGGCCACGCAACGCCCACGGCCCGACCCACATTGCGCACTTCATACAGCGCAGCGTCGACCAAGGCGCGCGATTCCGGTACCGATCGTACGATACCGAACGGTACCCGCGCGGCAGCACCGACGGCACCGATGGGTTCGATGAACAGGAACTTCTCCCACTGCGCCACGCTCATGTTCTCTGGCATCTCCGCCACCAGCCCGGCACCGCGAAGAGCGGCGGCGAATCGCGGGATCTGCGCGTAGGCGGCCGACTGTACCGGGGCCCCCGCACGGCGGCCGAACTCGATGATCGGGGTCACGGCGGTGTGCCGGATGTGTCCAGGGCCCGCCTGCTCTACCATTACCCGACCCAGTCCTTCGAGGACATTGCTGTCGCCCAGCGCGGCGGCCAACAGTTCACTGGCTTCTACACCGTTCTGCACGGGGATGACGGCGGTGGCCGGTCCGACCAGCGGCTGGAGCGACGAGGCCAGGCCGGCAATCTGCGTGGCCTTCACGCACACGAGCACGACATCAACGACACCCACGGTTGCCGGATCGTCGGTGGCCTGCACTGATGGCAACGTGAGATCGCCGTCGATGCTTTCCAGAATCAACCCGCGCGCATGGAGCGCGGCCAGCGTGGCACCGCGCGCGATGAACACCACGTCGTGGCCTGCCTGCTGGAGGCGGGCACCGAGCACGCCGCCGATGGCACCAGCCCCGACGACGGCGACGCGCAGCCGGTCTAACGAGCGCGCCGCCGTGTCGGTATTACTCACGGCTTGCCGATCGAGAAACCGGCGATGTGCGCATCGGTGTTGTGGCCCATGCGGAAACCGACCACACCATCGGTGCTCTTGAGCTTTCCGGCCGTGACCAGCTCGGCCTTGCTGTAGCTCGCGACTTCGGTGCCATTGATCAGGCACGAGACCTTGTCACCCTTCACTTGCAACGCGATCTCTTGGGTAACCGGCTTGCCCTTGGCCTCGGCCTTGTGCACGGCTTCGCTCACGCCACCACGCGGTCCGTTCATCTGGAACGGCGTCGGACCCATGCCACGCACGATAAAGCTGCCGTTGCCGTACGCGGCGCAATACAGATACGACTCGCTGTCCGTGCCCATATCGTTGCCGGCCATGACAATGCCGTACGGGTGCGGATGGCTGTTCAGGCCCATGTACTCGCGCTCGGAGAAGGTGGCCTTCACGACGTAGTCACCCGTCCCCTTCATCTCGGGGTTCCAGTACGTGATGGCGGGGCCGGTCGTGACGTGCATTCCGGGGCCCATGGCAACGAACTTGGCGCTGTCGACGGTGAGTCCGGCCTTCGCTTCCTTGCCGTCAACCTTTCCCATCCAGCCCTTCATCTGGATGCCGCCCTTCACGGCGGTGGACTTCTCGGTCGCCTGTGCCTGCACGAGCTGTGGCAGAAGGGCGAGGGCGGCGGTCGCGAGCGCGACCTGCATCGTACGCTTCATCGAAGTGCTCCTAGTGTGATTCGGTGGGACCGACCGCGAATGGCGGCGAGTCGGCAGCGCTGAATGTTTGCGTCGGGATTCGTTTGGCGATAGGGTCGGGAGCGTTCGGAGACAGGTTTGTGTCACATTCGCCACCTCGCGGCCGAGGTTGGATCGATCAGGGTGTCGCTAATGCCAGTCCCACCGGCCTCGGCCGCCTGGCGATCGCCGTCAACCCGGGCAGGGCCGTGTTCTGGCTCGGCGAGCTTCGTGTGCTGGCTGTCAGCGATCTCGCAACGCCCGCAAATCGTCGGTGAAGCAGTTCCGGCGGTTGGCGATCTGTCGGTCGCCACCACCATTCGTGGTTCAGCGAGATCACAACAGCATGACCACCGATTCACGCGGAAAACGACACGGATTAACCCACCGGCACGCACGCCAAGGATCATGTGCGTATGCAGTATGCTTTTCGTTGTTCAACAACAAAAACCAGGTCCGCTAAATCCGCGCCGTCGCGTGTCGTCAACCCGGAGCAGATTCGCGTGCTATCCGTGAAATCCGCGGTCCAAATGATTCGACGCCGCTCTGGCTTCGGTCCGAAGTTGAGCAGCAGGCCAAGCTCGAGCTTCGAAGACCGGAGATAGCTGATCAGCTGTGCTTCGTGCGCGGCAATGATGCGTTCACAGGCCTTCAGTTCGACGATGACTTTTTTCTCGACGACGAGGTCAGCGCGGAATTGGCCGTGCGCATTGTCCTCAAGCACGACGGGAAACACGACCTCCCGCTCACACCGCATCCTACGCTTCGTAAGAAAAATCGGCATCGCATTGGCATAGGTGCTCTCCGGGTATCCCCAGCCGAGTGCATTGTAGCTGTCGTAGAAGGCGCCGATGATCTCGTGGGTGATCTCACCGTGCAGAAGAGGGTCGCCTACTTCTCGCCGCTCGGGAGCTGCGGGACGCCGGTGGCGCCGCTGGATTGCAGCAGGCCGACGCCGGTGTACACCACCAGTTTTTCGCGCGTGTCCATGATGTCGAGATTGCGCATCGTGAGTTGACCGATACGATCGAGCGGGGTGAAAAACGCTTCGCCACGCTCCATGGTGAGACGTTCGGGCTTGTACGTGAGATTCGGGCTGTTCGTGTCCATGATCGTGTAATCATTGCCACGACGTAGTTCGATCGTCACGTCGCCTGTGACCACCTTCGCGACCCAGCGCTGTGCGGATTCGCGCAGCATCAGCGACTGCGGATCGAGCCAGCGGCCCTGATACAGCAGGCGGCCCAGCTTCTTGCCGTTCATGCGGTACTGCTCGATCGTGTCTTCGTTGTGAATGCCCGTGACCAGGCGCTCGTAGGCGATATACAGCAGCGCGAGACCCGGCGCTTCGTAGATACCGCGGCTTTTCGCTTCGATGATACGGTTTTCGATCTGGTCGGACATGCCGAGGCCGTGACGACCGCCGATCACATTCGCTTCCCTGAACAGTTCGAGCGCGCTGCCGAATTCCTGTCCGTTGATCGCGACCGGATAACCCTCCACGAACCTGATCGTGACCGTCTCGCGCTTCACCTCCACGTCGTCGCGCCAGTGCGCCACGCCCATGATGGGCTGCACGATGTGCATGCCCTTGTTCAGGAACTCCAGATCCTTCGCTTCGTGCGTCGCGCCCAGGATGTTCGAGTCGGTCGAATACGCCTTCTCGGTGCTCATCTTGTAGTCGAAGCCGCTCTTGATGAGGTACTCCGACATTTCCGTGCGTCCGCCGAGTTCGTCGATGAACTGCTGATCGAGCCACGGCTTGTACACCTTGAGCGATGGGTTCGTGAGCAGGCCGTAGCGATAGAACCGCTCGATGTCGTTGCCCTTGAAGGTGCTGCCGTCGCCCCAGATGTTCACATCGTCTTCACGCATGGCCGCCACGAGCATCGTGCCCGTGACCGCGCGACCCAGCGGCGTCGTGTTGAAGTACGTGGCGCCCGCGGTCGTGATGTGGAAGGCGCCGCACTGGAGTGCCGCCAGTCCTTCGGCCACCAGGTTCGCACGGCACTCGATCAGCCGCGCCTGCTCGGCGCCATAAGCCATCGCCTTGCGCGGAATCTCGTCGTAGTCCGTTTCGTCGGGCTGTCCCAGATTCGCCGTGTAGGCGTACGGCACAGCACCCTTCTCCCGCATCCAGTGCAAGGCGGCGCTGGTGTCGAGACCACCGGAAAAGGCGATGCCGACTTTCTCGCCGACAGGAAGACGCTGCAGGATGTTGGCCACGGAGAGCTCTGGCTGAACGGTCAAGGGAAGCGGAACAGACTCGCAAAATACACCAATCGTCCGTCTCGACGAAGGCAATGCCGCCCCTGCTCCTTGTTGAGCGGCGCGGTAGGCTGCAGAATGGCCGCACCCCTTTTCGTGAGCGCATCAATGCCTCGGTCGTGGAAACAGCCTTTGCTCGCTACACTGCTCCTTGTCGGCGCAAGGGAAGCGAGCGCCCAGACGTCCAACCCACGCTTTGGACGCTGGCTGCTTAAATCGGAGGCACCAGCCCCCGCCAGCAACATCATGAGCTACGAGCCCCTCGGCGCTACGGGCATGCGCGTCACCATCCAATCGGTGAACGCGCGCGGTGACACCACTCGCTGGTCGTACGCCACCGAGTTCGACGGGCGCGACATGCCCGTGACCGGCAATGCCAGTCAAACACACGCGGCCGTCCGTGCCATCAGTTCGCTGGTGAACGAGATCGTCAACACGAATAACGGCCGCGTGACGCAGCGGCTGACCAACGTCCTCTCCCCAGATTTTCAGACGATCGCTGTGATCTACATGCGCGAAGGTGCCGACGGGAAAACTGCCAGCGTGACCTTCGCGACCTACCACCGCATGCCCTGAGTCCTCATGTCGCGCGCTCTTCACACCCGTTCCACCGCTCGTCTGGTCACGGGTCTCTGCCTCGTGTCCGCCACCATGCTTCCGGTGCGGCTCGCTGCGCAGCACCCCGCGGAGCGGAAGGTTCTGTCGGCCGAGGACTACACGCGTTGGCGCACGATCGACAATGCGATCATCTCGAGTGACGGTAAATGGGTCGTGTACGGCGTTCGCTTCGCGAACGTGGTCACGCCCGACGCCAAGCCGGTGCTGCGTCTGCACGATCTCGCGCGCAACACTGACGTCGAAATTGCTCACGCCACGCAACCGGCGTTCTCTCCAGATGGCCGCTGGCTCGCCTATCTCGTGGAACCGCCACCACCGGCGCGGATCGGCGCCCGACCGGCTGGCGACAGTGCGAGTTCCGGGGCGCCGGCCCCTGCGGCCACGGTTCCCGCGGTCGGAGTCGCGCCCGTACGACCAGCCACCCCACCGCGCCGCTGGGAGCTGCGTGAACTCGCCAGCGGCAAGACGGCGGCATGGCAAGATGTGCAGAGTGCCGAATTTTCACCGACCTCAAGCCATCTGCTGCTCCGCCGTCGTCCCGCCGGGAGCGGGGGTGGCACCGCTGGGCCGGATGCCGGGGCGGGTCCTGGCGGCACCGGCACACCGGCGGCTGTCGCGAACACCAATCCGAATGCGCCGCGCGGTGTCGACGCGGTGCTGCACACGCTCGCCAGCGGCCGCAGTCTCTTTCTGGGCAGTGTCGGTGACGCCGCATTCAATCGCCGCGGCGCGATGCTGGCCTACACCGTGGATGCCGCCGTCCGTGACGGCAACGGTGTGTTCGTGATCGAGCTCGCCAGCGGACGCACGCAGGCGCTCGACAACGACTCCCTGCGGTACAATCGTTTGGCGTGGAACGACAAGGGCACCGCGATGGCAGTGCTGAAGGGCCGCAACATCGAGCGGATGCGCGAGCGTGATAACGCGCTGCTCGTGTTCAGCGACGTTGGTGCTGCCGCGGCGCCATCGGTAGCCACCCTCGCGGCGCAAGGCACGACGTCGCTCGTGACGGGATGGCCACGTGGCTTCGTGCTGAGCGATCGCGCGTCACTCGTCTTCAGCGAAGATGGTGGGCGCGTGTACTTCGGCGCCATCGCGCAGGTCGCGCTGCCAGACACCGGCCGACGTCACAGCACCGACTCGATCGCCGATGTGGATGTCTGGCGCACGCAGGACGAACGCATTCAGTCGCAACAGATGATTCAGGCGGAGCTCGATCGCAATCGTACGTTCCGACAGGGCTTTGACATCGCAGCCGCCCGCTTCATCCCGCTGGCCGACTCCACAATGCGCGAACTCGAGTTGCCAATCAGCGGTCAGTGGGCGGTCGGCCGCGATGCACGGGCGTACGTGTCCGACTACAAGCCGCCCATGGCGGATCTGTATCGGGTAGACACACGCACCGGCGCGCGCACGTTCATGATGAAGGGCCAGCTGACGGGCCCGCACATCCACGGGATCTCACCTGATGGCCGTTCGTTTTTGTACTGGGCAAACGGCGCGTGGAACAGCTATGCCCTCGACGCCGGCACATCGCGCGCCCTCGGCGCAAGCAGCGGTGTGAGTTTTGCCGATCGCGAAGAGGATCATCCGGGACCGCGTCCGCCGTACGGCGTCGCCGGTTACACGACCGACGGCACGGCGGTAATTGTCGAGCATCGCTTCGACCTGTGGCTGCTGCCACTCGATGGCACCAGCGCGTCGCGCAATCTTACCAACGGCGTTGGTATGCGCGACAAGATCGTGCTGCGCTACATCCGCACCGCACCAATCGACTCGTCGGTGCAGCGCGCCGCTCGCCTGGCACGCGAGATCGACCTGAGCGCTCCGATCACGCTGCGGACGTATGGCGAGTACACCAAGAATGCCGGATTCTCAAGACTTGCGAACGGCACGTTGCAGTCGCTGGTGTACGACGCGGCCGCCTTTAGCAATCCCCTGCGCGCCACGAATACTGAGCGGTACCTGTACACACGGCAGACCTTCTCCGAGTATCCCGATCTGTTGGTGTCGGACGGCGAGTTCACGCGCCCCACGAAGATCTCGAACGTGAATCCGCAGCAGGCCGAGTACAAATGGGGCCGTCGCATCCTGTTCGACTACACCACGCGACGCGGCGACAAGTTGCAGGGCATTCTCGCGCTTCCCGATGATTACGTGACTGGCGAGAAGCGACCGATGCTCGTCACGTTTTACGAGAAGAATTCGCAGACGATGCACCGCTATCCGATGCCGTCGTACATCACGGGCATGGGCGCGATGCCGATTGAAGCCACCAGTCGCGGCTACATCACCATGCTTCCCGATGTGCAGTTTCACACCGGCTCGTCGCACAGCGACATGCTCGACGCCGTCGAGGCGGCTACGAAGAAGGTGATCGCGATGGGCTACGCGGATCCCGCAAAGATCGGCGTGCACGGGCACAGCTATGGCGGTGAAGGTGCGGCCTTCATTGGCACGCGCTCAAAGATGTTCGCGGCCATAGGCATGGGCGCCGGCGTTACCGATCTCTTCACCGACTTCAACCAGAGTTGGGGCTGGTCGTATCAGGTGAGCGGCGGCAGTGGTGCCAACGGGAACAACTACTACCTCTACGGTCAGGGACGATGGGGCTTCTCGCCGTGGGAGCGTCCTGAGGTGTACCGCGCTGAATCGGCGATCACGCATGTGCCGAATGTGTCGTCACCGTTTCTCATCATGCACGGGACCGCCGATCCAACCGTCTCGTTCAGCGAAGGCATGAACTTCTACAACGCGTTGCGCTACAACGGCAAGAATGCCACCATGCTCGCGTATCCGAGTGAAGGGCACGGCCTGCGCGGTCTGGCGAATCGTCGCGACCTGACCACTCGCTACTTCGAATACTTCGACCACTACCTACGCGGCAAGCCGGCGCCATTGTGGATGACTGATGGCGTTCCGTATCTGGTGAAGACGGCGCCGAAACCGACCACGCCGGTCATCAAGTAGCCGACCTCCCTCATCCCGATCACGATATGACACTGGCACTGTTCCGCACACCGATGCGACTGGTCGCGCTGCTGCTCGTTTCGGCGGTCGCGCTCGAGGCGCAGCCGTCGAGCCCCTCAAAGCCGAACCCGCGTCTTCCCAAGGTGCTCGTGATCGCCACCGGCGGCACGATTGCCGGCGTGCAGGACGCGCCCGGCTCACTCGGCAGCTATCGCGCGGGCACACTCACCGCTGAGCAGATCATCGCCTCAGTGCCTGAACTCACGCGTTTCGCGCAGATCGAGACAGAACAATTCTCGAATGTGCCGAGTACGTCGATCACGCCGGCGCAGTGGCTGGCGCTGTCGAAGCGTGTGGAGAAGGTGCTCAAGGATCGCGATGATCTGGCCGGCGTGGTCGTCACGCACGGCACCGATCGCTTGGAGGAGACGGCATTTTTTCTCTATCTCACGGTGCGCTCCGATAAGCCGGTCATCGTGGTTGGTGCGCAGCGACCGGCCACCGGCATCAGCCCCGACGGCCCAATCAATTTGCTCGCCGCGGTGCGCGTGGCGGCCGCGCCGCAGGCCGTGGGCAAGGGCGTGATGGTGGTAATGGACGATCGCATCATTTCGGCGCGCGAGGTGCGCAAGATCTATCAGCGCACCGGTGGATTCAGCGGTGGCGAGATGGGGATGCTCGGCGTGGTGGGTGGCAACGGACCGGACTTTCTCTTTGCGCCAACACGCCTGCATGGCACGGACAGCGAGTTCGATATGCGAAAGGTGGATTCACTGCCACGTGTTGCGCTCGAGTATTCGTATCCGGGCGGCACGGGTCCGCGGTACGATGGACAGCCGGCTGGTGTGGCGGTGGCGAGCAACGGCATGACGCGCGCCGAGTCTGAGGTGTACACGGCGTTACGGCGGGCGGGCGTGGTGGTGGTAACGACGTTCGCGTACGGCGATAACATGAGTGCGTCGCGCGATCCCGACGCGCCGAGGCCCGAGCCCCGACCGGCGGCCCCCGGCGACTCCACGCGCCCGGACAGCACTCGGGCGCCGCAGCTGCCGCCGGCACCACCGATGGTCGCCGCCCAGCACCTCACACCGGGGAAAGCGCGCATTCTGCTGATGCTTATCCTGACACGAACCAAGGATCCGGTGGAGATCCAACGGTATTTTTTGCGATACTAGTACTGCGACCGCTTAGAGAGTGGCTTTTTATAACCAAACGTCCGGCGCGCGTCTTGGCGGGTGAAGCGCCACGTCATTGTGGTGCGGAGGCAGTACGAAAGGCTCTGGGCTTGACGCTTGCGGCCGTGGGTTTTGGGTTCTGGGTAATTCCGCTCGTGATCCGGCGAGATCACAACAGCATGACCACAAATTCACGCGGAAAACGACACGGATAAGCTCACGAACACGCACGCCAAGGATCGTGTGCGTAGAGCAGTTCGCTTTTCGTTGTTCAACAACAAAAACCGGATCCGTCGAACTCGCGCCGTCGCGTGTCGTCAACCCGGAGCACATTCGCGTGCGATCCGTGTAATCCGCGGTGAAGCCGTGCCTGGTAGGAGCGATCTGTCGGTCGCCACCACCGCAGCCGATCAAACCCACCGCCCACTACCCACCACTCACGCCCTCAAGCCCCTCGCCCACCGCGAGCGGCTCTGGGCTTGACGCGTGAGGCCGTGGGTTTGGGGTTCTGGGTTCTGGGTGATTCTGCAGCCGATCAAACCCACCACCGAAACGACAAGGGAGGTCTGGGCATACCGGC
>JANLVC010000043.1:0-31727 GCA_031363815.1 Gemmatimonadota bacterium
ATCGACTCCTCACGCTTGACACGATCAGGGTTCGTGCGTTGCGCAACCGCCTGATCGGCAAGGACATGACCGGCTTCGAGGAGCGTCGTCAACGTGGGCTTGGCCGGTTCCTGGACCCGGAGGACATCGAGCAGCGGATGAGCGGTCGTACCTCCGACCTCTTCCGCGCCGTTGCCGGTGTGCGGCTGGTGCCGTCGAGCGTCGGTGACCGCATCGCGATGCGCGGTAACGTGAGCGGCTACTGCACACCTACCGTGTTCGTGGACCGGGTGAAGCAGTACATGTTCGACGGCGACATCGATGCGATCGTCAGCCCGATGGAAGTGCGCGCCATTGAGGTGTATCCCGGATACTTGATGACACCACCGGAATTTCAAGTGCCGTTCGATCAATGCGGCAGTATCGTGATTTGGACCGGCAAGCGAGCGCCCTGACATGATCCTGATACATTGGCTTCGCCGTGCAACATGCGTCGCGCTGTTGTGCGTGCTCCGTCCCACGATCGGATGGAGTCAGTCGGCCGTGGCGGCGGTGGCGAGCGGAAAACTTCGTGGCGTCGCGTACGACAGCGTGCGCGCACGACCGCTCCCTCTGGCCGCGATTCAGCTCATCAGCGAGAGCGATCCCAGTAATGCACGCCAGGTCACGGCCGACAGTCTGGGGCGATTCAGCGTCGACAGTCTCATACCGGGCATTTGGATCGTAGGGGCGCAGCATGCGTGGCTCGATTCGCTCGCCGTCGACCAGCTGGCTGTTCGCGTCGAGGTCAAAGCCAGAGGCACGAGTCGCACGACGATTGCGGTGCCGTCGCCACGCGCGCTGGTGACGCGCGTGTGCGGTGCCGCGGTCGCGAATGACTCTTCGGGCTATATACACGGCTTGATTCGTGGTGCCAGCAGGCTCGGCGTGGGCAAACCGGGCAGCGTGCGCATTGAATGGGTCGAGTTTACGCTGCGCCGCGAAGGAGTGGAGCGGGCGTTGGCAGGGGTCGAGGTCCAGTCGACGCCGGAGGGCCGGTATGTCGCTTGCGGCGTACCACTGGGCGGTATGATGCGCTTGAGGGCGTGGAATGGGGCCGACTCCACCGGCGTACTCGATGTGTCGCTGCCCTCGCACGGTATTGCGCGACTCGATCTGGCCATCGGAGAGGCGCGCCGAACAACGATGGCCGTGGCCACGCCCCCCGATTCGGCCAGCGAGGCGGCCGGCGACAGCCTCGCCCCAACGGAGATCGACGTGTTGCGTGGCGCCGGAAGCATTCGTGGGGTGGCGCGCGTCGCAACGCGTGGGGCCGGCGATCAACCGCTGGCCCATGCACGCGTGACGGTATGGGGCACGGGACTCGAGGTGCGGAGCGCGAGCGATGGCCGCTTTGCGTTGAGTGGTCTGCCAACGGGCAGCTACATCCTCGAGACCGTGGCCATCGGCTATCAACCGTCGCGCGAGGTGGTCGAATTGCGCCCCGACGCTGCCGTGACGGTGGATACCCGACTCGAGCGACTGCTTACGCTCGACACCGTGCAAGTGCGCGCGCTACGGCGGCGGGTACTCGGCCCGAACGTGGCGGGATTCGAGGAGCGCCGGCAGCGTGGGTTCGGAAAATTTCTCGGTCCTGAAGAGCTCGACAAGCGCGTCGCGTCTCAAGCATCCGATCTCTTTCGCATGATTCCCGGCGTGCGCGTCGTGCCGGGATTCGGCGGTGATCGTGTATTGCTGCGCGGAGATTTTCGCGGATCGTGCGTGCCCACCATGTTCGTGGATGGCCTGCGAATTCTCGATCTGGGTGGCGTGTCCAGCATCAACTCGTATGTAATGCCGATGGAGATTCGCGCTGTCGAAGTATACGTGAGCGGTGCGGCCACGCCGCCGGAGTTCTCGAACGGATTGAGCAACTGCGGTAGCATCGTGCTCTGGACCGGGGCAAGGCGCACCACTCCATCGCGTTAGGCGTCGCCCGTGGTAGCGATCCGCCGGGAATAGCCATCCCGTTCAGTGTGGTCAGGTTCGAGCCCACACCGGCGCCGAGCATCGTCGGCCCGCCGGCGGTGAGGGTGATGCCGGGTATGGTGCCGGCCATCGCACCCAGATCGCCGGCCGCGTTGACGCTGACCCGTCCGGCCACGCCGTTGGCCCACTGTTCACTGGCCCCCGTCTCTGCCAGATAGGGCGACGCAATCGCGGCGCTGGCACGCCCCGGTTTGACGGCGGTGACTTTCACGGCGGCCAGCATGGCCAGATCGCGTCCCATGGTGAAATCAGCCACCAGTTCGCGCTCGCTACCGAGCCGTTGCACGCGGCGTCGGGCGGTACGGAAGCCGAGGGATGAGACATTTACCAGGTAGTCGCCGGTGCCTTGCTCGAAGCGACTGCTGTAGCGGCCGGTCGCGTCGGTGACGGTGCCTTGCACGAGGCGGTCTGGTTCACGCGTAATCACGATCGAGGCGCCGGCCAACGCGCGGCTGGAGTCGTCGAGGACGCGACCGCGTACGACATTGGCGCCTTGAGCACGCATAGTGCCGGCACCGAGCAGCAGCATCGCTGCAACATTTCAACCACTGCTAGCTTTCGGAATGCCTCGCTTCCTGACGCGAACCAGCTCGATTCTGCAGATGATGGCGGGTGCCCTCATGTCGGCATCGCTGGCGACAGTGCGTAGTGCTCCGCTCGGGGCACAGCAGGCGCCACCGGCCCCAGCCCCGACAGTTCAGGCTGTCTTGATTGCCCCGGGTGATTCAACGCTGCGCGGCACGCGTATCGCGGCCGACTCTGTGCAGTACTCGCTGATCGCCTATCGCGGTGAGCAGCAGCAGATGCTTGGCACTGCGGTTGACGTGGTGAAGCTTGAGATGCGCGGTGACGTGCCGGTGATTCACCGCGTGCTCACGGTATCTCCCGGGCGGGCACCGCTGATCGACTCCACGGTGACTGACGCACGCACGCTCGCGCCACGTCGACATCGCACGGTGTCGTCGTCGAGATTGATTTCGCTCGACTTCAACGGCAAGCGCGTGAAGGGTTCGATCGGTCCGGTCGATGTGCCGTCGCTGCCCGTCGACACGACCCTCGCGATCGCCCCGTTCGATTCGGGGAACTGGGATCTGGTGGTCCGCTCGTTGCCGCTAGACAAGGGCTATGCGGCGCGCTTCCGCGTATACGACACCGACAGTGGGTTGCGCGAGTATCGCATTGCGGTGACCGGTAGCGCGACGGTGCTGGGCGAGGAGGCACACGTGGTGATCTTCACGCTCGCGCCGAAGCGGGAGTCGGTGGTGTGGATCGGCAAGGAGTCGCGCAGGCTGTTGCAAGTGGAAACGCTGATCGACGCGAATACGATGTTGCGGCAGGTGCGTCGGCCGTAGGGAAGTTTACCAGTCGGAGTCTTGCTCCGGCCATTTTACCACCCTCATGATGCGCGTGTCAGGCGGAGGGACAATTGTGAATATGTCCGGCGGGAAATCTTCATCGACGCTAAGGATTTCGACGGCGGTGCGTGCGATCTCCTCGCCCTGCTGCAACACCACCAATTGCAGGGCGATATTCAATTGTTGATCGATGTCGCATAAGCACTCGTCGCCGCGCTCCCACAGACCGCCGACGTCGTTGAAGCGATCGGCATCGAGCGACCGCAAGCGCCGAGCGCGTAGCCGTCGCGTTGGGCGTTCCATGTGCACTGCGCCTTCCCCCTCCTCGGTAACCATCCAGTCCTCGCCCAAGAAAGAAGGACTCATCACCAGCGACGATTTCAACACACTGTGAACCGTCGGCAATCCCACGATCCCTAAGGGTGGATCGACGCGCTCCCACACAGTACCAGGCTCATGAAGCGCATCCGTGACCAGCAACTTCAGGTGCGGCACAAACTTGAACACGACGTCGGCACGAACGATTTCGATGCACGTCAGCTCTGCGCCGCGACGCAGCTCTGCGCGAATAAGGGACGGCCACTGCCACCAGATGTGATGGATTGATGGCGACTCTTCTTGATCGAGACTATTGCTTGCAGAAAATTCACGACGACGATACGCGGCTGTGCTGCGAGATTCGCGCGTGGACTCTCTCACACGGAGTATCCGGCTGAATACGGTGGTGCTGATCAACTCGAGCGTACGCATTGGGATAAGGGCTAGAGTCTCGACATGGACGAAGTTCTACCCGGACGCAACCGACGCCTTGGACTCGCTCTTCATTGAACTGTAGCGATCGTAGGACCTATTGCGCGCGGACTGCAAGGTGTTCGGCCAGACTCTTGGCTCAAGTTTCGCGCACGCTAACTCGTGCGATTCGGCACTCAAGGTGGCACAGTGATGTCGACATCCCCTCGTCTCGTTGAAAGTTGCAGCCAGAGTTCGCAGATGACTCACCGCTGCGGCTGCGTCGCGTTCTTCCGGCTAGCTGTGGCTCAAGCGCTCGCAGTTAGTGTTTAAGCCAGAGGACCGCGCACGCAAACCGCAGCTGCGCCTGACGAACGCGACACTTCGGAATGCAAAGTAGTCCTCTTAAGCCGCAAGCGGGGCGATGCGGTAGTCGGCTACGTAGGTGTACTTTTTGATTCTTGCGACTTTACGATCGCCGTGGCATAAAGAGATGTCGCCTGACTCTACTGTGTGCTTATCGACGAGGCCTGCAGCGCCGCACGCCGGAGGCCCACAGCCACCCGACGAGCACTCTTGTTTACCATTCCGCAGAGTCAGAATGTCGGGTACTGCTGGTAGCGCAGCAATGCCGCGTGATCATCCAACACGAGATACCATGAGCGCGGAGCATCGGTGCACGACGAGCTGACGATCGGAAACGGCATTCGAGATCGCCTTGCGCACATGCGAGCGGGAACGCGTCTGGCATGGGCATTGGCGGTCAGCGTGCTCACGCTGGTGCTGTTGCCCGCGCAGTTCGCGATGGAATTGCGCGCGGTGGCGGCGTGGAATGCCTTTGCGGGCACGGCACTGCTGTCCACGTGGTTCACCATTCTCACGCTGCGACCATCGCAGATTCACGCGTCCGCCAAACGCGAGGATCCGAGTCGTGCGGCTTCGCTGGCCTTGGTACTGATGGGCGCCGGTGCGTCGCTCCTGGCGGTCCTGTTGCTCTTGAAGGCCAGTTCTGACTTGCCGGCGATTCTGCTGTCGCTCTCCGCGGTCGCACTGGCGTGGACGCTGATTCACACGGTATTCACCGTGCGCTATGCGCATCTGTATCACGATGCATCGCCCACGGCATCGATTCAGGATGGGCCACTCGAATTCCCGGGCATGACCGATTTGCCCGACTATCTCGACTTCGCCTACTTCGCGTTTGTGGTCGGTATGACGGCGCAAACGTCGGACGTGGCAATTCGCGGTCGGCGCATTCGTCGCACGGCACTCCTGCATGGCGTCGTCGCCTGGGTGTTCAACACGGCGGTCGTGGCGCTGCTGATCAGCGTGCTGGGATCGGTGATCGGTGGATAGCAAGGCCCCGGTCACGACGCCCCGGGCGTTCCTTGTGGGCTGACCCCGCCGGGATCACCTTGACGAACGTGCCATGCCCCGCCTGCCAGTGCGCTTCGGCGTCGAGCGTGGGTCCATGCATGTGAGTCTCGCGGGGCCGCGGCGCCGCGAGCACCACGAGCCGCTGTTCGACGAGCTGTTGCACGCTGGCAGCGCCGAATTCGCGCAGGAACGCCTGCCGGCGGCCGAGTCCCCGCGTCACTTCGTACTCGCCGCAGTCGTCGTCGGCCCACAGCTCGCCAAGGGGCCAGTCGTTCGGCGGCGGCATTGGTGGAGGACACCGCGGCAGCCGCCGATGCGCTCATCTGCGGATCAGCCTGTTCGGTGGTGAGTTTGAGGCTCCCGTTCGCGTGCGGGCGCGTGCGGGCGGTGTGCGGGCGCGTGCGGGCGCGTGCGGGCGGTGTGCACACTCAGAGGCAAACGCGACGGCACTTAGGACCAGCAAAACATTCGAAACGGTACGAGGCGGTGTCAAGTGAACACAGCACGCGCGAATCGTTTGAAAGCGAGGCTGAACCGCTAATTCTGCGTGTCGTACCACCTCGGTAAAGAGCACCTCCTGGCGATGTGGGCCTCCCGAAAGCCGGAGAGTGTGGTGGATCACCGAACGACAGTGGTGGCGGGAGCGAAAGAAGCCGCTCGATGCGAACACGTGGTGCCGAGGGTGACTAGATTCAGCGACGATGACTGACTTCCAAGACGCCACCCGTGACGCCGCCGCGGCGATCACCATGCACAAGCTTGCCGTGGAGCGCACGGCCCGGTACGCCACCGCCGGAGCCGATGTGGCGGACGCCACCACGCTGTGGGTCGTCTTTCACGGCTATGGACAGCTGGCCAGCGAATTCATGACCGCGTTCGCCCGTTTGGCCCCCAAGTCGACACGCGTGATCGCCCCTGAGGGGCTGTCGCGCTTCTACGTGGAGCTGCCGAGGGCCGATGGTAAGCATCTCGCGCGCACCGGTGCCACGTGGCTCACGCGCGATGATCGCGAAGACGACCTTCGCGACGCGCTGGGGATGCTGCACGCGGTGGTGGGCCAGGAGGTCGACGCAATCCTTGAGGCCAGGGGTGACGTGCCGGCCATCAAGGTGCTGGGCTTCTCGCAGGGGGTCGCAATGAGCATGCGCTGGGTGGCGGATGTGGCCGACCGTGGCGTGCCGGAAGAGGGCGCCGACGTGGCCACGCATGTGCTGTGGGCGGGCGGCTTCGCGCACGATGTGTCGGACGACGCCATGCGAGCGGCGTGGACGGGCACCGCCGTGCAGGTGGTCGTGGGCGATAAGGACAAGTTCGCGACCGACTCATTCCGACGGAGCCTGCGCAAGCGCATCGACACGATCGGGATTGAGGTGGATGAGTTCACGTTCGGTGGCGGGCATCGGCTGGACGACGACGTGCTGCGCAAGCTGCTGTAGTCGCGCGTCCCTGTTGGGGTGGAGCCGTGGCAATCCGATCTTTTTGCCCAGCCCACGACGCTTCGCATCGGCCACCCCGTTCGCGCCACGTTCGCCCGCGATGACACTGCCCGATAACGGGCTGACGCCGAATCCCATGTCATCGTGCGCGTGGCCGTTGACCAGCTCAGCGCGAACACCGCGATCCGTAGGTTCTCGCCGCGCCGTTGCGTGTGGCGCGCAAGGTGTAGTCAAATAACCTGCGCACTCTCGCGGCGCCGCTGCTCTCGACGGGATATAGCGGCTTGTACGCGGGAAACATCCGAACGCGCGACGTGCGATTTGCGCGGGTGCGAGAGGCTACCCGGGATACCGTGCTTTCGTGTCGGCGAGCGAATGCGTGATCAATTGTTCGAGCACCGGCAAATGCACGTCTGCCAACCGACGGACGTAAAGGCAAGCTTTGCCGGTCTTGTATCGCCCGAGCTGCGCAAGGAGCGCGTTTGTCTCGTCGCTTTCGTAGCCCGAGAGTAGATAGATGCTGATGTCACCTTTGCGGGACGCGTAGCCAATGAGGCACGAATCACCTGCATGACCGCTGTCGTACGCGTAGTGATACGTGCCGAAGCCGACGATGCCGGTGCCCCACATGACGGGCGGGCAACCGCTCAGTTGCTGCATCAGGTTGGTGAGTACGCGGCAATCGCTGCGTCGCGTGTCATCGGCGATAGCGGCGAGGTAGCTCTCGACAGTTACCGTGGTCGGTTTGGTTTTCGCTTCATACATCGGCGCCTCCGGGCAAGATATCATCGTGCAAAGTTTCGTCGCGCTGACCAAACTTTGTGTGCAGTGCCACCACCGGCCCGCGAACGCCGTCGGCGTGAACAAAGATCGCGCAGATCCCACGCTGCGCACCGACCGCTTTGCGTCGCTCACGCACCGCTCATGAGTCGCTTCAACGTCGTGTGCTCAGCGGCGTGCCAAGAATGCCGAGAGCGCGCGATTGAACTCGTCAGGGGCCTCAAGATTGATCATGTGGCCGATTCCGGCAAAGTCAACGCGCTCAACTTGTCGAGCCTGCTGCGTAATTGCCTGAGCCATTGACAAAATCAGCGGAGTGTCCGCGCTTCCCACCAGAAGGAGAATGGGAGCACGCAGTTCCGAGAGACGGTTCGCAGCGGGAGGAGAGACTTCCCGTTCGATTGACTGTTCGCGCGCGCGTCGCATAAGATGACCGGCATTGTCGAGAAGCATCGTTTTGAGTCGATCTGCCTGCTCCGGAGGATGGAGCGCCGTGCGGATGTAGTCGCTCTGGAGCCACGCCAAAGCGAGTCCGACCGAGTCACCGCGGGCGAACGCCGCGCGGCCGGCACGCAACCACAAGGTATCGGCGTCTGGTGCCCACGTGCCACCACTGATCGACGGACTGGCCAACACCAGCCGGTGCACCATGTCCGGATAGGCGAGCGCGAAATCGATGGCAATGCCACCGCCCATGGAGAGGCCGACCAGCGTTGCCTTCGCAATGCCGTGCGCTCGCAGCAACGCCGCGAGATCGTCCGGTGCACGAAAGGAACGGTCGACGGCACTTGATCTGCCGAATCCGCGTGCGTCGTACCGAATGACGCGGTGGGTGCGCTGCAGCAGGTCGAACTGCGCATCCCACATCCGGTGATCGAGATTGCCGCCGTGAATCAAAACAATGGCGTCGCCAACGCCCGCCGCCTCGTAGAAGAGCGAGCCGCCGTCGACGGTCACGCGGCCAGTGTCTGGTACAGCCGCAGCGAACGCTTTCCGTTCGCCAGAGGAATTGGATTCGCACGCCGCGAGCAGAGCGGCCGCGAGCACCACCGACACGAAAGAAGAGCGCACGCGCTATGACCCTTCTGGTGGTTCGCTACCCAATGGCATCGGAGGGCGCGGCGGCAGATCAGGACACCACCACAAATCGGGCGCCGCCGGCAACGGTTGCTCCGCGCTCAGGTTGTCGACGCTCACATGCGCATGAATGAAGTTCTCCGAAGGCACCGGCGAGCCGTCGAGTCGACGAAGTATGGCCAGCTGCCCGGCGTGTGTCATCGCGTCGGACAGCGGTCCCTGCAGAAACTGCGCGTCGGTAGGCGACGCGTCTGCCAAATCGTTCGAAAGCTGCTGGAGCGTGTCGTGAACACGGGCCATCTCGTCGGCCAACGTAGGCAATCTGGGTGGCGCAAAATCTCCGCCATGAATGAGCGCACATACACGCCCACACGCAGATCGCCACCGCCCGGTGGACAATCGCGCAGCGCCTTCTGTGTCCGATACGCCAACGCCGCGAGCGTGTGGCGTAGCAAAATGCGTTCGGGGCTCATCGTACTTGCTCCACTCGCCCGACCCACGCCTCGATCGCGGCCGTCACGTGCACCGGCTGCTCGATGCTACTCGAGTGCCCGGCGTGCGGAATGCGCACGAGCTTCGATCCGCGAATCGCCGCGTGTATCCGCTCCGACTTGAGCGGAACCGTCGCGACATCTTCGTCGCCCACCATGATCAACGTGGGCGCCGTGATGTGTCCAAGTTCCGGCATGATCGCCTCGCGCTCGATCACGCCATTCACGGCGCGCCAGATATCACGACGATTGCGCGACAATCGCTCACGCCAGACGTCGCGCTCGACGGAACGTGCGGGATCACTGAGGAACGTCGTGCCGAACATGATCGGCATGACCTTGTTCGCCACGATGCGCAGTCCGAACCACTTCGCCATGCGGTTGAGCGTGCGGTACTTGGGCACGTTCTCGGCGGGCTCGGCCTCAGCGCTCGTTTCCAGCAGCACACACGACCGTACGAGATCCGGGCGACGCGCGGCGAGGCGCAGGGCGACGAAGCCGCCCATGGATAGTCCAACGATGTGCACCGGTGCCACACCAAGTTGTTCGATGAGCGCTACGGCGTCGGCATAACAGTCTTCGATGCTGATGGCGCGTAGCTTCGGCACGTCGCTTTGGCCCTGGCCACGATGATCCCAGGAAATGCAGCGGTATCGCGAGCGCAACGTCGCCACCTGCGCGTCGAACATGCGGGTGCTCCAGAGCAGCCCGTGCGAGAACATTATGGGCGGTCCGCTTCCGCCGGTGTCTTCGACCCAGAGTCGAACACCGTTGATCGTAAGATGCTGCCCGTTGCCGCTCATATCACGCGCCCGGCCGCACGATCACGGCGATCACAATGATGAGCAGCAGGATCGTGGGAACTTCATTGATCCAGCGGCACGCCGTTTCGCTGAGCACGTACTCACCCTGCAGAAACTTTCTACGCGTCCACGAGGCGAGACCGTGATAGCCAAGCAGGAAGACGACGGCGCCGAGCTTGGCGTGCATCCACGGCATCGTGAGCAGCGATGGATTCATCACCAGCATGGCCGTGCCGGCGCCAAGGGCCACGATCATAGCCGGCGTCATGATGGCGCGCAGCAGGCGCCGCTCCATGACCTCGAGTGTGGCCGTCACGGTTGGCTCGCTCCGCTTCTGCACGTGGTACACATACAAGCGGAAGATATAAAACAGCCCGGCGTACCAGGCGATGACGGCGATGACGTGCAACGCCTTGATCGAGAGGTAGGTAGTCCCGTTCACAACGCCCCGTTTCTGCGTGAAAGTCGCATATCGAGATAGAGGATAGCATACCGCGACGTATTGCGCACGGACCTCAAGTGAAGAGGGACACCGACGCGGCGTCTACGTGCGGCATGACGCTCGCAGCCGTTCCAGTTCCCACTGCCATGCCACCTCTTCACGATCCCGATGCTTGAGCACCCCGCCTCCGTGCCTTCTTTCAGTAGGCCGAGGGTGCCGCTGAAAAGAGATACGTGGAGTACACGTTGGCTTAGAACCCGTGAATCGCCGCCTTCTGCACACGGCTCTTCGCCGCATTCATCGCCACGCTGATATCGATCGGACCCACCGCGATATCGGGAATGCGATCGATCGCTCTCAAGTAAAAATTTCGCCAGGCGTCGATGATATGACGCTCCGACTCGGCATTGCCGCCACGACCCAGCGTGTCGCGACCGAGTGCCTTCTGTCGATGCGATCGAGGTCGGTGTGGTAATGCTGATCGGTGAAGTGCCAGAGCAGCACAGCGGGAATCTGCGCGCTCCCTTCGGCCAGCACGATCTTGCCCTTCACATCGACCGCCGCGAAGTCGGCATCAGCTTCTTTTCTTG
Organism: Gemmatimonadota bacterium; assembly: GCA_031363815.1. Taxonomy (GTDB): domain Bacteria; phylum Gemmatimonadota; class Gemmatimonadetes; order Gemmatimonadales; family Gemmatimonadaceae; genus Gemmatimonas. The sequence continues at coordinate 11,088 of JANLVC010000043.1, forward strand.
GGGTTGATCCGCGGTCATTGGTGCGAATCGGTGGTAAGGCTGTTCGTTCGAAGCCTGCCACGGAACTGCTTTACCGCGGATTGGCACGAATGTTCACGGAGTGAAACGTCTCGCATTGAGAGGTGGTGGTGTTCGACACATTCCACTTCTTTTTTGTGGTTGATCCGCGGTCATTGGTGCGAATCCGTGGTGGGGCTGTTCGTTCGAAGCCTGCCACGGAACTGCTTTACCGCGGATTGGCACGAATGTTCACGGATTGAAAGGTCTCGCATTGAGAGGTGGTCGTGTTCGACACATTCCACACCAGCGCCAACGTCGACCACGGCCGCGGTGACACCCTCGGGCGCAGTAGACGCGGAGTTGATCGCGATCATGTTCAGGTTGGTCGGCCACGATTGCAGCCTGGCAGGCCGGCCGACGATGGTGATCGAGGCGCCTTCGGGCGTCCAGGCCATGTCGCGCATGGAACGCGACTCGATGCGGTACACGAGACGGGTCGATGGCGGCGCACTGGTCTCCTCGACGTAACCGGCTGCCCGCAGCAGCGAGGCCACCGTGTCGATAGCGAGGTCGAATCCCCGATTGCCGGGCAGCCGGAAGTAGCGCTGCACGTAGTCCACGGTGCGGAAAGCCCGGTCGCCGCGGATCGCACCGAACACCGCCCGAGTGATCGGCGCCATAGCGGGTGACAATACCGGCGCCTTGGCGGCTGGTTTTCGCTGCGCCGAGGCCGTGGTGGCGGGAAGCCACATCGCGGCAAGCGACAGGGCAAGCACGGCGCCCGCGAGTGCGGGGCGTAGAAAATAGCGTGAATCGCTCATGCACGGATGTTCGGTGAAAGCCCGTGCTCTGTCGAGTGCTACGTGGACGCGCTGATCACCAGAAATCGCGTCCAGTTGGCGGGTGCGTCTTGAATATGTCGAGCGATGATCTCGAGACTATAGCGCTCGGCCGCCATTTCGCTGGCGACCGCCCCGACGGTGCGGTCGCCCAGTTCAGCCACCATTCGCGCGGCGCCCGCTGTATCATTGTGCGGTGTCGGTTCAAGCCAGCCATGTCGCGCGAAAAAGATGCGACACTGTGCAAGCGCGACGGCGTGACTGTGCACCGTGCGCAATTCGGCGAGCGACGCGCCTCGCGGTGCGAGCAAGCACAGATGAATCGGTACGCGCAGTTCGCTGTGTTCCACCACCTTGATGCCGGCGCTGTCCAGCGCCTCGAGCGCGACCCTTACCGCGCCGATGATCGCGTTCTCGACCGGTATCACACCGTACTCGGCATCTCCGTTTCGCACGCTGGCGATTGCATCAGAGAAGGTGCGACGGGGAACCGGAGTTGCTCCGTTCGGCCATTGCTGGCGGATCGCGAGCTCGCTGAAGGCACCCAACTCACCCTGAAAGGCGACGCGTGGAATCATGAATCCAACATATTGACTTGGAACCGCGTTTACCGTAGCCTCCATGGTATGACGCGTCACCGCTCCGCCAGTTATTGGTATTATACGCCGACCCGCATGGGCTCCGGTGTATTTGGCGTGCGCGACTGATTCGCTGACGCTCCCACACTGTGAGGCCCGTGCAATCGCACGGGCCATTTTTGTTTTCGGCTCTGGCGACGCGCGGTGCCTCGTGATGTTCCACTGCACTCCATACACGACAGGGCTCCGATGATCATCGTTACCATTCCTGGAATCTCTGCCGACGCGCTCTCACGACTTATTGAGCACGTCGAGGCCGCTGGTCTACGCACGCATGTGTCGCGCGGCGAACACCGCACAATCGTGGGTTGTATCGGCGATGAAGGACTGCTGAGTGATCACGGTCTCACGCAGCTTGAAGGCGTGGAGCGTGTGCTGCCGGTGCTTAAGCCGTACAAGCTGGCGTCGCGCGAGTTTTCGGTGCAGTCCACGGTGATCCGCCTGGGCGACGCGGCCGATACCGTGATTGGCGGACGTGATCTGGTCGTGATTGCCGGTCCCTGCTCGGTGGAAGGGCGCGACATGATGCACACCACGGCCCATGCGGTGCAGCGCTCGGGGGCACGACTGTTGCGCGCCGGCGCCTTCAAACCACGCTCGTCGCCGTATGCGTTTCAGGGCATGGGTGAGGAAGGGCTCAAGATCCTGGCCGAGGTGCGTGCCGACACGGGCATGCCGATCGTGACGGAAGTAATGGATACGCGCCAGGTGGAGTTGGTGGCGAGGTACGCCGATGTCCTGCAGATCGGCGCGCGCAACATGCAGAACTTTCCACTCCTCACCGAAGTGGGTCGTACGCAGCGGCCGGTGCTGCTCAAGCGTGGCTTGTCCGCCACGATCACCGAGCTGCTGATGGCGGCCGAGTACATCATGGCGCAGGGCAACGGCGATGTGATTCTGTGCGAGCGCGGCATCCGCACGTTCGAAACGGCCACGCGCAATACGCTCGACGTGGCGGCGATCCCGGTGCTCAAGCGCGAGACGCACTTACCGGTGATGGTGGACCCGAGTCATGCCGGCGGTCGTGCGCATCTAGTGGCGCCGCTGGCTATGGCGGCCGTCGCAGCCGGTGCCGACGGATTAATTGTAGAAGTGCATCCGCATCCGGCGACAGCCAAGTCTGACGGCGAGCAGTCGTTGGAACCAAGCGCGTTCGCGGCCATGATGCAGCAGGTGCGCGCGGTGGCGCTGGCCGTGGGCCGTGAGCCGAGCTGGGAGGTTGAGCTGGCGGCGGAAACGCAAGAGCAACAGTAAAAGGTTTGCGCGTCTCTCTTCGTATCGAGACGCGTCGCGGAAGGTGGTGTCCGCGAGGGCCGCCGCCGATCGCGGAAGCGAACAACGCGCGGGCGACAGGCGTGGATCACGTCGTGCCGCTGAATCGGGCATTCATGCGAGGTTGCCTGAAACGGACGCCGATCGTGGCAGCGACGCGCGGAAACTGGCTCCACCGGCCCGATCTGTAAAAGGACACAGAGCAATATGCCCGCCGTGCGCATGGGCGATGGCCTGCGCGATGGCGAGGCCAAGGCCGGCACCGCCGCCATGACCGCTGGCGCCGTCGTCGGGTTGGGATGAAGCGCTGTGTACGAAGCGTTCGAAGAGACGGTCGCGCATCGCCGGCGGTACGCCGGGCCCCTCGTCTTGCACGTCGATGTGCACGAGCTGATCGGTGGCGTCCACGCGCATGTGCACCGTGCTGCCCGAGGGCGCATGCTTGAGCGCGTTGTCGAGCAAATTCAACACCAGACGGTGCAGCAGCACGCTATCGCCATGCACGCGCAGTTTATCCGTGAGATCTGTTTCGTTCACCTGCAGCGACACCCCACGCGATTCGGCCAGCGATCGCACGCTGTGCGCCGCGGTCCCCACGAGCTCGGCGATGGCCACGTCTCGATGCTCTCCGATGAGACTGCCCGCATCCACGCGCGCCAACAGGAACAAGTCGTCCACGATGCGCGAGAGGCGCACGGACTCATCCTGAATCACGTGCAGCGCCTCGCGGTATTCCGCCTCGTCGCGGGTGCTGCGCCGCAAGGTGACATCGGCCTCACCGCGGATGATCGCAATCGGTGTACGCAATTCGTGCGAGGCATCTGCCACGAATTGCCGTTGCGTGCGGAATGCATCGCCCACGCGTCCCAGCAAGCCGTTTACGATCTCGGCGAGCCGACCCAGCTCGTCGTGCGGATTCACGACCTGCAGGCGATCATCGAGATTGGCCGCTGTGATGCTGGCGGTGCGCATCGTAATCTCGTCGAGCGGAGCGAGACTGCGGCGGGCCAGCGCGTAGCCGGCGATGACCGAGGCCAGCAGCGCCAACGGAATGGCCAGCAACAACGTGTTCCGCACGGCACGCAGCAGCAGGCGATCACTCTCAAGCGAGTGCAGCACAGTGACCAGCAACGGTGGCTCGCCCGGGTCCTGCGCCATCGGTGCCAAACGCGTAACACCGGCCCGCCAGTTTACCGCACGCATGCGAATCGTACCCACCGCGACCTGGCGCTCGTCGGCGATCTCGGCGGCGCGTGTTTGCACGATGTCGCGCAACAGCGCGCGCACTTCATCGGGCAGGAGGACCGCGTCATCGATGGTGTTGATTGAGGTGCGCGAAGGTCCGGGCTGACGGGCCGCCATCAGCTGCGCACCTTCGTCGGCAATAAAAACTTCGAGATCACCCACGCGCAATTCACGCAGGACGGCCTGTTCGGTTTGACCCCGAACTTCTTCGACATCGCCACGGGCATATGCCGCCGCGCGCTCGGCGCGAATGGCGCCCGCGACCACGCGCGCCGATTCACGCACCGCGGCGTCGGTGCGCTGCTGCAATGTGTTCGTGAGCGTGACCCAGCCGGCGAAGGCGAACGCGCCGAGCACGAGGGCGAGCACACTGGCGTTCCAGAGCGTGAGGCGCATCCGGATGGAAAGGCGCATCATTCCTCTCGTCATGCTTATGCTCATGTGGGGGCGACGTCGGAGAGCATGTAGCCGGCGCCGCGCCGCGTGTGAATGAGCGGCGGCCACGGCGCCCGATCGATCTTGCCGCGCAAACGATTCACGTACACTTCGACGGCGTTGGTGAAGGGATCATGATTGTCATCCCAGACGTGCGCTACGATGTCGGCTCGCGATACGACATTGCCGACGCGCCGCGCCAGCAGCTCGAGCAGTGCGTATTCCTTGGCGGTGAGCGCGATGGGTACGCCGGCGCGCGACACGGCGTGCGACTGCAGATCGATCTCACAATCGCCGACGCGCACCAGCATGGCCTGCAACGCCTCCGGTCGTCGTAACAGCGCCCGCAATCGCGCCAGCAGCTCACCGAAGTCGAAAGGCTTCGTGAGATAGTCGTCGGCCCCCCGATCGAGACCCGCGATGCGATCGGCGACGGCGTCGCGCGAGGTCAACATGAGCACCGGCGTGCGTACGTTGCGCGCGCGCAGCGTGGACACGACGCCGAAGCCGTCGATGTCTGGCAACATGACGTCGAGGATGATCGCGTCGTACGTGTTCACCACGGCCTGAACGATGGCGTCCAACCCGTTCTCGCACACGTCTACGGCATACGCCTCCTCGCGGAGGCCGCGGGCGATCAACCGCGCGAGGCGTGGATCATCTTCGACGACAAGCAGGCGCATGACAACCGAAAGGAAAGGGACGGACCGCGCGAACGCGGCGGGCGGTCGTTAATCGTGGTGAAAGGTGCCCTCTCGTACTCTCTCTTGGTCGCATCGTTTCGCCCACCCAGGGGCGGGACCCGAAGCAAGCGAACGGTGGACAACGCGGCGTGTCCGGGGAAACCCGGGCACGTCGTGTTTTTGTAACGTGAGGATCCAGCGCGCGCTGAATCTGACGGGCAATCATGTCGCGGGCGCTTTCGTTCGTCGAATAGCCACTCTGGTGCGGGCCTTTTCGTTGGGCCGCCGTCGGAACCAGCTGGCCACGAGGTAGAACTCGTCGAGATCGTGGGTTGGAATATCGGCACCCAACGGATCTGGTCCTTGGAACACCTTGGCGGCGAGCTCGCGAAAGGCCACGCGTTCCTCACGCGTTTTTGGTGCTGGCAATTCGGCGCGTACCGTCCCACGTCGCACAAGGTAGACCCATTCCTGCTCGCCGGGTCCCACCGCGTGGTAGCGGAAAGTGAGTCGATCCACGTTGGCGTGAAAGTTCTGCACGCGCTCGTGCAGCCAGCTCACCAGCGCCAGTCGATCGCGGATCACCGCCGCGTGCTCGAAGGCGAGCTGTTCGGCCGCGTGGTGCATGGCCATTTCCAGCGAGCGCACCGGCGCGTCGCTTTGGCCGTCGAGAAAGGCCCGCACCGCCACCGCCGCGTCGCGATACGGCTGCGATGCTCCCGCACCGATGCACGGACCAGCGCAGGTGCCGAGGTCGTGGCGCAGACAACCGGGAGCGCGGGTGCGGCTCGCGCCACGACGCGGCTGCGAGCGCGGATCGTCGTCAAACCAGAGGGTGCTGCCGCGACTGGCCGCCCTGCCGGTAATGCGCACGACGTCATCATGCCCGCAGTCGCGCAGGCCGGTGCCTTCGGCAAGCGCCCGCACGGCGTCACGCAACTGCGCGACGCGTCGGAATGGACCGAAAAGCGCGATCGCCTCGGGATCGTCGGAACGCGCCACCACGCGAAGGCCGGGCACTGTGCCGCCGGTCAGCGCGACGTAGGCGCGCGGCCATTCGTCTTGCACCATCATGGAGTTGAAGTGCGGTCGATACTGTTTGATGAGCCGCAACTCGCGCAGCAACGCGCCGAACTCGGTGTTGGTGTACTCCCACTCGATCTGAAACGCGTGGCGCAGGATGCGGGCACCCTTGTGCCGGCCCGTGGCGCGGAAATACGACAGCAGTCGTGTGCGCAACACGCGAGACTGTCCCACGTAGATGACGGCACCGGAGGACCCAAGCATGCGGTACACGCCAGGTCGGTTCTCGCAGCCTTCACGCACCAGCGCGCGCAACTGCTTGCGATGCGTGGGCGTCGATTGCGGCGGGCGAACGTGCAGGCTTGTGCGCTGCGGGGAGGGAGTGTCCACCCGTGCAAGCTAGAGTGCACGACACCGGTTCAGGAGGTGCCATGGCATACCGCGGAGGTACTGCCGAATGAAGGAATTGGCTCGCGCGGGGGGGCTGTGGGCTTTGGGACGTGGGACTCGGCCGTGGGCTATTGGCTTGGGGTTCGAGGTAATGGGTCTTGGGTAATGGGTTGCCAGCGCTTGTCACCCATTACCCAAGACCCATTACTCACCGCCTCAAGCCCACAGCCCACGGCCGAGTCCCACAGCCCACCGCTCAAAACTTAGTCCGTTTGGTCCATATCGACCTGCCCACTTATCGCTTTCGACACGTGTGACCAGCTCATTCCGACCGCCAGCAACACGGCCGTGCACAGCAGCACGACGTAGGAAATCCCACGGGCCGAGCCCGCGCTCACGATGCCAAAGTCGAGCAGGATCCACACCAGTCCCCCCGAGATCGCGATGACCAGTGCGGCTCCTCCCATCCCGATCGAGCGACGGGTGGCGTTCAGGAACACCGCCCATCCGCCCAGAAGCACGATTCCCAGCAAAAACTTGACCGATGCTGGCGCTGTGCTTTGAGTGTGTCCTAGTAGTGGCGCGATGGCCCAATGGTAAAACGAGTATCCCTCGGGGTTGTATGTGGCGAAGACCAGCACGAGTGCGGCGAATAACCGTGCGGCAATGCCGGCGGGACCGGGTCCGTTAGTCATGAGCGGGGCGGGGAAAGAGGCGCCTGAAGAGAACACCGGCGCACCACGCGGCGGTGACGAAGACGAGCAGAAACTTGAGCGTGGCCGCCACGCCGGCGACAAGCGCCAGCGGTGCCGACGCGCCCGCCACCAGCATGCGCCAGAGCAGGGCATTCTCGAGTGCGTCGAGTGGGATGCAAAGGAGTACGGCCGAGGTCAGCCGCGCACCGACCCGCTGGACGTTCGACCCGTCGTCGCGCCGCAATAGTTGCACGAGGCTACGAAACATGAACGGGTAGACCAGCAAGAACGCCACGTCCACGCCAAGACTGACGAGCGCGCTTTCTGTGACACCCATCAGGCTCCACGCGCTCATGATCTCGGCCGCGCGTACCCGCGTGAACGCCAGCTCGAAGCCGACGATCCCCCACGGGGTTTCGGGCGACGTGAGCGCGCTATCGGTGAAGCGCAGCTGTACCAAGAGCACCAGCGACAGCGTCGCCAGAAAGAGCCAGCCGAGAAACCGCATCGCACCAGAGTACTATGCGGACGTCGCGGGCGGAACGGCGCTGTGGTATCTCTCGTGTATGCGACCGGACGCGTTCCTCACGAGTGATGCCCTGCTGGGTGTGGCGATCGGACTCGGTCTCGCGGCGGCCGCTGGCTTTCGGGTGTTCGTGCCGTTGCTGGCGGCGGCGATTGCGGCCAAGGCCGGGGTGCTTGAACTCTCCCCAGGCTTTGCCTGGCTGGCTACCACGCCGGCCATTGCGGCGCTCGCCATTGCCACGCTGCTGGAGATCGGCGCCTATACCGTGCCGTGGATCGATCAGCTGCTGGACGTGATCGCGACCCCGACGGCACTGGTGGCCGGCATGATCGCAGCGGCGTCGGTGGTGGTGGACTTGCCGCCGCTCATGAAGTGGAGCGTGGTGCTGATCGCCGGCGGCGCGGCCGGCATTACGCAGGGCGCCTCGGTGCTCACGCGCTTCAAGTCGACGACACTGACCGGTGGCGTGGGCAATCCGGTGGTGTCGACGATGGAATTGATCGGTGCGGTGATCACGAGCGTGCTGGCGATCTTTCTGCCGCTCGTCGCGCTGTTGGCGGTATTGCTGCTGCTGGTCATGGTCGCGCGAAAAGTTGGACGCCTTGCCTTCGGTCGCGGCGCGGCCCGTGCAGGCACGCCGCCAAGCCGACCACCGGGATCGGGGCCACCGCGCATTCCCCGCGGCGGGCGCTAGTGGGGCGATAAACGGTCTCCGCGCTCCGCCGCGTGTCCGTTATTTCGGTCCTTGACGACGTGTCGGTAGCGTGTCGGCGGCGCGATGGATCGCCGCACGAATGCGTGGATAGGTGCCGCACCGACAGAGATTCCCCTGCATCGCGCGGTCGATGTCGGCGTCCGACGGGGCCGCGTTCGCCTGCAGCAGCGCCACGGCTGACATCACCTGCCCTGACTGACAGTAACCGCACTGCGGCACGTCGAGCGTGGCCCAACTGCTCTGCACGGCGTCGGCCACCGGTCCGCTGATCCCTTCGATCGTGGTGATCGCCTTGCCGCTGGCGGCCGACACTGGCGTCACGCAGGCGGGTACCGGCACGCCGTCGAGATGCACGATGCAGGCGCCGCACGCGGCTATGCCGCAGCCGAATTTGGTGCCGGACAACCCCAGCGTTTCACGCAACACCCAGAGCAGCGGCGTGTCGGCATCGACCGTGACCGTGGCCGGTGCACCGTTCACGAGCAGCGAAATGGGAGCCGTGGCGGGAGCCGTCATGATGCCGCTCCGTTGGGCATGCGTAGTGGCAGCGATCGTAAGCGCGTACCCGTGAGCGTGAACAGTGCGTTCGCCACGGCCGGCGCGATCGGTGGTAATCCCGGCTCGCCGACCCCTGACGGCACATCGAGACTCGGTACGATATGCACGTCGATCACCGGACACTCGTCGATGCGCAGCAAGCGATAGTCATGAAAATTTGACTGGCGCGGTGTACCACTTTCCACCACAAGGTCTCCGTTGAGGGCAGCAGACAGTCCATCGATAATGCCGCTCTCGATTTGCTGCGCAACAATGTTCGGATTGACGGCGAGTCCGCAATCCACCGCGGCCACCACGCGGTGCACGCGAATGCGTCCGTTTGCGGCCACCGACACGTCGGCCACTTCGGCCACGATCGAACCGAAGGCGGCATGCAGTGCAATGCCGCGTGCTCGCGGGCGACCATCTGCGGCGTTCTCGAGTGGCTGGCCCCACCCACTCTTCTCGGCCGCGAGTTGCAGCACGCGCAGCGCCCGCGGATGCGACTGCAGCAGTATCGCACGGTACGCGGCCGGATCCTGCTTGACCGCAGCGGCGAGTTCATCGATGAAGCTCTCTACGAAGAATGCCTGATGTGAATGTCCGACACTGCGCCAAGAGCCTACTGGAATAGCACTCTCAGTTTCACTGTGCGACGCGTGCAGCGCGGGAAACGCGTAAGGTTGATCCCACGTCCCTTCAGACGCCGTACGATCGGGACCATACTGCGTGAGCAGAAATCCTACGCGCTTGCTGTACGCTTTGAACGGCGCCTGCCCGGCCGAGTGCGCCACGAATGCCGTGACGCGTCCATCCACGTCGATCCCCGCACGCAATCGCGATACCGTGGCGGGACGATAAAAGTCATGTCGCATATCGTCTTCGCGCGACCAGATCAGTTGCACGGGCACATCTGGCACCGCCTTCGCGATGGCCGCGGCCTGCGCGATGTAGTCCACATCGAGTCGCCGACCGAAGCCGCCGCCAAGGATGTGTTGATGAAGCGTGACCTGTTCGTCGTCGAGACCGAGCATGTGCGCCACGGCGGCACGCGCGTAGCCCGGTACCTGCGTTCCCGTCCACAGTTCGGCGCGATCGTTGGACACCCGTACGGTCGCGTTCATCGGCTCCATCGTGGCATGCGCAAGGAATGGCGCTTCGTACGTGGCGTCGAGCGTCCGCGCCGATGCGGCGAGCGCCTCTTTGGCGCCACCGTAAAAGCGCATTGGCATACCGTCGTCGTTGCGCACGGCATTGCGAATGTCTTGCATCACGGTCACCGTCGACACCACGCTCGCGGCTGCGCGTGCGTTGCCCACTGCAACGGCTGCGGCGAGCGTGTTCACCGCCTTGCGCGCCTGCCACCACGACTCGGCGACCACCGCCAGCGCTGGTGGATCACCGTAGCGGCTGCCGGACAACGACATTACCGCGCGCACACCGGGCATGGCGCGACACTGCTGCCGCTGCGCGTCGGTTATCGCGGGGGCCGACGCGGCGCCAAACGGGCTCATGGCCACCGCCGCGTAGAGCATATTGGGCAGCGACACATCGATGCCGTACGTGGCCGTGCCGTTCGACTTTGCCGCTGAATCGAGACGCGGCATGGGCGTGCCCACGACCGTGAAGTTGGCCGCGGCCTTGAGCGTGATCGTTGACGGACGAAGCAGCGCTGCGCTGGTCGCGAGTTCGCCAAAACGCAGTTGACGACCGTCGGTGCACCTCACCACACCCGCTTGCGCGCGACAGGTCGACGGCGCAACGCCCCACTGTGCGGCCGCCGCGGCGATCAGCGACGTGCGCGCCGAGGCGCCGGCTTCGCGCATGGGCATCCAGCAGTCGCGCACACTCGACGAGCCGCCGGTCATCATCACGCCCAGTTCGCGCGCGGTCTTGGCCATCATCCAGCGAATGCCGCGCACCAGCGTGCCGTTGGCTTCGGGGGCAAAGGGCAGCCCCTCCACCAATGCCGACACATTGCCGTAGATCTTGTCGATCGGGCTGTGCTCCACCCGCACGCGCGCCCAATCGCAATCGAGTTCTTCGGCCATGAGCATCGCCAACGCGGTGTGCGTGCCCTGACCCATCTCGGCTTTGGGCACCACCACGGTGATCGTGTCATCGGGGGCGATGGTGAGCCAGCCGTTGAGCGCGACGGCCTTGCTGCCGGTATCGGGGAGCGTGCTCCCGAGCAGCCGCTGGCGGGGCGGGACGAGCGCCCATCCCATAAACAGGGCGCCCCCGGTGCCTAACCCGGCCCACAGAAAGGTGCGACGTTTCATAGTCTCATGGGCTCGGCGTCATATTGCTCTGAAGATGCGGCCCGAAGCTCGCGCCGACTACTCCCCGTTATTCAGGACCGATCGTTCATGTCACACGTGTCCCGCACTCTCCTGCTGTTGACCGCGATCGGCTGCCTGGCCTGTGGTGAGAAGGTTGCGCCGGTGGCCGTGGCCCAGACGCTTGGTCCGGAAGACATGCAGCTGATGTCCAAGGACAAGAGTTTTGCGCTGGAGCTGATCGGCGATTCCGTACATGTGTACATGCCGGGCAGCCGCGTGAGCGTGCCGTCCACGTACATCGAGAATATCAAGTACCGCGATGGACGGCTGCGCTTCGACATCCGCGGGCTGGGCGTGCGGATTTTCGAAGTAGGCGGTGGGGCCGAGCAGGGCGCCGCGATCGGCCAGCAGGAAGCGCTGCTGTTCATCGCGAGCGTGACGCGTAATCAGGCCAAGCAGGAGAACGCGGGGAGGTAAGCGGTTCCGCCTGCGCTACGAACTGCAACTCAGCATCGAACAACCGGCCTTCACTCGCGCCCACTCTGGCCGTCGTGCGGCAAAGTGCGCGTACTCCGGTTGATCGTCGTACGGCCGTCGCATCACCTCGAGCAGCGTGTGTACCAGCGATGCATCGCCGTCGGTAGCGGCGTCGATCGCTTGCTGCGCAAGATAGTTGCGCAACACGTAACGCGGATTCACGGCGTGCATGGCGGCGCGCCGTTCGGCGACACTCCGTCCATGCTGCTGCGCCACATCATGCCAGCGGCGCAACCAGGCGTTGAGTGTCTCCGCCTTGGCATCGCGTTTCTCGTCATCGTAGAACACGTCGCCCAGCACGCTGATGGGATGCTCCGCCGGCAGTGCATCACCGATTTCGCCCAAGGCGCGGAAGAAGAGCGTGTAGTCCACCTCGGCCTCGTACAGCAGCGTAAACCCTTCGCGCACCAGCTGCTGTTCGCGTTCGCCGTGCGTCGTGAAGCCGAACTTGGCGGCGTTCATGGCCTCGTGTTCGGCCAGGTATACCTCGCCGAAGCGTTCGAGTGCCCCCTGAAGTACGTCGGCGGTGTCGAACAGCGGCGCGATCGCCTCGGCCAAGCGCACGAGATTCCATTGCGCGATCGCCGGCTGTTGTCCAAAGCGATAACGTCGGCTGCTGGCGTCGGTGGTGTTGGGCGTCCAGGTGGGGTCGAAGTTGTCGAGCCATCCGTACGGACCGTAGTCGATCGTGAGCCCCAAAATCGACATGTTGTCGGTGTTCATCACGCCGTGCACGAAGCCCACGCGCATCCAGTGCGCAATCATGTGGGCCGTCCGTTCACACACGTCGGCAAACCACGCCACGCGACGTTCGGTGGTATCGGCAATGCCAGCCAACTGCGGAAAGTCGCGCGCGATCGTGAAGTCCACGAGCTGCGCAAGCAGAGCCATGTCATCGCGCGCGGCGAGAATTTCGAAGTTGCCGAAGCGGATGAACGAGGGCGCTACGCGACAGACGATCGCACCCGGTTCCGGTGCGGCGTTGCCGTTGTAGAACATGTCGCGCACCACGCGTTCGCCGGTGGTCACGAGCGACAGTGCGCGGGTGGTGGGGACGCCCAGATGATGCATCGCTTCGCTGCACAGAAACTCGCGAATCGATGAGCGCAGCACGGCGCGGCCGTCGGCGGTGCGTGAATACGGGGTGGGGCCGGCGCCCTTGAGCTGCAGCTCCCACCGCTCGCCGACGGCGTTTACCACCTCGCCCAGCGACATGGCCCGTCCGTCGCCCAGCTGACCAGCCCAATTGCCGAATTGATACCCGCCGTAGCAGGCGGCGTACGGCGCCATCTCGGGCAGAAGTTCGTTGCCGCCGAACACCCGCCCGAACATGGGCGATTGCACCTCGTGCTCGGTGAAGCCCACCAGCGCGGCGACCTCGTGCGCGTGGGCCAGGAGATGGGGGTCGGGCACGGGGGTGGGCGCGACCGCGCTCCAGGCGGCGCCGAGCACCTGCCGACACCGATTCGACTGGTTGGCGTCTCCCGGCAGTTCGTTCACGAAGCGATTGTCGAAGCGGAGATTCTGCACGTGTGTAAGATAGGGAACGCGCTGGTCCCGGGAACTCCCGAGCCGGGCACTTCGGGCACCCGTTCTGTGTATATCCTTTACTATGTCTGACTACGTCAAGCCTCATGTCGACGAACTGGCGCGCACGCTCACGCGTGAGCAGTTCACGGTTACCCAGCAATCGGGAACCGAGCCGCCTTTTCGCAATGCTTTCTGGGATCACCACGAAGACGGCCTTTACGTCGATATCGTGAGTGGTGAGCCGCTGTTTTCGTCTCTCGACAAATTCGACTCTGGCTGCGGATGGCCGAGCTTCACGAAGCCGGTGTCGCCGCAGGTGCTCGAGAAGGAAGACCGGTCACACGGTATGCGTCGGGTGGAAGTGCGGTCGCTGAACGCCGACTCGCATCTGGGACATGTGTTTCCCGACGGGCCCAGCGAAAGCGGTGGACTCCGCTACTGCATCAACTCTGCGTCATTGCGCTTCATTCCGCGCGGGCAGCTCGACGCGGAAGGGTATGGCGAATTCCGCCGGTTGTTTACATGAATTTGCACGAGGGCTCGCGTGAGACCGAAGTCGCGATCCTTGCCGGTGGATGCTTCTGGGGTGTGGAAGAAATTCTGAAAGCCGTATCCGGCGTGCTCGACACCGAGGTGGGCTACACCGGCGGCTGGCTCGAACATCCGGTGTACGACGACACGCATGAGAGCGCGTCGGGGCACGCCGAAGCGGTGCGCATCGTGTTCGATCCCACGGTGCTGAGCTTCGAGTCGCTGCTCGAAAACTGGTTTTTCCGACTACACGATCCGACCACGCTGAACCAACAACGCAACGACGTTGGCACGCAGTATCGTTCCGCGATTTTCTATACCACGCCGGAGCAACGTGAGACCGCGGCGCTGGTAAAGGCGCGCGTGGCGCAGGCGGGGCTGTGGAAACGGCCGATCACGACCGAGATCACGCCTGAATCCACGTGGTGGACCGCCGAGGGCGAACATCAGGATTTCCTGCAGAAGAATCCGTACGGATACAATTGCCATTACATGCGGTAGCGCGTCGCGCTACGCGAATACCGCGACGTGTCGAGGGTCACGTGATTGCCCCACCACCGGGCCAGTCGGGCCGGTGTGGTGAGTGCGTTCCATGTATGGACGGCGCGGCACGGACTCGCCACATTAGCCCACCCTCATTCGATTGGGCAACCGCTGCGCTGTCCGTGGCCACCGACGCAACAGGACCGATGCCTCCAGATACTGCTCGTCTCAGCGACCTCCGGCTTGATGATCACGCGTCGCCGAGGCGACTCGCCCGCTGGATCGCACTGCTGGGCATTACTGACGCACCGACTCCACGCGAGAACGTGCGCTTCTCGTTGGTGTTCTTTGAGCGCACGATGCGCGGCCTGCCGGTGGGGGATGCCATGGGATTTCTGAAAGCCATGGATTTGTCCAAGCCCGTGTCGCTTTATCCGATTCGCATTGGCGCGAAGCTTATCGCCTTTCGCTTTCCGCATGAGGCGGAATTCAAGTTGTTCTACACGCTGTCCGGCGGCTCACCCTACGAGAGCGGCATCCTCCCCGATGGTCGTCAGTGCGTGCAGTTCCGCGCCCGCGAGAACGGCGAGGCGCTGCACAGCTACACCACGGGTGCCCTCGATCACTGGTCGCGTTACGACGCGCTGCCGCCGGGCAGCGCCTGGCACCGACAGAAGTTGATGTCGCCGCAGCTGGGAAAAATTGGATTCCTGGTGTGTGGCGGCGGACCACAGCTGCTGATTCCCCGGGCGTGGTCGATGCTGGACGTCCTCGCGCCCGGCACCCGCTGAAGACGGGAAGCAGCGTTTCGCGCACGCGTCACGTTAGCCCGGTAGTGCCTCGATCGACCCTTGATCACTCGCCAGCATGCTCGTGGTTTATGTGTCAGTTCCCCTCCTCACGAAGATCCCCTCCATGTTCAGGACACTGCACGGACGCACCGCCTCGCTGGCGGCGCTCACGCTCCTGTGTGCACCGGCCACCGCCCGCGCGCAGCTGGCGGCAACAGCGACTCCGGTCGCGGCCACTTCCGTAGCGCAGGAATTCGACAAGCTGCACTTCCGGTCGATCGGACCCGCCACGATGTCGGGGCGCATCTCCGATCTCGCCATCTATGAGGCCAATCCGGCCATTTGGTACGTCGGTTCGGCTCACGGCGGCGTGTGGAAGACCACCAGCAACGGGGCGATGTTCACGCCGTTGTTTCAGGATCAGGGACTGATCGCGATCGGTGACGTGGCCGTGTCGCAGATCAACCCGGATCTTGTGTGGGTGGGCACCGGTGAGTCGAATAATCGCCAGAGCACCTCGTGGGGCAGCGGCATCTACAAGTCGACCGACGGCGGCAAGACGTTCGCGATGATGGGGCTACCGCAGTCGAAGCACATCAATCGCATCGTCATGCATCCCACGAACAACGAGGTGGTGTTGGTGGCGGCCACCGGGCCGCTGTTCGGTCCCGGCGGCGAGCGCGGTGTGTACAAGACCACCGACGGCGGGAAGAGCTGGAAGCAGGTGCTCACGGTGGACGACGAGACGGGTGCGAGCGAGCTCGTGATGTCGGCGACCGATCCGAACATCCTGTTCGCGTCCACGTATCAGCGTCGCCGCACGGCCTGCTGCATGAACGGCGGTGGCCCCGGCAGCGCGCTGTGGAAGTCGACCGATGGTGGCGACACGTGGACCAAGATCACCGGCACCGGATTCCCCACTGGTCCGCTGGGGCGCATCGCGGTGGACGTGTTCCGTCAGAGTCCGAACATTGTGTATGCCACCGTGGAAGGCCCCGCGCCGGCGGCGCAGCGTGCGTCGGCCGCCACGGAGAATATGACGACGACACCGGCGGCTCCAGCCACGCGCGGTGTCGTGTCGGGGGTGTCGGGGGTGTACAAGTCGAACGACGGCGGCGCGACGTGGACCAAGCAGAGCAACACGAATGCGCGCCCGATGTACTTCAGTCAGCTGCGCATCGATCCCGTGAATCCCGATCGCATTTATATGGGTGGCGTGGGCCTGCACCTGTCGGTGGATGGCGGCCGCACCTTTGAAACCGATGCGGCACTCGTGACGCACGACGACGTGCATGGCATCTGGATCAACCCGAAGAATCCCGATCATGTGATTATCGGCAATGACGGGGGACTCGCCACGTCGTATGACATGAGCCGTACGTGGACGTTCATCCCCAACGTGCCGGTGGGCCTGTTTTACCACGTGAGCTTCGACATGGAAACACCGTACAACGTGTGCGGCGGCATGCAGGACAATTACGACTGGTGTGGACCCAGTGCGACGCGCATGAATCGCGGCATTTTCAACAGCGACTGGTTCCAAATTCTGGGGGGCGACGGCTTCGTGGCCATTCCCGACTTGCGTGACTCGCGCATTATCTACACCGAGTCGCAGGACGGGAACATGGTGCGTCGCAACAAGGTGACCGGCGAATCCAAGTCGATCCGCCCGACCATGCACACCGTCGTGAATGCGACGGCGGGCGAAGCGTATCGGTTCAATTGGGATACGCCGCTGATGCTGTCGCCGAACGATCCCGGTGTGCTGCTGGTGGCGGCCAATCGCGTGTTCCGCAGCACCGACCGTGGTGATTCGTGGACGGTGATCAGCCCCGACCTCACGAAGAACGAAACGCGCGACAGTATCGTGACGATGGGCCTCAAAGGCAGCGACATCGCCATCGCGCGCAACGACGGTATTTCGCAGTGGCCCACGATTGTGTCACTCGCCGAGTCGCCGAAGCAGAACGGCGTGTTCTACACCGGCACCGACGACGGCACCGTGAGTATGTCAAAGGACAACGGCGCCACGTGGCAGAACATCACGAAAAACTTGCCGGGTTTCCCCGCGGGTCACGCGTTCGTGTCGGAAGTGGTGCCGTCGCGCTTCGAGTCGGGCACGGTGTATATCACCGTCGCCAACTATCGGCTGAACGACTACGATCCGTATGTGTGGATGAGCACTGACTACGGCGCGACGTTCCGTGCGATCACATCGGGGCTCAAGGGCGAAGTGGTGCGCACGCTCACAGAAGACACGCGCAATCCCGATGTGCTGTATGTGGGCACCGAAACGGGCATCTTTCTCACGCTCGATCGCGGCAAGTCGTGGAAGCGCCTGAAGGCCAACTTTCCCACGGTGCGCGTGGATGAGCTCACGATTCATCCGCGCGACAACGCGTTGTTGGTGGCCACGCACGGTCGCGCGCTCTGGATTCTGGATCACCTCGAACCGATCCAGGAGTTTAGCGCGGCGCTGAAGGCCGACGCTACGCTGTTCACGCCGGGACCGTCGTTGCAATGGAAGGCCAAGGACGACCGCAACGACGAATTCTGGGGACATCAGTTCTTCACCGGCGAGAATCCGCCCACGGAAACGGTGTTGCAGCTGCGCTTGAAGAAGGCGGTTACGAACCCCATGCTGCGTATCAGTGATACGAATGGCGCGGTGGTGCGTGAACTCGCCGTTCCGGCGGCGAAAAACGTGGCGGGCATTCACACGGTGTGCTGGGATCAGCGCGTGGAGCCGATCCGTGATGCCGCACCGGCTGGCGGCGTACCGGCTGGCGGCGTACCGGCTGGCGGCGTACCGGGCGGAGCATCGGGCGGCGGCGTAGATGGTGGGTTGCGCGGCCCGATTGCGGGCCTGCCCACGCCGTTGCCGACGATCGGCTACTTCCCCGAGAACCCCTGCGCGGCGTCCGGCGGCGCGGACGGCAGCGCGGGTGGCGCGGGTGGCGCGGGTGGCGGCGGATTCGGTCGTGGCGGCGGCGGGGCCAATCAGGGGCCGTTAGTGTTGCCGGGCACGTACACGGTGGCGCTGGTGGTCGATAACAAGACCGTCGAGTCGAAGCAACTCACCATCGTGATGGACCCGCAGGTACAGTTCACGCAGGCCCAGCGTGTGGCCTACAATGCTCAAGCCACTGAGCTGCATTCGGCCCAGCAGGCCGGCGCCGCGGCGGCGGCTCCGATGACCGCCCTGCTGGCCGACGTGCGCAAGGTGGTGGCCAAAATGGATTCCACTCCCACGATCGCCGACAGCGTGAAGACGCAATTCACCGCCTTCCGGAAGGACTTTGACGCGGTCCGCGCCAAGCTGGGCGTAGGTGCACCGGCCGGCGGGCCTGCCGGCGGCGGCGGTGGCGGTGGCGGCGCAGGTTTCGGCGCCAACGACGCCAACGTGCTGGCCCGACTGGGCGCCGTGAAGAGCGGTCTGTTGGGGCTGTGGGAAACGCCGAGTGAGGCGGTGTTGAAGCAGGCTGCCGCGGCCAAGGCGGCGGTCAACGCCGCCGTGGCCGAATCGAAGGCGTTCATGGCGCGGGCCAAGGTGATGAGCGCGCTGCTGGCGGCCAACGGCATTACGCTCACGGTGCCGGTCTACTGACCGTTCTGTGCCGAACTGATTGAATGCACGAGGGGCCGGTCCGCGATGGACCGGCCCCTCGTGGCGTACGGACGGTGAGCACTACGGGCGCTTGGCCACCAGCTCGATCTCCACCTGCGCGTTCAGCGGCAAGCCGGCCACCGCCACGGTGGTGCGGGCCGGGAACGGGGCCGAGAAGCGGGTGGTGTAGGCGGCGTTCATGGCGGCGAAGTTGGCCATGTCGGTGAGGTACACGTTGCACTTGATCACGTCGTCCATGGTCAGACCGGCGTCTTCAACCACCGCCTGCAGGTTGTCGAACACGCGGTGCGTCTGGGCCGTGACGTCGCCGTCGATCAGCGTGGAGGTGGCCGGGTCGATAGGCGTCTGGCCTGAGCAGTACAGGAGGTCGCCCGCCCAGACGGCATGTGAGTACGGACCGATGGCGGCGGGACCGCGTGAGCTGAAGGCAGCGGAACGGGGCATGGGAGATCGGGAGGGTGGTGAGCCTGCGGAAGGCGTGTGCTCTGGCGATGTCAGAGTGTATCGACGGGCGCAAGACCGGTCGACGTGGTGCCGATACTTCGGGTGATGCCAGCCAACGTCCAGCACCTGACCGTCGCCTCCGCCGATCCCGAAGAATCGCCCGTCCGCGCGCGGATGAGCCGGATTCTCGAGGGCAGCGATTTCCCGGCGCTGTCGAAGCAGATCATCGAGACCATCTCGGCGCTGGATGATGACGCCAGCTCGTTGCAGCGACTGGCCAACGTGGTGCTGCGCGAATACAGCCTCACGCTCAGTGTGGTGCGCACGGCCAACAGCGTGCACTACCGGCGGTCGGGGCGGTCGATTCAAAGCGCCACGCATGCGATGATGATGCTGGGCGCGAGAACCGTGCGTCAGCTGGCCAGCAGCTTGCTGCTGTTCGAAAACTTCCATCGTCGCTCCCCGGCGCTGAAGGAGCTGATGTTGCAGTCGCTGCTTACCGCGAATCACGCCCGCGAAGTGGCGACCAAGCTGGGCCTGCAGGAGCCCGAGGAAGCGCACCTGTGCGGCATGTTCCGCAGCCTGGGCGAGGTGCTGATCGCTTGTCACTTCGGCGAAGACTACGCGCGCATCCAGACCATGCGGCACGACGAGGGTAAGTCGGAGACGGGCGCCACCAAGGCGGTGCTTGGTTTTGCGTATGCCGATCTGGGCGCCGAAGTGTCGCGTCACTGGGGGATGCCCGAAGCGGTGGTGCAGGGCATGCGGGCGCGCGCGTCGACGTCGGTGTCGCTGTCGGCGGCGGTGACGGCGTTCAGTCACGATCTCACCGTCGCGTTGTACAGCCAGGATGACTCGCCCGATGGTGCGGGGGTGGCTCTGGAAACGGTGATCGAGCGGCACAGCGCCAAGATCAAGCTCAGTCGGGAGCAGGTGCGCGAAGTGATCGCGTCGGCGCTGAACGAAACGCGCGAGCTGTTCTCGAGCCTGCACATTCCGAGCGATCGTCAGCGCTTCAAACAACTCGCTGAATCTGCGCGGTCGGCCATGGGTGTGGCGACGTTCGACACCGGCGAATGGATAGCCACCACTCCGGCGTCGAGCGAAGGCGACGTGCTGCAGCTGCGTGACCGCCTGCTGCAGGAGCTCGAGAGCGCGGCTGATGCGTTGTCGGGGACAGCCTTGGGTGACGTGCTGCTGCTGGCGCTGGAAGGCGCGTTGCGCGGCGGCCCGTTTGATCGCGTGATCGTGTGCATCCTCGAGGCCGACCGCGGGCGACTGGTGGCGCGCTCGGGGCTTGGTGACGGCATCGAAGCGTTGCTGCCGCACTTCGACTTCCCCATGAACATTCGCGGTGGGCCGGTGGTCACGGCCACGCAGCAGCGGGCGCCGATCTATCTGCCCAACGATCGCGCC
>JANLVC010000076.1:0-26586 GCA_031363815.1 Gemmatimonadota bacterium
TTGGCGTGCGTGTTCGTGAGCTTATCCGTGTCGTTTTCCGCGTGAATTTGTGGTCATGCTGTTGTGATCTCGCCGAATCGCGAGCGGAATGACCCAGAACCCAAAACCCACGGCCTCAAGCGTCAAGCCCAGAGCCTCTCGTACTGCCTCCGCACCACGATGACGTGGCGCTTCACCCGCCAAGACGCGCGCCGGAAGTTCGGTTATAAAAAGCCACTCTCTAAGCGGTCGCAGTACTAGCGGCCACCACCATCTGCCCACGAACGCCGGATTATTGTAGCAGCTGTCTCCGTTCGGTAAGTTGTGGGAGTGACCCTCCCACCAGCCGACCGAACGACGATCACGCCGCTCAGCCTACGCCGTCGGCTGCAGATTGCCGCCATGCTGATCGCCGCCGTAATCACCGCGCTCGCGTTTCTGCGAGCGCGCGAGCGGCGCACCGCCGAAGAGCGACGGATCACTGAGCACGCGCAGGAAACCGCGACGATCGTGGCGCGCTCGCTCGACGCCGCCCTCATCAACGCGCAAACGCTGCTGAACAGCGTGGGTCGGCTTGTCGACCCCAGTGCGCCGTTTGAGCGCAACGACCGGTTACTGCGCGCCCTGTATGCCGAGTCTCCCGTTCCCTACTCCAATATTTATCTCGTAGATTCGCTTGGCCACAACCTGGGCGCGGCCGTGATGCCCGCGACCGGACGTGCGACGTTTAGCCTATGGCCTCGGACGCATTTCCGCGTCGCGCTTCGCACCAAGCGATTCACGGTCGGCGTTCCCTTTCGCCCGCGTGCCCTCGCGGGAAGTCCTTGGGTACTCCCGTTCATTTTGCCGATCCTCGATTCCTCGTCGGGGCGCGTACGCGCCTTGATCGGCGCCTCAGTGCTCCTCGATTCGATGGAGGCCATGCGAGTGGCGCGCGCGCTGCCTCCCAGCTCGATTCTCTCAGTGCTCGACTCTGCCGACCGCATCATCCTGCGATCGAAAGATGCGGACAGCTGGATCGGCAAGGTCTTTCCTGGGCAGCCGCGCCCGTCGGCGCGGGGCCCGCTAGCGTGGGGCCCCCTCATCACCAGCTCGATCGACAGCGTGGAACGCCTGTTCGGTGCGCAGACCGCCACGCGACTGCCGTGGACGGTGTACGTGGGCATTCCCACCGCATACGCCTTCGGACCATCGCGAACGCAGTTCACTCAAGACGTGCTGCTCGGCCTGCTCTTCAGTCTCACGATCGTCTTGCTTGGGTACTGGATCATCGCACGTTTCGTCGCGCCGATCGAGTCGCTTACGCGTGATGCGCGGGCGATCTCCGCCGGCGACATGGCGCGCCGCTCGACCATCGAGAGCCGCGACGAAGTGGGCACACTGGCCCGCACATTCAACACCATGGCCGACGCCATCGTTGAGCGGAACACCGCGCTCGCCGCATCACAGGAACAGCTGCGGCAGGCCCAGAAACTCGAGGCGCTCGGCACGTTCGCCGGCGGCGTTGCGCACGACTTCAACAACTATCTATCGTCGATCATCGGCCATAGTGAGATGGCGCTGTTGGACCTACCCGCGGCGTCGCCGGTACGCGACGACGTGGAAGGCGTGCTGGCATCGGCCCAGCGCGCCGCGGTACTCACGCGTCAAATCCTTGTTTTCAGTCGCCGGCAGGCCACGACGCCTCAGCTGCTCGATCCGAACGAGCTGATCACCGGCATCGAACGCATGATCTCCCGATTGCTCGGCGAAGCCATCACCCTCACCCTCTCGCTCGAGCCACAGGTCGGCGTCATACGGGCCGACTGGGGTCAGCTCGAGCAAGTCCTCATGAATCTGGCCGCCAACGCGCGCGATGCGATGCCGAGCGGCGGTCGCTTCCAGCTCACGACAGCGGCGATCGAGCTGACCAGCAACCATGCAGGCACTCCGTCGCTGGCAGCCGGTCGCTATATCTGCATCAGTGCCTCTGACACGGGCAGCGGCATCTCCCCGGAAACGCGCGAGCGGATGTTTGAGCCGTTTTTCACCACGAAGGATCGAGGGCACGGCACCGGACTCGGCCTCGCCCTCGCGTATGGCATCGTGCAGCAATGCGGCGGTGCCATGCACGTGGAGAGTACAGAGGGACGTGGCACCACGTTCCACGTATACGTGCCACTCGCGATCGACGCGACGACCGCGCGCGTCTCACGTCTCGCCGAGTCGAGCGTCGGCATACCCACGTTGACGTCTGGCGTCGAGCGTATTCTCCTCGTTGAAGACGATTCGGCCGTCGCGAGAGTGACCACGCTGATTCTCAAACGTGCCGGCTACGAGGTGGCGCATGCCGAGCACGGGCAGGCGGGACTTGATGCACTCGCCAGTGCTGGTGACCCGTACGATCTCGTCATTACCGACGTCGTCATGCCCGGCATGTCCGGCGCCGACCTCGCGAGAGAGGTGTCGGTGCGCTATCCGATGGTCAAGGTATTATTCGTGAGCGGTTATCCGGACGACGACGAGCTGGTGCGCAATGTGGCGCAGTATCAGCTCCCGTTTCTCGCGAAGCCGTTTTCGACGGCTGTCCTGTTGCAGACGGTTCGTCGATTGCTCGATGCGGAGCGTCACGCCACTCCCACTCTTCCGGAACCGTCGTGAGTCTGTCGCCAGCGGTGTCGTCCCGATCGGTCCTGTTGCTGCCGTCGCTCAGCAGGCTTCTGCTCTCGCTCGCCGCGGCGGGCACGATGTCAGCCAGAGTGGCGTCGGCGCAGTCACCCAAGCCAATCGGCCTGATCAACGGCGGCACGGTACTGCTGGAGTCGAAATCGGTGAAGCGCAAGGGCGGCATCATCACCGCCGCGCTGCGTGTGCAGTTTCACAAGCCCACCAAGGTACCGGGCGGCAACTGGTTCAGCTCGCGTACGTTGCTCATGCTCGACTGCCGCCAGCAGGTCGTGGCCGTCAAGGAAAACTGGTACTACAGCAACGCGAAAGGCACGAAGGTTGCGCAGCACAAGGTGGTTGGCATTCCGGGGTACGCCACACCGTTACCGGGATCTATGCCAAAGGTTGCGCTCGACCATCTCTGTCAGGCGAAGTAGGCACCGTTGCGGCGCCCCGTTGCGGCGCCCCGTTGCGGCGCACGGGCACGAGGTGCTACGCACCAGTGCGCAGCGCACCAGGGCGCAGCGCGCTTTCCGTGCACAGCAGGGCGCCGATCGCCGTGGCTGATCCACCGTCTTCCGGTGTGAGGATGGTGGCGCCATAGAATTTGGCCACGAGTCCGAACGTGCGACGGATGCTCTTGAGATCCGCCAAGTGGCCCACAATCACCACGTGCGGCGACTGCTGCGCGCGGGCGGCATTGATCGCGATGACGGCAATGACCTGCCCCACCATATTCACGAGCGCGGCCGCCGTGTCTTCTCGCGACGCCTCCACCGGATGACGGGCCACGCGTCCGAAGTTGACCGCCGTCGTTTCCGGCGGCAAGCTGCCGATCGCGCCGCCCAGTACTTCGGCAATCGTAAGATTGAGCGTCGTGTCCGAACCGCGCTGCGCCAGCGCGTCGATCTCGCGTGGATCCACGGTATCAAGCAACAGGCGACCGAGTCCCACGAGCGTGCCGCCGCCCACGCCGGTGCCGGTGACGTGGTGCGCGCCATGCACGGTCGCGGACACGCACGCCGTCCCCGACCCGGCGCTGGTCACCAGCGCCGCATCGAGATTGGCCAGGGCGAGCCCTCCGCGTCCGATCGCCCGCACTTCATCAACATGATGCAGCGGGCAATCGTCGATCGTCTGCGGCAACAAGGTGCGATTGCCACCGGTCACCGCGATCCATTCAAGATCGCGAGGCGACACGCCGCCGGCGTCGAGCACGCGCCGCACGCGCGCTTCATCAGGCTGCCCCTCGCTCGGCAATGTCCAATACCGGGTGGCGCTGCCATCGCGCACGACGACGTCGGTGTTGCTGGCGCCGAAATCAATCGCGGCCGCGAAACGCATCGCAGCGTCGTTCGCCACGCTCACTGACCAGGGTGGTACGTGCGCTTGGCGTTCTTTTCCACGTCGTCGCGGTAGTAATTGACCGTCTTGAACTGACCCTTGGCGTAGTCCTCGGCCTGGTTCAGAAAGAACGGCGACGCAGGGTCGCCGCTGACCCCACCAGCAAGCGAAGTCTTGGCGACAAGACGCGGGCCGAACTCAACGGCCGCGATGAAGCTGTTGCCGCGGTTGCCGTAGCTGCGCTTCGTGGTGCGCACGCCGTTCTGCGAAAACGCCGCCAGCGATCCCCAGTTCGCTGAGGCGAACGGCACCGGGATGCTCGGCTTCGCATCGTCGTACACGGCCGTGATGCGACCATCAAGACGCTGGAAGCGGTTGATCTCGCCCCATGGCGTCTTCCAGGTGCCGAAGTCGCTCGTGAGCTTGTCGGAAACACGCGCCAGCGCACCGAGCAGCACGGCGTTGTCGCGCGCCGCCGTGCGGCTGCCGCGCGTGATCCGCCCAAGCTCTTCTCCGTACGCATTCGCCAGCGACATCGCGACCGACGTCAGGCTGTAGCGGTAGTCCCAGCGCCGCAGCGTCCCGATCTGTTCGGCGAGCCGGATGCGCAGAGTGTCGGCACCCGGCAGCGCATCCCACGCGCCAACGAGCGGCGGAATGCTCTGCTCGAAGGCGGGGAGATAACTGTCATAGGCCGCGGCAATCAGTTTGTCGACGGTGAAGTCCGTGCGGCCGTCGAGCACGCGAATGGCGTGCACGCCACGCGCATTCTCTTCCTGATACTGCGACATGTACTTCGGATAGTCGCTGATTTTCGGACTGTTCGGACCGGCCGCCGTGAACGGCCAGTTGTTGGTGTTCATCAACCAGCCGGTGGCCGGATTCGTCACCATGATCGTTTCTTCGATTGCGTGCAATCCCTGCCACTCGGTGTCCGGCGTACCGCCATCGACCGGGAGCGTGTAGTCGAATTTCGGATTGCGCTTGGGAATGAAGTCGCCGTTCACGAAGGCGATCGTGCCGTTCACGTCGGCGTACACGGTGTTGTTCGACGAGTTGGTGCGGAGTTCCATCACCTGCTTGTAGCTCGCGAAGTCACTCGTCTTCGTGCGACCGAACGACTGCATCAGCGCCTTGATTGGCTCCTGCATAAGACGCACGGCCACCCATTTGCCGTTGTCGTTGCGAATGATCGGCCCCTGATGACTGAAGTACGCCGTGACGGTTTTGCGCTGCATACCCGTCGCCGTTTTGTACGGCAGCACGATGCGCTTGGCCGTCAGTTCGCGCTCGCCACCCGCATACTGGTAAAAGGCCTTGCCGTCGCGTTCGGTGACCGAGAGCTGATACTCGTCGGCCACGTCACCACCGCCGGTGGTGTGCATCCAACCGTTCTTGTCGTTGAAGCCCTGATAGATGAAAAACTGTCCCCACGTGACCGCGCCGTAGGCTTTCAGCCCTTCTTCGCTGGTCACGTGGATTTCGGGCCGGAAGTAGTGGTCGGTGTGCGGATTGATCAGCAGCAGCGCATGACCGTTGGCGGTGTTCTTCGGCGCAATCGCAAAGCCGTTCGACCCCGTGGGCTCCCGCCGCTCACCATCCGCGTCGAACTCGGACTCGCGCTCCTCGCGCAACGGCGCGGCCGGCGCCATTCCCATGCGCGGCGCGTAGAACTGCGCGATGCCACCGGCGTTCACACCCGAAATGTCTCCGCCGATGCTGCCTTCGGTAAAGGTGAGCGCCATCCACGGCTCGAACTTCGCAAGCAGCTTCGGCTTCACCTGCGGATGGGTGGCCAGATAGTAGTTGAGCCCATCCGCAAAACCGTTCATCAGCGCTTTCAGCCACGCCGGACTTTCGGCGTACTTCACCTTCATGTCGAGCGTGTCGATGAACAGCTTCATGCGCAGATCGCGCCAGAGCGCCCCCTCGCCCTCCACTTCCGACGTGCGTCCCATCGCGGTGATGTAGTTCGTCTCCACGCGATTGAAATCATCTTCGGCCTGCGCGTACACCATGCCAAATACGGCGTCGGCGTCGGACGTGCCATACACGTGGGCGATGCCCCACTGATCGCGCATGATCGTGACGCGGTCGGCCTGCTTCTTCCACGAGGAGGGCTGCGCCGACGCAAGCGCCGGCGCGAACAGCAGGGTTGCCGCAATGACGGAGCGGAGCATGATGCGCATGGGAGGGCCTACAGAGGTCTACAGGTGAGAATTACAGGCGGTACACCGAGATGGCGCTGTCGTCGAAAATCTGCGTGTGCTGCGGCTTCACAATCGTAGGGAGCACGTGGACGCGTGCATGCTCGATGGCGAGAATCGTCGAAAACTTCTGCCGATGCCAGCTTTCGATAAGCCGGTCCAGCATTTTCGACTCGTATGGGGGATCGGCAAAAGCGATGTCGAACTTGCCCGACGGCAATTGACCCGCGAACTGCAACGCGTCCTTCTTGTACACGCGCGTCTTCTCGCGCACGCCGAGGGCGGCGATGTTGGCTTTGAGCGCATGAAGACTCGACGGACGGAATTCCACGAAGTCCACGTACTTGCCGCCACGCGAAAGCGCCTCGAGACCGAGCGCACCCGTGCCCGCAAAGAGATCGATGATGCGGGCCCCTTCGAGATCGTTGCGCAACAGTCGCATGAGGGCGACCCGCACCGTCTCCCCCGTTGGACGCACCCGGAAATCATTGGGTGAGGTAAGGTGTCGTCCCGCGTACTTCCCGGCCACAATGCGCATAACGGTCTTCTAGCTACTGGGGTTGGTTGCGCATGTGTTCGGCCAGATGGTGCATCCTGAGCGTGAGATATCCGCGGAGTTCCTCGGACATCGCATGCTCGGTCAGCGCCTGATCCATGCACCACAGCCACTCGTCCCGCTCGCGCGCGCCGAGGGCAAAGGGAAGTGAACTAGAATATAGACGGCGCTAGGAATAGACGGCGCTAGGAGTAAACGGCGCTAGGAGTTTACGGCGCTAGGAATGAGGGGCGACACGGCAACGCGCGCGCCCGCGCCCCTCGTAGGCTGCCCCATGCACATCGTGCCGTGTCGCCCCTAACTCTTAGCGCCGTAAACTCTTAGCGTCGTTTATTCTGAGCGCCGTTTACTCCTAGCGCCCTTTACTCCTAGCGCCCTTTACTCCTAACGCCCTTTACTCCTAGCGCCCTTTACTCCTAGCGCCCTTTACTCCTAGCGCCGTTTGCCCGTGTCAATACCGCGGCCATCTCTGCGGCGTCCCTACCGGCGCGCGTCCGCGGTCAATTACTTCGCCGATCACCGTACCAATGATGCCGCCGTTGCCGCCCACGCGCGTCCCAATTCGACCACCGTTGCGACCACCGTTACGACGGCGGTCGTGCTCTTCGCAGTGATCGTCGCCAGCACCGCCGCCGCGGATCACGACGCCGATGATGCCGCCCCATCCACCGCCGCGGCGGCCGCCGTTGCCGTTGCCGTCGCCGACGTTTCCGCCGCCACGCCCACGATCGCGACCGGCATCGTCGTCACCGCGAGCCGTCGGGCCGGAGGCGGTCACCGCCTCCGTGGAGAGGTCAGGCGGCGCCTGCACGCCCGGTTCCGCGCTTGAAGCGGGGGTCGGCTCCACCCGCTCCGTCGCGACCGTAGCCGGGCCCAGCGTTTCATCCGGCGTTTCATCCACCGATTCATTCGACACCGTCTCGGTGATCGCAGCGCTGGGCATAGGCCGCACCGAGCGGCGCGCTGTCGGCACGGCCTCTCGGCGACCGATCATATCGCCACTGCGCGCACCGGTCGGTCCGCCTTCGAGCGCCGAGACCACCGCGGTACGGGGAAGTTCGGCCACCGTTGCCAACTGGAGGTCGCGCTCGAGGTCGGCCGTCATCGCGGACGGATCGCGGTCTGCGCCACAGCCAGCCAGCGTGAACACCACGGCCATCCCAGATCCAACCGCCGCTGCCTTCAGGGTCTTCTGCATGCGCTCCTCCCGGCCGCTGGGCCATGGCGACAGGCATACACCCGGCACCTGCCGAGTGATCCCGATAGCAATGTGCACAGCAATGACCGCGCCATCCAGCCCGTGCGCCTGCGCGAGGGGAACCTTTCCGTCCCCTGCGATAAACCGTCCCCTCACGGTGACAGCCGGTGTCCTCTGCGTGAGATCCTGAGTCCTGTACAAGCAAAACGAACTCAGCTGCAGAAGTGCCTGGCCGGCCCCCCTGCGCGGCAAGCGACCGCGCTCGTTATCCTCACGGAGAGCCGTCCTGCTGATCCGATCGGGCACCCGACCTCCAGGCCACCGATGCGCCATTGCCTCCGCTGCTTGCTCGCCGTTCGTGTTGCCGCCGTCGCGGCGCTGTCCGTGGTGACCGCCTGCACCGATCCGCTTCGGGTGTCGCCGGCCGATCGTCGCGCGATTGCCGATACGCTGAGCGCGCTCGTAACCAATGCCTACGACTTTACGGGGCGTGACCCTGCCGCGCGGTTGCTCAGCCTGTATCCCGACAGCGGACGCATCATTTCCGCCGTCGCGGGACGGGTAACCACTTCGCGCGATACACTGGCCGGCGAGATCATTGGATTCTGGCGTCGCGTCGGACGCAACATGCAGAGCCCACGCTTCGTGCTCGGCTCCACCTACGTGGACGTGATCACGCGCGATGCCGCCGTGCTCACGCTCGTCTACAGCATTCCACACACCACACCGCAGGGCACGCCGCATACGGTGAGCGGCGCGTGGACGATGCTCTGGCGCCGAGAAAACGACCGCTGGCGCATCGTGCAGGAACATCTCTCCGACACGCCCGAGTCCACGGCGTCGGGACTCGCGTCCGAAGTCCCCCTCGCCCCGCCCACCCCTTCGCATCAGCACTGATCACCATGTTCACGGCCGTTCGCTTTTCCCGTCGCGCCGCACTGCTCGCGGCCGGCCTCGCGCTATTTGCCGCGTCGCTCACCGCGCAAACGGTGCAACTTCGCTATGACGCCACGGTGGCGTCTGGCCCCATTACCGGTCGCGCCTTCGTGTTCATCGCGCGCACCGATCGCAGTGAGCCCCGCCAGCAAGCGGGCTCAAACCGCAGCAGCGAACCATTTTTCGGCGTCGATGTCCATGCCCTGCGTCCCGGTGACGTCGCGGCGATCGATGCGACCACACTCGGCTTTCCCGTTGCCTCGCTCAAGCAGCTGCCGGCCGGCGAATATTTCGTGCAGGGCATGATCCTGCCGTATACGCAATTCAGGCGCGCCGACGGTCACACGATCTGGGCGCACATGGACGCGTGGGAAGGCCAACGTTTCAACAACGCGCCCGGCTCACTTGTGAGCGCCGTACAGAAGCTGCACATCGATCCCGCCACCAATTCCACGATCTCGCTGTCGCTGACCACCGTGCTGCCGCCCGTGAGCACGATCGCCGATTCGCCGTGGGTGAAACGCTTCACGATGACATCGAAGAAGGTGAGCGCCTTCTGGAATCACGACATGCCAATCGGAGCCGTGGTCCTGCTACCCAAGGATTACGAACAGCACAGCACCAAGCGCTATCCCGTGGTGTACACCGTGGGCCACTTCAGCGAACGCGCGTCGTTTGGCTTCACCTTCGAGGGATGCACTGCGCCGGAGACTGCGCAGGCGAAGGCGGCGCGTCTTGTGCGCACTGCTCGCGAACCGGGCTGCGAGTTCCAGCAGGCGTGGACCGCCGGAAAGGTGCCTGAGTTCATCGCGGTGTTCATTCAGCACCCGACACCGTTCTACGACGACAGCTACGTGCTGAATTCAGCGAATAACGGCCCGTACGGCGATGCGATTACACAGGAGCTGATTCCCGAGATCGACAAGCGCTACCGTACGATTCCGTCGGCGTACGCCCGCACCCTCACGGGTGGCTCAACCGGTGGCTGGGACGTGCTGGCGTTGCAGGTGCACTACCCCGACGTGTTCGGCGGTGCGTGGTCGCTGTACCCCGATCAGCTCGACTTCCGCAATTATCAGTTCGGCAACGTGTACGTCGACGCCAACGCGTTCGTGACGAACGAACGCTCGTGGCTTCCGCGCGAAGTGCCGTCGAGTCGCTCACCGGAAGGCATGACCGAACTCACGATGCGCGAAGAGAACAGCGCCGAACTGGTGATTGCGACCAACGGCCGCTCCGGCGGGCAGTGGGATGGCTGGCAGGCCGCTTGGGCACCGGTGGGCGCGGATGGTTATCCGAAGCCGCTCTGGGACAAGCGGACGGGTGTGATCGACAAGAGCGTCGCCGAAGCGATGCGCGCCAACGGCTACGACTTGCGCGACTACGTGCAGCGCAATTGGTCCACCATCGGCCCGCGCTTGGTGGGCAAGCTGCACGTGGCCGTCGGCGACATGGACAATTACTTCCTCAACCTCGGCGTGTATCGCTTCGAAACGTTTCTTGAGAGCACAAAAGAGCCTGGCAACGGACCGTTCTATGCCGGAACGTTCGACTACGGACGTCCGCTTAAACCGCATGGCTGGCAGCCGTGGAGCAATCAGGAACTGCTGCGCATCATGCACGAGCAGGTGCAGCGCAACAGGCCGCGTCCGTAACGCGAATGCGTCGTTACAGCTGCCCCGTACTGCCCCAATTTGCCAGCAGCGCGACGTAGGCGTGGTCGTCGTATCGCGTAGGCAGAAACGTACGTTCGTAGCCGGGCCGCGTAGCACCAGCTTCGGGTAGAGCGCGTCGTCCGGCATCGGGAACACCGGCACTCGGTGCTCTTGTCGCAGGTGAGCGTGCGCGGTGGCAATGCCGGCAATCCCCGCCCCGCAGATCACCACCTCGGCCGTGATTACGCGCGCGCGCCCTTTCGCACAACCCGTCGCGTGGCCCACAGCGCCCGCTCCACCATGACCGGTGTGAACTCCCGCCCGAATGCCGCGGAGAGCTGCGCCGACCGCTCACGCAGCGCCACGGCGTACGTGGCGTAGTATCCGTTCGTCCACGCGACGGGTCCGAGTTGCGGCACCTGTGCAGCGACATCCTCGTCAAAAAACGGGTAGACCGATGGTGCCAAGACCGCCAGCAACGCCGATGCCGTGGCGGCACCGACACCCTTGAGCGCAACCAGCGCCGTGACCGGTTTGGTCGGGTGTGGAATCTGCCCCCACGCCAACCGGCTCGCCTCGATCACCGCCTCCGGCGTATTGCTGCGCACCAGCAGGAGATTCGGCGCGCGCCATACTCCACGCGCCATCTTCCACTCGGTAATGCGCACCATGTCGTCATGCTGTACGTAGCCGGGTGAGCGTGACGCGATCAGCTCCGGCAGCGTGGTGCGATACCACGTGTCATGCTCGACCAGTCGTGCCGACGGCACGGTCGCGATCGCGGCGTCGTAACCGTTGAGTGCATCGTGCCATCGGTCGTTGCGCTCGGACATCCACAACGACTGAGCCGACACAGTCACGAGCGGCGGCGTCCCACGACCGACATCAGCGTGGCGCCGGCGAGGACGCCAAGCGCCGCCAGTGCCGGGGCGATCGATTGAATCCACACGGGCGTCTGCGCCTGCATCATCGCCTGCATGTTGGTGAGTGATCCGTCGCGCGGCACGGGGTCGTGCACCGTGCCCAGAACCGCCGGCAGTGCCATGAGTGTACCGAATACCAGCGTCATCCCAGCCAGCAGAAGCGGCACCTTGCGATCGCTCGACAGCTTCGACACCACGATGCCGGCCACCAGCCCCGCGTCAAACTGAAAGAAGCAGAACACCGCCATCCACAACGGGGTCACGGCATAGCTACCGGGAAGGAACGTGCGCTCAGTGCCGAGTCCGAAGTACACCGCGGTCAGCGTGGAGAAGAGCACCACGAACATCAGGATGTAGCCCACGAGGGCAACGCCGAACGATTTCATTTCGTCTCGACCTGTGTTTTGAGAGAGGCCAGTCCATCTTCGAAGTCCTTGCCGATCATCGTGTCCATGTTCATGAACAGACCGATGGCCTTGGAGAGGAACGAATTCGCACCCCGCATGGCCCACGTGACGCGCGTGCCGCCGTCCGTCGGTTCGAGATTGAACTCGACGACGTTGTGCCCTTCGATCGGCTTCAGCATGTCGAGCTGCATCGTGACCTTCGAGGGCGGCATCAGTTCGCGCACCGTGATCGTGCCCTCGCCCGCCTTCGCGTTGCCGCTCCAGTAGTAGCTGGCGCCGGCCGCACCGGGTGTGCCATTGAACACCTTCTTCATCTGCGGGTCAAGCTTCTCATACGGCGACCACGTGCCCCACTGATGGAGATCGGCGATCCGGGGATAGATCACGTCAGCGGGTGCCGCCACGACGACGGAACGTTCAATGGAAAACGCATCCGGCTGACGCGATGCGATAAGCAGCAGCGCGCCCAGCAGGGCGAGGAGGAGGAGGCCGACAATCTTGAGCATTCGCGTCTCGGTCGTAGAATGGTCTGGGGGAGCGATGGCCATCGCGTTCGCCATTTCGGACTCGCCACGTGGGACGCACCATGGGGTCTGCGCGCCGCCAATATATTGCCGAACGGGCCGCGGAGGCGCTACCCGTGGGCCGGACGCGATATGGCGTCGCGTGGTATGGCGCGTGGGCACGGAGTCACGCGGGCGGGTGAGCGCGACGAGCGACGCCAGATGCACGCGCATCGGCATCGCGAGCGCCGCCGTATCGGACGGCTGCGCTTCACGGTGCACACCGGATTCGCGAAGCAGCTGCCACCCAGAAGGCGACCGCGCGCGCACCAACGCGGGTCACGGCCTACGCGTCTTCGTTCGCGGCGGTAGCGACGTCGTCAACCAGATCATGCAGCTTGCCGATCGTGTTCCAGTTGCGCGCCGTTACGCGGTCACCCAGCACTGCGGCCACCGCGTGGACCAGTTCACTTTCTGAGGCGCCCTCGGGTGCGTGCTGATACGCCGCACGCGATCCGATGTGGAGGGTTTCCTCACCCCATTCCTGCTGCAAGAGCGGCATCAGCGCATCGCGATCGTACGTCTCACGCCAGATGGACACGAACAGGCGGCTCGGATCCACGTCCTCATCGTCGATGGTGTTGTCGGCGATAATGTGGTCCAGCTGGGCGGCGGTGATCACCAGCACAGGGGTGGACACTTTCATGCGCTGCAGGATGCCCTGCTCGAGTGCGAGCGCCGCTTCTTCCGTCGACCTTCCGTGGGCGGCGTACACCAGATTGCCACTGTTCAGCAGCGTGCGCGGATTACCGAAGCCGAGGCTGCGAGCGAGATCTCTGAGCTGCAGCATCGGTACTTTCTTCGAACCACCTACATTGACGCCACGCAGTAAGGCGATGTGGACGTCGTCTCGATCCCGGGATATTCGTGCCATGGTAAAGTATAGCCACGGAGCCGCCGTCCGCGCGGCGGGCCTGAAGTGGTGAGGGCGCCGCAACGAAGCGCTGCCTCCAGCTGCTCCACCACGCGCTGTGCCCACCGCCACCAGCGCGAGATGCAGCGCGAGATGCAGCGCGATAAAAAACGCGAACGTGATCGGATACGCGCGCTCACCTACGCCGTTTCGCCCGTCCGATACGATGGGGGCGACGCGTATGACATGCACGACCGCCATGCTCGCCTGCCGCGCAAAGAAGCACCGGGCCGCCGGCCGTCGGACGTTCGCGAGCCCGCGCCCGAGGCCGAGGTCGAAGAGAATGGCGGTGAAGGCCACGGCTGCCAGGTCGAAGAGCGGGGGGCGTCGGGGCTGAAGGGCACGCCCCAGAACCCGGCCACGAGGACGCCCAGAGCCGCCAGAAAGTACCAGTGCGCGTGGCGGTGCGAGGGAGTGTGCGGCCTCCGTACGGGAGGGGGGAACCGGTACGCGCGACGTGGCGAACGGTCACGGAATCCGTGGGGCCGCTCGTGGATGGAGGCAAGTCACGGTGCCACATGGAGCTAGGCGACCGGGGTCATAAAAAATAGTTCGCGTATTGTTTGCGTTTCGGGGGAAGACCGTGTACCTTCTCTTCAGCGATGCATGCGCCGCGGCGTATGGACAAGTTCCGATAGAAACGGGCCTGCCAAGTCGAGCGGGTTTTTTTGTGTGCATCGCAGTCACCGAGTGGTGGCGACCGTCGTGAGGTTGATCACGAGTACCAGGTGGTTGGTTCTGTTCTGCATCGGCTCGTCTGTCCGCGTGCTCCGACTGACACCAGCACCAAATCAGAAACAGGAGTATAGCGATGCGCACGACCGGAACAGTTAAGTGGTTCAACGATGCCAAGGGCTTCGGCTTCATCACCCCGGCGAACGGACAGAAGGATTGCTTCGTTCACCATTCCGCCATTCAGGGCGGCGGCTTCAAGTCGCTGACCGAAGGCGAGACGGTTGAGTTCGACATCGTTCAGGGTCAGAAGGGTCCGGCCGCTGAGAACGTCACGCGGATGGGTCGCTGATTCGGGCAGTTCGCCCTTTCGTCATGAGTGCTTCGCGTAACGTGAATCACGTATGACGACCCGAAGCGCCGTGTGCGCGGACCTCTGTCCGCCACACGGCGCTTCGGCGTTGTCCCCTCTCACCGGGAACCCCGTATGATTGAGAGCGCACCCGCCGAACGCGCGTTTGATCCGCGCGACACAGCTGCTCGCACTTCATTCTTGTCTTCACACCGCGCCCAGGCTGTCTGCACGCGCGAGTTTGCTCGTTTGTCCGAAGGCCTCGTCGCCGCCACGAAGGCGCTGGCCATTCAGACGTCAATTGAACCGCCCACGGTTCGCTTGTCGCCCGATCGCTGCATCGTTCAGCTGGGCCCGGTCGCCCTCACGGTCGCGTGGCTCCGCAATGGGACCGATGTTCCAGCCGCCGGACAGTTGCTGTGCATCGTGTGGCGTGGCGTGATCGCTCCGCGCGGTGAACATGCCCCTGAACGGCGTGGATGGCGGCAGGTGCCGGCCACCCCGCAGTCGGTGTGGGAAGAGACGTGCCTGCCTTCCGCCACGAGCGAAGCCACGTGGCATTGGCATCCGGAGTCGTTGGAACGTGAAGGCTATGCGTCCCTCGAGCTCGCGGGCCGCTGTATCGATCAACTCCGGACGGCTCTTGAGGCGCTCCTCCAGGATGCGCCGATCGACTCCGGTTCCACGACCTAGTACGACGTGCGCATGACCAAGGAGGTTGTATGAAGGAAGACGCCATCGAGTTCGAGGGAGTCGTGTCGGACGTATTGCCAAGCGCGATGTTCCGTGTCGCGCTCGAGAACGGACATTCACTGCTGGCCACCATGGCGGGAAAGATGCGCAAGTTCCGCATCCGCATCCTTGCCGGTGACAAGGTCACGGTCGAAGTCTCGCCGTACGATCTGAGCCGCGGCCGCATTACGTTCCGCCACAAGTAGCTCCGTCACGTCGATGCCAGCGCAGTGCGAAATCGCACTGCGCGGCAGCCAGACGATACCCGTTGTAGCCCGACCGGTGCAGTCAGCCGGAATCAACACGTGAGACACGACCAGCGTTGCCAGGTAGACTCGCGCATGGTCACGTGTGTGGATAGAACATCAGTCACACGCCACGCCCGGTCACATTCGGCTCAGGCCTGCTTATGCGCGCTGTCCGTCTCCCCGCTCCGGGTCGCCCCGTTGAAGATGCCGACGTCCCGATGCCGCGCTGCGGTCCCGGTGACGTGCTCGTGCGCGTTCGAGCGGCCGGCATCTGTCATTCCGACGTGCACTACCGGGCCGGTCGTTCGCGCGTGGAGCCACTGCCGCTCACGCTCGGGCACGAAGTGGCGGGCGAGATCGCGGAAGTCGGTCAGGATGTCCGTAGTCATGCCGTCGGCGACGCCGTCTGCCTGCACTATCTGGTTACCTGCGGCCGCTGCGATGACTGCCTAGCCGGACGCGAGCAATTCTGCGCCACCGGGAAGATGCTCGGGCACTTCATCGACGGCGGCTGGGCCGACTACATCGTGGTTCCGGCGCGGAACGCCGTGCCGCTGCCACGTTGCGTGCCCTTCGAGCAGGGCGCGGTCATGATGTGCTCCTCAGCGACCTCGCTGCACGCACTCCGCAAAGGCCGGATCACGGTTGGCGAGTCGGTGCTGGTGGTCGGAGCCGGCGGACTGGGGATGTCGGCGGTGCAACTCGCCAGAGCCCTCGGGGCATCCGACGTCATCGCCGTGGATCGGGACCCGGTAAAGCTGGCGCTGGCTGAACGTTTTGGGGCGCGCACCATCCGGGCAGCTGAGCTGTCGCCCGACGAGGTCGTAGCGCAGGTGCGCGCCATGACCAACGGGCGTGGCGTGAACGTCGCGCTGGAGCTGGTGGGTGCTCCTGACACGATGCGCACCGCGCTGCAGTCGCTGGCCCCGCACGGCCGCGCGGTGGTGGTTGGGCTGTCCGACATTCACCTGCCGGTCGACACCTATCACGATCTGATCGGCCGCGAGGCGGAGCTGATCGGATCGAACGACCATCTACTAAGCGAGCTGCACGAACTGATCGAAATGGCCGACAAGGGCATCCTCAATCTCGCCGACGTGGTCACGAACACGGTGCCGCTGCGGGCGCGCGATATCAACGACGTGTTGGACGCGCTCGAACGCCATCAGGCGCCGGTACGGACGGTCGTCGTTCCGTAATCGTCAACGCAGTCACACGACAGTCGTGCGACACGACCGCAACACGAGGTCGTACAGGAAGAACGCTGAGCGTTCGGCCCGCCCCTGCGGCGCAGGGCGGCGACTGACCGACGCCGGCCGCGAAACAGCACCACCGCACAAGCGAGACTGCATACGACCAGGCCGATCTCCGACGGCACATGGAGCGACCAGATACTGGGTGGTCGGTCGAGAGTCAGATCGACCAGTCCCCCCACGACTACCACCAACAGAATGCCCGCCCGGACGAACTCCCTTATCCGGCATATGTCGCGCTCCACCGTAGGCATTTACCGGATAGTCTGCGAACACGAACGTGCCGAAGATGTGGCGAACACCATGGCGTACCCACTTCACCGGAACGTTCGATGTCTTTTCTTCCGACACCGCTGCATCCGCTAATCGTCCACCTGCCGATCGCGATGACTGTGCTTGTACCGCTCTTCGGCTTCGGGGCGCTGATCGCCATCCGGCGCGGCGCGCGCGTGCTGCCGGTATGGGGACTTGCGACCGCCATGATCGCCCTGACGCTGGGCAGTGGACTGCTGGCCAAGGAGACGGGCGAGGACGAGGAGGACGCCGTGGAGAACGTCGTGCCCGAGGAGGCGATCGAGACGCACGAAGAGGCGGCCGACGCCTTCGTGCTGGCCACGGGCGTCGTTCTGGTCATCGCGGGGGTCGGCTTCGTGCGCGGCGGCGTGGGCTCCACGGCGCGCGCCGTGACGGCGGCGGGCACACTGGCCGTGCTCGGCTTCGGCTACAACGTGGGGCACACCGGCGGACAGCTGGTCTATCGTGACGGCGCGGCGTCGGCCTATTCGACGCCTGGCGGGCGATAGCCCAGCTCAAGCAGATGCTGGACCGAGAGAAAGCGTGGTTCGGGGATGGTGTCCCACTCGCACCAGCGCCATTCCGCGCATTTCTCCGGCTCCAGCACGCGCGGCGATCCGACCGGCGCCGTGGCCAACACGAAGAGGGTGACGTAGTGCTTTCCCTCCACCATGAACAGGTCGTTGGTGAAGGGGCCGAAGCCGGTCACGGTGACATCAAGTCCAGTCTCTTCCGCGACTTCACGCACGGCGCAGTCCGCGATCGACTCTCCCCACTCGAGATGGCCGCCGGGGAACTGCCAGCTGCTGTTCCCCGGCGAGCCGCCCAAGCGGCGGCCGATGAGGATCTTGCCGTCGCGAATGACGAGGACAGCGACGCCGATACTCGGACGAAGAGACATGGGGGAACGAACAGCAAAGGGCGCTAGGAATCAATGGCGCTAGGAATTAAGGGCGCTAGGAATGAAGGGCGCTAGGAATGAGGAGCGCTAGGAATGAACGGCGCTAGGAGTAAACCGCGGAACGGCAAGAAGCGCGGGCGCTTCTTGCCGTTCCGTTCGTTGCAGGTCGCGCTGTCTATTCCTAGCGCTCCTCATTCCTAGCGTCGTTGATTCCTAGCGCTGTTGATTCCTAGCGCACCTTGCCCGTGATCACGGCCACGGCAGTATGATCACCGGGAACCGCGGCCGCGCGGTCGGGTCGTCGTTCCCGTCCATGAACGTCGCGATGTCGTGGCGCGCCGATGCCACGTGCGCTTGCACAGCGGCGTCGGTGGACGCCACGGTGGCAAGCTGCGTGTCAAGCGTTTTCAAGTGCATCAACGCCGCGGCACGCACGTCGGGCATGGCGCGCTTGTCGCCAGCGAGGTCGAGGATCGCGTCGAGGGCGGCGCGCTGTGCGGCACGCTGCACGGCCTTCTCCGCCGCGGCGGTGGCGGCGGCAGCGCCCCACGTGCGCTGCACGACAGTGCGCAGCACTTCGTCGAGCGAGAGAGCGGCGTTGTCACGTCCGGCAATCAGCACCACGCGCGCGAGTCGTTCGCGGTCGAGCAGGTAGCCGATCACTTCCGTGGCGAGACCACCGGCGAGCGTGACGGCGTCGAACGTCGTGCCACCGTTGCTGTCGATCCACGTCATGTCGGCGTTGAAGCCCGGCGGCGCGGGTGGGATCATCTTCTGCACGCGCTCGGGGACCGTGAGCTCCGACGGCTGAATGGCGTCGAGTGCCATCGCGAGCGCGCGACGCTGCGTCGCGGCCGGCACGATCGTCGTGGGCGTCTGGCCGTCGCCGCGCAGCGTGAAAGTGAAGTCCATGCCGCCCACGTTCTTGGCGAGCCCTTCCAGCGAGTAGCGGTGATGCAGGTACACGTGCGCAAATCGCATGTTGAGCAGTGCCATCGGCTCGCCCGGCTTGATCGCGCGCTCGTCGAACTTGTCCATCAGCACGCGACGCACCTTCGACGTGCGCTCGACGGCGTCGAACATCGTGGCGCCTTCCACCCAACGCGTCACTTCCGGAATCGATCCGTTCGCGCTCGCATACTGATCGTTAATGAAACGGACGTTGCGCGCGAGGCCGTCCTTCATGATCGCGTCGAGTCCCTTCGCTTCCGACGCGCTGTCGGCGTACCAGCTGTATCCGAGCTTGATCGCGAGCGTGTCCCACGCCCCGGGGCCTTTGCGATACGCGTCGCGCAGGTCGGGCGTGCCGTCGGCCGCGAGCGTGATCAGCGGAAACGGATAGTCCATCACCGACGTGCGGCCCTGCGCGTGCGCGAAATAGTTGTGCGACAGGCCGAGCGTGTGTCCGATCTCGTGGGCCGCGTGCTGACGACGACGCATCATGGCGAACGTTTCGGCGTCCACATTGGGACCGCGCGGACCGGAGGCCGGCACGGTGCCCGCCCAGATGTTGTAGTCGACCAGCGAACGCCAGGCGTCCATGCGCACGATGGCGCGAACGATCTCGCCGGTGCGCGGATCGCTGTAGCTGGGGCCAACGCTCGGGCCGGGACCGGAGCGGTGCACCCACATCAGCATGTTGTAACGGGCGTCCATCGGGTCGGCGCCGGCGGGCAGATCGAGCACGCGGAAGGCATTCTTGAAGCCGGCGGCTTCAAACACCTTGGCCCACCAGTTCCCTCCCTGTCGCAGCGCCTCCCGGTACTGCGGCGGAATGCCCGGATCGAGGTAGTACGTGACGGGCGTGACGGGCTCCACGAGCTCCCCGCGGCGGTACGCGGCGGGATCCTTGGGCACGAGGCGCCAGCGGTTGATGAAGCCCGCGCGATACGTACCGTCGAAGCCTTGCGACAGGTCGGCGAACTGGGTGCCGCCGTAGCCGAAGCGTGGATCAAACGCGCGGGGGCGATAGCTTGTGGGATCGGGGAGCACGACCAGCGAGTGGTGCTCCTCGAAGGTCATCGCCTTGGGATCGGGCGCCGCGCGTCGCGCGAGTCCACCCGGCGCGTCGCTCACGAAGGTAAGCACGGCGTGCACCTCGGCGTTCCGCGGGAAGGCCTTGGTGCGCGCGGTGTCGAGCCAGCTCCGGGTCGCATCCACGCGATACGCGCCGGCCGCGCCGCCGGCACCAACGCCACCGGGTCCGGCACCGCCACGAAGGGCGTCAGCGACCCCGTAGGCGTCGGAAAGGAACAGCGATGTGGCATCGACGGTGGTCACGCCGTCTTTCTCGCCATCGACGATGAAGGAGGCCACGACCGAACGGGGGAAAGCGTCGGAGGCCGCCTGCTTGCTGCCGGCGTCGCCGTTCAGCGCCCGCACGTTCCAGTTGTCACGCACCATCAGCACGCGGTTGCCGCGGCGCTCAAGGCGCACGACCACGCTCTGGCCCGCCTGGGCCCGATCGAGGCCGGGACCGTTGCTCTGCCCTAATCCGGTCGTGAGGGTGACCTGATGCAGGAAATCCTTCCCCATCTGCGCGGCAGGGATGTCGAGCAAGGCACGGTTGCGGGCCTCGTCCACGCGGACGCGGAGGAAGGGGGCGTCGGGAGCTTGGGCCGGCAGGACCGATGTGGCGCCGGTGAGGGCGACCGCCGCTGCCGCGAGGAATCGAGGGAGTGAGCGAGGGCGAAGCGGGGACATGTGGCGCGGGACGAGGTGGACAAGCAGCGAACTCCCGATTGTAGCACCGATGGAGCGGAGCGCGCCATCCGCGGGGCCGTGGACGCGCGCGCGGTGGGAGCAGCAAGGCGACACCAACAAGAGCAACAACAACAGCAATAACAACAGCAACAGCAACAGCAGCAACAACAGCTGAACCGCTGATCACGCGGATGAAAGCATCACGGATAAGCAAACGGCGCAGCGATGATGCCTCTGTGCGCCGTTTCGCTTATCCGTGTTGGTTCTGTGTGATCCGTGGTCTCCGTGTTCCAGCTGTTGCGGTTGCGGTTCGATCAGCCGCCCGCACTCACTCCCGCTGAAACTCCGCCGACACCAGTCGCCGCTTGTCACCGGGTTGGGTGCGCACGACGATCGTTTCGCTATTCACCCGCGCCCGTACCGAGAGCGATTCGCGCACACCGAACCAGCGGATCGCGCGGTCCACCGTGGGCACGCCGGGTGGGATGCCTGCGGCGCGCAGGCCGTCAAACTCCACGGTGTCGCGACCTGACGCCAGGTAGCCCCGCGGACGGGCGATCAGCACGCTGACGCTGTCGGCGCGCGACGCCGGCGGAGTCGGCAGCCGGAAGTTCACGACCCGGCTCGACCGCGGAAACGGCATGCGGTACACATGCAGTATCACTGCGCTGTCGGGACTCGCCACTTCAAACTCGTAGCGCGCACTCGGCGAGGCGCGGAATGGACCCCAACGCCCCGTGTGCGATGTCACGGCGCGGTACGCCGGCGCACCCATGCGCTGTCCCGTCGCCGCATCCACGGCATGGACCGTGATCACGACGTCGGCGAGCGGGAGGTTGGTTGGACTGGCGTGCACGTTGCCACTGATCATGCCTTCAAGCACGGCGACGGTGTCGGCCACGATATCCAGGTGCATCGGCGCACGACCCGTGATGAAGCGATACTGCGCGCGAAAGGCGGCAGGGCCGAACGCGACTTCGCGATGATCGGTGCCCGGGAGCACCATGTTCAGCGCCCCGCGTAGCGCCGGGCCGGTTGCATCCACGTTGGTTGGCGTACCCTTCATGCCGAGTCCGGCGCCTTCGGCCTGTGCGTACTTGTCGAGCGAATCCGAACGAAGCGCCAGGACTTTTACGCCGGGCACGACTTCGCTGCCCCGATTCAGCGCGCGCAGATACGGGCCCGCGCCGTTGAATTCGCCATCGGGCTGAACGGTCGGAATCGCGAACACGCCATGATTGGGAGTGCCGCCGGTAATGACATGCGACACGTGCGCGGCGCCGCCACCAAAGCGCACATAGTTGCGGATCGTCATGCCGCCGCGCGAACTTCCCACCAGCGCCACCTTGCCGGCGCCCGTGGTGAGCAGCACGCGCGTGACAAACGCCGCCAGCGCCGCCGTCTGGTCCGCCGGTGTCGAGCGATTACGCTCCGCCGCGGTGATCGTGCTGGAGGCCGACGGGTTCGGGAGGTCGACCGCGAACAGACGTGACGCGGGATAGCCGTTCGACTCGAACCGCCAGATCACGTTGTCCCAGAGACCGGCGTGGTCGCCATTGCCGTGCACGAAAATCACCGGCGTCTGAGCCCTGGCGGCGAAGGGAAGGACGGTCGCGGCGACCCACAACGCCAGTGCAGGGCGCAGCGTGGACGAGCGAAAGCGGGAATTCTGTGAAGTGGCCATCCCGAAAATGTATTTCCAAGCCGCCAACGCGCTGGAAGAAGTCGGGAATCCGTTACCGAATGTTCTTGTGGCCCACCCCGTTCGACCCTAGCCTTCGAACATCAGTCCGCCAGTTCGCCGCTCACCCGCGAGCGAGCGACGCCGACACCGCGGTCTATCACGAACGTCCTACCTCCCCGTGCAATGACGCCTGCGCGCCATGCCGCAATCACCGGCTGGGGTGAAGCGCTCCCGCCCGCCATCCTGACCAACGACGATCTCTCGACGTTTCTCGAGACCTCCGACGAATGGATCACGCAGCGCACCGGCATGAAAGAACGCCGCGTGTCACACATCTCGGCGATCGAGATGGCCACGATCGCATCGGCACGCGCCCTCGCCTGCGCCGGGCTCGAAGCGGGTGAGGTTGATCTCATCATCTACGGCGGCTGCAGCAACGAGGAAGCGGTTCCCAATAGCGCCTCCGGTGTGCAGCTCGCGCTCGGCGCTACGCGCGCGGCCGCGATGGACGTCAACACCGCTTGCACCAGCTTCCTGTACGGCCTCTCCACCGCCACCGCGATGATTCAGACGGGCGTGGTGCGAAACGCGATCGTGATCGGCGTGGAGCTCATCAGCCGCTACATGGACTGGAGCAATCGCAACGTGGCGGTGCTTTTCGGAGACGGCGCCGCCGCCGTGGTGCTGCAGGCCACCGACAGCGAGGAAGGTGTGATCGGCACGGTACTCGGCTGCGACGCTGAAGCACGCCAGAGCCTGCGCGTGCGCGGCATCGGCTGCGGCTATGCGAATCGCGGCGTTTCTCTTGGCGACACGCTCTGGGATTTCGACGGGCAGGTGATATTCAAGCGCGCCGTGCATGGCATGAGCGAAGCGGCAGCACGCGTGCTGCGCGAGGCCGGTATATCTGCCAACGACATCGATCTCGTGGTGCCGCACCAGGCCAACTTGCGTATCATCGAAGCGGTGGCCAAGTACACCGGCGTGGGCATGGATCGCGTCATCGTCACCGTGCACAAGTACGGCAACATGAGTGCGGCCACCGTGCCCGTCAGTCTGGTGGACGCGCTCAAGGAAGGACGCGTGAAGCCCGGCAGCCTCTTGCTGATGCCGGGCTTCGGTGGCGGACTCACCTTCGGCGCGCTCCTTGTACGCTGGGGACAACGCACTACTCCACTGGGCGAGTCGTCGATCGGAATGCCGCCGTGCGATCGGACCGCGCTCGAACTCGTGAATGAGATTCGGGCCAAGCAGGATCCGCACGGCCGCTCGCTGCGCGGACTGATGGAACCCGTGTTTGCCGAATCGAGGACTCCGCAATGACGCGTCGTCGCGCTGCTACTCCTGGTGCGTGCACTACGGTGGCACTTGCCGCCCTGCTCTGCAGCGGCATGGCCGCGTCTTCCCTGCGGGCCCAGAAAGCGAAACCGACCATCGGCGCACCGAACACGGCAGCGATGCTCACCGCGCTCGATACCAAGGCCGACCACTACGCCGACGTGGCCCAGCAGATCTGGGGATTCGCGGAAGTCGGCTTCATGGAAGTCAAAAGCACGGCGCTGCTGCAGTCCGAGCTCAAGACTGCGGGCTTCACCATCACGGCCGGTGTG
Organism: Gemmatimonadota bacterium; assembly: GCA_031363815.1. GTDB lineage: Bacteria > Gemmatimonadota > Gemmatimonadetes > Gemmatimonadales > Gemmatimonadaceae > Gemmatimonas. The sequence goes on from JANLVC010000076.1 coordinate 23,777, forward strand.
GCCGGTGAGCCAACGGCATTCGTGGCCGAATTCGGCAGCGGCACGCCGGTGATTGCGCTGCTTGGCGAGTTTGATGCGCTCCCCGGCCTTTCACAGGACGCCACGCCGTCGCGCAATCCGCTCATCGCGGGCGGCCCCGGGCACGGCTGTGGCCACCATCTCTTTGGCACCGCCAGCACGGCAGCGGCGATCGCGCTCAAGAGCTGGATGCAGGCCAACAACGTGAAGGGCACGCTGCGTCTGATCGGCACGCCGGCCGAAGAAGGGGGATCGGGTAAAGTGTACATGGTGCGCGACGGCGTGTTCAACGATGTCGATGCGGTGATCGCGTGGCATCCCGGCGATGAGAATTCGATCACGGGTGAGCGCACGATGGCGAACATCAGCGGCAAGTTCCACTTCACGGGCATCAGCGCCCACGCCGCGGCGGCGCCTGAACGCGGTCGGTCGGCGCTCGACGGCGTGGAAGTGATGAACGTGATGACGAACTACCTGCGCGAGCACATCCCCGACGGCACGCGCATTCACTACGTCATCACCGACGGCGGTCGCGCGCCGAATGTCGTGCCCGATGCAGCGGAGGTGTACTACTACGTGCGGCATGTCGACATGAAGGTCGTGAACGACGTGTGGTCACGCGTGGTAAACGCGGCGAAGGGTGCGGCGATGGGTACGGGCACCAGCTACGAGCTGCAACTTACCGGCTCGGTGTACGCGTTGCTGCCGAACGAGACGTTGGCGAAAGTGCAGCAGAAGATGCTGGAACGCGTGGGTGGCTACACGATGACGCCCGCCGAACGCGCGTTCGCCGAGCAGTTGCAGAAATCGCCACAGTTCATGCCGCAGCCGCTCACCAATACCGCGCTGATCAAGCCGCTCATTATCGGCGCGGCGGGCTCCGCATCAACCGATGTGGGCGACGTGAGCTGGGTGGTTCCCACGGTGCAACTGTCGGCGGCAACGTGGGTACCGGGCACGGCGGCGCACTCCTGGCAGGCCGTCGCAGCCGGCGGCATGAGCCTGGGATCGAAGGGGATGATGGTGGCGGCGAAGACCATGGCGCTGACTGGCGCCGAGCTGTTTCAGTCGCCGGCCACGATCGCGACGGCGAAAGCGGAACTCGACAAACGGCGCGGCGCGGATTTTAAATACAGCACCGTGCTCGGCACGCAGAAGCCGCAGTTGGAGTACCGCAAAGGCAGCGTGCCGGCGGCGAACAAGTAGTTATCCGCGACCCTCACCAGATCAGGTCGGTGAGGTACGTGCCATGAGGCCGTCGTGACAGAATCTCCTTGCGCAGTATCACGATTTGACCGGCGTGGTAGGCCCCGTGTTCTGCCACGCCGTCGGCCATCGTGGCGATGTTGTAGTCTTGTTTTTCGACGACCTTGAGAAAGCCGGACGACATCACTTCGCACACGCGTACGGCCATCGAGCGGTAGGCGTTGGCCATCTGGACCTGTGAGTTCTCCCAGGCCGCGGCGGTGCATGGAATAGGAGTGCGGGGCCAGTCTTCTTCCGGCGTCGGCTCTTCGAGCGCCAGTCCATCCATGCGCAGGCGCGCCCGTTCGGCGCGCGCGGTCACATGCAGCACGATCTCCCAAATGGTTTTCATGCTTCGTATGGGGCTTTCCACCGCGTCGGCCGGGGTGATCCCGTGCAGCGCTTCGCGCAGTGAGGGACCGTGCCACATCGGTCCAGTGATGGTACGACGCAGTCGCCCCGAGAGATGTCGAGCGTAGTCCATGTAGACGTACTCGGGGTGACGAACAGGATTCGCATTGGTCTCTTCGATCGGCAAGGGAGTTCCTCCGGCGTTAGGAAACCCCCAATAGAGCGATGGTGCGTCAGCGCACTGTCAGCGCTGACGCCCGGAGGCCCAGATTTTCGCTTACGGCGCCTTCCGATCGTTCCGGTCGAGCACGTCATCGACCTTCTGCTGCGCCTTGCCGAACACCCGCCGCGTTCCGGGCCCGGCCCTTCATCTCTTCGGCCGTCCCCTTTATGCGGTTGACGAGTCCGTCCTCGTTCCAGTCGCGATCATCGGTACGCTTCTTATCCGTCATGACACCCTCCGCTGAATGGGGCCGTCTGCTGCACGGTCTTTCTCTGTACAGGCCGGCCAGTGGGCGCTGACTGCGCCCGCCATATGCCGTGGCATTCACCGTGCCAACGGGCCAGACGTGCGACGTGTCACGAGCGCCCTACTCGAGCTCGTCCCACACGGTGGCGAGGAGCACGAGTTTGACCACCGGAACAGTGAAGGAGCGCAAGCCCGCGAGTGCCTGATCAAGCAGCTGGTTGGCGATGCCGATGACCGCAGGAGGGAGCGGCCTAGAACTGAGACCGCTTAGAGAGTGGCTTTTTATAACCAAACTTCCGGCGCGCGTCTTGGCGGGTGAAGCGCCACGCAATCGTGGTGCGGAGGCAGTACGAGAGGCTCTGGGCTTGGCGCTTGCGGCCGTGGGTTTTGGGTCCTGGGTAATTCCGCTCGTGATTCGGCGAGATCACAACAGCATGACCACAAATTTACGCGGAAAGCGACACGGATAAGCTCACGAACACGCACGCCAAGGATCGTTTGCGTAGAGCAGTTCGCTTTTCGTTGTTCAACAACACAACCCGGATCCGTCGAACTCGCGCCGTAGCGTGTCGTCAACCCGGAGCACATTCGCGTGCTATCCGTGTAATCCGCGGTGAAGCAGTGCCTGGTAGTAGCGATCTGTCGGTCGCCACCACCGCAGCCGATCAAACCCACCACCGAAACGACAAGGGAGGTCTGGGCATACCGGCCAAGGATAGGAGCCGCC